>CAKSKB010000004.1 GCA_934464705.1 uncultured Clostridia bacterium
GATAGAAAGCTTGTATCTTGCAGCTCTTGAAAATCACAAAGAATTATTAAGAGCAACCGGATTTGACAGATAAAGGGATTCGCCCGAATGGGCGAATCCCTTTTCTCTATGCGGTCTGCACACTTTTGCAGTCCGTTTTATTTATTTTCGTCTTTCCACTGCTTATACTGAGCTTTGATTTCATCACCAATCTGGTTAAATCCTGCAAGCTCAAGCTTTTTGTAATACTCGGGAATTGAAATCTCGGGGTCCTGAAGTCCGTATCCCAGAATGTTGGCGTATTCCGATTTAACTGCAGAAACCTGAGAAATATCGGATTCAACAGCTGACGGATCAAAGCAGAAGCCGATGTTCGGGTCAACATACGCTTCTTCGTTTGCCTTCTTGGTTTCTTCCCAAACGCCGTCCTCATAGGAAGGAGCAAGGTATGCAAGGAACTGGCTTCCGATCATGAATTCCGCAAGATAGTATCCGCCCTCTTCCCTGTTCATTCTGTGCGGATTTTCGGGGTCCTTGGTGTAATCTCTGCCCTCAATGCCGTAGCAAAGGAGGTTCAGAAGATACTCATCGGTGTGGGTGAGATACAAAAGCTTAAGCGCACGAATCGGGTTCTTTGAGGTAGCCGCAACGGCTGTGAGTGTGGACTGAACGCCGTTTCTGCCCATGAAAGGCTCTGTTGTGGGAACAACGATATGATCCCTGTGCTTTTTATCCGAAAGCTTAGCCTTTCCTTCAGCGCCCGGAAGGTATCTGCAATACGACGCAAGAATATTAAGGTTGCTGCCGTCGCCGCCGCTTGTTACGCTCGGCGGGAAGAATCCGCGCTTATTCCAGTCGTACATCTGATAGCGCCATTCGTCATACTCGTCGCGTCTGTCGGTAACTTCGCCGTCGGAATTGATTTCCCAGCCGGATGAAATCACCGTCATCTCGGGGATGAAAAAGTCGGTCTGTGTTGTTGAAATAATATAGAACGAGGGATCGTTCGCCTCACCGTCATGAATGGTCTGGAAAAGGTCGGTCAGCTCATCCATGTCATGAACCTGGTCATAGTAGTTGGTATAACCGTACTTATCAAGATATGTTTTATCACCGAAATGCAGACCCTTCTGGTTATACATAACCTGCTCCATAGGCATACCGTAAATCTTACCGGAAACCTTCGCAGCTTCCCAGATACCCTCGGAATAATAATTCTTCAAGTCCTTAAGGTCGGGGGAATCGAGGTAGTCGTCAAGTGCAAGGAATGCATTTTTGAGAACATTCGATTCATAATTAAATTTCCAGTTTGATGTCCAGATAAGGTCAACATCTTCACCGGAAGCAAGCGCAAGCTGCATTTTTGTTTCATAGTCACCGCTGTCAACCACACGGAGGTCAAGCGTAACATTAAGTTTTTCGTTAAGATACTCATTTGCCTTTTCCAGAACCTCTGCAAAGCCTACTGGCTCTGTTGCAGAAACATACCAAACAAGGTTAACATGCTCGTCGGTATCCTTATAAACCTTCTTTTCTTCCTTTTTGCTGCCGCATGAGCACATTACGGTGAGCACAACCGTGAGGCTCAGAATCAGAGCAATTGTTTTTTGAAACTTCTTCATAACCTTCTCCTTATAAAATTTTATTTAATCCATAACCGCAGACAGACGAAAACCAAAGCCTTATTTAAGACTTTGATTTCCGTCTGCCCAAACGGTTATTAAATTACTTGATTATTTTACTGAGCGGCCTTCCACTCTTTGAGCTGTCGCTCAATTTCTTCCTTAACGATGTCAGAACCTGCTTTTTTAAGTTTGTCTTCCTTTTCCGCATAAGTTGACTCAACATCTTCATAAAGACCGGTACCGAGACCCTTAAACTCTTCACCTACAGCCGCAACATTCGAAATTTCTGTTTCAACAGGCTTTCTGTCAAACGAGAAACCGATGTAAGGATCGATATCCGCAGCTTCGTTCTCTTTCTTTGTTTCTTCCCAAACACCGTCCTCATAAGAAGGAACGAGGTATGCGAGGAACTGGCTGCCTACCATAAATTCAGCAATATAGTAGCTGCCGGATTCTCTGTTCATTCTGTGCGGATTTTCGGGGTCTTTTGTATAATCTCTGCCCTCTATACCGTAGCAGATGAGGTTAAGCAATTCTTCATCCTCATGCATAAGCTGCATAAGCTTGAGCGCACGCATGGGGTGCTTTGATGTAAAGCTTACCGCAGTCAGCGTGGACTGAACGGAATTTCTTGAAATAAGCTTGTTGCCGGTCGCAACGTGATTTACATCAAAACCGTTGCTGATTCTTGTTTTGCCCTCGGAGCCGGGGAGATATCTTGCGTAACGGCTGAGAATTTTACCCTGCTTGATATAGGAATCTTCTTCAGAGAAGGTCGCAATATCCGCCGGGAAGAAACCTCTTTCGTTCCAGTCTCTCATTCTTTCTGCCCACACAAGCCCATGGTCGGGCAGAGTGTCTACATCGATGACGTTGCCGTCTTTATCAATTGCAAAATTCGATACAACGGCAGATGTCTGCACATCCCAAACTCTGTTGCCGGTTGTGCACATGATAAGACCCGGTTCGCCGTCATGAACCGTCTGGTAAATATCTTCGAGGTCATCGGTGGTTTTGAGCTTTTCGTAAGGATTGATACCGTACTTCTCCATATAGCTCTTGATAAACCAGATACCGGGCTGGTCATAAATAACCTGCTCAACCGGGATAGCATAAATTCTGCCGTTTACCCTGCAGGCGTCCCAAACGCCGTCTCTGTAGAGATTGCGGATGTATTTAAGCTCGGGGCTTTCCAGATAATCCGTAATATCCGTAAATGCATTCTTTGTAACATTTCCCTCGTAGTTGTTTGCCCACGAAGCCGTCCATACGAGGTCAAACTCCTCACCGGAAGCTGCAGCAAGCTGAAGCTTTGAATCATAGTCGCCGGCTTCAACGCAGCGGAGGTCAAGCGTAACATTAAGCTTTTCTTTAAGCTGTTTGTTAGCCTCTTCCATAACTTCCTTGAAGCCCTGAGGTTCGGAACTTCTTATGTACCACACGAGTTTAACGTGTTCGTCCGGATTGTCCTCGATTAAGCCTGTTTTGCTGCCGCCCTTTTTGTCAGAGCCGCATGCGCAGAGCATGGAACATACCATGACAATCGTAAGGAGCAGTGCTGCCGGTTTGATCATTCTTTTCATTGCTATTTCTCCTTTATTAAAAAATATCGTATAAATATTATATCATACTCCCGAAAAACAGGCAACACATTTTTGAGGGTAATGTTTCACAAATTTAGCCTCCGTTTTTTGTGCAACATCACTAAAAAACTGTAACACAAAGCATGCGACAGACAAAATCTTTACCTTATATAGCTCTCCGATTTCATCTGCGCATACTTTTTTCTACCTATTTATTATATATGCCTTTCAATGACAATAAGCCGGAGCCACACGCACAGAGTATAGAACACGCCGCAACAAGCGTTAAAAGCGGCGCACAAGAATAACCTGTGCGCCGCCCGCTGTCATATATTTACGCCGTTACTATTTTGCTTGCGTCCTGAAGACCAAGATATTCGATTGCGTCCTCACGCATTTTATATTTAAGAATTTTACCTGCAGCGTTCATCGGGAAGGACTCAACAAACCTTACATACCTCGGAACCTTGTGCTTTGCGATGTTTTCAACCATGAATTTTCTGAGTTCTTCTTCTGTAAGATTTTCACCCTCTTTGGTGATTACGCAAGCCATAGCCTCCTCGCCGTACTGCTTATCGGGAACGCCTATTACCTGCACGTCCTTAACCTTGGGGTGAGTGTATATAAAGTCCTCGATTTCCTTCGGATAGAGATTTTCGCCGCCTCTTATAATCATATCCTTGATTCTGCCGGTGATTTTGAACAGCCCGTCGGGAGTTCTTCTTGCAAGGTCGCCCGAATGGAGCCAGCCGTCCTCATCGATTGCCGCAGCGGTAGCGGCGGGCATTTTGTAATATCCCTTCATTATATTATACCCCCTTGCAACGAACTCGCCGTCAACATTATCGGGGAGGTCCTCGCCGGTGTCGGGATCAACGATTTTGCACTCAACGCCGAAAATCGGGCCGCCGACAGTATTTACACGGGTTTCGATTGAATCCGTTGTTTTGCTCATCGTAGTTGCCGGTGAAGCCTCCGTCTGACCGTAGGTTATGCAGATTTCGGGCATATGCATTTTCTCGATAACATCACGCATGGTCTGAATCGGGCAGGGAGAGCCTGCCATAATGCCGGTTCTCATGTGCGAGAAGTCTGTTTTTTCAAAGTTTTCGTTGTTCATCATAGCGATAAACATGGTCGGAACACCGTGGAAACAGGTGATTTTTTCCTTGTTGATACAGTCAAGCCCCTTGCGCGGCGAAAACGCCGGAATCGGCGACATCGTTACGCCGTGGGTCATCGAAGCCGTCATCGCAAGCACCATGCCGAAGCAGTGGAACATCGGAACCTGAATCATCATTCTGTCCGCAGTCGAAAGATCCATGCAGTCGCCGATAGCCTTACCGTTGTTTACAACATTGTAATGCGTGAGCATAACACCTTTCGGGAAGCCCGTTGTGCCTGATGTATACTGCATATTGCAGACATCGTTTTTATTTACTGCCGCCTGACGCTTGTAAACCTCCTCAACCGGCACTTCGGAGGCGCGCTCGATTGCGTGTTCCCATGTGCAGCAGCCGGGGACTTCGCAGTCGACGGTAATGATATTTCTGAGGAAGGGCAGTCTTTTTGAATGAAGCTGCTCATCGGGTTTAAGGTCTTTAAGTTCGGGGCACAGTTCCTGCATGATTTCGGCGTAATTGCTGTCTTTATATCCTTCAATCATGACAAGCGTGTGCGTATCTGACTGCTTGAGAAGATACTCCGCCTCGTAAACCTTGTACGCAGTATTAACCGTAACCAGAACCGCACCGATTTTGGTCGTTGCCCAGAATGTAAGATACCACGCCGGAACATTCGTTGCCCAGATTGCAACATGGTCGCCGGGCTTAACGCCCATAGCGATGAGTGAACGGGCAAATGTATCAACATCGTCACGGAACTCGGAGTAAGTTCTTGTATAATCGCAGGTTGTATATCTGAAACAGTACTGGTCGGGAAACTCATCTACCATTCTGTCCAGAACCTGCGGAAATGTCAAATCAATGATTGTTTCCTTGGGCCATACATACTTTCCCTTGCCGGAAATGCTGTCATAAAGCTTGTGAGATGTGCCGTCGGCGCCCACATATTTTGACATAAAGTCAACAAATTTGGGGAATATGATACCGGCGTCGCAGAGCGCGGGATTCCATCTTTTAACCCACTCGAGAGTTATATAGCCTTCGTAGTTAATCGAGCGGAGCGCAAACATAATATCGTCAATCGGAATATCGCCTTCGCCCATGATTTTATATACGATGTTTCCGCCCTCGTTTACCGAGTCCTTGACATGAACATGCTTTATGAAAGCGCCGAGGTTTGTAAGGGTTGTTTCGGGCTTTTCGCCGAAAAATCTGAAGGGGTGGTGAACATCCCACAGAGCGGCAACATTGTCGCTTGCAATATCGCAGAGGAGTGACGCAAGCCTTGAAGTATCAGCATAAACACCGTTTGTTTCGACGAGCATTGTTACGCCGCATTCCTCAGCAATCGGAACAAGCTCTTTAATTCTTGAAACGATAAGCTTATCGTCAACCTCACCGTCGGGAGCGGCGTCCAGATCCGCAAGAACCCTGACATAAGGCGCACCGACTTTTTCGGCAACCTTGATATAGCTTATAATTTCCGCCTTGTTTTCGTCCCAGTTCGGAAGCTTAACGCATCCGCCGGTTGCAAGGCAGGGAATCTCAATTTTCAGCTTATTTAATTTTTCTGCGGTTTTTTCACATCTTTCGGGAGAAAACGGAGAATAAGCCTCGTCTTCCCGGATATGCCTTACCTCGATACCGTCAAAACCGAGGTCCTTTGCCATGGAAAAAATATCCTTCCAGTCATAATTGGGGCAAGCGAGTGTTGAAAATGCGATTTTCATAAACTTTTGTCAATCCTTTCTTTTGTTATTATAAAAAACGCCTCCTGCAAACAATGCAAGAGACGAAATAAATTCCGCGGTACCACTCTTATTGGTTAAGATAACCCGACTTTACAGACATCAATCAATGCCCTGCCATGATAACGGCGGCAAACCCGTCCCTGCTTACTTAAATTCGGCGGGAGGCTCGGGGGTGAGTCGCATATACGCACTAAGCACTGTCTCGCAGCAACCGACAGCTCTCTGAAAGCTTATGCCTGCGTAACGCTAATCCCTGTCAACACTTTATGGTATTATTATAGCACACTATGTGCCAGTTGTCAACATCAATAAAAATACAAAAGCGCAGCAATCGGCGCCGCGCTTTTGTGCATTTTTACTATTGTTTATTTACCTTCCGAAGCAAGCCATTCGTCAAGCTGTCTCTGAATTTCATCCATAACAACCTTAAGACCTGCCGTTTCGAGTTTTTCCTGTCTTTCGGGAACAACGATTTCGGGGTCCTGAAGTCCGTAGCCCAAAATCTTTGTGTAATCCTGATATACGGAAGAAATCTGCGACATTTCCGATTCTACCGGAGCCGGGTCAAAGCTGAACCCGATATACGGATCAACATCGGCTTCCTCGTTTTCCTTCTTGGTCTGTTCCCAGACGCCGTCCTCATAGGAAGGAGCAAGATATGCAAGGAACTGGCTGCCGATCATGAATTCGGAGATATAGTACGCTCCCGACTCTCTGTTCATTCTGTTGGGGTCGTTGGGGTCTTTGGTGTAATCTCTTCCTTCAATACCGTAGCAAAGGAGGTTCAGAAGATACTGATCCTCAAAAAGAAGGTCAATAAGTTTAAGTGCCCTTACGGGGTTTTTGGAATTTGCGCTGATAGCATTAAGCGTGGACTGAATCCCGTTTCTGTTGAGAATAGCCCTCGATGTGGGGATTGCGATTACATCGTAACCGTTGTTAAGTCTGAATTTACCGGCATTTCCGGGGAGATATCTCGAGAAGTTGAAGTAAACCTTTTTCTGCTTTGTAAGCGCATTGGTATCCTCAAGCGTAGCGATATCCGCCGGGAAAAAGCCCTTTTCATTCCAGCGTCTTTTAATTTTGGCTATTTCAAGAGTTTCGTCATAATTATCAACAACCTTATCATTAATTACATTATAATTACCTACGGTTGTCGAGCGTTCGCCGTGGTCGGTAAAATAGCTTGCGTTCGTGCATGTGATTGAAAAGTCGGAAGGTTCGCCGGCTCTTACAACATCGAAAATTTCTTCAAGGTCTTCCATTGAAGAAGCGGCATAAATCTGATCTACAACACCGTACTTCTCGGACATATCCTTGATTAATGTTGCGCCGCCCTGATTATAAAGCACCTGCTCAACCGGAACACCGTAAATTTTGCCGCCTATGGTTGCAGCTTCCCAGATACCGTCTTTATAGCGTGCCTTAAGAGAGGCAAGCTCGGGGAGCGCGAGATAATCGTCAATTGCAAGAAAAGCGCCCTTTGTTACATTAGGTTCGTACTTGTTTGCCCAGTTTGATGTCCAGATAATATCAACCGCTTCGTCAGATGCGAGAGCAAGCTGAACCTTGGAATCGTAATCGCCGGGCTCGATGCACTGAATATCGAGGCTTGCGTTAAGCTTTTCCTCAACATATTCGTTAGCCTTTTCCATAACTTCCTTGAAGCCCGTAGGCTCGGAGGATCTTATGTACCAAACCAAATCCACATGCTTGTCGGGGTCATCCGCGATAATCCCCGTTTTCTTTTTCCCGTCCCCCGATGAGCCGCACGCGCAAAGCGAAACCGCTATCGAAAGCGCAAGAACTGCCGAAATAATTCTGCTGATTTTTTTCATAGTGTCTTCTCCTTTTAATAATATATATTAATAATATATCATAAAACTATGAAAAAGTCAAGCGTATTTTTGTATAATATTTTATGTTTCTTATCTCAAATATTACTGCTCAAAAAAAGACGGTTCCGCATAAGAACCGTCTTTGGGTCATATTATTTATTCTCTGTTGCAAGCCATTCGTCAAGCTGTCTCTGAACCTCGTCCATAACAACTTTTCTGCCGGCGGTGTCGAGTTTTTCCTGTCTTTCGGGGAACACAACCTCGGGGTCCTGGAGACCAAAACCGAGAATCTTTGAGTATTCCTGCTTTACGGAGGAAATCTGCGACATTTCCGATTCTACCGGAGCCGGGTCAAAGCTGAATCCGATATACGGGTCAACATCGGCTTCTTCGTTTTCCTTTTTGGTCTGTTCCCAAACGCCGTCCTCATAAGAAGGCGCAAGGTATGCGAGGAACTGACTGCCTACCATAAATTCCGCAATGTAATATGCGCTGCCTGCGTCCCTGTTCATTCTGTTGGGGTCGTTGGGGTCTTTTTCGTAATCTCTGCCCTCTAACCCATAGCAAAGAAGGTTCAGAAGATACTGGTCTTCAAAGAGAAGGTCGATGAGCCTGAGTGCCCTAACGGGGTTTTTGGAACCCGCACTGATTGCATTAAGCGTTGACTGAATTCCGCCACGGTTCAGGATGGCTCTGCCGGTCGGGCGCGCAATTACATCGTAACCGTTTGAAAGCTTGAACTTACCGGCGTTTCCCGGGAGGTATCTTGAATAGTTGGCGTATACCTTTTTCTGCTTGACAAGTGAGCTTGTATCATCAAGAGTTGCAATGTCCGCCGGGAAGAAGCCCTTTTCATTCCAGCGCCTTTTGATTTTTGCCATTTCAAAGTTTTCATCGTAGCTGTCGGTAACCTTATCGTTTATAATATCATATCCGCCGGCTGTAGATGAGCGCTCGCCGTGGTCTATGAAGTAGCTGCTGTCCGATGTCGTGATTGCGAAATCCGATGGTTCGCCTTCTCTTACAACATCGTAAATTTCTTCGATATCATCCATTGAAGAAGCTGCGTCTATTTTGTCGGTAAGGTTGTACTTTTCGGAAATATCTTTAATGAAAGTCATACCGTTTTGGCTGTAAAGAACCTGCTCAACCGGAACGCCGTAGATTTTACCGCCTATGGTTGCGGCTTCCCAGATACCGTCTTTATAGCGTGCTTTAAGAGAGGCAAGCTCCGGCAGCTCAAGATAATCGTCAAGCGCAAGAAAAGCTCCTTTTGCCACATTCGGCTCATATCTGTTCGCCCAGTTTGATGTCCAGATGATGTCAACCGCTTCATCAGATGCAAGCGCAAGCTGAACCTTGGAATCGTAATCGCCGGGTTCGATGCACTGAATGTCAAGGCTTGCGTTAAGCTTTTCCTCAACATATTCGTTCGCCTTTTCCATTACCTCCTTAAAGCCCTTGGGCTCCGAAGTCCTTATGTACCAAACCAAATCCACATGCTTTTCGGGGTCATCTGCGATAATCCCCGCCTTTTTCTTGCCGCTGTTTGACGAACCGCACGCACAAAGCGAAACAGCTATCGAAAGCGCAAGAACTGCCGAAATAATTCTGCTGAGTTTTTTCATAGTCAATCTCCTTTTTATAAGTTAGTATATTTTGATTATAACATTAATTCCGGAATATGACCATTTCGCAAACAAACCCAAACTGTTCTGAAACAAACTTTTTTGACAGAAAAAAGGCGGCTCCATTTTAGGAACCGCCTTTAATATCATTTTATTTGCCTTCGGAAGCAAGCCATTCGTCAAGCTGTCTCTGAATTTCATCAATAACAACCTTCTGACCTGCCATTTCGAGTTTTTCCTGTCTTTCGGGAACCGTAACCTCAGGGTCCTGAAGTCCGTAACCGATAATCTTGTTATATTCCTGACCAACAGAAGAAATCTGCGACATTTCGGACTCTACCGGAGAGGGGTCAAAGCTGAAACCGATATACGGGTCAACATCAGCTGCCTCGTTTTCCTTCTTGGTCTGTTCCCAAACATCGTCCTCATAGGAAGGAGCAAGGTATGCAAGGAACTGGCTGCCTACCATAAATTCCGCAATGTAATATGCGCTGCCTGCGTCCCTGTTCATTCTGTTGGGGTCGTTGGGGTCTTTTTCATAATCTCTGCCTTCGATACCGTAGCAAAGAAGGTTCAGAAGATACTGGTCTTCAAAAAGAAGGTCAATGAGCCTGAGTGCCCTAACGGGGTTTTTGGAGTTAGCGCTGATTGCGTTGAGTGTTGACTGAACACCGCTTCTGTTCAGGATTGCTCTCGATGTGGGGATTGCAATTACATCGTAACCGTTTGAAAGTTTGAACTTGCCGGCATTGCCCGGAAGGTTTCTTGAATAATTGGAATAAACCTTTTTCTGCTTAACAAGAGAACTTGTGTCATCAAGGGTTGCGATATCCGCCGGGAAGAAGCCCTTTTCGTTCCAGGTTCTCATTCTCTTAGCGTTATCCACGGTTTCATCATAGCTGTCGGTAACCTTATCGTTGATAATGTCGAAACCGCCGGCTGTAGAGGAACGCTCGCCGTGGTCAACGAAGTATCCCGGACTGGCCTGTGTTGTGATAGCAAAATCAGAAGACTCGCCTTCTCTTACAACATCGTAAATTTCTTCGATATCGTCCATAGAGGAAGCGGAGTTGATTTTGTCGGTAAGGTTGTACTTTTCGGAAACATCCTTAATGAAAGTCATACCGCCCTGGTTGTAAAGCACCTGTTCAACCGGAACGCCGTAAATCTTGTTTGCAACCGTTGCAGCCTCCCAGATACCGTCTTTGTAGCGTGCCTTAAGTGACTTGAGCTCGGGCAGTTCAAGATAATCGTCAAGTGCAAGGAACGCGCCCTTTGCCACGTTAGGCTCGTACTTATTTGCCCAGTTTGACGTCCAGATGATGTCAACCGCTTCATCAGATGCAAGCGCGAGCTGAACCTTGGAATCGTAATCGCCGGGCTCGATGCACTGAATGTCGAGGCTTGCATTAAGCTTTTCCTCAACATATTCGTTAGCCTTTTCCATAACTTCTTTGAAGCCTGAGGGTTCGGATGTCCTTATGTACCAAACCAAATCCACATGCTTTTCGGGGTCATCTGCGATAATCCCCGCCTTTTTCTTGCCGCTGTTCGACGAACCGCACGCACAAAGCGAAACAGCTATCGAAAGCGCAAGAACTGCTGAAATAATTCTGCTGAATTTTTTCATACTTTTACTCCTTTATTGTTAGAATTCGATGGTGTCATCGTTATAGATATTATAGCATATCTGCACAAAAAAGTAAAGTACTTTTTGTAATTATATTGACTTTTTTTATGACAAGATTGACATGTTTAAACGAAAAAAGCCCCGGCAGAATTGCCGGAGCTTTTTTTATCAACCCATAATTAAACTAACTCTAAAATAGCCATGGGTGCACAGTCGCCTCTGCGCGGACCCATCTTAACAACACGGGTGTAACCGCCGTTTCTGTCAGCATATTTAGGAGCAATTTCGTCAAAGAGCTTTTTAACAACATCTTCTTTTGTGATGTAAGCCAAAGCCTGACGCCTTGAATGCAGGGTATTTGTTTTGCCGAGAGTAATCATCTTGTCGACAATAACTCTTGTTTCCTTAGCTCTCATTTCGGTAGTTGTAATCTTGCCGTTTTCAAGAGCGGAAGTAACAAGATTTCTGAGCATAGCGCGTCTCTGATCGGCGGGACGGCCTAATTTTCTGTTACCTGCCATAGTCGTTTACCTCCTTAGTTATTGTTGATCTTCTTCATCGGACAGCGACAGCCCTAATGAAACAAGCTTATTCATAACTTCTTCAAGAGACTTTCTGCCCAGGTTTCTTACCTTCATCATGTCCTCTTCGGTTCTGTTGATAAGGTCGCCAACAGTATTGATTCCCGCACGCTTCAAGCAGTTGTAGGAACGAACCGAGAAGTCAAGATCCTCGATAAGCATACTCAAAATTTTGTCCGGTCTTGCTTCTTCCTTTTCCTTCATGATTTCGGTATCCTTAGCCGCATCGGAAAGTTCGATGAACAGGTTAAGGTGCTCGTTCATGATTTTTGAACCAAGACTCAGTGCCTCATCGGGCGCAATGACTTCGTTTGTCCAGATTTCAACTGTAAGCTTATCAAAATCGGTATCTCTGCCCACACGGGTGTTTTCAACGGTATAGTTGAACTTCTTAACGGGTGTGAACGCAGAGTCAACCGGAATCACACCGATTACCGACTGTGCAAGGCTTTCCTTATTTTTATCGGACGAAACGTAGCCGCGGCCGCGGTCGAGGGTAATTTCCATATACAGTCTGCCTTCCTCATTGAGTGAAGCAATGTGAAGGTCACCGTTCAAAATTTCAACATCGGCGTCTTCCTTAATATCGGAAGCGCAGATTTCACATGGACCCTTCGCGTCGATATAAACAACCTTAGGTCCGTCGCAATGAAGCTTTGCAGCTAACTTTTTAATGTTAAGTATAATTTCGGTGACATCCTCTCTCACCCCGGGAAGAGTTGAGAATTCATGGAGAACGCCATCGATCTTAACAGATGTAACCGCAACACCCGGAAGCGACGAAAGAAGAATTCTTCTTAAGCAATTGCCGAGTGTTATACCGAAGCCACGCTCTAATGGCTCGGCAACAAATTTTCCGTATGAACCGTCATCAGCCTGTTCAACACATTCGACTCTCGGTTTTTCGATTTCCAACATGTGCAAAACCTCCTTCGCAAAATAAGAGATTTATCAAAAATCTCAGTATTACTTAGAATACAATTCGACGATAAGATGTTCCTCGATGGGAAGATCTATATCTTCTCTTGCAGCCAGGGAAACAACCTTAACCTGCATATTGTCAACATCAACGTCGAGCCATTTTGCCTTAGGCTTGCCTGCTGTGGCATCACAAACGTTCTTTATCTTAACGCTGTTTCTGCTTGTTTCTTTAACGGCGATAACATCTCCGGCCTTAACGAGGAAGGAAGGAATGTTAACCTTTTTGCCGTTTACCGTAAAGTGACCGTGTCTTACAAGCTGTCTTGCTTCGGGTCTTGACATAGCAAAGCCGGCTCTGTAAACAACATTGTCGATTCTGCTTTCAAGGATAGAAAGCAGGTTTTCACCGGTAACACCCTTAGCCTTGGAAGCCATTTCAAAGTATTTTCCGAACTGGCTTTCAAGAACTCCGTAATATCTTCTAACCTTCTGCTTTTCTCTGAGCTGTAAGCCGTATTCGGACATTTTCTTTCTTGCCTGGCCGTGCTGACCGGGAGCATAGGTTCTTCTGTCCAAAGCGCACTTACCCGTATAGCAGCGGTCACCCTTCAAGAAAAGCTTCTGGCCTTCTCTGCGGCAAAGTCTGCACACTGCAGCTGTATATCGTGCCATATTTGCACCTCCATATGTTATTCAATAATTTCTTAACCCGAAACAATCAAACTCTGCGGCGTTTCGGCGGTCTGCATCCGTTGTGAGGAATAGGTGTAACATCCTTGATCATGCTGACTTCAAGACCTGCACCCTGAAGCGCTCTGATAGCAGCTTCTCTTCCGGCACCGGGACCCTTAACAAATACTTCGACCCTCTTGAGGCCATGCTCCATAGCAGCTTTGGCAGCCGTTTCGGCAGCCATCTGAGCAGCAAAAGGAGTATTTTTCTTAGAACCGCGGAAACCCAGTCCGCCGGCGCTTGCCCATGAAAGAGCATTTCCGGCAACATCGGTAATTGTAACGATAGTGTTATTGAACGATGACTGGATATGTGCTGCGCCGCTTTCGATATTCTTACGCTCACGCCTTCTGTGAGTCGTTCTCTTGACCGTTTTAGCCATAATAAATCCTCCTGATTACTTCTTCTTACCTGCCATTGTTTTCTTGGGACCTTTTCTTGTTCTGGCATTATTCTTTGTATTCTGACCTCTAACGGGGAGACCTCTTCTGTGACGAAGTCCTCTGTAGCAGCCGATTTCGATAAGTCTCTTGATGTCAAGAGATACCTGCCTGCGAAGGTCACCTTCAACAGTGTACTGTGCGTCGATTATATCACGGAGCTTACCGTTTTCTTCTTCGGTAAGGTCCTTAACTCTTGTATCGGGATTAATTCCGGCTTCCGCAAGGATTTTTCTTGCGCTCTGGACACCGATACCGTAAATATAAGTCAAGCCGTATTCAATACGCTTCTCTTTAGGTAAATCAACACCTGCGATTCTTGCCATTGCTCTTTGCACCTCCTGTTTTTTGTGGTTATTTGGATAAATAATATATTAATGCTGTTGCGCTGCATAAGGCTTGCGCCCTATGCCAGCCGCTCGCAACAGTGCATCAGCCCTGTTTCTGCTTGTGCTTGGGGTTTTCGCAGATAACCATTACTTTTCCTTTTCTTTTGATTACTTTGCATTTTTCACACATGGGTTTAACTGATGGTCTTACCTTCATGGAAATAAACCTCCTTAAAAAATTACTTTGCCCGCCATGTAATTCTGCCTTTTGTCAGGTCGTAAGGCGACATTTCGACCGTCACCTTATCTCCGGGAAGAATTCTTATAAAGTTCATTCTTAGTTTACCTGATATATGAGCCAGAATCTGATGACCGTTTTCCAATTCGACCTGGAACACTGCGTTAGGCAGGGCTTCGACAACCGTGCCCTCCAGTTCCAAAACATCATCCTTTGCCAAGATGACCAACCTCCTTTGAAATCCGGAAGCAAATTTAGCTTCCTTGCCCGCCGGACAGCCTTGAAATTTCTTCCCTCACATCGGAGTTTGAAACACGGCCGTCCTCAGCCAGTTTGTTACCTATAAATTCGCTATGCTGTCCAAGTAACTTTAAATGCTTGATTTTTTTCTTTTTGGGTTTTTCAACCCTGCGCATCCTGCCGTCACTTATGAAAACATGCCGCTGATCGCATAGGGACATAACGATAAAAATTCTGTCCTTGTCCCGTCCTGCCACAGATTTCACGAATGCTGACGGGTAAAAATCCTCCACTGATTAATCACCTCATACACTACTTAATCGTCAGAATTACCGGTTCATTATCAGTTATTAAAATGGTATTTTCGTAATGTGCGGCGAGCTTTCGGTCGCGGGTGTATGTTGTCCACCCGTCATCCGCAACAAATACCTCCTTGCAGCCCTGGTTAACCATAGGCTCGATTGCCAGAGTCATACCGGGATAGAGCCTCGGTCCTCTGCAAGGTGCGCCGTAATTCGGGATACTGGGGTCCTCATGAAGCTGGCTTCCCACGCCGTGACCTACAAAATCACGGACTACCGAAAAACCGTTATCCTCGACATAAGTCTGGATAGCATGAGAGATATTACTGAGTCTTTCACCCTGTTTTGCATGAGCGATTCCCTCAAAAAAGCTTTGCTTTGTAACATCAATCAGCCTTTGTGCTTCGCTGCTGATTTTCCCCGCACCGAAGGTTCGTGCGCAATCGGCATGATAGCCGTTTAAGAATACACCTATATCGATACTAACGATATCGCCTTCCTTAATGACCTTGTGCTTGCTCGGTATGCCGTGAATTATAACATCGTTTACCGATGCGCACACAGACCCCGGGAAGCCCCTGTAATTAAGGAATGACGGCGTTGCGTTATGTGCCGTGATATAATCATGGGCGATTCTGTCCAGCTCTGCCGTGGTGACACCCGGAACAATATTTTCCTCCATAAGTTCTAAAACCTCGGCGGCAATTATTCCGGCTGCCCTCATTTTTTGTATTTCTTTTTGTGATTTAACAGATATCATAATTAAAGCGCCTCGATAATCTCAAAAACATTCTTAGTGATATTATCCAGAGTGTCATCCGCATTAACCTGCTTCAGAACTCCCATTTTATCATAGTAGCCTTTGAGAGGCTCGCTCTGCTCATAGTAAACCTTAAGGCGGTTTTTAATAGTTTCGGGCTTATCATCATCACGGGTAATAAGGTCGGCATCGCACTTATCGCACTTTTCACCTTTTGCCGACGGCTTATTATCAACATGGAAGGTTGCTCCGCACTTAGGGCACTCGCGTCTTCCGGCAAGTCTCTTAATAATCACATCATCGGCAACTTCAAAGGAAAGTGCAAGGTCGATTTTAACGCCGAGCTCTTTGAGTGCGTCCGCCTGAGCGATTGTGCGCGGAAATCCGTCAAGGATAAATCCGTTTGCGCAATCGGGATTTTTAAGTCTGTCCGAAATCATGCCGATGATAACATCATCGCCCACAAGCTTACCTGCGTCAATCAATTCCTTAGCCATTTTGCCGAACTCCGTACCCTCGCGGATAGCCGCGCGGAGCATAGCGCCGGTTGAAATGGTGGGAATATTATATTTCTTGGAAATTATTTCTGCCTGGGTACCTTTTCCCGTTCCGGGGGCACCTAACATAATCATATTCATGCTTGTCACCATCCGGAATTATTCAAGGAAGCCCTTGTAGTTTCTCATCATCATCTGAGATTCAATCTGCTTGCCGGTTTCAAGAATTACGCCGACAACGATAAGGAGCGATGTACCGCCGATTGCAATTCCGCCGAGGCCGAACACCTTTGCGAGAATCATCGGAACTACTGCAACAAGACCGATAAATACGGCGCCTGCCATAGTAATCTTGTTAAGCGACTTATCGATATAGTCGGAAGTAGGCTTGCCGGGGCGGATACCGCGGATTGAGCCGCCGTTGTTTTTCATATTGTTGGCAATTTCGATCGTATTGAACTGAATCTTCGTATAGAAGAATGTAAAGAACAATATAAGAAGGAAATAAAGCACAATATAAATCCAGGAGTTGGATGAGAAGATATTTCTCATAACCCAGTTATCCTGTTTGCCAAACAGCTGCATGATTGTTGCCGGGAACATCATGATTGACATAGCGAAGATGATCGGGATAACGCCTGCCATACTAACCTTAATCGGAATGTATGTGCTCTGACCGCCGTACATCTTTCTGCCGACAACTCTTTTAGCATACTGAACGGGGATTCTGCGTTCGGCGTCGTTCATGAGAACGATGAAGCCGAATACAACGACAAGTACCACTACGAATATGAGAGCAACGATATAGGAAAGCGAACCTGCCTTGATGTTCTCATAGATTGTTGTTGCGATACTCGGGAATCTGGAAACGATACCCGCAAAGATGATAAGCGAAATACCGTTGCCGATACCGTTTTCCGTAATCTTTTCGCCGAGCCACATAAGGAACGCCGTTCCTGCGGTAAGGGAAAGGATAACGGTAAGGTAAGAAAGAGCGTTTCTGTTTTCAATCAGGCCGGTAAAAGCGAAGTACATACCGGTTGACTGAATGAAAGCGAGAATAATCGTGAGATATCTTGTATACTGCGCGATTTTCTTTCTGCCTTCGTCGCCGTCTCTTGCGATTCTTTCAAGAGCGGGAATAGCAACTGTAAGAAGCTGCATGATAATTGAAGAGTTGATGTACGGGGTGATGGACATAGCCAGAACGGACATCTGAGAGAGACCGCCACCGGAAATCATATCCATAAAACCGAGTGCATCAAAGCTTCCGAGCGCATCCTTCAGAGCCTCTCTGTTAACGCCCGGAACGGTGATAAATTCGCCCAATCTGAAGATGATGAGAAGGAAAATTGTATATAAAATTTTTCTTCTTAACTCTTTTGTCTTGAACGCGTTAATAACCGAATTAAACAATTAGATCACCTCAGCCTTTCCGCCGGCTGCGGCAATTTTTTCCTCTGCAGATTTAGTAAATCTGGCAGCCTGAACGGTAAGACTCTTAGTAACTTCACCTCTGCCCAATACTACGACCCCGTCACAGATTTTGGAGATAACGCCCGTTTCCTTCAGAAGCTCGGGTGTAACCACGGTTCCGTTCTCGAATCTTTCAAGCTGAGCTATATTAATTTCAACATATTCCTTAGCGAAGATGTTTGTAAATCCGCGCTTAGGCAATCTTCTTGCAAGGGGCATCTGACCGCCTTCAAAGCCCGGCCTTACGCCGCCGCCCGAACGAGCTTTCTGACCCTTATGACCGCGGCCTGCAGTTTTACCGTTACCGGTTCCGTGACCACGACCCTTTCTTTTAGCATCCTTCACCGAACCCGGTGCAGGAGAAAGTTCATGTAACTTCATCAGCTAACACCTCCTTCAGTTAGTTAACTTCTTTAACTTCAACCAGATGGCAAACCTTTTTAATCATGCCTCTGATAGCGGCATTATCCTCATGGATTTTGACATCTCTGATTTTTTTGAGGCCCAAAGCTTCAACCGTAGCAATCTGGTCGTCCTTTCTGCCAATTGTGCTTTTTACGAGTGTAACACTTAATTTAGCCACGTCGTAACCTCCTTAACCTAACAGTTCTTCAACAGACTTACCGCGAAGCTTAGCAACTTCCTCAGCGTTTTTGAGCTCGGAAAGTCCCTGAATTGTAGCGCAAACTACATTCTTGGGGTTGTTGGAACGCAAGCACTTTGTTCTTACATCCTTAATTCCGGCAAGCTCCAAAACGGCACGAGCGCCGCCGCCTGCGATAACACCGGTACCTTTTCCGGCAGGTTTAAGAAGAACTTCGCCTGCGCCGTAAGTGCCGATAATTTCATGAGGAATGGTTGTTTCAACCATCGGAACTGTAATCATATTCTTTTTAGCGTCTTCAATGCCTTTACGGATTGCGTCCGGAATTTCGGCAGCCTTACCCATACCGCAGCCAACATGACCGTTCTGGTCACCAACTACAACAAGTGCGGAAAAGCGGAAGGTTCTACCACCCTTAACAACCTTAGCGACACGGTTGAGCGAAACAACCTTTTCCTTAATATCAAGTGTATTCGCATCGATTCTTTCAGCCATTTGTTACCCTCCTTCTTAAAACTCTAATCCGCCTTCTCTGGCGCCTTCGGCAAGTTCCATTACACGACCGTGATAGATATATCCTCCGCGGTCAAATACAACTGCCTTAATTCCTGCTTCCAATGCTCTCTTAGCAACGAGCTTGCCTACTTCTCTTGCGGCGTCTTTGTTTCCGCCGTAGTTTGCGCTGAGCTCCTTGTCAAGTGTTGATGCGCTTACCAAGGTCTTACCGTTAACGTCATCAATAATCTGAGCATACATGTTTTTCAGACTTCTGTAAACATTGAGACGGGGACGCTCCGGAGTACCGGAAACCGTCTTCCTAACTCTTTCGTGTCTTGCAACTCTGTTTTTGTTTGAGTCCGGTCTTTTAATCACAACATATCACTCCTTTATTATTTCTTCGCACCGGTCTTACCTTCTTTACGCCTGATGTGTTCATCGGCGTACTTGATTCCCTTGCCCTTATAGGGTTCCGGAGGTCTCTTTTCTCTGATCTCCGCCGCAATCTGACCTACAACCTGGTTATCGATACCGTGAACGACAATCTGGTTAGGTGCGGGAACCTCGAAAGTAATGTTTTCAACGGGTTCAACAAAAACCTGATGTGAATATCCGAGTGATAATTCAAGAGTTTTACCCTTAAGGGCAGCTCTGTAACCAACACCGTTTATTTCAAGATTTTTTGTAAATCCTTCAGTAACACCCGTAATCATGTTGTTTACAAGTGTTCTTGTAAGACCGTGAAGTGATTTGTGTACTCTATCCTCGGAAGGACGCTCAACAGTAATCACGTTACCTTCCACCTTTACGATCATGTCCTTATGCAAATTTCTTTGCAGGGTACCCTTAGGACCTTTTACGCTAATGACATTGGCATCATCTATTTTAACGTCTACTCCTGCAGGCACTGTAATTGGCATTCTACCAATTCGTGACATTTAACACACCTCCATAATTAAAATAGTAATTACCAAATAAATGCGAGAACTTCGCCGCCGATATTGAGCTGTCTTGCTTTCTTATCGGTCATAATTCCCTGTGAAGTGGAAATGATGGCGATACCGAGGCCCTTGAGAACCTTCGGGAGCTCATCCTTTCCGGCATAGACTCTGAGACCGGGCTTGGAGATTCTCTTAAGACCGGAGATAACCTTGGTTTTGTTTTCGCCGTATTTAAGAGTAATCTTTATAAGACCCTGCTTTTCGTCATCTATAATCTGATAATTCTTGATGTAACCTTCTTCTAAAAGAATCTGGGCAATAGCCTTCTTCAGATTAGAAGCAGGAACATCAACAGATTCATGTTTTTCAGAATTTGCGTTTCTGATACGCGTAAGCATATCAGCAATAGGATCGGTTATATGCATAATTCCTACCTCCTTCCAGTAGTATACAGTTTTTACCAGCTCGCTTTTTTAACGCCCGGTATCTGTCCTTTATAAGCCAACTCTCTGAAACATATACGGCAAATTCCGAATTTACGCAGATAAGCGTGAGGTCTGCCGCATATTTTGCATCTTGTATAAGCTCGAGTAGAATATTTAGGAGTTTTCTGCTGTTTTAAGATCATCGCTTTTTTAGCCAATGTTTATCCTCCTCTCAATTAGTTACGCTGAAACGGTGCACCCATCAATGTAAGCAACTCTCTGCCCTCTTCATCGGTAGCAGCAGTTGTAACAAAGCTAATGTCCATACCGCGTACTTTATCAATCTTATCATATTCAATTTCAGGGAAAATCAGCTGTTCTCTAATGCCGAGGGTATAGTTACCTCTGCCGTCGAAAGCATTGCCGTTGATTCCGCGGAAGTCACGAACACGGGGGAGCGCAACATTGAAGAGTCTGTCGAGGAATTCGTACATTCTCTCACCGCGAAGGGTTACGCGGCAGCCGATGTTCATACCTGCTCTGATTTTGAAAGCAGCAACTGACTTCTTAGCCTTGGTGATAGCCGGCTTCTGACCTGTGATAGCAGCGATATCGCCTACAGCAGCGTCGAGAGCCTTGGAATCGTCTTTTGCTTCGCCCACACCGACATTAACGACGATTTTTTCAATCTTCGGTATCTGCATGGGGCTTTTATAACCAAACTTCTGCATAAGTGCAGGAGCAACTTCTGTTTTATACTTTTCAGCCATTCTTGACATTGATAAACCTCCTTTCGAAGCGAATTAGTCGATAACTTCGCCGCATTTTTTGCAAAATCTAACCTTTTCACCGTCTTCAAGGACCTTAGTGCCGGTTCTTGAAGCCTTACCGCACTTAGGGCAAACAAGCATAACCTTGCAAGCCGGAACTGCGGCTTCCTGGTGGACGATACCGCCCTGATCTGCGGCATTTCTGGGCTTTTTATGTTTTGTAACGATATTAACGCCCTTGACTATAACTTTTCCATCGGACGGTATAACTGTTAAAACCTCGCCTTTTTTGCCCTTATCCTTACCGGACAGTACAGAAACGTTATCGCCTTTTTTAACGTGAACTTTACTCAATTGTTACACCTCCTAAAATTACAGTACCTCGGGTGCCAGAGAGAGAATCTTCATATATTCTCCGTCTCTGAGCTCTCTTGCTACCGGCCCGAAAATACGGGTTCCTCTCGGGGTTTTGTCGTCCTTTATGATAACTGCTGCGTTTTCGTCGAACTTAATGTAGGAACCGTCTTTACGGCGAACGCCCTTAACGGATCTTACAACAACAGCCTTAACAACATCACCTTTTTTAACAACTCCGCCGGGAATAGCTTTTTTAACGCTGGCAACGATAACATCGCCGATATTTCCGTATCTTCTGGTGGAGCCGCCTAAAACTCTGATACACATAAGCTCTTTTGCGCCGGTGTTATCGGCAACCTTGAGCAATGATTGCTGCTGTACCATACATAATCCTCCAATCCGAATTATTGAACTTTTTCAACAATTTCAACCAGTCTCCATCTCTTGTCCTTGGAGAGGGGTCTGGTTTCCATGATTTTAACTGTATCACCGATGCTGCACTCGTTGTTTTCATCATGCGCCTTAAACTTAATCGTACGCTTTACGATTTTGCCGTATAAGGGATGCTTTACATTATCAACGATGGAAACAACAATGGTCTTATCCATTTTATTGCTGGTTACTTTACCTATTCTGGTTTTTCTTAATGCTCTTTCCATTATTTACATCCTCCTCTCATTCAGCGGCCGTGCGGCGTTCTCTTATAATGGTTTTAACTCGTGCAATTGTCTTTTTAACCTCAACAATTCTCATGGGATTGTCGAGCTGATTTGTGGCATTCTGAAATTTAAGGTTAAAAAGTTCCGCTCTCAGCTCGTTTTCCTTGGTGTGGAGCTCTTCCACGGACATTTCTCTTAACTCATTAGTTTTCATTACTGTCACCTTCCTCTCGTGCAATAATCTTACACTTTACGGGGAGCTTGTGCATAGCAAGTCTGAGTGCTTCTTTGGAAACGGCTTCGCTTACGCCGCCGATTTCAAACATAACTCTGCCCGGCTTAACTACTGCTACCCAGTATTCGGGAGAACCTTTACCGGAACCCATTCGTGTTTCGGCAGGTTTTTCTGTTACGGGCTTGTCAGGGAAAATCTTAATCCAAACCTGACCGCCTCTCTTTGTATATCTTGTCATAGCGATTCTGGCAGCTTCGATCTGATTGCTTGTGATCCAAGCCGGCTCTGTGGCAACGATACCGAAATCACCGTATGTTACCTTGTTGCCGCGAAGCGCCTTACCTTTTAAACGACCGCGCATAACTCTGCGGTATTTAACTCTCTTAGGCAGTAACATTTATTTTCCTCCTTCCGACTTACGCGCCTTTTTGTTATCCGGAAGAACTTCACCCTTGTAAATCCAAACCTTTACGCCGATTTTACCGTAAGTTGTATCAGCTTCCCAGAAACCGTAGTCGATATCGGCTCTGAGGGTCTGAAGCGGAATAGTACCTTCATGATAATGCTCGGAGCGTGCGATTTCAGCGCCGCCGAGTCTGCCGGATACAGTAGTTTTTATACCCTTAGCATTAAGTCTCATAGTTCTCTGCATAGCCTGCTTCATAGCTCTTCTGAAAGAGATACGCTTTTCGAGCTGAGCTGCGATGTTTTCGGCTACAAGCTGAGCACTCAAATCGGGTTGTTTTACTTCAACGACATTAATAATAACATCCTTTTTAATCAGCTTAGTAACAGCTGCCTTAACTTTTTCTATTTCAGCGCCTTTTGTTCCGATAATGATACCGGGCTTTGCAGCGTGAATATTGATTCTTACCTTAGCCGCTCTTTCGATTTCGATACGGGCAACGCCTGCCTGAAAAAGCATCTTTTTAAGCATTTTTCTGATCTTGTAATCTTCTACAAGATTGTTGCCGTACTCGCTCTTGGGAGCATACCATTTGGAATCCCAGTCAGCGATAACGCCGACGCGAAGACCATGCGGATTGACTTTCTGGCCCATGTTTAAGCCTCCTTCTTTATTCTTTTTCCTTTAACACCAGTGTGATATGACTTGTTCTTTTTCTGATACGAAAAGCTCTTCCCTGTGCTCTGGGTCTAACTCTCTTGAGTGTAGGACCTGCGTTAGCGAAGCACTCTGCAATGTAAAGCTTATCAACATCCATTTCGTGGTTGTTTGAAGCGTTAGCGATTGCGGAATTAAGGAGCTTTATGAGCAGCTCACTTGCTGCCTTGGGTGTATTTTTCAGAATACCCATCGCTGTTCCGACAGGCTTATTTCTGATTAAATCAAGAACGATTTTAACTTTTCTTGAAGAAATACGAGCGTAGCTCAGTGTTGCTTTTGCCTCCATTAGAAGCTGCCTCCTTTCACCAAATCATCTTTGGCATACGAATTATTTGCTTGTTTTAGCACCTGCGTGACCCTTAAATGTTCTTGTGGGAACAAATTCACCGAGTCTGTGTCCTACCATATCCTCGGTAAGGTATACCGGAACATGCTTTCTGCCGTCATGAACTGCGATTGTGTGACCAACCATTTCAGGGAAAATAGTGCTTGCTCTTTTCCATGTTTTAAGAACTCTCTTTTCGCCGGCCTCGTTCATTTCGGTAATTCTTTTTAATAATCGTTCATCAACGTAAGGTCCTTTTTTAATTGATCTGCTCAATGTTATGCCTCCTTCCTCAGGATTAACAAAAATTTATTACTTACCGTTTCTTCTCTTAACGATAAACTTGTCGTTAATATTCTTTTTCTTTCTGGTCTTGTAACCGAGAGCAGGCTTACCCCAAGGTGTAACAGGGCTCGGTCTGCCGATAGGCGACTTACCTTCACCACCGCCGTGCGGATGGTCGTTCGGGTTCATAACAACGCCTCGAACGGTAGGTCTCCAGCCCATGTGGCGTTTTCTTCCTGCCTTACCGATTGAGATGTTTTCATGATCGAGATTACCAACCTGACCGATTGTTGCGCGGCAGTTGATTCTGATTTTTCTTACTTCGCCCGAAGGAAGTCTTACCTGAGCGTAATCGCCTTCCTTAGCCATAAGCTGAGCGGCATTACCTGCGGAACGAACAAGCTGAGCGCCTCTTTTGGGGGCAAGCTCGATATTGTGGATAAGCGTACCAACGGGAATCTGGCTGAGTTCAAGCGTATTGCCGGGCTTGATGTCAGCGCCTTCGCCGGAAATAACCGTATCTCCGACTTTAAGGCCGTTGGGAGCGATGATATAGCTCTTTACGCCGTCTTCATACTGAATGAGAGCGATGTTGGCGCTTCTGTTAGGATCGTATTCGATTGTCATAACGGAAGCGGGCATACCGTCTTTCAGTCTTTTGAAGTCGATAATTCTGTATTTTTTCTTGGCACCGCCGCCTCTGTGGCGAACGGTAATTCTACCGTATGAGTTCCTGCCGGCATGTTTTTTAAGAGCCTTTACGAGGGACTTTTCGGGCTTTGTAGCCGTAATTTCCTCGAAGGTCGAAACCGTCATAGTTCTTCTTGCCGGGGAGGTAGGATTGTATTTTTTAATTGCCATCCTTAATTCTCCTCACTTTCTTCAATCTGCGGGTATTAGTTGATACCCTCAAAGAATTCTATTGTCTTGCTGTCGTCTGTCAGCTTAACTATTGCCTTTTTCCAGTCGGGTCTTTTACCAACATGAACGCCCATTCTCTTTTTCTTGCCGAGAACTCTCATGGTCGTTACGCTTTCAACAATCGTACCCGGGAAAATCTTTTCAACTGCGTGCTTGATTTCAATCTTGTTAGCAGTGAGAGCAACTTCAAATGTATATTTCCTGTCCTGCATATTGCTCATGCTTGATTCGGAAACAATAGGTCTTTTAATAATGTCGTATACACTTTTCATTATGCATATACCTCCTCGATTTTTCCGAGAGCGTCCTTAGCTATAACAAGCTTACCGCTGTTGAGCACCTCGTAAGTATTAAGGTTTGAAGCATAAGTTGTGTTTACCTTTTCGATATTTCTTGCGGAAAGTACAACATTTGCGTCACTTTCGGGTGTAACGATAAGAGCCTTGCCTTCAACATTGAGGGCTTTAAGCATGTTTGCAACCTGCTTAGTTTTGATTTCGTCGAACTTGATTGCATCAACAACAATGATTTCTTCTGCTGCTGCCTTTGAGCTGAGTGCCGACTTCAATGCCAGACGCTTCATCTTCTTGTTAAGTGAATATCTGTAACTTCTGGGTTTCGGACCGAGTGCAACGCCGCCGCCTGTCCACTGAGGTGAACGGATGCTGCCCTGTCTTGCACGGCCTGTACCCTTCTGTCTCCACGGCTTAATACCGCCGCCGCTTACTTCAGTTCTTGTTTTGGTGCTCTGAGTACCCTGTCTCTGATTAGCCAGATAGTTTTTAACAACCTCATGCATAACGCATGCGTTAACTTCCTGACCGAATATAGCGTCGTTCAATTCAACTTCGCCTATTTTATCACCGCTTATATTATATAAAGCTACCTGCATGTGGAATATCCTCCTTTCCAAACCGTACGCGGTTATTTACCGCATTTAACAGTATTCTTTATTGTAACAATACCGCCCTTGGGACCCGGAACTGCGCCCTTAACGAGTATCAGATTCTTTTCTTCATCGACCTTTACAATGTCAAGGTTCTGAACGGTAACCTTATCCACACCGAAGTGACCCGGGAGCTTTTTACCCTTCATAACCTTACCGGGATAGGAGCAGGCACCCATGGAACCTACGCCTCTGTGGTAACCGGAACCGTGAGCCATAGGACCTCTGTGAGTTCCCCATCTCTTAACCGTACCGGCGAAACCGTGACCCTTTGAAATACCGGAAACATCAACCTTTTCGCCTTCTGCAAAAACAGAAGCCTTGATTTCGTCGCCTACATTCATTTCGCTTGCATTGTCAAGTCTGAATTCACGAAGGAATTTCTTAAACGCTACACCGCTCTTCTGGAAATGACCCTTAGCGGGTTTGGTGAGCTTCTTTTCCTCGATATCAGCGAAGCCGACCTGAACCGCCGAATAGCCGTCCTTTTCAACTTCCTTCTTCTGAACTACTGTGCACGGACCTGCTTCAATTACCGTAACGGGAACAAGTACGCCGTCGGCATTGAAAAGCTGAGTCATTCCGAGCTTTTTTCCGATAATTGCTTTCTGCATTACTATTTACCTCCTAAATGGTTATTGGTTGACCGCACCGGCCAACATGACCTGCCGCCATAACGGCTTCTTACAGCTTGATTTCGATATCAACGCCTGCAGGTAAGTCAAACTTAGATAATTCGTCAACAGTCTTTGCTGTCGGCAGAAGGATGTCGATTAAGCGTTTGTGCGTTCTGAGCTCAAACTGCTCACGGCTGTCCTTATACTTGTGAACCGCACGAAGAATTGTAACAACTTCTTTGCGTGTGGGGAGCGGGATAGGACCCGAAACCTTTGCGCCGGTTCTTTTTGCTGTTTCTACGATCCTTTCCGCCGTCTGGTCGAGAAGCATATGATCGTAACCTTTAAGTCTGATTCTCATCTTGTCTTTTACAGCTGCCATTAAATGCTCGCCTCCTATTCTATTGTTTGTTGTTTTTGTTCGTACGCACAACAGAGGAAGTTCTGTACACACATCCGGGTGTGTCACCCAATTTCATAATTAAACCCACTTTCAAAGTGGGTATTTCAGCAAACAGATACATATTTTGTCTTACCGCCGGACTTATGAAGAGCAGCGCGTCGGCGCAGGCTTCACAGTTTCCGCGAAACTGACAATCCCCGAAGGGAGCATATGTTCGCACATAGCTTATGAAAAAGCTGTGTACAGTGATTTCTGTCGCCCGGTTTTGAAAACCGGACATTCTCCACGGAAAAACCAACCGTTTTGCGGGTTGCAACCTCCCGTTTCATCGTATGCCATACATCACAATTCGATATTATACTACATTCCGAAGGAAAAATCAAGCATTATTTTTAAAAAAATCTTCATTTTTGAATTTTTGGCGTTTTGACATACAAAAACCGCAAAAAACAGCCGTATTGTTGTGATTTCGCACAACAATACGGCTGCGGTTAATTTTATAAAAATCGAGTTTCTTCCTATTATATATTACTTCACCATGACCGTTTCCGGAATCTTTGCATAAGGCGACATATCGTCGTTCCAGATAAAGATTTTCACCGCAACCGAGTCGCCGCTGAGTATAAGCTTCTGCGCGGCAGCACCGGACACTGCCGTTTTTGCGTCCTTAAGAACACCGTTTCGGTCAAAGCCGGCGGCAATGATTTTCTTTCCGTCCGGAACATTATATGCAGCAACGCTTACCTCGCAGCCGCCTTCTGTTTTGGAAGCGCTGCTCTTTGTGTACGGAGCGCTGAACTCGGTTTTTGCAGTTTCAAAAGTATCGTTTCCGACATCTACCGAAACGCTTTCCCACTGCCCGGGAGTTCCGGTATAAATTTTTTCCGTAATATTATCGCAGTAACCGAAAGCGTACCACCCGATTTTCTTAACGCTCTCCGGAATAAGAACCGAACAGAGGTTTTTGGCATAATAAGCGGCATAGTCCGCTATGGTTACAACCGTATCGGGTATGTAAAACACAGTGTCCGGTTTACAGCCCGGATAAGCAAGCAGTTCCGTCATATCGGCATTATAAAGCGCACCGTCAAAGCCCTTGTACGCCGTATTACCTTCCGCAACGGTTATGCTTTCAAGGTCATAGCATAATGAAAAAGCAGATTCATCCATATTTGTCACGCTCGCCGGAACGGTAACGGATTTCAGCATTTCGGAGTTTGATACAACATATCCTCCCAAATATTCAATTCCTTCGCACAAAATGAGTTCTTCAAGCTTTTCGCATGCCGAGAACGCATCGGATTCAATTGTTTTAACGGTGCCGGGTACGGTTATTTTTACAAGCTTTTTGTTATCGGCAAAAGCGCTTGAGGAAATCGTGTTGACCGAAGCCGGCACGGTAAATTCGGACCCGGCTTTGGCGTTCGGATAAGCTGTAAGCACAGTTTTTTCCTTATTATAAAGTATTCCGTCCTCCGCGCAAAAATATCGGTTATCGGCATCAACAGCGAACTCCGTCATTTTCCTGCAGCTCGAAAATGCTCCTTCCGGGATTCGCTCAACACTTTCCGGAATAGTTATTTTCTCAATTTTGTTATTGTAATTCCAAGTAAACGCTCCGGATGCAATGCGTTTCGTTTCGGGTTCGATATTTAACTCCGCACGGCTTAGATCTGCCTCAATCAGCCAACAGCCGTTATAAAGACTGCCGTTTTTTCTGTTGCTTTGGTTTCTGTAATATTCCGCAGCCGTTTTTGCGGTATCGCCGTTGAAAATTTTTCTTCCGAGTTCGGTAACCGAATCGGGTATTTCAGCCTCGGCAAGCGATGTGCAGTTATAAAACGCTTCCTCCCCTATTTTTTCAAGACCGTCATTCATAATAACTTTTTTAATCAAAGCATTTCCGGCAAATGCGTTATTCTCAATTCGGCGCACGGTCGAAGGAAGTGCGTATTCCTCGCCGAACTTTGCAGTCGGATAAAAAATCAGCTGCGACTGCGTTTTATCGTACAAAACCCCGTTATCGGAGGAATATACGCTGTTTCCGCTGCCGATGGTTATTGATTTCAAGGAGGTCATGTAAGCGCCGCTGTAGGCATAATACATAATTATTTTTCCGATTTTGACTACACTGTCGGGAATAACAAGTTCCTCAAGCGAAGAGCAGCCCTGAAATGCAGAGTCCTGAATTTCTTCAACACCGTTTTCAATGGTAATGTTTTCAAGAGAAGAACAGCTTGAAAACGCAAAAGCACCGATTCTTTTTACGCTTCCGGGAACCATTATATCGGTTATGGGGCAATTCGCAAACATTTCGGAGGGTATTACCGAAACACCGTCTTCGATAACGGCATTGGCGAGGTTTTTACAGGAATAGTACACATCGCCGCCGTATTCAATCCCGGCATACACCGTGACATCGGTAAGCCCCGTACCCCAGAATGCTCTTGAATCGATTTTCCTGACCTTGTCCTTTGAAAAATTCACGGTTTTGAGCGAAGAACAGCCGTAAAATGCGCCGTAGCCTATTTTTTCAACGGAGTCGGGAAGCGTAAAGCTTTCCTCTGTTTTCGCAAGCGGTCTTGCTATAAACTCGGTTTTGTCAAAGTTATAGAGATTTCCTTCGGAATCCGCAGAATAATACCTGTTTTCGGGAGCCACTTTAATTTGCGAAATACCGCTGCTCCCGATAAGCACAAGCTCCTCAAAATAATTTACATTCTTGGGAACCGTAAATTCCGTAAGCCCCGTGCATCTGCCGAATGCGGCATAATTGATAGTTTCCACGCTGTCCGGGAGAGAAACGGAAGAAAGCGACGAACAATTGTAAAATGCGTTGCTCTTTATTTCTTTAAGCGACGATGACCACCTGATTCCCGCAATGCCGCTGCAGCCGGAAAATGCAGACTCACCTATTTTTGTTACGGTATCCGCAATTGAAACAGACTCAATACTGCTCATGCCACAAAATGCATAACCGCCTATATCGGTTACACCGTCTTTAATTTCAACGGTTTTTACATCTTTGATATCGCTCCACGGCGGTTCAAAGGTAAAACTGTAACGGATCATGTTTCCGCTGCCGCTTACGGTAAGCCGCTTGGAAGAAGCGTCATAATTCCATACAAGGTTTGCTCCGCAGGTTCCGCTCTGTTCTGCGGCGTATATGCCGCACGGAATCAGTGAAAAGAGCAGGCACAGCACAATCGCAAAAGACAAAAAACTTCTGTTTCTCATAACTAACCCCCTTGAAAACAAGAATTATCCATTGTTAATCAAATAATCAAATTTGCTGAAAAGAGTAGCGGTTTCTGCTCTTGTCGGCGCTTTCTTTGCACCGATAATATATTCACCGCCGTCATTATATTCAAACATAACGCTTTTCGCAAAGCACCAGTCTACGGCGTCATACGCCCAGCCGGAAATGTCTGTACTGTCAATACATGAAGAATAATCCAGGTATCTGTTATCTCCGAGGGTAACATCAATGCCTCTGCTCTGAGCGTAACGGTAAAAAATTGCCGCAATCTGCTCACGGTTTATTGTGAGGTCGGGACAGAATTCCGTATCGCTCATACCGCTTATCACACCGTTTGCGCATGCCCAGTTAACCGCCTTTTTGTACCAGTCCTGCGTGAGGTCGGTAAATTTACAGGTTTCGGAAGCCTCCGGCTCACCCGCAAGGCGATAAAACATAGCTGCAAACTGCCCTCTTGTGATTGTTCCGTCGGGTGTGAATGTATCATCTCCCGTGCCTGCCATTATTCCCTTGTCAAGGCAATACTCAACTGCGGAGTGGTTCGGGTCACCCTCTGCGCTCGCAAGGTCGATAAACCGCCTTACGGCACAGTTCTCGCCCTTTTCTTCGCAAGGCTGTCTTGAATCCGCCGCAGCGGTCGGTTTGCCTGCCGAGATTTCAGAGCCGGTATCTATAAGAATGCACCTGAACCCGTTATCCTTTGCATACTGCTCTGCCGCACTGCCCGAATATGCACGGATTACGAAGTTTTCATTTCTCACATCACTTCCGTCGGCATAATCCCAGCCGAACGCCTGAAGCCCGATTTCGGTTACGGATTTCGGGATTGTAACTTCATTCAGCTTGTTACAGCGAAAAAACGCCATATCGCCTATTTTCTCAACGCCTTCCGAAATTGTGAGATTTGTCAGATTTTCGCACCACGAAAATGCATTGTCTCCGATTTCCTTCACATTTCCCGGAATTACAACATTATCAAGATTTTGGCACCAATAAAACCCGAGATACGGAATCGCCTTCAGCGTTGACGGAATTTTAACGGATGTGATACCCGACATACCGAAAGAATCCTCGCACATAAGAGTTGTGCCTTCGCGTATTTCAATATCTCCCGTTGCCTCCCATTCCCTGATCTGCCTGTTCTCGGTCGGTGCGGAAGGGTCTGCATTATCTATGTCGGCATACCCAATCCGAAGCCCTGCCAGAAGATACGGACCGCAGTAGAGAATATTATTCTCACGGTTTGACGGCTCGTTTACATATGCCGTACCGAAAAGAATATTCTTTCCGAGATATTCAAGGTTTTTCGGAAGGATAATTTCAGTCAGAGCCTCGCCTCCAATTGCTTCGCTTCCTATATATTTAACGCTATCGGGAATTTTCAGGCTCGTAAGCTTTTCGCCGCAGTTCATTATTCCGTAATCCTTTATAACCTCAAGCCCGTCGTTAAGTTCAAGATATTCAAGGTAACGGCAGTCTATCGCCCTGCTGCCGATTTCCTTCACGGTTTTCGGAAGTTTTATTCCGATAATTTTTCCGAAACCGTCACGAAGCGCATCGTTACCGATTGCGGCAACGGTATGCCCGTTGATTTCGGAAGGAATATCAAATTTGTAAGAAGCGCCCTCCATAAATTTCCCGGCATAGCCCGTAATCATCGCCGTGCCGTCCGCACGCACGGTGTAAAGCAGCGACGAATCATCGTTAGGGTCTTCCTTTTCACGAAGAATTTCGGCGTCTTCTGAAACCGCCGTAGCACTGCCCTCATATTCCTCCGTACCGTACTCCCTGTCCCACGCAGATACCGGCGCACATGCCGAAAAAAGCATTGCACCGGAAACAACTGCGCAAATAATCTTTTTTATTCTCATGAATACTCCCCCTTGATTTTCAGCAAATCAGATTTTTCAGTATGTAAACCATGACCGTCCCCGGCAAACCGAGCACCCCGGACGCAAAAGCCGTAAACGGATTTATACCCACGGCGATTTTCGGAAACGCCGTATTCACAACAAACATAGCCGCCGTGCCGAGTATGAAATTGAGCAGAAAATACAGAACTCCCCTCAGCGGTTTTACAAGGCACATTACAATCACCGCAATAATTACGGCAGCCGCAGCTGCGGCAGCGTAGGTATTCATAAGCTTCACCCCCGCTGCCATTATATGCTTACAGCTTTTTATTTATCAACATATCTTGTATAAAGATCCTGAAATACGCCCTTCATGCGTTCGATTTCTCCGCTTATTCCCAAAAGCTCGCTCTTTTTGCTTATAATCTGCTTTTCGATTTCCGCCTTGCGTGCGTTCGCTGCCATGACAGCCTCCTCCTGGAGTTTTTTTGCGAGCATGTCCGCTTTTATAAGCACATCGGCAATTTCGGACTTATCCCTTTCGGTCTGCGCCTTAGTTTCGTCAAGCTCCGCACGGAGTTTTTCGACTTCCTTTTCGAGCCGCTCCTTATCCGGAATATAATCCGTTTCAAGCTGCGAAGAAACAGACGAAAGCTTTTTTTCAAGTTCCGCATTCTGCTCTTTCAGCTCCGAGTTTTCAGCCTTTGCCCGTGAAAGCCCTTCACCCACCTCCGATAAATCCGAAAGCCGTGTTTCAAGCTCCGCATTTTTGGCTTTAAGCTCATCGGCAACGGTTTTGTAATTGTTGATTTCGGTCTGCTTTGCGCTCAGCGCCTCATCGTACTTCTCCGAAAGATTCCTGATATAATCCACAACGCCTTTTTTATCAAAACCTTTGAATTTTGTTTTAAATACTATCTTATTATTATCCATAAAAACACCTCAAGTATATATTATCATTATATTTGAAAAAAGTCAATAATTTATCAAATTTTGTTTTACAAATCGGCAAAAATATGGTATAATTATACCTGTGGTGATTAATATGCTTAATAACAATCTTAACGATATGCAAAAAGCGGCGGTTGAAACAACCGAAGGGCCGCTTCTGGTGCTTGCGGGTGCGGGCAGCGGTAAAACGACCGTTCTCGTAAACCGAATTGCACATATAATATGCGATAAATTCACGCCCCCGTGGGCTGTTCTTGCGATAACATTTACAAATAAGGCTGCCGGCGAAATGAAGGCGAGGCTTGAAACGGTTCTCGGCGAGGAGGCAAACGATATCTGGAGCGGCACATTCCATTCGGTGTGCATGAGGATACTGCGCCGCGAAATCGAAAAGCTCGGGTATAACCGTGATTTTTCGGTGTACGATACCTCCGACCAGCTTGTGGTCATAAAGGAATGTCTTAAAGAACTTAATCTTGACGATAAGATGTTCCCGCCGAAATCCGTGCAGAATATAATCAGCCGTGCGAAGGATTCCATGACGGGGTGCGCCGAGTTTGAAAAAATGTACGCTTCGGATTTCCGCATGAGCAGAGTGTCGGGAATCTACTCTCTTTATCAGAGCAAACTGCAGGCTAATTCCGCACTGGATTTTGACGATATTATACTTCTTACGGTTAAACTTCTGACGGAATTTCCGGAAACTCTCGAGTTTTACTCGTCCAAATTCAAATACATACTGGTCGATGAGTATCAGGACACAAACCATTGTCAGTTTGAACTTGTCAGGCTGCTTTCGTCCAAGCATAAAAACATATGCGTTGTGGGCGATGACGACCAGAGCATTTATAAATTCAGGGGCGCAAACATAGAGAATATCCTGAATTTCGAGAAGATTTTCAAAAACGCAAGGGTCATAAAGCTTGAGCAGAATTACCGCTCCACAAAGAGTATTCTTGATGTTGCGAACTGCGTTATAGCCAACAATACCGAACGCAAGGACAAAGCGCTGTGGACCGCAAAGGAAGGCGGCGAAAAACCCAAGCTTTACATCGCTTCCACCGAGCACGACGAGGCATACTTTGTCGCAAACAAGATAACCGAACTCCGGCGTGACAGACGGTATTCGGATTTTGCCGTGCTTTACAGAACAAATGCGCAGTCCCGAGTGATAGAAGCAACTTTCAGAAATAACGGAATCCCCTACAGGGTTGTCGGCGGACTGCGATTCTACGACCGCAAGGAAGTAAAGGACATCATAGCATATCTAAGGCTTGTCGCAAACCGTGCTGATAATGTGAGCCTAAAAAGAATAATAAACGAGCCGAAGCGCTGCATAGGCGCAAAGTCTATGGAAACCGCCGAAGCACTTGCAAACCGCGAAGGAAAATCGATGTTTGAAATAGTTTCCTCCGCTGCGATGTATGAAGATATTCCAAGGGCGGCGGCAGCGAAATTCGATGCATTTTCCAAAATGATACTTTCGTTTGAAAAAATGCAGGACAATATTATAATGCTTCTCGATTCGGTGCTTGAGGCGTCGGGGTATATCCACGCACTTGAATTGGAAAACACGGTCGAGGCACAGTCGAGAATCGAGAATATAAAAGAACTCCGAAGCGCCGTTTCGGACTATGTTTCCCAGAGCGGCGGCGAAGCGGACCTGAGCGGATTTCTGGAACAGGTTTCCCTCGTGAGCGATATTGATAATTATGATGAATCCGAGGACGCCGTTGTGCTTATGACGCTGCACAGCGTAAAGGGACTTGAGTTTCCCGTGGTATTCCTTTGCGGAATGGAGGAAAATGTGTTCCCGAGTTTCCGCTCGGTTACCGAGCAGGGCGGAATCGAGGAAGAACGCCGCCTTTGCTATGTGGGCATAACGCGCGCAAGGGAAATACTTTTCATGTCGTGTGCGTCGCAGAGAACCCTTTTCGGCAACACAAGCTACAATAAAGAATCAAGATTTCTGGGCGAAATTGCACCCGAACTTATCGACAGGCTTGTTAAGAAGCGGCCGGAAATTCCCGAAGGCACCGCAGCAAAGCCTAAAATTACAAACGAAATGCTGTTCGGCGGAAAAATCGGAGGATTCGGCAGGCCAAAAGCCGAAATATCGACCGATTACCGCACGGGCGAGGCGGTGGAGCACAGAAAGTTCGGCAGGGGCATTATACTTTCGGCCGTTCCTGCGGGGAATGATATGAAGCTTGAAATTGCATTTGAAACAGTCGGCACAAAAACGCTTATGTCGTCATTTGCGCCGCTGAAAAAACTGTGAGGTGACATAAATTGAACGAAAAACTTCGTGACGAAAATCTCGATACACTTTTTGAAGCGTTCATGAAACTTAAAGACCGTGACGAGTTTTACTGTCTGTTTGAGGACCTTTGCACAATTTCCGAAATGAAAGCGATGGCACAGAGATTTCAGGTTGCAAAGCTTTTGTCCGAAGGCGTGATTTATACCGAAATCGAACAGAAAACCGGCGCAAGCTCGGCAACTATAAGCCGTGTCAACAAGTGTCTTAACTACGGTGCAAACGGCTACAGAACCGCCATAGAAAGGCTTGAAAAATGATGGACGCTTACACCGATTTTGCCAAAATATACGACGCGCTTACATTCGATGTGGATTATGACGCATGGTGCAAAAGGCTTGAACAGCTTTTTTCGCACCTCGGCAGAACTCCCGAGATTGTCTGTGAGCTTGGCTGCGGAACCGGCAGCATAACCTCACGCCTTGCGAAGAGGGGGTATTCCATGATAGGGATTGACCTGTCCCCCGAAATGCTCGATGTAGCAAGGGAGAAATGCGAAGGCACCGGCACGCTCCTTTTGAATCAGGACATGACCGCCTTTGAACTTTACGGCACGGTTGACATAATTATCTGCACACTCGACAGCGCAAATTACCTGACCGAGGACGGCGATTTTGAAAATATGCTTGACTGCTGCAGACTTTATCTGAACCCGGACGGCATTTTAATTTTCGATATTAATACAGAGCATAAAATAAGGGACATAATCGCCCCGCAGACATTTGTGTACGAAACAGACGATGTGTTTTACACCTGGCAGAGCGAGCTTGATGGCAATCTCTGCGATTATTTTCTCACTTTCTTCGTAAAAAACGGCGAAAATTACAGGCGGTTCGACGAGGTTCATACCGAAAGAATTTACACGGATGAATTTGTCCGCTCCGCACTATCCTCTCACGGATTTGACATTTTCGGCTGTTTTGACGGAATAACACCCGCAAAACCGACCGAAAATACACTCAGAATAATGTACGCCGCAAAAAAGAAGTCGAACTAAGTCGTACGAATTTTCGCCAAAACTATTGACATTACGGCGGATTTATGTTAAACTGTAAATTGCAGAGGTCAATGCAGCCTACTGCACATTACAAGGTTTTAGGAGGAAATTTAAATGCAGGGTAAGGTTAAATGGTTCAATGCTGAGAAAGGCTACGGCTTTATCGAAAGCGAAGATGGAACAGATGTATTTGTACACTTCTCGGCTATCAATGCTGACGGTTACAAGACTCTGGAAGAAGGCGCGGCAGTTGAGTTTGAAATTGTAGACGGAGCTAAGGGTCCTCAGGCGGCTAATGTAACAAAGGCGTAAGGACTGTTATAATATAGTTTCATTAATTCAAAAACCCGGGGCTCCCATTTTTATGGGAGCCTTTTCCATAAAAATAATGAGGTTTACAAAATGGATAAATTGATTAAGGCAATGGCTCTCGGAGGCAGCGTGCGTGCATACGCCGCCGTAACTACCGACACTGTGAATAAAGCGGTAAAAATACATAATACATCGGCGGTTGCGTCGGCGGCTCTCGGAAGGGCGCTGACGGCAGCGGCACTTATGGGATCGATGGCGAAGGAGGACGCCGAAACGGTTTCCCTGCAGTTCAAAGGCGGCGGCCCTATCGGAACGGTTTTTGCCGTCGGGGACAGCCGCGCCCATGTAAAGGGCTATGTTACCGACCCCACGGTTGAGCTTCCGCTTAATAAGAAGGGCAAGCTTGATGTCGGCGGAGCGGTCGGACGGCAGGGTCACCTTTGCGTAATCCGTGACGACGGTGTTACGGGAAAGCCGTATGTCGGACAGGTTCGGATTGCGACCGGCGAAATCGGCGACGATATTAACTTTTACTACGCTTCAAGCGAGCAGATACCGACAGCTTCGGGTCTCGGCGTTCTGGTGGATACCGACTACACAATAAAAGCCGCCGGCGGATTTATAATTCAGCTTCTCCCGGGGGCTGACGATTCGGTTATAGACGCAGTGGAAAAAGGACTCAAAAACATAACATCGGTTACCGACCTTATAACGGAAGGCAAGGGCGCAGAGGAAATTCTGAAAACCGTATTTGAAGAGATTGAAATAATCGGAGAGGAAACCCCCGACTATGTCTGCGGCTGCTCGGAGGAACGCTTTGAAAAAGGAATACTCAGCCTCGGCTCAGAGGAAATCGAAGGAATAATAAGAGATCAGGGCGATGCGGAAATTTACTGCAATTTCTGCAATAAAAGATACCTGATAAAAAAGCAGCGGCTTGAAGAACTTCTCGAAACCGCAAAGGAAAAGGAAAACAGAAACTAAAACGAGCGCCTGCGGAAATGGATTTTTCCGCAGGCGCTCATTTTCAGCTTAAAACTTTATTCTGTACATATCGAAAATTTCAAGGTTTTCGGATTTGAATTTCAAAATATTATTCTCATAAGAAAAAGCTATTTTTTTATTCTTTACGGGAAGTTCGATTTCAAGAGGTTTGCGCTCGGTTTTAATGCAGATTGTAAAATTCCCGGGGTTTCTTGCTTTTTCGTTTTCAACCAGCTGAACCGCAGCGCATATAAGGTCAGAGCCGTCCCTGTGGATAACAATTTCAACATCATCGGGCGCATCGGACCAAAGCGAACTTTCAAATCCGAGGACATTTTCGAGCAGCCCGATAAACACATTTCTGTAATCATAAAAGCCGATGTCCTCAAGCGGCAGCGCCGACCAAATCACTTTTCCCATACCGTATTCCGCACAAATCACGGCGGGAATCTGCGTTTTAACACCCGGCGGATCGGAATGAATCGATGCAAACTGCGGCGAATCCTGACGGGTATACGGAAGCGTAATATTTGCAATCACATCGGCACATTTGTCAAATTCTATTATCGGGGCGGAGGCGTCAAAGTGCATGGGATAATCGGCATTAAAAAATCCGAACAAGTCCTCATATTCTTTTCGTGGAGAAAGATAAGTAATCGTTTCCGAAGTTCTGCCGGTTACAAAAGCACCAAAAAACTCTTTGAGCAGAGTATGACAGTTTCCTCCGCTTATGTAAAGCTTTCCGCCTCGTCTTACATAATCGGTTATTCTTTCAAAATCCTCACGGTCATCCTCCGTAAGATACGGCGCAGCAATGAGTTTATATGAATCAAGTTCGTGAAATGTTCCTGTAACGCCGCAGGGAATATGTCTGCAAACCAAAGATTTTACGATATTTACGGAGCTGTTGTGATTTGTATACCCCTCTCCCTGCGGATTGAATTTACTTTTCAGACTGTAATAAACCCCGATTTCTTCAAGCATATCGCCTTTAAGATGTTTTTCGTAAGGAATTTCCTTTTCAAAAACTTTGCCGACTCTGTCGTATACACGGCTGTCCATAGTACCTGTCGGGTCGATTGCGTCAATAACAAGAGTTGCACCGTGATGGGCAGAAGTCAAAAACGCTGCGCTTGCCATCTCGTCCTCGGATTTTGTGAGCGTATGCGAAGCAAGCGTTGGTTTACAGCGAGAAAACATATATTCAAACGGCTGATTTTTCGTTGCGTTTTTATAAAGCTTACACACGAAAGATTGTGCATAAATTCCGCCGTAAAGGTCGCCGCCCGCATAATCCGAGGCGTCAAGCACCTCCTCGGCAAGCGCCTTCTTGGCATCGGGAAGCCCGGCAAAAGCAGCATTATGATAAACGCTTGCACCCGGCACATGCTTTCTCACTTCATCTGCCGCAAATTCGGCAAATTCACCCATCCACTCACGGCGCTTTCTTATATTTAGCAGCCAGCGCTCGTCATTCCAGTCCTCATGCTTCGGAAGTTCGCCTCCGACTTCCTCTCTCCAGCGCTTTTGGCAGCTTTCGCAGCAGCATACATGAGGCCAGAAAAGCATGTCGAAAAACATTCCGTCAAAAGTGAAGTATTCGCAGATTTCCGCAATCTGTTTCGCCGTAAATTCTCTGTAATCCAAATTGTTCGGGCAGCAGAATTTATACCTGTTTACATGCTTTCCGCGGGCACATTCAAGTGCCGTATCACGCTTTTCCTCCGGAAAAGGAATACCGTTTTCAGTGATCATTCTCCACTCGGGGTGAGCATCATATGCCCAATTATTGTAGATAAGGCTGTAATAACCGGTAACATTTATTCCGCTGTCTTTGCACATAGCCGCCAGCCTTTGCATCATGTTTTCCCTGCCGGTAAAAGCGGCGTGCATTTTGCCGCAGGCTGTCGGGTAATAGCATAACCCTACATGCGACTGGAAATAAAGCATGGCATTCTGAATTTTAGCCTTTTTAAGATTTTCAAGATATTTTTCCGGTGAAAAAGCGGAAAGGAACTTATCATCCCAATCATCAATGTGCATATCGCAAAGATGCCGCCGAAATACATTTTTATACCACATAATAATCCCTCCGTAAAATTAAGAATTTCTTTTTGCGTCCGAAATAACCTTGGTAATATCCTTTTCTCCGCACAGATTGTGAAAATACTTTTTTCCTATTTTATCGCTTGCACACATAAGATAAGCACTCTCCGAATGTTCAATCATGCAGCGGCGGACATAGTTTTCCGCTTCGGAAATATCCGTAAGCTCACCCTTGTCCGACAGCCCCCTGCACGAAAAGAACACAGCATTCGCATTAAATCTTATTATGGTCTTGTACGCCTCCTCGCCCACAAGCGACAAGCTCTCCGGCAAAAGCTCGCCCCCGGTGCTTATCGCCCTGATTCCGTATTCGCCAAGCTTTGAAAGCGCTTTTATACCGCTCGTTATCACCGTAAGTCCCGTTTTTGCGGCAAGAAACGGCACAAGATTATAAGCGCTTGATGAAGCATCGAGAAAAATCACATCATAATCATTTATAAAGTTTATTGCCTGCTTTGCCATTTCAATCTTGGCATCACTCTGTTCCAGTTCCCTTATAACAAACGGAATTTTCATGGCGGAAAAGCTGTTTTCCTCAATTACAGCACCGCCGTGAATACGCTTTATCAGCTGCTGTTTTTCTAAGTTTGCAAGGTCTCGCCTTACGGACGATTCGCTTGTAAAAAGTACTTTTGCAAGTTCATTCACGGTAACCTTTTTCTTCACAAGCATTATTTTCAGTATTTCTTTTTCACGGTCTTTGCTCATATTTCCTCCAATTTTACAGCATTTCAATCAATTTTATGCATATTTAAGCGTTTTGCGCGGCGAATCTTGACTTAATGCGCAATATAGTATATTATACAATTAATTAATAATAATGTCAACCTTAAGAGGCGATAATTTTGAAAAATATCAGATTACAGGCACACCGGGGCGTTGCAAGCGAGTGCCCCGAAAACACAATGGCGGCATTCAGATGCGCCGCCGTTCAGGGGTACGATGTTATCGAACTTGATTTGGACTTCACAAAGGACAAAAAAATTGTGGTTCTGCATGACAGGCTGATAAACCGCACTGCAAGAACCAAAAGCGGAAGCGAACTCAAAGCACCCGTAAGCATTAACGGTATAACATATCGGCAGGCGCTTAAATACGATTTCGGAATCCATCTTTCAAACAAATTCAAAGGCGAACCGATTCCGCTCTTTTCCGATGTTCTTATTTTTGCAAAAGAAAGCGGAATTAAGCTTAAAATCGACAATAAAATCCAAAGCTTTCCGAAGGAAATTCTGAAAAGTCTTTTATCGGAGATAAAAGACTTTGAAGATTTTGTTTCAATAACGGCAAGCGATATTGATTTTGCCGCAGACTGCATTAAAACCGCACCGGAGATTTCCGTAGACTATGACGGTGCGGTAACCGCCGAAAACCTGTCGAAACTTTCTGCGGCTGTTCCAAAAGAGCGGCTCACCGTATGGCTGCCGCTTGAGTGCGGCTCCACATCATGGGTCAGCCTGCCGTTTGCAGATAAAAGCAGTGCGGCACTTGTTAAAAAGTACGCTAAGCTCGGCATTTGGCTGATAACAAACTATGAAGATTTTGAGAAGGCCGCAGCCCTGTCCCCCGATATCGTCGAAACCGACGGTACGGTTAAACCCGAAATCAACAAAAACCAAAAGTGGGATATGCATACTCACTCCGAAAACTCGCACGATTCAAAATGCCCCGCGCCGGATATGCTAAAAGCAGCAAAGGCGCACGGGCTTAGCGGATTTGCGGTAACCGACCACTGCGATATTGCGTACCACAGAAAGCTTGATTTGCCAAAGCTTGTCGCCTCCTCCGTATCTGACGCAGGAAATTCCGGTGCATTGAAGGGAATAGAAATCGGCGAAGCGTTTTATCACAGGCGTATTTCGGATAATATTTTAAAAAGCTTTGATTTTGATGCCGTCATCGGTTCTGTTCATACGGTGAGGTTCAAAGGCTATGAAATCCCGTATTCGCAGATTAACTTTTCCGAAATGGGACTGTGTACAACGAAAAAATTTCTTGAACAGTACTTTGACGATGTAATCTGCATGATTGAAAATTGCGATTTTGATATACTCGCCCACCTCACCTGTCCGCTGAGATACATAATCGGCAAATACGGCATGTGGATAGACTGCAAAGATTACGAAAGCAAGATAAAAAAGATTCTCGGGCTTATTGTAAAACGCAAAATTGCGCTTGAAATCAACACATCGTGTATGTACGAAGGTTTTGGTTACCGCGAGCTTATGCCGGAATCCCGTATAATAAAAATGTATGCCGATATGGGCGGATATCTGATAACAACGGGGTCGGATGCACACAATGCCGAAAACTCGGCGCTGTATTTCAATGAGCTTTACGGAAGGCTAAAAAAAGAGTTCGGATTCAGAAATATATATTATTACAAAAACAGATTTGCCGTGCAGTGCGGATTAACGGAGGAATAAATATGAAAGCAGCAGTTTTTTACGGAAAACACGATTTAAGAATTGAAGACATTGCAATGCCTGAGCTTAAAGATGACGAGGTGCTTGTAAAGGTCATGGCGTGCGGAATATGCGGAACAGACATACATATTTTTGAGGGTGATGAAGGGGCGGCGGCAACGCCGCGGGGAACGGTTCTCGGGCATGAGTTTTCGGGGATTGTTGAGAAAACGGGAAGAAATGTTAAAAATATCAAAATCGGCGACAGGGTGTACGTTGACCCGAACAAGCTTTGCGGAAACTGCTATTACTGCAAAAGCGCAATCGGGCACTTCTGCGAAAACATTGTCGGAATAGGCACAACGGTTAACGGTGGTTTTGAGCAATACTGCGCAGTTCCTCAAAGCCAAATATATAAAATCCCTTCCTCAACACCGTTTGAAGAAGCGGCAATGGCAGAACCGGTTGCGTGCTGTATGCACGGCATTGACCTTTGCAATATCAGAACCGACGATACGGTTCTTGTAATCGGCTGCGGCATGATAGGAATGATAATGCTTCAGCTCGCAGGGATTGCCGGAGCGGCAAGGATTATAGCTATTGAGCCTGACGGCGAAAAGCGCAGGCTTGCCGAAAAGCTCGGTGCACAGCTTTGCATTGACCCGACATCGGGCGATATTAAAGAGCAATTGTCGGATAACGGAATCGACCGCATAACGAAGGTGATAGAATGTGTCGGAAGAGCCGAAACAATGGAACAGGCAGTAAGCCTTGCAGGCAAAAAAGCGACCGTCATGTTTTTCGGCCTTACCGCACCTGACGATAAAATCAGTATAAAGCCTTTTGAAATTTTCAAAAAAGAGCTGGAAATAAAAGCTTCGTATATAAATCCGTACACCCAGCAAAGAGCGGTTGACGAAATAGTTTCGGGGCGGATTGATGTAAAATCGATGGTCAGCGAGATTATAAGTCTTGACAGACTGCCGGAGGTTCTGACAGATAAAATATTAAGAAGAACGGGCAAATTTATTGTTGCGCCGAATTTGGAGGAGTTATGAAAAACACACTGTTTGCAATAGGCGAAGCGCTGATTGATTTTATACCGTCGGAAACGGGATGTGATTTTTCGGATGTCAGGTCGTTCTCGCCAAAGATAGGCGGCGCACCGGCAAATGTGCTCGGGGCGTTCTCAAAACTCGGCGGAAAAACGCAACTTATCACACAGCTCGGCGATGACCCGTTCGGGCACAAAATCGCCGCCGCACTGAAAAAATTCAATATAGGGCTTGAATATGTCCGATTCACAAAATGCGCAAATACGGCGCTTGCCTTTGTGAGCCTTGAAAAAGACGGCAAGCGGACATTCTCGTTTTACAGAAACCCCTCCGCCGATATGCTTTATTGCGGTGAAAATCTTGATGCGGCATCGTTTTCCGACTGCTTTGCGCTGCATTTCTGTTCTGTTTCGCTCGGCAATTTTCCGATGAAGGGGGCTCATAAAAAAGCGATAAATCTTGCAAAGCAATCCGGTGCAGCCGTAAGCTTCGACCCGAACATCCGCCTGCCGCTGTGGAGCGATACCGGCGCTTTGAAAAAAGCTGTTGAAGAATTTCTGCCAATGGCGGACATTATAAAAGTGTCGGACGAAGAAACAGAGTTTATAACCGGCACAAAAGACATAGAAGAAGGCTGCAAAAAGCTCCTTAAAACCGCAAAGCTTGTTATCTGCACATGCGGCGAAAACGGATGTTATGCTTTTACCGAAAACGCACAGGCTTTTGCCCCGTCCGAAAAAGTTAAGGCGTGCGACACCACCGGTGCGGGTGACGCATTCATCGGCTCATTTCTTTACAGCCTTCACCGAAACGGTTGCGATAAGGCAAAACTGCACCTTCTGACCGACGACAAACTGAGAGAATTTTTAAAAGCCTCCTCCGCATACTGCGGAAAAAGCGTGCAGAAATACGGCGCAATAGAATCTTATCCCGACAGCATTTAAAATAATAAAAAATTGCCGCTCCGCGCAGAAGGAGCGACAACTTTTTTTAAAAGCGGGTTATTCTTTTATAAGCTTATTGATTGAAGGAATTTTGTAAATAACAATTGTTCCTATAACCGTAAGTATAAGTTCGGGCAACATGTAAGCGCCGTTGTAGCAGAAGGAATAAGCGAATTTGTTCCAGCCTTTCCAAGCCATTTCGCCGAACAGAACCGAGCCTGAAATAAAGTGGCAAACAAATCTGATAAATACGGCAAGGCTGATACCTGCGGTAACCTTTTCAATGCTCTTGTTGCCGAAAATTCCGGCAAGCCCGAGCGCGGTATATGCAAGAATGTAGTCAAATGCAAAAGAACCGATTAAGATTGCCGGTGTAAGCCCCCAGCTCATAAGCTCTCCGAGGTCGAGGAAAAGCTGAACGAGCGAATAAACAAATGCCGAAAACAGCCCCCACTTTGTCCCGTATTTAAGCGAAACAATCACAATCGGAACCATGCTCAAAAGCGTTACCGAGCCGCCCCACGGCATTTTCCAGATTTTGACCATGCTCAGCACAGCTGCGAGCGCAATCATAACTGCTGTGGTTACAAGTTTTTTTGTTTTCATCAGTAAAACAACTCCTAAAAATAATACTAAAACAAAAACGACCGCAGGCAAAAAAGCCTGCGGTGAGATTAACACATATTCTCCTACGCCGGCATTATCCGGATCAGGTTATGGGTCGAAGCAAGCGCTTCCTCTCAGCCGTAACAGCTCCCCTTTGTTCTGCAACTTAATTATAGCATTAAATGCCTGTATTGTCAAGTAGTTTTTTACCACTTTTCGATTTTATCTCCGGTAACCAAAAATGCCTCTCTCGCAAGCTCGGCAAGGGGTGAGTCGGAACGGGAATCGGAATAGAACCTATCCATTTTCGTACTTCCGAGGTATTCCTTCAATCTCGGCACTTTTTCCGCTCCGTAGCAGTTTTTGCCGGTGTACTTTCCGGTTTTTTTATCTGCCTCGGAGGCAATAAGGTGCCTGATTCCGAGGCGGTCGCAGACAGGTTTCAAAAGAAAATAAGGCGACGCCGAAATAATCACATCATCATCGCATTTTTGTTTTAAGTACCACGGTTTTATATTTTTAATTTCGCCGTCCCAAAATCTTTCGACCTCCGCAGCAATATCCGGAACATATCGAAACGCCGAATACACAACTTCCTTCATGGCGGTTTTATCTGTAATTTTAAGCCTGTACTTCAAAAATGCCAAAAGCTGCGCCGGAGCACGGAGCGCCATTTTCGGATACTTTTTCAGTAAATAAAAATAGAATCTTTTCGTGCTGTCAAAGTAATATATAGTTTTGTCAAAATCATAAGCATTCATTATAAATTCCTGCCATTCACAGTTAAAGTTTCGCCGAGGGTGACACTGAGCCATGCCCCGTCCTTCGCAGACGGAATCGAAATTCTTTTAATTCCGCCTATTTCATAGTCCTCGAATTTTTCATAAGCGCCGGCAAAGTGCGCCGCAACGTGCCCGCCGTTTTCGTTTATATACTGCACCGCACGGAGGAAGCTTTCAGTTGATTTGCCCATATAAACATAAGGGTCGGCGGTTCCTTCAAACCTCGAATCGGGTATGCAGTGCGAAAAAACAAGCACTCTCCGGCCTTTCGGCACCTTTGCGGCATCGTTTATGAGCCACGCAAGCTGCTCTGTATCGAAGCCCCTGAACTTCATATAAATCTCATTTTTCTCATCAAGCTGCGAAATATAAGGACAAAGAAAAAGCAGTCTTACGCCCTTATCCGGAAAATCCGCATAGTAATACGGCTTCCCGAAAAGCTTCACATTCCCGTTTTCTTCAAGAAATTCCGCGCGTTTTGTCCATTTTTCATCTGTTGTAATATCGGTTGCAAGCTGCCCGAGGAATCTTTCGTTTCTATAGCCATCGGTTTCACCCTGACAAACATAAAGCCTTTTGCTTTCTATGGAATTTCTGAACTTTTCAACCTCCATACCGTATACGCGGTCGGATACTTTTTCGGGATTGTTGCCGTTTATTATGTTCCCGAGGTGAACTGCGCAATCGAAATGCTCAACCTTATCCGCTTCGCTGATTTGCGCTGAAATATCCGCATCCGTAAGGCGCGAATCCGAAAGAAGCGCAAGCTTAAATATCTTATTCACTTTAATTCCTCCAATCAGTACGAAATCTCACGGTCTTCGCCCGCTCCGAAACGAACCATATGTATTTTTCGCTCTTTTGTGTCAATCGAAACCGCGTCCCATGCGTCCTCGGTAACCGTTCCGAGATTTCTTTCCGGGAACACACCGTCCCCCACCATGGGCCAAAGAGACGGAACATACGCCGTTTCGCAGGTTGTCATAATAAATGTCACTCCGCTGATTACACCGTTATAATCTCCGTGCTCATGCCCCAAAAACCATGCCGCAACGGTAAAACCGTTCTTTTCGGAATTGTCGCTTAACGCACGAAATGCCGCATACCCGTTTATCCGCTGATTATCCTCGCTTATCGGCGAAAAATAATCATTAAACGGAGTATCATGCGAAAACACCATAACCGTCCAGCCGCAGGGCGCATTAAAGCCTTCGTTTTTAAGCCATTCCACCTGACCCTCGCTTATACCGTACTTTTTGTCAAAAACGCCGTCCTTCCACTCATAATAAAAAGAACATATAAACACGAGCCTGATTTTTTTATCCTCAAAATCAACATAATAATACGGCTTTCCGTAAGGCCTTGTCACACGGCGGTCATCGTCAAGATACTTTGTCGCGCCGCACCACAGTTCATCGGTTGCCATATCGTTTATGCCGTTTTCGGTATAGCCGTCATGATTGCCCTCGGCAGGGTAAAACGGCGCATTGACCGCCGCTCTCCAAAGCTCTGTCTGCTCACCGAGAAGCATTTCGGTATACCCTTTCGGGAAATTGCCGTTCATAAAATCGCCGAGATGTATAAGACAGTCAAACCCGACCTTTCCGTCAACCGCTTTTATGTTTTCCAAAGTGTCGCAAATCGAGTTGTCAAGATGCGAATCCGCAGCAAGCGCAAATGAAAAATCCGCTTTTTTGAACTGTTTGCACACGCGGTCACATTCATTTATATAATAATCCTTCATTAATAAACTCCTTCTTTCAGCACCAGTTTTTTGCAAGACCTCCGCCGCCGGTTTCGCGGTAGTTAACCGACAAATCCCTGCCTGTTTCCTTCATTGTCTTGATAACATTGTCAAGCGAAATCCGCCTTGTATCGCTTAAGAAATCCGCCAGGCTGACTGCATTTATCGCCCTCATTGCGGCAACTGCGTTTCTTTCGATACACGGAATCTGCACAAGTCCGCCGACGGGGTCGCAGGTAAGCCCCAGATGGTGCTCGATTGCGATTTCCGCAGCGTACTCAATCTGTTCGGTTCTTAAAGAAAACAGCTCCCCGAGCATCGCCGCCGCCATGGCGCACGCCGTGCCGATTTCCGCCTGACAGCCGCCCTCCGCACCCGAAACGGTCGCATTGGTTTTAACAAGATTGCCCACAATTCCGCCGACTGCCAGCGCACGGATAACATCTTTGTCCTCAAATCCGTTTTTCTGCTGATAGTAGTAAAGCACCGCCGGCACAACCCCGGCAGAACCGCATGTCGGAGCGGTCACAACACGCTTTCCGCAGGCGTTTTCCTCGCTTACCGCAAAGGCGTACGAGCATACGATGCGGTTCTCGGCAGTTTGCGGAGTTTCGTCCATGTGCTTTTGATTGAAAAGATATTTCGCCTTCCTTACAACCCCCAAATCCCCCGGGAGAACCGTACTTTTCGCCGAGAGCCCGGAATGTATGCAGTCCTTCATGACCGACCACACCTTAGAAAGATAATCGTTTATGCCCGGTTCCGCTTCTTCCACATATTCATAGAGCGTCAAATCGTTTTCGGCGCAATATCCGACAATATCCGAAAACGATGTATGCCTGTAAACATATTTATCCTCCGAATCGTCACCTTCGACCTCGATATCTCCGCCGCCTGCGCTTATAATCCTTTTACGGTCAGCCTCGGCACCGTCTTTGAACGCAATAAAATCCATAGTGTTCGGGTGAGGAATGTTCCTTTCGGTGTAGTCGCAGCGCACCGAAGTTTTGCCCTCCCCGAGAGAGGCCTTTATAATATCGTCCGTCCCGTAGCCGTACCCGATTTTCGCAAGCGAGCCGTAAAGAATCACCTCAAACCCGTCCGCCGAAGGGTTCCGCTTTGCAAAATATGCGGACGCACGCTCCGGTCCTATCGTATGCGAGCTTGACGGTCCCCTGCCGATTTTGAAAAGCTCGCGAAGCGACTTCATACCGGTTCTTGCGGGCTTTCCGCCGATTTCGGTTTCAAAAAAATATTCCATCGGAACCTTAAAAATCCCGGCAAGGTTTTTGTAATTTTGTATGGACGGCTGAGAAATACCGTTTTCCCACTTCGACACCGCCCTGTTGCTGACATCAAGAAACGCCGCAAGTTCGCTTTGCGAAAGTCCGGCTTTTTTTCTCATTAATCTTATTTTTTCAGAATAGTTCACGGGAATCTCCACCTTTGATTCTATTATACATTATTTCGGCACAAAATGTCAATACTATATTCAACTTGCGGTTGATATTTTTTTATTTTAATTATTTTTTAAAAAAATGTAGACAAATGAAGAAAAATGGAGTATAATTAATAGGATAAAATAATTTTAAGGAGTATCGTTATGGGTAAATTATATGAAATGAATCATCCGCTTATTAAGGTAAAGGTAAGCATGCTTCGTGATAAAAATACACCTGTTAAGCAGTTCCGCGATCTTGCTTACGAAATTTCGCTTCTTATGGGATATGAGGCAACAAAGGATCTGGAGCTTTCTGACTATGAGGTTGAAACTCCGATAACCAAAACCACCGGTAAATACATGGAAAAACAGGTAGCGCTTGTGCCGATTCTTCGTGCCGGCCTCGGAATGGTTGACGCTATGATGAGCATAATTCCGGCGGCTAAGGTAGGGCATGTCGGGCTTTACCGCGACCCCGAAACCTTAGAGCCCGTGGAATACTACTGCAAGCTTCCTACCGACATTGAGAAAAGACAGGTTCTTGTGCTCGACCCGATGCTCGCAACCGGCGGAAGCTCGTCTGCGGCAATTCAGTTTATAAAGAACCGCGGCGCAAATAAGATTAAGCTTGTGTGCCTCATCGGCGCACCGGAGGGTATCGAAAAGGTTATGAAGGATCACCCCGATGTTGATATATATGTTGCGTCGGTTGACGAAAAGCTTAACGAACACGGATATATCGTACCGGGTCTGGGCGACGCCGGCGACAGACTTTTCGGAACACTTTAAGGAGAATTTTTGATATGATAAAAACATTTTTCACCTCCGAATCGGTCACGGAGGGGCATCCCGACAAGGTGTGCGACAGGATTTCGGATGCTGTGCTTGACGCAATACTGGAGCAGGATCCAACCGCAAGGGTTGCCTGCGAAACGGCCGTAACAACGGGGCTTGCACTTGTTATGGGCGAAATCTCGACCGAGTGTTATGTTGACATTGCAGGCATCGCAAGAAAAACAATAAAAGAAATCGGATATGACAACGCCTCCTGCGGATATGACGGGAACACCTGTGCGGTGCTTACATCAATCGATTCGCAGTCGCCCGACATTGCCCTCGGGGTGGACAACTCCCTTGAAGAAAAGGAAGGCGGAGAGGCAGAAATCGGCGCAGGCGATCAGGGCATGGTTTACGGATATGCGTGTGACGAAACGGAAGAATATATGCCGATAACCATTCACTATGCCCATGCACTTTGCAGAAAACTCGCGGAAGTCCGCAAAAACGGAACGCTTCCTTATTTAAGACCGGACGGAAAGAGCCAGGTTACATTCGAGTTTCATGACGGGATTCCGGCGAGAGTTGATACAATCGTTGTTTCGGCCCAGCACGCAGAGGAAGCGGAACAGAAACAGATTGCACAGGACATTAAAAAGTATGTTATAGAGCCCGTTATAGACAAAAATTGGATTGACGAAAACACAAAAATCCTTGTTAATCCTACGGGTAAGTTTGTTGTCGGAGGGCCTCACGGAGATTCCGGTCTTACAGGCAGAAAAATCATTGTCGATACATACGGCGGCTGCGCAAGGCACGGCGGCGGTGCGTTTTCCGGCAAGGACCCGACGAAGGTTGACCGCTCTGCGTCATATGCTGCAAGGCACGCTGCCAAGAACATTGTTGCGGCAGGGCTTGCAAAGAAATGCGAGATTCAGCTTGCGTACGCAATCGGCGTTGCAAAGCCTGTTTCTGTGTTTATCGAAACCTTCGGAACAAACACAATACCTATGGACGAGCTTTACGAAAGGTTTGAAAAAACATTCGATATGCGCCCTGCGGCAATCATAAAAAGGCTTGACCTCCGCCGTCCGATTTACAAACAGACAGCGGCATACGGTCACTTCGGAAGAAGCGATATTGACCTTCCGTGGGAAAAACTCGATAAGGTTGAAGAACTTAAATAAATATTTGCGTAAAGGGTTGCCAGGCAGTCCTTTTTCAAAATCAGAGGTGACATATGGAAATTAAAGAATTTTACGGCGGAGAAGCGCTTGATTTTTTCAGACTCTGCACCCAGCTTTTTCACGCTCCGGCGTCCGATGAGGAAATATCCGAAAAGGTAAAGAATGATTCTGCACATGAAGACTTTGCAAGGCTCGGCGTATTTGAAAACGGATTTCTTTCGGCAATCGAGGTAAGGCCGTATCGTGTCAGATTTGACGGACATGATATAAAAATGGGCGGAATCGGTGCGGTTGTTTCATCGCAGGAGGCTCGTGGTAAAGGTACAATCAAAGCGCTTTTTAATGTCGCTTTTAAAAAGATGTACGAAAACGGGCAGATATTTTCGCACTTATATCCGTTCAGGGGCGATTATTACAGAAAATTCGATTATGAGCCGTCGGCTTACACAAAAATATGGCATATTCCGACGGAATACCTGCGCACATCAAAACACGGATTTATGCGGCTGTACGACGAATCCGAAGGCATGAGAGCGGATCTTGAAGCACTTTACGCCGAGTTTATAATCGGTAAAAATCTTGCTCTTTCCGAAAAAAGCGATACATTTTATAAATCGCTCAAGCCCTATTCTTCTCCGCATTTTTCGCATCTTCACTACAGCGAAGAAGGCAAGGCGGACGGCTTCGTTTGTTATCATATGAAGCAAAACGCGGACCGCCGCCAGGACATTGCGGTTGAGAACTTCTGGTACTCGGGCAAGACCGGAATATGTGGGCTGCTTTCGTATCTTTCATCGCTTAGGGATTATTCCGACAGCTGCATAATTCCGTGCAGCGATGACCTTGCGCCGTTCATAGAATTTAACGGCGGCTGGGGAAAGAGAGATTCGTATTCCGAAACACGCTTCAACGGCTCTTCGAGGATAATCGACGCTGAAAAAATGCTTTCTCTTGCAGATTTTGAAGGAAAGGTATCAATTAAAATTAACGATTCACTCTGCCCTTGGAATAACGATGTTTTCACGGTTTCTGACGGCACGGTTTCAAGAGGCGGAGAGCCGGACGCAGAAGCGGATATCGGTATTTTTTCCGCAATGCTGATGGGAAGATGCGAAAATATCGCGCTTATGCCCAAATTTACGGTTTTTAAAAACGAAGAATCGCTAAAACGCCTTTTTAGGTCCAAAAGTATGTGGTTTGACGAGCATTTTTAATTAAATTTATATCAAAAATCCCGCAGAAAATTGATTTCCGCGGGATTTTTTCGTTCTAAAAGCAATATGTACCTTTCTTTACCTCATATGTTTTGCCCTCGATATGGATACGCGCGTCAACCGGCGTGGTTATCTCATAATAAACCGTATCGCCCCTGTACTGCCAAGCCGATTTTACCGTTCCGAAGCCCGTATTCATACAAACGGAAATGCCGCCTATCCGCTTGTCCGCAACCGGTGCGATATCAATCTTTTTGTAGCCCGGCTCAAGCGGAGTTATGCCGCCGCAAACGGAATATATCCAATCGACAACGCTCCCGAATGCATAATGATTAAACGAGTTCATATTCTCGCTCCACATACTTCCGTCGGCTCTCATGCCGTCCCAATGCTCCCAGATAGTTGTAGCGCCGTTTTTAATCTCGTACAGCCACGACGGATATTCCTCCCTCAAAAGCAAATCGTACGCAAGATTCGCATAACCGTTTTGACTAAGCGCATGAAGAACATAGGGCGTTCCCACAAAACCCGTATTTATGCTCTTTCCGCATTTGATTATGCTGTCGGCAAGCTGTTTTGCCACCTTCTTTTTATCGTCTGTGAGATTAAAATGCAAAGCCAGCACGCACTCGGATTGCGTTGAATATGTGCTGAATCTTTCCTTGAATTTTTTAACCGCATTTTTGTAAAGCTCTTCATATGACGAAACATCAATGCCGAGTTCCTTGCCAGACTTCACAAGAATATCCACGGAATTTATAAAAAATGCGCTTGCTATAAAATCATCGTCCGAGCTTCCTCTGTATGACCCCTCGGGCGCGTCGAGCGCAAGCCAGTCGCCGTAGTGTTTTCCCCAGAGAACCTTTTCCGAATCGGGGCAGGTCCACAGATATTGATCGAGAGTGTCGCGGCAGATATATTCAACCCATTTTTTCATAGCTTCAAAGCAGTCGCCGAGAACCGTTTTATCGCCGTATGCCATGTAAGTTTCCCACGGAACAATTGTAATCGCATCTCCCCATGCAGCGCTTGACCTTTTTATTTTGAGCGTATCCGGCACTTTTTCCGGAATCCTTCCGCCGTCAAACTGCTGCGCGCATACATCGTTGAGCCACTTTTTGAAAAATGTGTTTACATTATAATTGCAGCAAGCCGTTTTGGCAAAAATCTGCGCATCGCCCGTCCAGCCCTGCCTTTCATCTCTTTGCGGACAATCTGTCGGAACATCGATAAAATTCGATTTCTGCGACCACAGGGCGTTCGAGTATAACCTGTTAATCATCTCGTTTCGGCTTTCTATAAAACCGATTTGCTTTATATCCGAATAAACCGCAATTCCGGTAAAGTTATCCGCCTCCGCCTCGCACGGGAAGCTGTTAACCCTGATGTACCTGAAGCCGCAGTATGTAAAATGCGGCTTGTATATATTTTCGCCGTCATGGCAGATATACCTGTATTCGCACTTGGCTGTTCTGTAATTTTTGTTGTAAAAGTTCCCGTCCTTATCCAAAACTTCCGCAAACGACAGGTCTATAATATCGCCGCGCTTTGCCGATACAGCACATTTCACATACCCGGCAAAATTTTGCCCGAAATCAAAAATAACATCTCCGTTCGGCGCAATAATTTTCTTTTTGGGACGAATTATTTCACGTTCGCATATCTTCTCGCCCTCCGTCGGAATAAGAACATCCTTTGATATATCCGGCAATACTTTAACGCTTCCGTATTTTTCTGCGTCTTTTGACGCGTCAAATACTTCTCCGTCATAAAAATCCGCAGAAAGAATACGGCTTTTTCTTGCCTTCCAGTCGCTGCCGCTTGTTATAAGCTTTTTTTCGCCGTTATCATAGCATATTTCCAGAGCCGCAACAACCGCACACGGCATTTCGGAAAGATCCTTGCTCCCGGCGCCTATTCTGCCTCTGAACCACCCCGTTCCGACAAAAATATTCAGACTGTTTGCGCCTTCATTAATCATATCGGTCACATCGTAGCGCTGATATTGCAGGCGCTTTTCGTATGCCGTCCATCCGGGCGCAAAGATAAAATCCCCTACCCTTTTATCATTTATATATGCCTCATACACACCAATCGCCGTTACATATAAATCAGCACGCTTCACCGCACCTTCGGAATTAAATTCACCCGCAAATTCGGGGCAAACATCGCCGTAATCCTCATTCACGCCTATCCATTCCGCTTTCCGCAATATATTATCCATCTTCTCCTCCGGTTTTAAATAAAATTAAGCTGTTTGCGCCCTTAATTATAATAACATTAAATAAATTTCTTGTCAATATGTATCCGGCAAGCATTTGACATTTTACGGGCTTTGTGATACAATAATCATATAAATAATCGAAAGGATGATCGAAATGTTGGGTAATTTTGAATACTGCAATCCTACAAGACTGTATTTCGGCGAAAACGCAATGGACAATCTTGCGGCAGAACTTGAAAAATACGGCAAAAAAGTTGCTTTGGTATACGGAAAAGGCTCAATAAAAACTAACGGAATTTACGATTCGGTTATGGCAGCGCTGAAAAAATGCGGCAAGGAAGTAACAGAAATCCCGGGCGTTATGTCAAACCCAACCCTCGCCAAGCTTAAGGAAGGCGCAAAAACCGCAAAAGACGCCGGCGTTGAGTTCATTCTGGCGGTCGGCGGCGGCTCGGTTATCGATTATTCAAAGGCGCTTTCGGTTTCGGTTCACTGCGAAGGCGATGTGTGGGACAAGTATTATATTAAACAGCAGCCGCTCGATAACAAGACCGTTCCGGTAGGTGCGGTTCTCACAATGGTCGGGACCGGCAGCGAAATGAACGGCGGCTCTGTCATCACAAACACGGAAACGAAAATGAAAATCGGGCGCGTGTTCGATGATAATGTGTTCCCGAAATTTGCGGTTCTGAACCCCAAGGTTACCTATACGCTTCCGAAGTATCAGATGGTAGCCGGGATATACGATATTATGTCGCATATTCTTGAGCAGTATTTCTCGGGGGCCGACGATAACACATCCGATTATGTTATGGAAGGGCTTTTGAAATCGCTTATTCACAGTTCGCTCAGGGCTGTTGAAAATCCCGAAGATTACGAGGCGCGAAGCAATATAATGTGGACTGCGACATGGGCGCTCAACACCTTTGTGGCAATGGGCAAGTCGACCGACTGGATGGTTCATATGATAGGTCAGCAGGTCGGAGCATACACGAACGCAACCCACGGGATGACTCTCGCTGCGGTTTCACTTCCTTATTACAGGTATATCATGAAGTACGGCCTTCCGAAATTCAAGAGATACGCCGTAAATGTGTGGAATGTAAACCCCGAAGGCAAAACCGATGAGGAAACGGCTCTTGAAGGGCTTTCCGCAATGGAAGAATATATGAATAAACTCGGGCTTGTAATGCATATCATGGAACTCGGCGCAAAGAAGGAAGACCTTCACGAAATAGCCGAAAAAACAATCGTTATGACCGGCGGCTATAAAGTCCTGAACCCCGGCGAAATCGAAGAAATACTCAAAGAAAGTATGTAAAAATCAAATAAAACTGAGATTTGCGGTTCTGTGAATCTCAGTTTTATTTTTATGTTCATTTACCCGACCAAAAAAATCCAATATTCCGGAAGGAAAATACAGACTTTTATAGAATTAAATACTACGGACTGTTTTACGGTTCCGAAAAAATTTTTACGGGGGATAAAATATGTATAAAAAAATAATCTGTTTAATTCTGGCAGCGGTTCTTACTGCCGCCATGCTTTCTTCTGCCTTTGCGGAAGAGCCGAAAATAAACCCGATTGAGATTTCGGACTTTGAAGGATACAGCGGAAACTTGAACAATTCGGATATTTCATGGACGCTTGACGATAACGGCACGCTTACACTGACAGGAAGCGGTGATATGCCCGTAATATACGACTACAATACTTGGCTTAAATACAAAGGCGATATTAAAAATGTTGTTATCAGCCAGGGCATAACATCTGTAGCAAACGCTGCATTTTCAGGCTGCGCCAATCTGGAAAGCATTTCCCTGCCGGACAGCATTACAATCATCGGAAGAAACGCTTTTGCAAATACGGCGCTTTACAGCAACAGCGACAATTGGTACAACGATGTGTTTTATATAGATAATTTTCTTATAAAAGCAAAGGAAACTGTTACATCTCACACCGTCAAAGACGGAACGAAGGTTATAGCGAACTCTGCATTTTCAGACTGTAAAGACCTTACCGATATCACGATTGCACAGAGCGTAACGGTTATAGGCAACAGCGCATTCAGCGGGTGCAGCAAGCTTGCCGCAATAACCGTGACGGACGGCATTTCGGAAATCGGGGATGAAGCATTTGCCGGCACCGCATTTTATAATAATCCCAAAAATTGGAACGAAGATGCACTGTATATAGGCAGCTGTTTGCTTCGGGTCAAAACAGAAACATCGGCATTTACCGTAAAGGACGGCACAAAAACTTTGGCGGATTACGCACTCGGTTCATGCAAAAATTTAGAAACCGTAATTATTCCGGACGGCGTTGAGAATATCGGCGGCAGAGCATTTTCGTACTGCCAAAAACTCACATCCGCAGTTTTACCTGACAGCGTCAAAAGAATCGGCAGCGGCGCCTTTGGAAACTGCACAAACCTTGAAAATATCAACATACCGGAAGGCATAGAAAGAATCGAAAGCGGCACATTCTCAGACTGCAGCAAACTGACAGCAGTACCGATGAGCAATAATGTCAGATTTATCGGCAGCAATGCTTTCAAAGGCTGCAAGAACATTCTTAGCATATCAATTCCGGACGGCGTTTCGGACATAGGCGGCGGAGCGTTTGAAGAATGCGAAAATCTTTCGGAAATAACCGTTCCGCACGGTGTTAAAAACATAAAAGCCAACACATTCAGCGGCTGCAAAAATCTGATTAGCGTGCAATTTCAGGGTGTTATCGACAGCATAGGCTGGGACGCCTTCAAAGGCTGCACCGGCATTATGAACATAACTTTACCGAACGGTTTGAAGAAAATTGGCCGCAGTGCGTTTGAAGGCTGCGGAGGCCTTAAGGAAATAATTATTCCGAGCAGCGTTGCGGATATTGAATACAATGCATTTGCAAGCTGCACCAATCTTGCAAATGTGGTTCTCCCGAACAAAATCACCGCAATAAACGGCGGCACATTCAGCGGTTGTATAAGCCTTTCGGGCATTGATATCCCGAACGGAGTCACGGGTATATCAGCAAGCTCATTCGCTAATTGCACCGCTTTGAAAACAGTAAACATACCGAACACCGTCACATATATAGGAAGCGGCGCATTTAAAGGCTGCAAAAGCCTTGCGGATATAAACATTCCCGAAAGCGTTGCCAGTATAGGAGAAGGCGCATTTGAAGGCACGGCAGTTTACAATAATGCCGAAAACCTCGACGGCAATATGATTTATATCAGCAACTGCCTTGTGTATGTCAAACCGACGCTGACATCATGCACTATAAAAAACGGAACAAGAATTATTGCGGATTATGCATTTTATAATTCCGGTATCACAAACATAACCATTCCGAAAAGCGTTACCGCCATCGGCAGGGAGGCGTTTAGCGGATGTGACAGGCTTACCGATGTGTCTATTCCCGGCAGTGTTGAATCTATCGGCATTTATGCTTTCAGGGGATGCGACAAATTAAGGAAACTGACAATATACAAAGGTATCGCCAATATTATGGCAAGTGCATTTTCCGGCTGCGACAAACTCAGTGAAGTGTTTTTCACCGGCAGCCAAAGCGATTGGGATAAAATCTTTATCGATTCCGGAAACGAAACAATCACTTCAAAGGTGCAGTTTTTGTCCATGCCGGCAATTGACGCCAAACCGCAGAAAACATCCGGCGGCGTATCGCTTGACTATACTTTGGAAAACATATCTCAGCCCGCCAATATATTGATTGCAGGCTACAAAAACGGCGTGATTGTTGATAAAATAATAACCCGGGAAAAAAGCGGAACAGAAGAACTGAAAGGCGACTTTGATAAAATCAAGATAATGGCATGGGAGGATTTTAAAACACTTAATCCGTTATCGGATTCCGCAGATTTAACAAACGAAGACTGGTAAAAAGGCGGCAGAGCATATTTGGTTCCTCCAAATATGCTCTGTTCAGCGTGTCGATAAACCTATCGGCACGCTGGCGGGCTTCGAAAAAGGAAGGTAAATTTGCCGAACATGGATTCGTCGGCGTATGTGTATACGGTAGAGTCCATGTTCGGTGAAAGCAGGCAAAAAGCCTTGAAATCTCGATGATTTCAAGGCTTTTAATGCAATTATATTATTTTTTTTACAAGAGTTATCAGACAAACAATACAATTTGATTTTTTAATGAAAATATATTTATGGTTTATTTGCTTGCGGTTGACCGACTTTTTCGACAGTCTAAGCAGAGCATATTTGGTCCCTCCAAATATGCTCTGCTTTTGTTATTTTACGCTTCTGCCGCCTGCTTGCCCAAAGCACGGCAGCTTTCAAGACCGTCATCATCGGGAGCCTCGCATACGGTCAGACCGTCGCCGATAAGCTTTGCGCCGCTGCCGAGAACTCTTTCCTCCCAGTTTCTCATCCATTCGCCGTCGCCCCATCCGTAGGAGCCAAAAAGGGCAATGTTTTTACCCGAAATTTTGCTTTCGAGGTCAGTGAAAAACGGTTCAAACTCGTCCTCCTCCAGAATCTCCGCACCCATTGCCGGGCAGCCGAGAATCAGCGTATCATAGGAAGCCGCATCGTCTGCCGATATTTCGGAAACCGTAAAATATGCAATATCGGTATTAACTGATTTTGCTCCTTCCAGAATCGCCTCAGCCATAGCCTCGGTATTGCCCGTACCGCTCCAATAAATAATTGCTGTTTTACTCATACCGTAAAACCTCCTTTGAAATATTTATGCACAGAAAAGCTCCGCCAGCGTCATTCCGCCGGAAATGCGCCGCATAATTGCGTTTCTGCACGCTTTGTACCTTTTAAAAGTCTGCCGTGCCTGTTCGGGATTGTTGTAGACCTTCCAGTCACCGTTGAAAATACAGCCGGCACCCTTGTTTTTGATAAAGCAGTCGATATCGTCAATCGGATACCCCAAAAACACACCGATTTCATGCGGAAATGAATCAAACTTCATGCGGAGTTTTAAACGCTCAAGGCACTTTTCAATCCCTCCGCCCGCAGTGTAGCCGAACTTTTCAAGGAAAGCCGCATTGTCCGGGTTGTTCAGATGTGCATCCAGCCTGTTTTTTCTGTAAACCATAACCAGAACACGCCTCTGACATTCACATATTATCTTAAGATAAATATCCTTGCGGTTCAGCCGCATATTAAGCGCCTCGATTTCTCCCGGCAATTCATCCGTTTTCGGACATGATACCAAGTTTGAAGGCTTAATTCCCGCAAGCGCCGGACCGCAGTGATACGCAAGCAAACTTTCAGACATATTCCCAACCCCTTTATAGTTAGTCTTTTCTAACCGTTATCTTTAAAAATAAGAGCTGACGCTCTTCAATATTAGTTAGTTTTGGCTAACCTTTGCTTTTAGTTTACCATATTTTCAATGCCATGTCAATAGAAACTGTCAAAAAATTTATTTATCAGCATAAACTACTTTTATAGGAGTCAACTTATCCGTTGTTTTGTGCAAGGTGCACAAAGATAAGAATACATATTTGTGCAACATTTTGATAAACTTTAGAAGGAAGGAACACTTTTTTGTAGAATATTTATCATAAGCGAATGTATTTCGCAACTTATTACAAAACAAGGAGGGGTTTGCTATGAAGCAGTATCCTGTCGACAAAATCAGAAACATATGCCTCGCCTCCGGCGGCGGAGCAGGTAAAACAACATTGGGAGAAGCGTGTCTGCACCTTGCAGGCGCATCAGATAGATTCGGACGAATTGCGGACGGCAATACGGTATCCGATTTTGACCCCGAGGAAATTAAAAGGAGAATATCAATAAGCACGACCATACTTCCGTTTGAATGGAATGACTGCAAAATTAACTTCATCGACACTCCCGGCTATCTCGATTTTGCCGGCGAGGTCAAAGAAGGAATCCGCGCGGCAGACGCAATGGTTATTCCGGTAAGCGGTAAGAGCGGCGTAAGCGCAGGCACGGAAAAGGCATGGAAATATGCGCAGGAACAGGGCATTCCGGCAATTTTCTTCATAAACAAGGTTGATGATGAGAAATCCGATTACCACAAGGTCGCAGAACAGCTAAGAGAAGTTTTCGGCAAAAATGTTATACCTTTTCTCGCACCCGTTAAAACCGACCACAAAACTCTTGACGGATTTATAGATGTTATGCGCCTCAAAGGCAAGCAAATAAAGGGAAAAACAACAGAAGACTGGGAGATTCCGGCAGGCATCGGCGATGAGCTTGCGGTTTTCAGAGATATGATTTCCGAAGCGATTGCAATGACCGACGATGAGCTCATGGAAAAATATTTCAGCGGTGAGGAATTCACACAGGACGAAATCAAAAAAGCAATGAAAGCCGGCATACGCTCGGGCGATATATCGCCTATTCTGTGCGGAAGCGCCGCAACAGGTGAAGGCGTTGCATTCCTGCTGGATGCGATTGTAAGATATATGCCGTCGCCGGAAGGTACATATGCGGCGGAAGACGCAAACGGCGAACCGACAGATGTTGCGTGCGACGAGAACGCACCGCTTTCGGTATTTGTGTTCAAAACAATTGCAGACCCGTATGTGGGCAAAATGTCTTATTTCAAAGTTATGTCCGGAACGCTCAAAGCGGACTCCGTTTTATATAATGTCAACCGTGAAGCCAACGAAAAAGTCGGCAGACTGTACACTGTGTGCGGCAAAAAGCAGACCGAAACACAGAGCGTTACGGCAGGTGACATAGGTGCGGTTGCAAAGCTTGCGGTCAGCAAAACGGGCGACACGCTTTGCGTGCCGTCTGCCAAGGTTAAATTTGAACCGATAGCTTTCCCGAAACCCGTTCTTTCACTCGCGGTTAAGCCGAAGGCGAAAGGCGATGAGGAAAAAATGACCGCCGGCCTCACAAAACTCATGGAGGAGGACGCAACTCTTAAACTCGAAAACAACAAGGAAACCCACCAGCTGATTCTCTCCGGCATGGGCGAGCAGCAGCTTGACATAGTTGTGAGCAAGCTGAAAACAAAGTTCGGCGTTGAAGTTGAACTTTCCGAACCTATCACGGCATTCAGGGAAACTCTGCGCAAAAAGGTTAAGGTTGAAGGAAAACACAAGAAACAGTCCGGCGGACACGGACAGTACGGTCATGTGTGGATTGAATTTGAACCCGGCGAGGAAGAGGACTTAACATTCTGCGAAACCGTTGTGGGCGGCGCAGTTCCGAAGAACTACTTCCCCGCGGTTGAGAAGGGTCTTAAGGAATCGATTCAGCACGGCGTTCTGGCAGGATACCCGGTTGTTAACCTCAAAGCCACCCTCACGGACGGCTCTTATCACCCGGTGGATTCATCGGAAATGGCGTTCAAGGTTGCGGCATCGCTCGCCTTCAAGAAGGGCATGGAGGAAGGCGGCTCGGTTCTCCTGGAACCGGTAGGGCTTTTGAGCGTTGAGGTTCCGGATTCATATACCGGCGATATTATAGGCGATATAAACAAGCGCCGCGGAAGAATACTCGGTATGAACCCCGGCTCGATTGAGGCGGAAGTTCCGATGTCGGAAATGCATAAATACGCAACCGACCTTCGCTCAATGACCCAGGGCAGAGGAAGTTTTACTCTGACATTCCAGAGATACGAGGAGGTTCCGGCAAATATAGCGCAGAAAATTATAGCGGACGCCGCAGCAAAGAAAAAAGACGAATAATTCAATCAAATACCCGAGGCTTTATGCCTCGGGTTACATAATTGCAAAGCATATAAAAAAGCACTTGCATATGCAAGTGCTTTTCGTGGGCGATACAGGGCTCGAACCTGTGACCCTCTGCTTGTAAGGCAGATGCTCTCCCAGCTGAGCTAATCGCCCTCAGAACGCTATTCATTATACCAAAGTTTTTTTAATTTGTCAAGGCTTTTTTTGAAAAAAAGTAATTTTTTTTGAAATATCGGAAAAAATACCGTTGAGGTGACAGATTATGATGTATTTGAAAGCGTTTATATTCGGAGGGCTTATATGCGTTTTGGGACAACTGCTTATAGACTGCACTAAACTTACCCCGGCAAGAATACTAACATCGTTCGTGGTTGCCGGTGTTATTCTGGGCAATCTCGGACTTTACGAACCGTTTGCCAAGTTTGCCGGCTGCGGAGCGACAATACCCATTTCAGGCTTCGGAAACACTCTTTCAAAAGGTGTTGCGAAAGCAATATCCGAAAAAGGAGCACTCGGAATCTTAACCGGACCGCTGACCGCAGCGGCGGGCGGTATCGGCGCCGCCATAATATTCGGATGGTTAGTATCGGTAATATTCAAGCCAAAAATAAAGAGCTGAAAACCCCTGGGTTTTCGGCTCTTTTCAGCTATATAAACAGACTTCTTTCCTCGCAGGCACCGTCATAATACTCTGTTGGAATCGGCGCAGGAAGGTCAAATTCGGTTGTGAGGCGCTTTGTTATTCCGTCGTTCGACGATTCAACCACCGCTTTCATAACCTCAAGCGCATGATAGCTCATTTCGTAAGAAAGCCTCGGTTTTCTGCCGGTTCTGAGCGCCCATGCCATGTCCGCGGCCGCCGCACCTCTCGTACCGTCCCGAAACGGATGGAACAGAGGAAACTCCATCTTTTCAAAATGCGGCTTTTCAAGATATATTTTTCCGGAAAAATCGTTTGTATCGGGCAGATACAGCATGCCTTCCGTTCCCTGGATAATAAGCATGCTTCCCGAAACCGCAAATTCCGAAGATGTGGTGAAAGAAAGCAGCGGTCCGCTTCTGAATCTCATGCTTGCACACATGGTGTTTTCGGTATTTACAAAAAAATTCTCATTAAACTTTTCGTGCCTCGGGTTAAGATACGGTCTATTCGGCTTCCTTGTGTACGCAAAACCGCAGACGCTTTCTATCGGTCCGAAAATGTTGAAAAGAGTGTGCAAATCGTATCCGCCCATATCATAAGGAATACCGCCGCCCTCACACATTACCGAATACTTTCTGTGTGCGTCGTCCTCAGATGACTTAATCATAAAATACCCTCTCGGGCGGTTTGAAATAATCTGAATAACCTCACCGATAAGTCCTTTTTCTACAATGAGTCTCGCCGTCTGTTCGGCAGCACCGAAGAAAGTATCGGGTCCGGCGGCAAACATCAGATTTTTTTCCCTGCTGATTCTGCCTAGTTCCTGCGCCTCGCTTAAGGTTGTGCTCATCATTTTTTCGCTGTAGCAGTGTTTACCGGCATTCAGAATACTTTTGCTCACCTCGTAATGTGCCGAAGGATATGTAAGATTAAGCACGAGTTCAATCTCGGGGTCGTTAAGTATCTGCTCGTTTGTAAGCTGTTTAGTCTTGAATATTTCGGCCTTTTCTTTTGATTTTTCGCTCACGATATCCGAAATGCCGACAAGGTCAATAATGGAAAACTTATGATAAAAGCTGTCAAGATACGCCGGGCTTATCATTCCGGCACCTATAACCGCAGTTTTTACGGGTTTAACTTTCATCAGTCCTCAACCCCCATTCTTTTAAGAAAATCATAGCTTGATTTTACACTGTCAAATTCATCCCTGCCGTAGCAGCAATCCTGTTCTATTGCATAGCTCGCCACGCCCTTCTTTTTGCAGAAATCAATAATGGGCCCCCACTCAAGATTGCCATCCCCGACAGGACAGATTTCAACGGGTCTGGACTCAAGAATATCCCTGTTCACGCCTATACCGTAATCTTTTGCGTGAATATAATCGTATCTGTCTTTGTACTTTTCAAGAAACTCAACAACATTTTTACCGCCGGAATGAATCCAGTGCGTATCCGGAATAATCTGAATATACCCGGGGTCCGTTTCCGAAAGAATAATATCGATACCCGTTTTATTACCGAACCGCTTGAACTCAAATGCGTGAAAATGATATAAAAGCTTAATTCCGTACTTGGCAAACGGCTTTGCCGCCTCATTAAGATAGTGTGCAAAAGCCTTGTAGCCGCCGGCGCACTCTGTAAGACCTGCCGTTATGGAATCGCATCTTACATATTTAGTTTCAAACAAATCACACTGCGACAAAACCTCCGCCATTCTTTCCTCAATTTTAAGGTGAGGACAGAAAACGGAGTCATTTTTAATTCCGAATCCATCAAAAATTCTTTTTACCTCTCTTGCATCAAAGCTGTCGGGAATCGTGTACTGCAGAGTATCAAACCCGATTTCTGACAATCTCCGCACGGTTTCTTTGAGTTCATCAATTGTTTTTGTGCGTTCACGCATCGTGAACATTTGCAGCGAAATCTTACCCATTTGTCCGCCTCCGATATATTTTTTCTTAATTATACTTATTCCCGAAGAAAAAACAAAGGTAATTTTCAAAATAATCATTGTAAATTTCGGTCAGATATAGTATAATGATTTCGGGAGGCGGAATCTTATGAAAATAATAGACATGAAAAAAGACGATTATATGATTAACCGCATAATTGCCCTGCTGCAGCGCTGGAAAAACGGGCAGATTTGGGACTATTCAACCGTTAAGCGTCCGGACCACGGATTTTATACCGTGCTGCACGGGAAGTGCGAATATGTTGTAAACAGTGGAAAAAGCATTGTTTGCAATGCCGGAGATGTGTTGTATATTCCGAAAGGCATTAACTACACAGTTCATTTCTCGTGCGGCAGCGGAGAAAGCGATAAATTCTGCCGTTCGCTGCTTATTAATTTCAGGATGAAGGACGCCTTCGGCAGCGATGCGGCATTCAGTGACGGAATAAAAAAGATAAGCTTTGATACATTCGGCGAAATTTCAAGAGCGTTTTTGAACATCATTGAACTTTACAAACAAAACCGTATACCGGAAATAAAATCCGCATTTTTTGATATTATTTCAAAACTGAACAAAAGCAAGACGCAAACCGCTGCCGACCCGATAGAATCCGTGCTGAAATATATCGATACGCATTTCACATTGCCGATTATGGTGCCTTATCTCGCAGAAATGTGTGCGCTGAGCGAAACTTCGTTTCGGCGAAAATTCAGAGAAGCAGTCGGAGAAAGTCCCGTAAAATACATAAATTCACTCCGCATCTCAAAATCGAAGGAGCTTTTGCGAAGCAGCAATATTACAATTGACGAAATAACCGACTTTCTTTCGTTTTACGACAGAGCACATTTTTGCAAAACATTTAAAAACCATACCGGAACATCGCCCAACACTTACAGAAAAAAACACACTGCAAACCGATAGTTTGCAGTGTGCCTATTCTATAATCTGACCTTTGTAAATCCATGCTTTGCTGCGGGAAGAATTTTTTCCGTCAGGTCTTTTGTTTTTATCTTCAGGCTCGATGTATTTATGCAGGGGTGGCAGCCGAAATACTCCGCCGACAGCACATCTTCGTCTATAATCAGCGACACATTGCCGTCCTTATCGTTTATAAGCCCAAGAACGCTCACCGAGCCGGGCGTTATGTCCAAAAACCTTTCCATGTATTCCTCGCCGGCAAAAGACAGCCTTGAAGAATTAATCTGTGCGGATAAATCCTTGGTTTTGAACTGTTTGTTCCCCGGTATCATAAGCAGATAAAACGCCGACTTGTTTCTGTTGCACAAAAACAGATTTTTGCATATAAGTGCGCCGAGGGTGCGGTCTATTTCATCGCAGACCTCCATCGTCATAGCCGGTGCGTGGTCCACCCTTTCGTATTCCACACCAACGGAATCCAAAAAATCATATGTTCTGATTTCTTTTTCAAGCCTGCCGTCAGAATTCACGGGTCTTCCGTGTTCAAGTATCATATTATTTCTCCGTTATAACTTCCGTGCCGCCCATATAGGGTCTTAACGCCTCGGGAATCCTTACGCTGTATTTTTCGCCGTCAAACATAAGGTTGTTTTCAAGGAATGCAATAAGCATTCTCGGCGGAGCAACAACGGTGTTATTAAGAGTATGAGCAAGATATTTCTGACCGTCCTCACCCTTAACCTTAATTCCGAGCCTTCTTGCCTGAGCGTCACCGAGGTTGGAGCATGAGCATACTTCAAAATACTTGCCCTGTTTCGGCGACCACGCCTCAACATCGTAAGACTTAACCTTAAGGTCAGCCAAATCACCGGTGCAGCACTCGAGAGTTCTTACCGGAATATCCATCGAACGGAACAGTTCAACGCTGTAACTCCACATTTTGTTAAACCAATCCATGCTTTCCTCGGGTTTACAGATAACAATCATTTCCTGTTTTTCAAACTGGTGTATTCTGTAAATGCCTCTTTCCTCGATACCGTGCGCTCCCTTTTCCTTTCTGAAGCAGGGCGAATAGCTGGTAAGGGTGAGCGGAAGCTCGGATTCGGGCGTAACGGTGTCGATAAACTTACCGATCATGGAGTGTTCGCTCGTGCCGATAAGATACAGGTCCTCGCCCTCGATTTTGTACATCATGGCGTCCATTTCCTCAAAACTCATAACGCCGGTAACAACATTGCTGCGGATCATGAACGGAGGAATACAATAAGTAAAGCCCTTGTCAATCATAAAATCACGGGCATAAGCGGTAACGGCGCTGTGAAGCCTTGCGATATCGCCCATAAGATAATAAAAGCCCTCGCCGGCAACCCTGCCTGCGGCTTCTTTATCGATGCCGTTGAATTTCGCCATAATATCGGTATGATAAGGAATTTCAAAATCGACCTTCGTCTGCTCACCGAACTGCTGAACCTCAACATTTTCCTCATCGTTTTTGCCGACCGGAACGGAAGGGTCAACTATATTCGGGATTTTCATCATGACTTCCTTAAGTCTTGCTTCAAGGTCGTTTTCCTTTGCCTCCAGAGCCTTAAGCTCGTCCGCCTGAGCGTTTACAAGCTTTTTCATATCCTCGGCTTCATCAAGCTTGCCCTGCCCCATGAGAGCGCCTATCTGCTTGCTGTATTTGTTTCTGTTTGCGCGAAGTTCACTCGCCTTGCTGTTCGTGTCCTTTTTCTCATCGTAAAGAGAAATCGCCTCGTCCACAAGCGGAAGCTTTGCGTCCTCGAACTTCTTTTTTATATTTTCCTTGACAATTTCGGGATTTTCTTTGACAAATTTAATGTCCAGCATATAAAACATATCTCCTTAGTAACATCTTATTTATATAATATATCACATTTCGGAGCATTTATCAATATCAAATCGAAAAAAAGTTGAAATTTTTAGAAATTTACAGCGGATTTACAACCTGGTCGGTACCCCATACGATGATTTCCTCCACGCAAACATGCTCGGGCATTTCGCAGACATTGACTATTGCTTGCGCAACATCGTCAGCCGTAAGATTATGCTTTTCGTCCGGAATGCCGGCGCCGGAATTAAACCCGGTTGTTGCCGCTGCCGGTATCACGCAGGTAACCCTCAGCCCGAACGGCTGCAGCTCCACATAAAGTCCTTTTGAAAAGCCGAGAACTCCCCATTTTGCGGAAGCATAGACGGTCCATCCGGGCCACGCCTCCCTGGCGCACACGGACGAGAGATTGATAATAAGCCCGCGGCGGTTTTTCTTCATTTCTTCGCCGAATATTTTGGAACCGTAAATAACACTCGAAAGATTGAGTGAAATTGTTCGGTCAATATCCTCGATTTTCTGGTCGGTCGTATCTTTAATTGCAACTCCGCCGCCGGCATTGTTGATTAAAATATCGGGGCAGCCGTATTTTTCAAGAACATATTTTTTTGCCTTCTCCCAATCATCGGGTTTTGTAACATCCATTGCCACAAAGTCCGCAAAAACATTCTCCGCCTTTGCCGATTTGAGTTTTTCCTCATTTCTTGCGGCTGCTATAACCGTATACCCCAAGCCTGTCAGTCTTTTTGCGGTTGCATAGCCGTAACCGCTTGTTCCGCCTGTCAAAAAAACAATTTTACTCATAGATATTTCCTCCATTTATTTATAGTTGATTTTCTTGAAATCAATAAATCATCATTGGATTTTCCGAAAAAATCCGCTACCAGAAAGCTGCCGAGACCCTCTCCCGCAGAAATCAGGGTTCTCGTGAGCCTCGCAGAGCTTGCCGCTATATGCGAAAAAGAAGCTCCGCGGCTGCAAACAAAAAGATTGTCAAACTCTTTTGTTTCGAGAGCTTCAAGCGGTATGCCGAACGGTGTTTCAAGCTCTTTTGAAAGTCCGCCGGCACCGTGGATATCCCGCATATGATCCGCAACTGCCGCAAAGTGTTCGGAATTTTTTTGCCGAAACACGCCTGTTATAAGATCATTTTCAGTCAGAATATACCTTCCCTTCAAACGGTAGCTTTCACGGATACCCGGTGCAAAAATTTTCTTAAGCCGAAATCCCGAAAGACCCTTCTCCAGCTGGAGATAATTCCAGTACCTGCGCACAATCGCAATGCAGTTTTCATGCTCGCCGCCAAAATACCTGTTTCCGTCCATTGTGGGGAGCATATTGATGTTCACATCGCCGCCGGGATAAACATTAAAGCACGAAACCGTGTTTTTATTAAATCCTACCTCCGGAATATCGGGCGGAAGAGGGTCAATATATGAAGGATCGTCCGTTTTTGAAACCCTGAAAACATATGTAACGCCGTTAACGCTGTCCGACCGTCTGCCTGCGGAGGGCTCACCGTAATCTTCAATACCCTCCGAGCCTATAGTGTGATCGCAGCCGGCGCAGCGAGCAAGGATGATATTTCCGGTACAATCGGCAAAAACCTTTGCTTCAACTTCCGTACCGTCCGACAGAATGACCGAACTAACCGCTCCGTCCTTATGCTTGACATCGGCAAAACTTCTTCCGAAAAGCGGTATCAGGTTATTATTGAGCGGTGCAAAAACAGCTCTCAAAGCGTTCGTCATCGCAGCATCGTCAAACTGAAATCTTTTATAAACTCCAGACGAAGCAAAAAACATTTTGCAGCGTTTCAGGGTATCTTCGTACCTGCCGTCAGGGTCAAAATCTGAATATCCCCAGCAATACTTTGAAAAATCATTGGAAGACCAATCATTTTTCAGTTCCGGGTTTAAAAAGCTTCCGTTCGGGTAGGATTTGCATACGAATCCGCCGCCGGATTTAAGCAGATAATCTTTCAGAACCAGATGCAGACCGTCAAAGCTTACGCCCGGTTCCCAGCAGTTGACCCCGGAATACACCGAAGTTCCGCCGAAGTAAGGATTTTGATCGCACACCGCCGTTTTAATCCCGTTTGAAGCAAGAAAATAAGCAAGCCCCGTACCGCCGGCGCCTGCGCCGAGTATAAAAACATCGGCTTTGATTTTTTCCATACATCATTCCTCCTCTACCGGGATTTGGATTTCCCAGGTATCTCCTTCGGGATAAATTTCAATATTAGGCATCGATTTCCGCCTTCTGTAGCCGCTGCCGGGAATATATACCGCAAGAATCTGCTCATATATTCCGTTTACCTTATCGGAGTCAAATTCCGACACCGCAAAGCACATTCTCTGCGATGGATTTACATATGTAAAAGCGCCTTGCTCGCACGGTGCTTCTTTGCCGATTGTGCACTTAACGCTTCCGTCCGGATTGTTCTCGTAAACCGCAACAAAGGTGCTTGACGACGAATATTCGGACTGCTCAAAGCGTTTCCAGACGCTTTCGCAGCAAACCGTATCGAAATTATCCGACACTCCCTGAACGCCGCAGACATAAAAGCCTTCCGACTTTATAATTCTGCATGAAAACTCAGGAAGATTCTCTGTAATTCTAAAAGTGTTAAGCTTGGGATAAAGCTTTATTTCCGCTGTATCAAGTTTTGCCTCGCTGGGGGTAATTCCGAAGAATCCCTTAAAAGCCCTTGAATAAGCGGAAGATGAATCATAACGGTACTTTCCGGCAATTTCGGTTATTGAAAGAGCACTGCTTTTCAAATCGAAAACCGATCTTGACAGACGGCGGTTTTTGATGTATTCATAAAGCGGAACTCCCGCCGCAAACGAGAAAATCCGCCTGAATTCATAAACCGAAACCGAAAGCATTTTTGCCGGAACGGAATAGTTTATCTCAGACTCGAGATTATTTTCCAAATATTCTATGACTTCCGAAAACCGCTTAAAATTATTGTTCATAACAATCACCATATATATTATATATAAAAACGCTCCGATTTGCAAGTCCGATTTATAACCAATTCTGCATATTGACAAAGCATTGCAAAAGTATTATAATTATTTAGGTAGTTTCGGGAAGGAGCAGTTTATGGGATTTTTATTTAAATATTTGAAAAAATATAAGGCCGCAAGCATAATCGGACCGCTTTTCAAGGTCATCGAAGTTGCGTTTGAACTTTTGGTTCCGCTTGTTGTTGCGTCGATAATCGACAGCGGCATAGGCGGCGGCAATAAAGCTTACATAATAAAAATGTGTTTTGTTATGGCAGGGCTTGCGGCGATAGGGCTTGCAAGCACGCTTGTTGCGCAGTATTATTCGGCAAAGGCGGCAATCGGCGTTGCGACCGATATGCGGCATGACCTTTTTGCGAAAATCCAGAGTTTTTCCGCAAAACAGTCGGAAAAATTCGGAACTTCGGCGCTGATAACCTCAATGACAAGCGATATAAACCAGATTCAGGCAGGGGTAAATATATCGCTCAGGCTTTTGCTCCGCTCGCCGTTTGTGGTGCTCGGCGCAATGATAATGGCATTCACCGTCGATGTTCATGCCGCAATCGTATTTGCGGTTGTTATACCGATTCTTTTTGCGGTTGTGCTCCTGTGCATAAACTCTACAATACCGATGTTCAGAAATGTTCAGAAAAAGCTTTCGGATGTAACGGTTATGATCCGCGAAAACATAACGGGCACCAGGGTAATCCGTGCGTTCAACAACCAGGAAACCGAAAACAGAGAATTCACTGCGGAAAACGAAAATCTTTCGGTGCTCCAGAAGTTTGCCGGTGCCGTTTCTTCAATCATGAACCCGGCAACCTTCTTTATAATTAATATCGCAGTTATTTTTCTGATCAGAACAGGCGCCGTAAGGGTCGGGATGGGGCTTCTCACAGCCGGACAGGTTGTTGCGCTCTACAATTATATGTCTCAGATTCTTGTGGAACTGATAAAATTTGCCAATGTTACGGTCAGCCTTTCAAAAACGCTTGCCTGCTCAAAGAGAATAGAGGCGGTAATGAACACCGAAACTTCCCTTATAAATGTTGATACTCCTTCAAAATCAGAGGATAAAAAGGTGGTTTTCGACAATGTATGCTTTTCGTATACCGGCGGCGAGGACGCAATCGATGGCATAAGCTTCTCGGCAAAGCCCGGCGAAACCATAGGAATAACCGGAGGTACCGGCTCGGGAAAAACAACCGTTATAAACCTTATTCCGAGGTTTTATGACGCAAAATCCGGCTCGGTTTTAATAGACGGGCACGATGTCCGCTCATATGACATAAAGGAACTGCGCGGAAGAATCGGCGTTGTTCCGCAGAAGGCTGCGCTTTTCACCGGAACAATCCGTGAAAACATACTTTTCGGCTGCGACAATGCGACCGATGAGAACTTAAACGAAGCTATCAGGGTTTCGCAGTCCGAAGATGTCATTGCCTCCAAAAAGAACGGGCTTGAAGAAACAGTCGGAAGTTCCGGGCTTTCAGGCGGTCAGCGGCAAAGGCTGACAATAGCGCGTGCGCTCGTCAAAAAGCCTGAAATACTTATCCTCGATGATTCCGCATCCGCACTTGATTACGCAACCGATGCTCGTCTCCGTGCGGCAATTAAGAATTTATCGTGGAAACCCACGGTATTTATAGTTTCTCAGAGAATTTCGGCAGTTATGGGGTGCGACAGAGTTCTGTTGCTCGATGACGGAAAACAGGTCGGCTTTGCACCGCATGACGAGCTTTACCAAACCTCCGAACTCTACCGCGAGATTTGTGATATTCAGCAGGGGGTGGGCAAATGAAAACCGCAAAAAGAGTGCTTAAATACATTAAAAATTACAGAATGTATATCATCATATCGCTTGTAATGGCGGCAATTTCGGTTGCCGGAACGCTTTATATACCCGTCCTTGCAGGCGACGCAATCGACCTTATAGCAGAGAGAAAATTCGGCGGCATAGGCAAGATTCTCATATCTGCGGGAATCGTAACCGCAGTTGCCGCACTTGCAACATGGATAATGAATATCTGCAACAACCGCATAACCTACAGCGTTGCAAGAGATCTTAGGCGCGATATATTCCTAAAGCTCGGGCGGCTGCCCGTGTCATATACGGACACAAAAAAAACCGGAGAAACCGTCAGCCTCGCCACCGCCGATACCGAAACCGTAGCGGACGGGCTTTTAATGGGATTCACGCAGTTTTTCACGGGAATACTGACAATCCTCGGCACACTCGGATTCATGGTAGCGATAAACGCAAAAATAGCCGCAGCCGTAGTTATCCTCACGCCGCTGTCGCTTTTTGTTTCCAAATTCATTGCTTCAAAAACATATAAGATGTTCAGAAAGCAAAGCGAGGTCCGTGCGCAGCAAACGGGGCTTATCGACGAATACATAAGCAACTACAAAATCGTAAAGGCATTCACCGCGGAAGATAAGGTTATCGGCAAGTTTGATACGGTCAATGCGGAACTTAAAAGCTGTTCGTTCAAGGCGATGTTCTTTTCGTCGCTCACTAACCCGTCAACAAGATTTATAAACGCAGTTGTGTACGCAAGCGTTGCGCTCATAGGGGCGCTGTCGGTAATCGGCGGAGGAGGCCTTACTGTCGGGGGGCTTACCTGCCTTTTGAGTTATGCCAACCAGTACACAAAGCCGTTCAATGAAATTTCGGGCGTGGTAACCGAGCTTCAGGGCGCCGTTGCTTCTGCGGCAAGGGTTTTCGAGCTTCTTGATGAAACGGAAGAATCCCACGAAACCGCCGAGCTTGCACCCGCGGAAGGAAACATGGAATTTAAAGATGTTAAATTTTCTTATATTCCCGAAAGGCCGCTTATCGAGGGCTTTAATCTCAGCGTGAAAAAAGGGCAGACAATAGCAATCGTAGGTCCCACCGGCTGCGGAAAAACAACGCTTATCAACCTGATTATGCGTTTTTATGATGTCTGCGGCGGAAGCATTTCGGTTGACGGCACGGATATAAAAACCGTTTCAAGAGAAAGCCTGAGAAGGAATTTCGGAATGGTTCTTCAGGACACATGGCTTAAAAGCGGTACAATTAAGGATAATATCCGAATGGCAAAGCCGGATGCAACAGACGATGAAATAATAAATGCTGCAAAAGCTTCGCACGCACACAGCTTTATCAAAAGAATGGAAAACGGATACGATACTTATATCGGCGAGGACGGCGGAGGGCTTTCCGCCGGGCAAAGGCAGCTTTTGTGCATAACAAGGGTTATGCTGCTTAATCCGAACATTCTGATACTTGACGAAGCAACATCGTCAATCGATACGCATACGGAGGTCAGAATCCAAAAAGCATTCGACCGCCTTACAAGTGGAAAAACCGCATTTATCGTGGCGCACAGGCTGTCAACAATACAAAACGCCGATGTGATTCTCGTTATGAAGGACGGGCACATCATAGAACAGGGCAAGCACGAAGAACTCCTCGAAAAGGGCGGCTTCTACCATAAGCTTTATATGAGCAGGATTGCTTAGGCAATCAAGGCTCTGCCCATTGGTTGGGCTGATTTTTCACAATACTGTGCAAACTTCCGAAACTTTGTTGGTTTCGGGAGTTTTTTACTGTAAAGCATTGACATATTGCCGCAATTGTGATATGATACCAATATATAGAAAATATTCTGATCGGGGGTAATCATTATGAAAAAAATACTTGCAATTGTTTTAACGGCAATGCTTACAGGCACTATGTTTTTAAGCGCATTTGCCGAAAGTGCAAGTATCGAAGTAACCGAAGGCGATTCCTTGGGCGACAGCGGCAGCTCTGTCGTCGGTCCCTTCATTTCCGGGGGCGGCGGCACAACCGGTGGCGGCGGCACGGGAGGAGGCACCGGCAGCGATACGGATATTGTCGGGAGCTGCGGTTCACTTACATGGAGGCTTTCCGAATACAATGTACTTACAATAAGCGGCAAGGGCAATATGACTGCATGGAATGATTCGACATTCTGGGGAAAATATAAAGATAAGATAGAATATGTCAAAATAGATTCAGGCGTAACAAGTATATCAAGCACTGCTTTTAAGGATTGCAAAAACTTGATAAGTGTTAAGCTTCCGCAGAGCTTAACCGTTATCGGAGAAGAAGTGTTTGAAAATTGCGAAAAATTAAGCATAATCAACTTTCCGAAATCCATAACCAGAATAGGCAGTAACTCATTTTATAAATGCGGAGAGAATATAAATATTGATGTGGAAGATATAAATAAATGGTGCAAGGTCACATTCGGCAATGAATATGCGACACCATTTTCAAATAATGTTTCCAGCATTAAAATAAACGGTGATACAAAAGAAAACTGCATCTATATTGATGAGGGCACAACCCAAATAAGCAATTTTGCATTTTACGGATTTCGCAATCTGAACGCACTGTATCTGCCGAGAAGTATAAAAACAATAGGCGACTCCTCATTTGAAAAATGCGATAATCTTGACGAAGTGTGGTTTGCCGGAACACAAGCCGGACGAAATAATATAAGGATTGGCAAAAACAACGAATGCCTTACCAAAAATGAATTTTTATTCAAGAAAACCGAGCGTGACGGATTTGAGCGCAGAGGTAAAGAAGGCAGTATAAAATGGCATCTTGACAACGACGGCACCCTTATCCTCGACGGAGGAAACAGAGCAGGTCTATCGAGGCCTAAATTTGCGTGGATGAGATATGACGATTTAATTAAAAGCATAATTATGAAGCCCGGTTTTGTAGAAATATCCTCATACGGCTGTCGCGGTTTACCAAATCTTGAAAGCGTAACGATTCCGGACACAGTGAAGGTTATCGGCGACTATGCTTTTTATAAATGTCCCAAACTCAAGGAAATCAGAATCCCGGACAGCGTTACGGAAGTTGGAAAGTATGTTTTTGATAACTGCACAGGACTTAAGAAAGCCGTCCTTTCAAAGAACATTGAAAAGATGGGTTATATGATGTTCTATAATTGCAAGAGCCTTACCGATGTGGTACTTCCGTACGGTATAAAGGTTATGGAACAGGGAATGTTCTATAATTGCGAAAGTCTTAAAAGCATAAAAATACCGAACAGCGTGAAAAATCTTCATATTTCAACCCATTTTAATGGCTGCAAAAGTCTTAAGAACATCACTTTGCCGGACGAAATCGGCAGTATATCAAGAGGCGCGTTCTCCGAAACGGAATATCGATACATTGACACTTGGGATAACGGTGCACTCTATATAGGAACTAACCTCGTAAGTGCATTTTCGCCGGACAGTAATGAACTTAAGATTAAGGACACAACAAAATATATTGCCGAAAGAGCCTTCTGCATTTATAATACTCTGGAAAAACTTGAAATTCCGAACTCCGTCAAAAGAATAGACTATGACGCATTTGCAGACTGCACGGCACTTAAAGAAGTTAATGTCAACAGTATTGACAGCTGGTGCAATATAGACTTCAAAAGCATAAAATCAAATCCGCTGGCGCTTTCCAAGAAGCTTACGCTTAACGGTAAAGAAATCACATCGCTTGAGCTTCCGGATACCACACAGAAAATCAAGTGCTACACATTTTACGGATTTGACAGCCTTTCGAGTATAACAATTCCCGAAAACATAACGGAAATTGACCAATATGCATTTAACGGCTGCACAGGGCTTAAAGATATTTATTATCAGGGTGACGCCGATGATTGGAACAAAATTAAAATCGGCATTGAGAACGAACCTTTGAAAGCGGCAACCGTTCATTACAATTCACCGAAAGCAGCGCTTTCCGGCAAAATGAACGATGAAAAAACTGCGGTTGAGTATAACCTTGAAAACACGGTTCAGCCTTCAAAAATCATCATTGCCGCATATAAAGACGGCAGACTTGTAAAAATGATTACAACCGATGAGAAGAGCGGAACAAAAGAAATCGGCTGTGAATTTGACACCGTAAAGGTCATGGCATGGAATAGCTTCAATGCGGCAAAACCGCTTGCGGAATCTATAGAAATAAGCAAACAATAAAGCATAAAACAAACAAGCCGCCCATGAGGAAACCTCATGGGCGGCATAATTTTTACCGATTATTTTTCGGGTTTTGTTTCCGTTTCATCGGTTGTTGTTTCGTCAGTTTTTTCGTCTGCTGTTTTTTCGTCTTTCTTTTCTTCTGTCTTGTCATCGGACTTTTCTTCGGCTTTGTCTTCAGCCTTCTTGTCGTCAGCCTTGTCGGCATCTTCGACATTTTCGTCCTTCTTGTCCTCGTCTTTCACTTCCTCTTTCGGAAGGTCTTTTACGATAACTGTCTTTGTTTCAGCTTCCCACGATACATCCGAGCCGAAGGACTCTGCAATTGCACGAACCGGAACGAGCGTTCTGGAATCGATGATTACAGGTGCGGAATCAAGTGTGCTTTCGGTTCCGTTCTTGGTCATCTTGTCGTTTCCGATCTGCATCTTGATTGTTGTATCGTCTTTTACTGCTGTGATTGTCTTTGTTGCGTCGTCCCAGTCAACATCTGCGCCGAGTGCTTCAAAGATTGCACGGAGCGGAACCATTGTTCTGTCGTTGATGATTGTGGGTGCTACATCAAATGCAACCGGCTTATCGTTTACGATAACCTTGATTGTATCGTCGGACGGTGCCGGTGCGGGAACATCTGCGCCGTTGTCTGTCCACTTGTTAACAACTTCGTAATCGTATCTGCCGATTTCTTTGAAAGGAATGTTCTTGAAATCGGGAAGCTTTGTAAATACTTCGCTGTCTTCTTTAAGAGTGAAGTCCTTACCGTAGTCAACAAAATCGGTAGTCTGAACATCTACCGCCTCTTCAACAGTACCGTTTTCTGCAACGAGCTTATTGATATCCATTGAAGGTGTGTTGTAGATGATGTTGTTCTTAATAACATTTCCTACAGGCTCTTTGGTTCTGTCTGTAAGAATTGTAGCCATTGTCGGGAAAGCTTCCTTCCAGACATCTGTCTGCCAGGGTGAGTTCATAAGGTTATTATAAATCTGGCTGCCGGAACCGGTATCCATCCAGGTTGTTCCTCTTGCGTCGAAAACAAAAGGCTTTTTGCTGTCAAGCATTACATTGTTTTCAAATGTGTTGTCACGACCGCCGCCGTAGAGAGCGATGGAGTCAACCTTATAGAAAACATTGCCGTAAACGAATGTGCAGGAATGCATATCGTCAAGGTAAACTGCCTGCATTTCGTAGCTTGTTGTAGCATTGATCATAGAAAGATCATGGAAATAGTTGTATCTGATTTCGTTGTTTCTGTCAGCCCAGTTTCTGCCGGTGTAGATAGCGCCGCAGTCGGAAGTATCTGTGCAAACTCTGTAAACATTGTTGTACTCAAATACATTGTAAACACCGCTGTAAGCAGCACCTTCGTGAGGACCGTCATTGATTTCGCAGTGGCTGATTGTGTTGCCCACGCCGTACATAGCAACAGCCGGAGCGTAGGTCTTTTTGTACTGCATGAATCTTTCGATGTGGCAGTTTTCAATCTTGTTTTCGCCCTTTGTGAGGGTAGGCTTGTCACCGCCGTTTACTGTGAAACCGTTCGAGCCAAGGTCATGAGCGTAAGAATTTACGATTGAGCACTTCATGGAGTTTTCAAACTTAGCGGCGTCCTTACCGATTGCCGTAAATTCACAGGCATCGACTGTGCAGGATGTGCAGTTGTTTCCGTAAATTGCGCGTTCGGTTGTACCCTCTATTCTGAGACCCTGGAAGGTTACATTTTCGCAGCCTTCGAGAGTGAAGAGGTCTTTTGCATGAGCGCTGAATACGAGAGATTCGCCGGACTTGAAGCCTTCGGGGAGAATCATGTAAAGAACGCCTGCTTCTCTGTCGATATAGTATTCGCCGGGCTGGTCGATTTCTTCAAGAAGGTTGAAGAACTTAACACGCCTGTCGGCAACTATTGAAGAATAACCCGTTCCGGCAGTGATTGCGCCGTCTTCGGAAATCGTTGCGGGAGTGATGGATTCAGCCCAGTCATGAACATAAAAACCGAGTGCCCAGATGTCTTTGGCGTTAGTCCACTTTTTCCATCTTGCGGAATCCCTTACTTTAAATTCAATCGTCTTAGCGCCTTCGGAATCCTTAACATCATCTTTGCCGGCATTGATGATTTCGCCGGTGTAGAGATAGTCTTTTCCGTTAGGATACTGAGCGATTGTGAGGTAACGGTCATTGTATGTAAGTGTGGGAGCATAGTTTGAGGTTATGCCGAAGCCGCACTCGCGGATCTGACCGAAGTCGGTTATACCGATAGCCTTAAGGTCAACGGACATAAGCTTTGACTGTGCGCTTGTTTCGGCAAGTCTGTCAAGAACTGCGTCGTCTGTAACCTTTTTGAAATCGGAATAAGCGATTTCATGGCCGCCGCCGAGAACAACCTTTTCACCGTCTTTTGCACGGATAACGAGGTTATTGTCAGCCGATGTAAGAGCTATTGTTTCGGGAATGTCATAATGACCGCCCGCAAGCTCAACAACAACAGTACCGTCGATAGCTCTTGCAGCCTCAACTGCAGAAGCAACCGTCTTATACTGTTCATTTTCGCCTACTTTGATGATAGTAGCCTGAATTTTTGCGTCCTCCGCAAATGATGTAACCGTCATAAACGAGAAAAGCATCATGAGCGCAAGAAGCATTGCGAGAATTTTCTTCATTTCGAAGCCTCCTAAAAAGTTTTTTACATATGTTAGTTTACCACAAAAACACGAAATAGTCAATAGATAATTTTAACTTAATTGCATTAAATTTTATCGTGATTGAGGTTTGGGGGAAGCTACTCGCCTGACTTGCAATGCATATCGCAGGAAGTATCTTTAATTATTTTACAGATATACCGTTTAACCTCATCATCACATTCGGCATTTTTTAAATAGGTTTGCAATTCTTTTTTATTTTTATTTAAAATGCCCATTGATATTTGCAAGTCGCTTTTAATCAATTTTTTCGATAATAATTCCTCAAAACCGTCTTTATGTAATACTTCATTGATCTCATCTTCTGATAATTCCGGAGCTAATCTGATTTTGAGATTTTCATAAACATCGTCCGGAATATTTATTTTTAAATGATTATAAGGCTTTTTACTTTTGTTTTCGATTATTATTCTGAACTCTTTTTCATATTCCCAAGGATAATCTTTTACAAAATAATTCTTATTTTCAAACACATCAGCCCCCTCGGTAATTTCATACCATTTGTTTTTGTATTTTATTTTGTTCTTTTCGGAAGTTTTTCTGTAAAAAGTCCAACCGTACTGCAGTTCATATTCGCATTTTTTCAGTTCGCAAATCTCCTTTTTTTCAAATATATCATAGGCGCATACTTTAGTTTTAATGTTTTTTATAAGAGAAGTCATATTTAACGGCGTAATTCCAACACTTGCACCCTTGCCAAGAATCCCTGAATATAAATACCACATCGGTATTTTTTCGCTGTCGCTGTTACAAAAACAAAGCGTATGAAGAAATATGTCTTTTTTGCCGCAAATCCTTTTCTCATTATTGTCATTAACATTATTCAAACTACCAAGCACGAAACTTTTAGTTTTCAAGATTTTATTAATATTATCAATGCTTGAATAATGCCAAAAACCGGTTTTTGAAAAGTTGCCCGCCTTGCAAAGACAGATTTCATTATTTTTTTTACGCAATTCTTCTGATTTTATGGAAATATCATTACTGCTCATTTTTAACCCTCCATTTATTTATCATTTGTATAGCAATATTTTATTCAATATTTATCCAAAAAGCTGGACGAACACCGTAGTCATCACTGAAGACATAATCACCATAAGTATTGACAAAGCCGCCACTGTAAACAAAAGCGGCATCGCCCTGACCATCACCGGGCGACCGCAGCCACCACCAAGAAAACCCGTCATATGTATATACACCTTGGTTTTTTGAATATTCCGTAGGTTCTACGGTTCTTTCTTCGTTAGACGAAAAATACTTATTTGCTTCGTATATACTCAAAAGAAAAATCTTGTCCACGGTATCGTTTCCGCCATTAGTGTCATATTCCGGATTATCAGGGTTTTCCAAATCTGTTTTACATATATATTTTACCAAAGTGGTTCCAAATGCTTTATCCATAAAATCATTATTGAGCCATTTGCGCAGGGTGCAGGTTTCCCATGTGACATCTTCATATTCTTCATTATAAGGTTTGCTGTCAAGACAATATCTGCTTATAAGAAGGGCTTTTCCGTCCGACACATCAAGTACCTGCCATTCTATCTCATCCATTTTGCCGCTTTGAGGATAACCGCCAAATTTTACAATATCACCTACCGAAATATCCTTGGGGTTATTCCAAAACTCTATCTGTTCATCTGCTATAGGCAAAACATTTGCCTCATTGACTAACTTTTCACTATCCTTATAATCTCCCAGTTTCTTAAACGCTTTGCCCGCTTCGGCATACTTTTTCTCTGCGAGAAGATTTTTGGCATTATTATATCTTACCGAAGGAATTATAACCGAATTAAGCAGCACTATAAACGCAACAACCAGTGCAGCGGCGGCGGTGAAAATGCCGATTTTTCTTGCCCTTCTTTTAGCGGCTTTAACATCTTCCTCGTGTTTTTTATTCAGCTGTTCAATTTTTGCTTTGCAAAGCTCTATCTTTTCGGCGGAATCCTTCCAGTCCCTTATTTTTTCAAATTCATCTATTGCAAGCTTTACACCGGAAACAGAAGTTTTTTCGTATAAGTCAATTGCCTTTTTGTACTGTTTATTTTTCTTGCATACTTCAATACATTCGGGACATTTTTTTGCAAGCTCGTCACTGTCCTTATACCCGGGTATGCTCTCCAAAAGCCTTTGCGCCTCAATATAGCTTTCGGAATCATCGTGATTATATCCGTAATTCATTTTTTCCGCTGCGCTCTGATAAATCCCTTCAAGGATTTCGTTCTCGTTTCTTTCGTTTATGTATTTTATATATCCCTGAAGCTGAGCCTTGAGTTTATCATCGGCAAAGCGGACAGCCTTTGCATAGTTATCGGAGTCATCAAACGGTTCTTCCTCGTCTTTGAGATCTTCAATCCTGTTAACACGCAGCTCCGCCATGAGTTTTCCGAGGTAGCCCTGCGCACACTCGGGGTCGGAATCGAGCACCTTTTCGCAGTATGCGTCCGCTTCCTGCCAGTTTCCGTCCTCCAAAAACATAAACGCGCGTTTAAGAAGCGGAGATGTTTCGCCGCCGGTCTGCACTGCCGCCGCAGCCTTGGGCGCAGATTTTTTATCGCCGTCAACAATCTTTTTTATTCCCCTTATCAAATCCTGCATAAAGCCGAGCTTTGACATATCCTGTGCCTGGAGGTGCGAAAACTCCTCCGGCAAATCGTACGGGTCCATATCACGGTAAGCCGGGATAAGCGCCTTTTTTGCGCCGCCCTTAATAAGCGCAAGATAGCGGCTCCACTCGTTTTTAACCCAAACCGCATTGAAATACTCCGGCTTTGTGCCGATTACAACCATGACCTTTGATGAATTGAGCGCCGCAAAAATATACGGCTCATACGCACAGCCGAGCTTATCCTCAAGCGTTATCCTCGAGAAGAAAACCTTAAACCCATCCTGCGTCAGCTGATGATAGAGGTCATTTGCAAGCACGCTGTCACGGGTGCGGCGGCCGCTCTCGTCGGTTTCCTTATAGCATATGAAAATATCGAACGGCTGCTCCTTCTGCGAAATTGCAAGAATACCCTTCTGAATTTCATTTATCGTCTTAGCCTCTTCTTCATAAATCGCACGCTGAGAGCCGTCCGCATACTTTATTGCGGACTTATAGTTATCATCATCGAAAATCGATGTGAACTGCGCGCGGTTGACCGTCGGAACACGCTTATGGGTTGACGGGTCCTCGACATACTCGATACCGTAGCGGCACAGAACAAGCGACCAGTAGCTTTCGGCGTCGGTTTTATCTTCGTTTAAAATCTGCTCATAAATCCCCATTGCCTTGTCAAACTCATTATTACGGCGAAAATGGTTCGCGCGGTCATACATGTTCGCTCTTTTTTCGTCATCAAGCCTCGGCAGCGTCTGCCTGCTGCCGCAGCTGTCGCACACCGCAACGGTATCGCCCTCGTTAAATTCAAGCGTTCCGCCGCACATTTTACATTTGAATACTGACATTTTTAGTTTCCTCCCTATTTCAACATTCTGCACTTTTTATTTCGTTTATCAATCAGATTTATAAGCTCATCCGCAGCCGCCTTTGTATCCGAGCCGTCCGACACGCATTTTGAAAACGCTTCAAACGCCTTTCCGATTTTATCCTCGTCGGCTGCAAGGGCATTGTTTGAAACAGGGTCGCTGTACCTTACCGCTTCAAAAACACGCACGGTATCATCGGATTTATGCTCGTTCATAAGCGTTTCCGCCCGGACGGCAAGATTTTTAATAAAAAATGTTTTTATCTTGACAGTTGTTTCACTTTCGTGTACAATATCAGCGGCGGTTTTTGCTTTTATCACATTTATAGCCGTAATCCCGAGGAAAAGCACGCAAAGAAGCGCCCCGAGCCAATTCGGGACATTCGGCATAGCCATTGCGGCGCCGCCGACAACAAGCGAAGCGATAAGAGCCGAGTAACTGACGGTAAGAACAGACAGATTCAAAAACAGCCGTTCTTTGCTTTCCGAGTTTAATGTAAAACAGGCGCACGCCAGCTGCCCCAAAAACGAAAGGCTTATAAATACATATCCGCCCCAAAACCCTCCGCCGAACTTATCGAACTCCGAAGTTGTGTTCGGTGTTACAAAACAAACGGCATTAAAAACCGCAACCGAAATCAGCCAGCAAATAAAATATGAATTAAAAATTTTCTTTTTCATCATTCTTCCTCCGTTTTCGCACCGCACTCAAGGCAGAACTTTGCGCCGCCCGGAAGGGGCGCTCCGCACTTTTTGCAGTTATTCTGAAGCTTATATCCGCACTCGGGGCAGAACTTGCCTGCCGGTACGCCTTTTCCGCAATTGGGACAAATAAAACTGCCCGATTCCTCAACCTTTCCGCCGCATTCAAGACAGAATTTGGCGCCTTCGGGCAAAGGTTTTCCGCATTTTGCGCAGGTTTTTGAAGCGGTATTATTAAGGCTTTCGGTCAAAATTCCGCCGACCGTGCCGCCCACGCCCGCCATAACGCCAAGCCCTATCCCCATATTGGCAAACTGCCCCGAAGCCTCATTCCTCGCCACATCACCGGCAACATCAAAGCCCCTTTCCTGAGCATATGTATACCCTTCCTGCGCACGCTTCTGCGCCTGAGCCTTTGAATCTATAACCACCTTCTGCGCCTCGGTTTCGGCATATATAAGGTCGGTCTGCTGCCTGAGCCTTGCCTCGGCGACCTCGGCGTACTTTCTGAAATGCAAATCCCTGAAACGGATATAGTTCCTGTCGTCCTCCGGCTTCACTATCGTTGTTACGAAAAAGTGTTTCAGCTCCGCACCGTATTCCCTGAAATCAGGCTCCAAAAGCGCCTGCATTGCCTCCGATATTTCGCCGAGCCTTTCGTCAATTCTGAAAATATCCACGGTGTTGTCACGAATGTAATTTGCCATGTACGCTTTGAATTTCGACATCAGAAAAGCTCTGAACTTCTGCACAATTGCGCTTTGCGTGAGCGTTTTTTCCGTCCCGACAAGCTTTACAAGAAGTTTTCTCGAATCCTCCGCCCGAAGCGTCATCTCGCCGCTCGCCCCTATTTTAATAGGAAAGTTATAGGTCGGCTCAACATACTCAATCTTTGAATCCGTTCCCCACTTTATCGCCGGCTGCTCGGTCTTGTTTACAAAATACACCTCGCAGTGAAAGGGTGTTTCGTCCCCCGTCGCACGGTTCAGAAACTTACCGATTTTGGGAATGTTCCCGGTTTCAAGCGTATACCGCCCCGGTCCGAAAAGGTCCAGCGCCTGACCATCCCTATAGAAAACCGCCTCCTGATTCTCGTGCACTATAAGCTGCGTAAGACTGTTAAAGTCCTCCTTCGGGTGCTTCCACACAAATGTTGTGTTGTCCCCTTCGTATTTAATGATTTCCGCTATTTCCGACATAGTATTCCTCCCTCTTAAAAATGTCGTTTTAGGTCAAATGTTCCATTTATAAACTATAATAACATTTTTAAGACGATTTGTCAATGATTATTCCTTTTTTAAGTTGTTCAAATATGCGAGATTATAGTTTATCCTTTAAGTAGGGAGATGATTTTATGTACAGCAAATATGTCAGAGACAGAATTACCGCGCTGCGGCTGCAAAAAGATGTGTCGGAATACAAAATGAGCTACGACCTCGGTCACAGCAAAAGCTATGTTAACAACATCACATCGGGCAAGGTTTTGCCGTCCATGAACGAATTTTTCATAATTTGCGAATATTTCAACATCACACCGGAAGAATTTTTCAATCCGGAGCTTAAAAATCCAAAGCTTTCGGAGAACATTCACGCCAGCCTCCGAGGGCTTTCTTCCAATGATTTGGAGCTTATTATGTCCATAATAAAACGATTAAAGAAAAGGCAATGACGGCATATGATACCCCGAACGAAAAACTGTGCATTTAAGCCAAAAAAATAGTCGGAATATGATATTTTTTTTTGCATAGTTTTGTGATACAATTATGGTAGCAAAATTTATTATTATATAAAGGAGTATTGCGTATGAAAAAGATTTTATCAATGTTGCTTGCGTTGACAATGCTTATGTCGGTTTTTACCTGTATAGGCTCGGTTTTTGCAGCGGGCGGAGAGATTTTCGTTTCCCCTGCCGGATCCGACAACGCAGACGGCAGCCGTGAAAACCCGGTTGCAACTCTCAAAAAGGCTTGCGAGCTTGCGCAAAGCGGCTCAACCGTCACACTGCTTGACGGCACGTATTCGGTTTCCGAAAATGCGGAAATTAACAAGAGTAACATTACAATCAAGGCGGCAAGCGGAGCTTCCGTTACGCTTACGGGCGCGGCAAAGCTTGACGCATCGAAGTTTCAAAAGGTTTCCGATTCCGAAATTCTTGACAGAATAGGTAGCAAAGCCGCAAAGGAAAAGCTTATGGCTCTTGACCTCAAGGCTCTCGGAATAACCGATTTCGGTTCGCTCCATATGTCAGGATTCGGTTACGGCGACACTCCTATGAATCCTCAGCTTATCGTAAACGGAAAACGCCAGACTCTTGCGCGCTACCCCGATAACGACTACCTTTACGTTTCAAAGGTTATCGACCCCGGCGCCAACCTCCGTATGAAAGAAGACAATGCTACGGTCGAGAATTATAAGGGTCAGGGTATCAAAATCCAGGTTTCGGACAGCCGTCTTTCCAAATGGACAAAGGCTGACGATTTGTGGGTTTTCGGTTTCTTTATGCATGACTGGGCGGAGGCTAATCTTTCCGCTAAAATTGATTTTGAAAACGGCAACACAATCACGACCGATTACCCCAGCTACTACAGCGTTACCGAGGACCGCAGATTCTATTTCTACAATCTTCTCGAAGAAATCAGCGTTCCCGGGGAATGGTATCTTGACAGAACCGCAGGCGTTCTCTACATTTATCCCGAAAAGGATTTCAAGGCTTCGGATACCGTTGAGTTTATTACATACGACAAGCCGTTTATTACAATCAAAAATGCCGAAAATATCAAAATCAGCGGTATCAAGTTTGAAAAATCGCTTGATATGGGCATTAAAATCGACGACAGCAAAAAAATCAGCATTTCGGGATGCACCTTCAACGAATTGTGCGGAACGGCAATCAATTCGCTGACCTCTTACGAAACAAAGATTGACCGCTGTGCGTTTACGGAAGTCGGCTACAGGGCGGTTTGCCTTGAATCCGGCGACAGGGAAACCCTCACCCCCGGCAAAAGTGAGATCACGAACTGCACGGTAAAGGGCTTTGCAAGGCAGCGCCCCACAAACTCTCCGGCGTTCTGGGTAAGGGGCGTGGGCAATAAGGTTGCGCATAACGAAATCATCGACGGGCCTTACATCGCAATCTGGTTCGGCGGCAACGATCACATTATTGAATACAACGAGATTGCCGAAGTATGCAAGGATACCGCTGACGTCGGCGCAATCTACGCGGGCCGCGACTGGTCCTCCAGGGGCAATGAGGTTCGCTACAACTACATCCATGACATCAAGATAATAAACACCACCACCGGAATGAAGGTTCAGGCGATTTATCTTGACGACCAGTTCTCCTCCGCAAACGTCCACGGGAATATTATTAAGAACGTTCCTTCGGTTGCACTCTACGGCGGCGGACGCTACAACACCTTCGTCAACAACATCGTAATCGACGCAAGGGAACCCTTTGTGTTTGACGAAAGAGGCATCAAGCCGGGCGAAAGCGGAGAAGGCAGCGAAATCAGAAACAGGCTCAAATCCTTCCCCTACAACACCGGAATATGGAAGGAAAAGTATCCCGAGCTTGCAAATATCCTGAACGACGACCCCGAGCTTCCCAAATACAACACAATAAAGGGCAACCTCGCTTACAACGTGCCCAACTATGACGTTGTAAACGACGTTAAAACCTATGGCACCTTTGAAGAAGACACCCCCGTAAAGCCCGAGGACTTTGTCGACTACAAGGGCGGCGACCTCACACTGAAGGACGACAGCGAGGTGTTTAAAAAGCTTCCCGACTTTGAAAAGATTGACTTCAAGGCAATCGGCGTTGAGGAAAAGGCTCCCGAAAAAACAGCCGACAGCGTGCTTGAAAGCTCCGTTGCACTCATGATTAACAAGCCCGATACATATGTTTTCGGCAAAAAGACCGCAATCGATGTTCCTCCGATGATTGTCAGCGACAGAACTCTCGTTCCCGTAAGATTTATTGCGGAAGCCTTCGGAGCTGATGTTTCGTGGGACGATGCCGCAAAGAAGGTTACGGTTAAAAACGGCGACCGCACAATTGAGCTTTACATCGACAAGGCGGAAATCACCGTAAACGGCACGGTTTCGGCGCTTGACACAGCAGCCGGAATTATCGACGGCAGAACAATGCTTCCTCTGCGTGCGGTTGTTGAAGCTCTCGGAAAAGAAGTTTTCTGGGACGCAAGAGGTCTTATAATTATAAGCGACGGTGAAATTGTAACTGCGGACGACAGTGCAGCCGTTTCTGAAATTGTTTCAAAATTTTAAGGAGGTAACCTTATGAAGAAAAGATTGATCACTTCAATTCTCACCCTTGTGCTTGTCCTTTCGCTCTGCGCATGCAACGGCGGAAAAGACTCGGGCACTTCAAAAGGCATCATCAAGGACGATGAATCAAAGCACGTGAACCTTGTTTGGTTTATCCGTTCTTCCGAGCCGGCAGGCTTTAAAGAGGTTATGGAAAAGGCTAACGAATATCTCGGCGAAAAGCTGAACATTACGCTTGACCTCCGCTGCATAGAACCCGGTGACTACGATTCTAAGGTTCAGCTTGCAGCCGCTTCCGGTGACGAATGCGACATTATATGGACATCGCAGTGGGCAAACAACTATGAAAGCAATGTTTCAAAGAACGCATTTCTGGCGATTGAGGATTATCTTGACCTCCCCGAGCTTGCAGCCATGAAGGCTCACTACAAAGATGAAATCTGGGATGCCTGCAAGGTAAACGGTCATATCTACGGCGTTCCGATTGAACAGGTTCTGCACGTGCAGAAGGGTATGTGGTTCAAAAAGGACATCTGCGACAAGTACGGAATTGACCCCTACACACAGATTAAATCAACAGACGACCTTGACGAAGTTTATAAAACCGTTCGCAGCGGCGAGCCCGATTCCCTTCTCATAGCAATCGGCGGACAGCGTATAAACGAAACTCAGAAGCAGGAGGTTGCCGCAGGCTGGTGCATGAACGACGACGGCACCCTCACCGACAGAAACGATGAAAAAGATTTCGGCCTTGACTGGTGCAAGAGAATGAGAAAATGGTACCAAAGCGGCTTCTTCCCGGCGGACATTGCAACCTTTGAAAACGAAACGGAATATTCAAGAGCAGGCAGACTTTTCAGCCGTTACGACAGGTATATGGCAGGCAGTGAAGAAAAATGCAATATGGCATACGGATACAAGCTTTGCCAAATTCCGATAAGCGACAGGATTATTTCAAGATTGTCCGTTCAGTCCACCGTATCCGCAATCAGCTACAACTGCAAAAATCCGCTGAGAGCGTTAAAGCTTGTTCAGCTTGTTCACGAGGATGAGTATATTCTCAATCTCCTTTGCTACGGTATTGAGGGCAGGGATTTCACAAAAGACCCCAACAATCCGCACAGGATGAACAGAAGTCCCGATAACTACCGTATTGCGGAATATCTTATCGGCAGCCAGTTCCTTGCATATCTTGCTCCCGAATACAGCGACGGCGTATGGGAACAGACCAAGGAAGAAAACGACACCGCAAAGGTTGACCCGAACATCGCATTTGCATTTAACAGAAAGCCTGTGGAAACGGAAATCGCAAACTGCTCCTCGGTTACCCAGGAATATAAGGGACTCGAAACCGGTCTTTACGAGGATTACGAAGCTGTCTTTGCAGAAAAGCAGGAAAAGCTTAAAAAAGCAGGTTCCGAAATCGTAAAGGAAGAAATAGAAAGACAGTACAAGGAATGGAAAGACGCACAATAATTTTTTCATAGTTCTCCAAAACAGGACTTCGGCATAAATAAAAGCCGAAGTCCTGTTTTATATAAAAAAGCTTGACATTACCCTAAGGTTATAGTTTATAATAGTAGTAAAGGGCGGTGGCAGAATGCTTATAAACGAAATTGCACAAAAAACAGGCATATCGAAAAAAGCAATATATATTTACGAAAGCAAGGGGCTGCTTAAAGTGCAGCGCCGCGCAAACAGGTATCGGGAATACACCGGGGAGGACGAGCGAAAGCTTAACAAAATCAAGCTTTTGCGGCTTGCCGGTATTTCGATTGCGGACATAAAGCTTCTTTTCGACAGCGTTGTTACCATAAATGAGCTGACCGACAAAAGAAAGCGCGAAATCGAAAGAGAATTCGGCTCGCACTCCGAACAGCTTTCGCTTTGCAGCCGTATTATGGATTCCTATAAAAACAAGGAATATGACGAATACAAATTCAGCGAAACAGACTTTGAAATAGCAGCTCAGGTAAATGACGGCGATGTTATTTCGGTCGGGATTGACATAGGCACAACGACAATAAGCGCAGCGGTAATAAACATTACGCAAAAGCAGCAGATTGAGTTTTACACCATTCCGAACGGCTGCGAGATTAAAAGCGACGGCGTTTTTTCCGAGCAGGACCCAAAGCAGATTACAGAAAAGGTGCAAAAGCTTGCGGATTCTGTTATAACAGGCTTTCCTGGCGTGAAATCAATCGGAATTACCGGGCAGATGCACGGAATACTCTATGTTGACGAAAACGGGAAAGCAGTTTCGCCTTTTGTAACATGGCAGGACAAACGGGGCGATATTAAATGCGGCGGCGAAACCTACTGCGAAAAAATAAAGCGGCTGACGGAACTTCCGGTTTCAACCGGATTTGGCTTTGCAACGCATTTTTACAATATTGAAAACAACAACATTCCGCAAAGCGCCGTCACCTTCTGCAATATTGCGGATTATGCCGCAATGCGGCTCACAAATGCGAAAATGCCTGTGATACATTCATCGATTGCGGCAAGCTTCGGACTTTTCGATATATACGGTAACCGATTTGAAACCGAAAAAATCAATCTTCTCGGAGAAAGCGGCGTTTCGCTCCCCGATGTGACGGACGAGTTTTTTGTCTGCGGAGAATATAAAGGCATACCCGTTTCCGCCGCAATAGGCGATAATCAGGCGAGTTTTCTCGGATCGGTTGACGATTTAAACGGCAGCATTCTTATAAATATAGGAACCGGGAGCCAGATTTCAATGGTTAAAAGCGACGGCTTTTCGGGCAGTGATACAAATGAAATCAGACCGCTTTGCAAAAATAAATATATTGTGTGCGGTTCGGCGCTGTGCGGAGGGCAGTCGTTTGCGATTACCGAAAAGCTTTTCAGAGAATTTGTCAAAGCCTCCGGCGGAAGTGACGCAGCCGTTTACCGAACCATGAACGCACTTGCGGAAAAAGCCTTTCTCGAAAAGCGGCAGCCGCTTAATTTCAGAACCGCATTTAAAGGGTCAAGACAGCAGCCCGACCTCACTGCGGAAATCCGCAGTATAACGGATAAAAACTTCACTGCCGGGCAGATGATTTTAGGAGTTGTTTACGGAATTTGCCGTGAACTTTATGACTTTTTTGATGGCAGTGAAAAAGTTTCTGTAATCGCATCGGGAAACGCTGTGCAGAAAAACAGCGTATTCGGGCTTGTGTTAAAAGATATTTTTAAAAGACCTGTTAAAATATCGCAGCAAAGCGAGGAGGCGGCAGTCGGGGCGGCGCTTTTCTCTGCGGTTTCGGCGGACATATTGGACGGAACAGACGACTTCAAAGATTTTATTAAATACAGAGAGGTATAGCCATGATTTTTCAGAATGTTAAATGTTATGACTTTTCAAACCTTAACATAAAAAACATAAACGATTACAAATATTCTCCTAACGGAATTGTGCTTAAACTGCGCCTTAAGAGGCTTCCGTCGGCAAACGAAAAACTTATTGATATTCCCGGTTTGTGCAGCGTTTTATATAAAAATCTTAATATCAATGAACTTGATCCGTTCGACTGCGGCGAAGGCTACACACCGTTTGCCGATGAAAACGGCATGGTTCCGGCAGTTATAACCGAATTTCATTTCACCTCCGAGCACGAAGACTGGAACACGCTTCATCTCGGAATACCGACCTCACTTTGCGACCCTGTCAAAGACGATTTGTATATTGTGGTTGACAAAACGCATTTCAGGCTTGTATACGGCGGAAAGGTCGTAAATTACAACCTCATTTACGGAAAGCTTTCAGAGCCCGAAAACAGCAGTATTTTCTGCAATTACGATTATGCCGAAAGCGTCGGATATTCAAATGACATAAATTCAGCCAAGCTTTTTACCGAAAAACGAAGGCTCAATAAACCGCTTAACTACTACACTCCGTTCGGGCATAACACATTCATAGGCGACATCGTCAATTTTTATCATGACGGCATATATCATATGCTTTATATGCCCGATACGCACCACCATCAAAACCGTTGGAGCTGCGGAGGGCACCACTTTGAGCATATGATAACGAAGGATTTTATAACCTGGGAAGATGTCGGCGCAGTAACGGACATAGAAGAGCAGTGGCAATCGGTCGGCACGGGAACGCTCTTTTATCACGGCGGAAAATACTATTCGATCTACGGACTTCACACCGACAGAATGATAGCAAAAGACAGGCTTTATCCGCCTGTAGGCTGCGAAAAATCCGAAATTATACCGTTTGAGGATATTTTCAAAAGCGGAAAATACCCGTTCGGCGCAACATATGCCGAAAGCTGCGACGGAATACACTTTACCCCGAGCAACAAAATTTGCGCGCCCGTAACGAACCCGAGCGTGTATGAAGAAAACGGCAGACTTGTTATGTATTCGGGTGATAACATATGGGAAAGCGAAGGAATGGACAAGCCGTGGAAAATCATAAAAAGCGGATTTCCGCCCTGCGGTCACGGCACGAAAATGCTGAACACAGGGGAATGTCCGTCGTTTTTTGAATGGAACGGATACAAATACCTGATTATGGGCGTTACGGGCTTTTGGAGAACCGAAAAAGATTCGGACGAGTATATCGATTATGCCGCAAAAGGATATGATATTTACGAAGGACTTTCAGTCCCTATGGCGGTAAAAACCGATGACGGAAGGGTCATAATGGCAGGCTGGCTCGGCGGAGCCGGGTGGGGTTCATGCGTGGTTCACCGTGAGCTTGTGCAGTTAGAAGGCGGAAATCTCGGGACAAAATGGCTGCCGGAGCTTTTCCCGAAAACCGAATATTTATGCGATATTGAAGGGCTGACCGCAGAAATAACGCCGAAAACAAGTTATTATCTTGATATTAAGCTTGAAAGAAACGGCTCCGATTTCTTTGCGGTAAGATTCTCCGACGGCGAAAGCGAGGTTGAACTTAAGCTTAATTTCAAAGACCATTCAGCACAGTATTCAACAGCGGAAAACACAAATATCTGCGAAGATATTCCGCCGCTGTACAAAACCGTAAAAGATATTAAGGATGACGAAAATTTCAGGTCGTTCGGCTTTTCGCTTCCCGGAAAAACACCGGCAAAATGCGGAGATTTCAGTATTCCCCATGTTGATTTCGGAGGTAATGAAATTTCTGTTAAGATTATACTTTATTTCAGCGAAAAAATCAATTCCACGATAGCAGACGCCGAAATCAATCAAAACCGAACGATTATTTCAAACAGGGTAGGATTTTTCCCGAAGCGGATTAAGTTTCTGCCGGGCAAATCAAAAATAATCGGTGCTTCACTCTGCAAAGTTAATGATTAAAAACCGTGCGGAAAGTAGCTTTTCCGCACGGCTTTTTTACACCTCAACCGCATCAAACTGAACTTTATTTTTGCAGTTCGCTTTATACGCCCTTATAAACGAGGGCTTTATTCCGAGATATTTTTTGAACATCTTATAAAAATGAGTCTTATTTGTAAATCCTGCCAACTGGCTTACTTCAAATATCGAAAGGTCGGTTGTCATAAGAATATACACGGCGTTGTTAACCCTCTTTTTAAGAAGATATTCCGAAAAATTCGAGCCAAAATGCGCTTTCAGCAGCTTACTCAAATAATCCTGAGAATAATTGCACATTTCGCTCATATGCTTAAGTGTTATTTTTTCGCCGCTGTGCTTATCGATATACTCGATAACACGCTGAAGTTCGGGCGGTATTTCAGCCGATTTCTTAAGAAATTCTTCAGTCACAAGCTTGCGGCACATATATATCAGCAGATTTGCGATATCGTTTTTTATTATAGTTTCAAAACCCTGATTCCGATCGTGATTTTCCTCCATCATCTTGAAAATCAGATGTTCGATGTCAGCACACGCCTTTCCCTCAAAATACGCCATTTGGGTGTTGTTCACCTTTTTCACATCTGAAAATTCGGGAAGACTGAAAACAGCGTCAAGGCTTTTTTCACCCCTGATCGTTTCGGAAAAATACTCCGGCTTTATCAAAAAGTTTACATATGACATATTTTCGAGTGCGGTAAAGCTGTGCACCTGTCCGTAGTCGATATAAAGCAGACATCCCTTTTTAAGCATATATTTAACGCCGTCAACATGATGAATGCCGCTTCCGGAAAACACATAAACAAGCTCAATATAGTCATGTATATGCTCCGCATCGTCATGCGAATATGAATTAAACAAAATCGGAAGCTTCTCTGTAGACGACTCCGATATATGAAACATTTTCAACTTTACCTCACCGACCCCTCTTAAATATTTTACTTATAATTATATTATAGCACATAAAACTCTTTATTTCAAGAAATTTTAATCTTTTAAAACTCAAGGGTGCACGGAAACACCGCACACCCATGAGAATATTAAAATAAGGAGAGTGAAAAACGATAATTTTATTTATCAAGCAACCTCTTAACGATACTTGCTGCCTGTGCACGGGTTGCGTTGGCCTCAGGTGCGAATGTACCGTCGCCCATGCCCGAGATTAAGCCGACAGATGAAGCCGTGTCAACCGCCGCTTTTGCCCAGTCCGCAATTTTGGCTTTATCGGTGAATTTATCGATTCCGCCGTTTGCGCCCTTGCCTTCAAGATAGGAGTATGCATTTACGATTATTACCGCCATTTCCTGTCTTGTGATGTTATCGTTCGGTCTGAAATAGCCGTCATATCCGGAGATTATACCGGCTTCCGAGCAAGCGCCCACATAAGGAGCAAACCATTCATCGTTTACATCTTTGTAGTCAGCCTTCTTATCGGTGAGTTTAAGTGCTCTTGCGATAATTGCGGCAAATTCCGCTCTTGTGATGTTGCGGTCGGGGTCAAAGAGTGTATCGGATACACCCGAAACGATGCCGGCTTTATTCATAGCAAGAACATCTGCTGCCGCCCAGTGATTCACCATATCCGTAAACGGATTGGAAATGCTCGGGTTTGTGGTATCATTTGAGTAGAAACCGCCGTTTCCGGTTGCGGTCGAGCCGCCCTTATTCACGGTCGAGGGCTTTGTTGTTCCGCTGCCGTTTCCTCCGCCGGGGGTTACCGGTGTTTCAGGTTCTTCAACAGTTGAACCGCCTGTTGTGAATGTTACGATTTCTGTCAGAATCTTAGTATAGATTACTGCGTCATTTCCGTCAGATTCTCTGTACATCGGCTCTGTTCCCGATTTATCGCTGATTGTCTTGTAGTTTCCGCCATCTGCAAGATATGCAAGCTTTTCGTCTTTCATACCCTTAAGCGTAAGCTTAATCCAGCCGTCGCTTGTAATGATTTTTTCTCCGCCCAAAGCGAATACCTTGCCGATTTTAAGGCCGCCGGCCTTGCCGGAAGGCGAAGATACGGTTGCGGGAAGCCTGAATGTGCCGTCCCAATCCGAACCGCTGAGTTTAGTGCCGGAAGGAATATTCATCGAAATTCCGCTTGATGTGCTGTCAATTTCGGGGAGAGCCTTGCCTGCACCCTTAACCTCTGCCTTTACTCCGTCCGCAACGGTGAATGTTGACTTGTCGACATAGTAGTTGAGGTCTACGCTGCCGTCCTCTGTGAAGTTCTTGGTTGTAACGGCCGTCTTTCTGAATGCCGCAATTGCGTCGCCGAGAGCATATGCTGCACGGTCAACTTCGTGTTCTGCAGTCTTTTCGTCATCATAAACTGCCTTTGCGCTGTCATAAGCCGCTTTAAGCTTTGCGATATCACTTGCGCTGTACTGGTTATAATCCGTACCTGCCTGTGCGGAAGCGAGAATTGTTTCGGCTTCGTCGAGTGCAGCTTTAAGCGCAGTTTTATCTACATTAGCACCGGAAAGCGTGATTTCGGTATTGGTTGCGGCGATTGCGGAGAAGTGACCTTCTCTCGAAACAAATTCCGAAATTGCCCTCTGCTCATCGAATATCGTTTCGCCGTCAATCGTAAGAACAACTCTTATAGTTGTTCCGTTAACATCGTACATACCGAAGGTTATGCCGTAAGTCTTATCGTTTTCGATGTAATTGCCCGGCTTTGCGACAAATGTTCCGTCCGCAGCACTAGGACTGTTTACACCGTCATAGAACTGGAGTTCAAGCTGGCTCGGCTTGCAAACCACAAGCACGCCCGAGTTGCCGCTCCAGGGCATAGCGGACGGGTCCGCCAGGCCGATTGCAAAGCCGCCCCAGTCATCATCATTGACAGATGACTGTTTATAACGGAAGGCAAATTCCGTATTCTTGAACTTTTCACCGGTATAAGCCGCAAGACCGTAACCCGAATGCATATGCAGCGTATCTCCGGTAAATTCATACTTAACATCGTTCTTCATAATCTGCCAGCTGTCCTCGCCCGCGGTTATGAAAGGCTTGATGTTAACGCGCGTAACATTTGCCGAAACATTTGCGCTCTTCTTGAAACGCTTGAATGCGCTTTCGAGAGCCTTATACTGTTCATCAATCTGATACTGCGTTGCGTTCTGGCTTGAAAGAACTTCCGCCGTCTTATCGAGAGCCTCCTTCATGAGGTCAGCCTCGGACTTAGGATACTGTCCCTCGCCGTCACCGATTTCAACGCCGTTATAGAATGTTTTCGCTTCATCGTTAAGTTCATAAAGTGCATCTTTGTCAACATCGCCGGCAGGCTCAATGTAAAGGGGTTCAGCCCAAACACTTTCGCCTGTTGCGCCGTTTTCGTCAACCGGTGTAACTTTGCATCTGATATACTTACCCTCGCACTCGGGGGTAACGGTAAATTCGCTTGTACCTGTATTATCCGAAACCTTCTTGAAGTTGAGGTAGAAGTCCTCATCTGCGGTATCGGTAATATAGTAGTTTGCGTGTGTTGTGCCGTTCTTGTGACCGTCGGGGCTTGCAAACTTGAAGTTCGCTTTGAGCTCCTTGCCCTTCTTCGGAACGCCCGAAACGGAAACATCGGAAACAGTCGGTTTTGCATCGCCCGGAATGAGTGTTTTTCCTTCGTATTCAAAGGACTTCAAACCGATTTCGGACTGGTCGATATTTGTAAATCCGGGAACCTTAGCCAAAACATCGGGCTTTAAGTTATAGTTTCCGCCTGCGTAATCCACAAACAAATCACGGTTGTCGGTACCCTTTTTCTTAGTCATGATAAGGTTTGTCGGGAAGCCCGTAAGAGCCGGCTCATCGGCAGCCCACGGTGTACCGAATCTGTAGATATAGTAGCAGTCGTCAAACTCGTGTATCCAGCTTACACTGTGCGGATCGGAGTTTGTGTAAATCATAACATTATTGGAAAGCGTTGTGTTTGTGCGTGTACCCTTTCCGTCATGGAATTCCTTAATCCACGGCCATCTCTTGGTCCAGGTTTCATTCTCCCAGACCTTTGCAAGAGTTGTGGGAGCGTCCGCACCCCATGTACCTTCTCTTGCGAGTCTGTTTACATAATCCGTCCATTCATCGCCCCAGTCATACTGATAGAACAGTGACGGAAGGTCGATAACAAGATTTGCATTGAACACATTGCCCTGTCCCTGATTTACCTTGAATGCTTCCGTGTTGACGCCGGACATTCCCGGTCCTACGATATTATGTTCAACGGTCGTGCAGCTTACATAGTCATCCACGAAAACAGCGGAAGCCGAGAAGCCGTAAGCGCTGTAGTTGCACGAATTGTTGTGGAAATAGTTGTAACGAATCGTGTTGTCAAGCGCACGCATATCGCGGCCGCCGTAGATAACGCCGAGGTCAACACCGTTTTGGAGACAATCATGGAAATCGTTATACTCGATTATCGTGTCAACCGACGTTCTGTCGTTTCCTGCAAGTGCAAAAGCGATTGCCATAAGAGGTGTGTTGTAAAATTCGTTATGGTCGATTCTGGTTCCGACGCCTCTCGTATTAACCGCCGGAATATTGAATTCCTGAAGCTTGTTTGTATCGTGAATTACATTGTTTGTAATGCGGTTTCCGCCCGGTTTCAAAGTTTCGGGGTCGCCGCCGTACATATAAATTGCTTCGTTTCCGGTGTGATTTACAACGCTGTTCTTGATTGTTACATTGTAAGCACCGTCAACATTTACAGCGTAATCAACAGAGTTGTTAACAACGCAGTTATTGATTGTGATATTTTCAACATCGGTAAGCGAAAGAACATATTTTTTCGAGGTTGTCATTCTGATACCCTCAATATTGATGTTCTTTGCACCGCTTACGGAAATTGCGGAAGACGCCTTTGTTGTTACGAAAAGCTTTGAATTTTCGTTTGTACCCTCAAACGGATAAATGTAAAGCTTTCCGCTTGATTTGTCGTAATACCATTCGCCGGGTTCGTCCAGTGCTTCAAATGAGTTGAACACGCAAATCGGCTTGCCCTTGTCTGCGCTTGCGCCGTAAAATGCGCCGCTCGTACCGTTGATTACATTGTTATCACGGTCCATTGAGGCAGTGAATGCATTTGCACACCAGCCGTATGCGATGTAACCGTAGTAAACAAAATCTTCGGGTCTGTATGTGAACTTAAACAGCTCATCATCATAAACTTTAAGTTCGGGTTTTGCATTTGTGCTTGTATCAATCTTTGCTGCGTCTGCCTTCATCCAGTCTTCGATAACGGGGGAGTTCGGGTAACGCGAAAGGCTCATAGGCTGATTATCAAGCATCATCATAGGTGCGCTGATTGCAAATGTTGCATTTGCGGGGACAACATCTATCGGGTCAAGCCCGATATCCTTTGCGTTTGCAACATAAATTTTATCCTTGACATCATCTTTGAGATAATCCTTCATATCACCGGTGAGGGGGTTGAAGTCGGAGAAGTTATAAACATCGTTTGTTGTGAGAACAACTTCCTCACCGTTATACGCTTTATAAGTAATCGGATGTTCTTCGCTTCCACTATCCTGCGATTCAAGCGTGAAGGTCTTTGAAAGCTGATAGAGTCCGCCTCTTATATATACGGTAATCGGGATTGTTTTATCCTTAATCTTTCTTATCTGCGCCTTTGCTTTGTCGAGAGTCTTGAAAGGAGCGTCAATCGTACCCTTGTTTGTATCATTGCCGTCATTGGAAACATAGTATTTAAGTTCTTTAACGGTCGGGTCAAGACCTGTTCCGATAAGCACGGGCTGACCCATAACTTCACCGGTCTTGGAAATTGCGATTACATAGTAAGAGCCGTCTTTTGCGTCAGACGAAACGCTTACCGTTGCTTCGCCTGTCTTTCCGGGTGTTACGGTGATACCGCTGTCGGTAAGGATTTCGGTTCTGTCCTCGTTTGTAACAACATACTTAAACTTCTGTTCAAAGCCGTCCGTTGTACCAGCCTGGTTGAGAAGCTTCGTATAAATCGTTTTTGAAGAGCCTTTTTCGATAGATGTATCGCTGTCTGCAAAAGCGTTTATAAGCTCTTTTGCACCAAGTTTTGCAACATAAAGATTTGAAGCGAGCATTTCCTCCATGTCACCCGTCATGGTCGTGGGATAACCGAAGGTAATACCGTAGTCTGTACCGAGCAAGGCACTGTAATCATCCGGAATTGTAATAATACCCACAAAACGCTTCCACTGATCGGTAACTTCCATACCGTCTTCGCCGTAGGTGTCGGTAAATGCATTGTAAGCATAACCTCCGCCATTAATAAAGCCCATATTAAAGCGAGTTTTGGTTCCGGGGTTTTTAGTTTTTGCATAAACGCTTACAAGCAGCTTGTCGCCGCCCTTAATGTCGGTCGGTGTATAATAAGTTCTTGAAACGGAAGCGTCTTTGGCAACCAAAAAGCCTTCGATTCCAAGAGCTTTATTGACCTTTTTATTACTGAAGTTACCGAAATAAAGAATATTTCTTGTCTTCCCGTCATAATCAACGATGTTTGCTGCCTGTAACGCCTCAAACGAATTGGTGTTTCTGCCGCCTGTGTCCGCCCATGACCAAAGCATGTAGCAGTCTTCGTTTCCGGCAGTATTTTTGATAAGGTTTTCGGGAGCTCTTGCAGAAGATGTCTGCTCTGCATAATCGGAATAATAGTCCTCCGTAAGGTCAACATCGGGGAATTCCGAACCCACGCTGAGCTTTACGCCCTTAACCATCTTTTTATTTTCGTTTGAAACGGCTACTATATAGTAAACGCCGCTCTTTGCGTCCTCTGCGGCGGTAACCGTACCGTCAGCGGAAACGGTAATGCCTGCATCGGAAACAACTTCCGTTCTGTCCGCATTTGTTACATAATATGTAACCTCCTGCGAAACGCCGTCGGTTGCATCGCACTGATTAAGAATTTTGGTGCTTACCTTAGCGGTTTCGCCCTTCATAAGCACAGGTGAATCAATCTCGGATTTAATATCGATTGCCTTAACCCTTGCAATGAACGGGTTAGAAACGAGCATTTCCTCCATATTATCTGTCATGGTTGTGGGGTAACCGAAGGTAATGCCGTAGTTTGTACCGATAAGGACATTGTAATCGTCCGGAATTGTAATAATACCCGTAAACCGCTTCCATTCATCGGTTACTTCCATACCGTCTTCGCCGTAGGTGTCGGTAAATGCATTGTAAGCATAACCTCCGCCATTAACAAAGCCCATATTAAAGCGAGTTTTGGTTCCGGGGTTTTTAGTTTTTGCATAAACGCTTACAAGCAGCTTGTCGCCGCCCTTAATGTCAGTCGGTGTGTAATATGTTCTGGCTGCTGCGTCTTTTGCAAACAAAGCACCCTCAATTCCGAGAGCTGTATTAACCTTTTGGCTGCTGAAACCGCCGATATAAAGAATATTTCTTGTTTTGCCGTCAAAGTCTACAACTCCGCCAGCCTGGTAAATATCAAACGAGCCGCTGTTTCTGCCGCCAATATCCGCACCGGACCAAAGGAGATAGCAATCCTCGTTGCCCGATGTGTTTTTTATGAGGTTATCATCAGCTCTCATTGACGATGACTGCGCAACATAAGTTCTTCCAAAATCTTTTTCGAGGTCGGCGGGCTTTCCGCTGTCAACGGTAAGAATTTTGCCCGAAACCATGGTATCGTTATAAACCGCAACGATACCGTATTTTCCGTCTTCTGCGGAATCGGCAACGGTTATGCTGCCGTCAGCTGCCACGGTTATTCCGGAATCTGTAAGAACCTCTGTTCTCGCCTCATTTGTCACATAATATGTAACGCTCTGCGAAACGCCTTCCGTTGTGCCGAGCTGATTGAGAACTTCCGTTTTAACAGAAGCCGTTTCTCCCTGCTTTACGGACTTTGAGGAAAGAGTTGTTTTGATGTCAACCGCTTTTGCTTTTGCAATATAGGGGTTGGAAACGAGCATTTCCTCCATTGTACCGCTCATGTTTCCGGGATAACCCATAGTAAGGCAGTAATTTGTAGGTATAAGGCTTTCTGTATAACCCTCCGGGATGGTGATTATACCTTTGAACTGCTTCCATTCATCGGTAACCTCCATACCGTCTTTCCCGTATGTATCGGTATAAGCGTTATATTCATAATCGGCAACATTCTGGATAAAGCCCATATTGAAGCGTGTTTTTGCGCCTTCGTCCTTGGTCTTTACATAGATGCTTACAACAAGTTTATCGCCGTCTTTTATATCCGACGGTGCATAATAAACTCTTGCTTTACTTGCGTCAGTTTCCCTCGAAAAAAGAAGACCGTTTATTGCTCCGGAGGGAACCGGCGTCTTGTCGCTTACGACAAACTGAAGCATATTTCTTGTGTTTCCGTCGTAATCGACAACAGATGCCGCCTGAGTACAGTCAACGGAAGTGCAATTTCTTCCGCCGATATCTGCGCCCGACCAAAGCATATAGCATTCGCTTGGGTCATAGAGCAAATTGTCGTCAGCTATCTTCGTTGAACCCTGTTCAACATAGGTTTTCACAAAATCCTCGGACAAATCAGCCGAAGCCGAAACCGTTACTGCGGCAAGGCTTGTGACAATCATTGTCAGCACAAGGAACAGTGTGACCAGTCGTTTCATAAAACATTCCTCCTTAAAAATTTTTGAAACATTCTTTACATTAATTATATCACAAATGGCTTCAAAATAAATACCACAATCCGTTCGCTTTTTTTGGCTCTATTGCTGTGCATTTTTAAAAAAGTATCATATTCGGGAATCGCTTTTTTCGGCTCGGATTGCCCCGTTTTTATTATAAATCCGGGTGTGTTAATTCCAAAAGCCGCACTATGTTATTTTTATGTAAATTGTTGACCTCAAAGCAAAAAAATGTTATACTGTCTATAAGGAGTTGATTATAATGCTTAATACAAATATCGATTTAAACAATTCGTGCGTATTGCTTACCGGTGCGGCAGGGTTTATAGGGTCTGTCACGGCAAAAAAACTGTTTGAAAAATACCCGGACATCAAAATTGTCGGGATTGACAACATGAACGATTACTATGATGTTTCCATAAAGGAATACCGTCTGAAAAAAATCGAGGCTCTGAACAAAGACTGGATATTTATCAAAGGCAGTATCGCAGACCGCAGCCTATTATTTGATATTTACGAAAAATATAAGCCGAATGTTACGATAAATCTCGCGGCACAGGCAGGGGTGCGCTACAGCATAACAAACCCCGATGTGTATATAGAGAGCAACATAATCGGATTTTACAATATTTTAGAGGCTTGCAGAAGCTTCGGAACCGACCACCTTGTTTATGCATCAAGCTCGTCGGTTTACGGCTCGAACAAGAAAATTCCGTACAGCACGGAGGATAAGACCGACACACCGTTTTCGCTCTATGCGGCAACGAAAAAATCGAACGAGCTTATGGCACATTCCTACAGCAAGCTTTATAATATACCGTCAACCGGGCTGAGATTTTTCACGGTATACGGCCCGGCAGGCCGCCCGGACATGGCGTACTTCGGGTTTACAAACAAGCTGATAAACGGCGAAACAATCAAAATATTCAACTACGGCAACTGCAAGCGCGACTTTACATATGTTGACGATATTGCCGAGGGCGTAATAAAGGTCACCGCGTCGGCACCCGAGAAAAAGGACGGAGAGGACGGTCTGCCCATTCCGCCGTACAGGGTATATAATATAGGGAACAACCACCCGGAAAATCTTCTTGACTTTGTAGATACGCTCCAGAAAGAGCTTGTCGCAGCAGGAGTTTTGCCGGAGGATTACGATTTTGAAGCACATAAGGAGCTTGTCCCCATGCAGCCCGGCGATGTGCCCGTAACATATGCCGACACAAAGCCCTTAGAGCGCGATTTCGGCTTTAAGCCATCCACCCCCCTCTCCGAAGGCTTAAGGAAATTTGCAAAGTGGTATAAGGAATTTTACAGATAATATCAGAGGAATACATTATTATGAATATAGCAATCTGCGATGATAATATCAAACATGTAAATATACTTGAACAGTTTTTATCCGAAATAAGCAAGGCTCATAGTATAAACCCCGAAATCAATGTATATTTAAGCGGTGAAAGCTTAACCGAAGCATACAGAAACAATTCGGGAAAATTTGATGTTATTTTTCTCGACATGGAGATGAAGAAGCTTAACGGAATAGAAACCGCAAATATAATCCGCAAAGCCGATGAGTTTGTTATAATCGTTTTTGTCACAAGTCATACCGAATACATGAGGGAAAGCTTTAAATGTTCGCCTTTTCGTTTTCTTGTAAAACCGCTTGACGAAGCTGAACTGACAACCGTTTTTGAAGACATCTGCAAAAAGATTTCAAAAAAGAAAAAGGTTTTGTCTTTCAGCGAAAACAAAAGCATTGTAAGAATATACTGCGAAAATATACTATACTGCGAAAGTCGTGATCATTGGGTGTATATTCATACCAAAGACGAAACGCACAAAATATGCAAATCGCTTTCGGAGTTACACGAAAAACTCGACACATCCATGCTTTACCGTGTACATTCCTCTTATATTGTCAATTTTCATTATATCAAGGCTATACGGAACGGATTCATAGAATTATATAATTCAGACGCCAAAATACCCGTCAGCCGCACATACAGAAAAACCGTGCTTGCGGAATATACAGATTATATTGAAAGGAATTTATATGTATGACAATATATACCGCAGCTGACCTTTTGACAGGACTTGTTGAATCGCTTATGATGTTTATGCTGTACGGAACATTCTGCAAAAAACGGGAGAATGTTCCGTCTTTGGTATACATAATAGGAATATTTTTGCTTGCAATTATAATAAATATAAGCAATATTATGTCAGACTGCGGCATACTCAATTCAATTGGAATGACATTAGCTTTTTTTGCAGTTTCATTTTTATACAAAGGAAATATAAAAACAAGAGCGGTAATATCTGCTTTAAACTTTCTTTTGATTGTAATAATAGAAATCGCCGTTTTGTACGGCATAGTTCTTATGTGCAGAGTATCGGTTGCCGATGTTGTTGAAATACCGTTTTACCGCCTTCTTGGTATAATAATCTCAAAAACCGTATCACTTCTGACGGTGAATGTTATCCGGCTGAAATACAAGAAAAAACAAATTCTGTACAGAGCCTCGTACTGGATACTGTTTCTGCTGATTTTTGCGACATCGACAGTGGCGGTCTTTCTGATATTCAGACTGTCATACGGAATAAAAGAGAAATACATGTATAATCTGTCGGTACTCTGTTCTGTCGGTCTGTTTATAAGCACATTTTTTGCCTTGTTTCTCTATGAACGCTTAGCTGAACAGGCTGATACAATTTACAGTCAGCGCCGGCATGAACAATATTTAAGGTCGCAGATAAAACACCTGGATGAAATACTTGTTTCTCAAAAACAAATAAAAAAGTTCAAGCATGATTTTTCTCACTGCCTGATAGGGCTTAAAGGCTTTATCGACAGCAAAGACTATAACAAAGCTGAAAGTTATATCGCAACACTTTCCGAAACTTTTTCCCGAAGCAGCAGTGTTATCGAAACAGGGAACACTGCGCTTGACGCTGTTTTAAGCGCTAAAAAAGCTTTGGCGGAAAGCAAAAATATAATATTCAAAATGAAAATTCAGATTCCCGAAAACCTTCCCGTTGAACCGATTGACCTTTGCGTAATTTTCGGAAATGCATTGGATAACGCAATTGAAGCCTGCGAAAGGAGCGATAACCTCAATAAAGAAATCGCTATTACAATAATTTGCCGCAGTGACACGCTGTTTTTCAAAATCAAAAACACCGCTCCCGCACAAAAAGATTTATTTTTCGTCACTTCAAAGGAGGATAAAAACAATCACGGTTTCGGGCTCGAAAATATTAAAACCGTACTTGAAAAATATGACAGCGAACCAGAAATTGAATATTCGGACAATCTATTCACATTGAAATTTGTTATATTTCTTCGGGAGTAGAACTGCCGAATTCGTCATTTTAAATGTCGTTTACGAAGCAATGCAAAAGAACATTCAATTTAATGTTATAATTATAAAAAAAGGAAAAGGAGTGCTGTTTTATGAAAAAACTGCTTGCGTTAATTCTTGTTATCTGTTCGCTGTCATCGGTTTGCGTATACGCTGAGGGCGGCGCAGAAGAAAAAATCGAAACGCTCAAAAAGTATCATATTGTGAGCTGCTATGAGGACGGGAACTTTTACCCCGAAAAAAACATAACCCGCGCGGAGTTCTGCAAGCTGGTTTCGGCTATGCTCGGCGAAAACGACCCCAAGCCTACCGTCAACAGCTATTATTTCAAAGATGTTCCGAAAGATTTCTGGGCAAACCCGTATATCACCTACTGCCGCAATCTGGGGCTTGTAAACGGGGTTTATGAAACCGAAAAGCTTTACGCCGTAGTTGTGGACGAAAACGGCAACGAAACAGGCAAAGAGGAACTGTTTTTAAGAGATGATTTCAACGAATTACACGGAACGAACGCAGGCACACCTCCGAATCTGTTTGCGCCGAACGATTTTATAACACGCAGAGATGCACTGAAAATCATCGTTAACGCACTCGGATATGAACCCATGGCGATAAAGGAAGGCGGTTACCCTAACGGATATATTGCCGCTGCCGAAAGAATCGGAATTATAAAATCAAGATACGGAGATACAACGGAATATCTCACGCGTGAGGGCGCAGCGAAAATAATTTACGACGCTTTATCCGTACCGCTTATGACCGAAAACAAAACCGAAAACAGCGTTGAACACATAATTATGGACGGCAGCGACGGCGTGGAACTAAAGACTTTGTACAATACCTATTTTGAAAAATATGATAAATAGTACGAAAGAGGCTGCGGCAAAACAATCTGCCGCAGCCCAATTTACTTTATATTATTCTGCCCAGCGCCTCGCGGAGGTCACGGCTGCCGACGGACTCTGCGTAACTTTCTATCAGAAGGTCGTCAAACCCGGTCTGTTCGTGAAGTTTTCGGAGAGAGCCGTCAAACTTTCTTACATCAACCACATACACGGTTTTATAATTGTTCACCGCCCATGTTGCGAGCGCATTGCCGAACGATTCCTTGACTATACAGAGCACCTTATCGCTTTTATCCGTTCCGCAAAGATCTGTGAGCGCATTATCACCGCCTATAAAGCAGGCATAAGTGTTGTCATCGGGATTGACAATGCGGATTTGAGTTTTTGCTCCGCCGGGGTCGCTGCCCTCGCAGATATACCCGACATTTTCGGTCTTCGGCATAAAACGCTCCATAATCTCGGAATAATCGCCGCCAAGCCCTTCCTTCATATAAGAACCCTTAAAATTATAGAAATCACAGCTGCGGAACGATGATATCGGGTCGATATTTCCGCCGGCTGCTGCAAGGAATTCCCCGTAGGCGTAATATGCGCCGCGCTGGGTCCAGTGATGGTCGGTATTAAAATAAATCTTTTCCGCAGCGTGTCCGTAAAGTTCGGAGCAAACATTAACCGCCGTAACGGTTTCGGGAAGCATGCTCCCTACCGTCTTAAAAGCGTCGGTCTGACCGCACTTAAGGTTTTTCGGTGCATATATTTCCGACCCTTCCGGCACAAGCATGCTGAATATGCGCACGCCGTGCAGGGAATCCGCAATTTTTCTTATTATATCGGCATACTCCGCCGCACCGCTCTGCGAAATGTAATACGGTTTAAAAACAAAGCTGCCGTCGCAGATATAAAACCCGTTATAGCTTTCGGCAGACGAAAACCTGAAATCATCACCGACCGAAAAATCAATATTCTTATTTGAAAGTTCAAATTCAACGCCGCACAGCTTTTCGGCTGCTGATTTCGGCATATAAAGGACATTGTTTCGGAACGCAGTGGGCATTTCAAGCTTTATTTCCTCACCGTTTAAGTACACCTTATCGGACTTTACCGGAACCGAAACCGTTCTTCCGTCCTTCTCCGCCTTATACGAAAAATCATCTTTGCTCCATGCAGTCGTAAATCCGCACATTTCAAGCGCTTCGCAAACAGGAAGATACATTTCGCCCGAAAAGTAAACCGCCTTATTTTTAAGCTTTGTGCAGTCTGCGGTTTCGGCAAATGCAGCCGTATTAATAAGCATTGCGGCAAAAATCACCGCCGCCGTCAGTTTTTTTATCATAAGCTGCTCCCGATTTTTACATCATAATCGAATTTTGAAATCAGAATATCTTCGTCAAACCCCGACGGAAGCTCCACCGTAAACACATAATCTCTCGTCCCTGCGTCCCTGTGACGGTAGACCGTCACATCTGTCACATGGATTTTCATATCAAGAAGCATAAGCGTTGTTTTCTGCCTGAAGCCTTCCTCCGTTACGCCCATTACGGCAATCGTTTTGGTTTCGTGAACCACAAGCCACGGAATGGGACTGTGAAGAAAAATCTGCGCAAGCAGAATTATTACAGTCGTTGCAATGCCGATAAAGTACATTCCCGCACCGACAGCCATGCCTATTCCGGCTGTTGCCCATATTCCGGCGGCGGTCGTAAGACCCTTAATCGTGTTTTTGTGCACAAAAATCATACCTGCGCCCAAAAAGCCGACACCGCTTACAATCTGTGCGGCAATTCTTGCGCCGTCCGCACCGCGGGTTCCGTAAATGTAATTTCCGGCTTCGGTCACGGTATCCGCAAAGCCGTACTTTGAAATAATCATCATAAGCGCAGAAGCACATGCAACCACAAAGTGAGTTCTTATGCCGGCTTCCTTTGCTCTGTTTTTGCGTTCAAAGCCTATCGCAAATCCGCACAGCCCGGCGATAAGCAGCCTGAGCACAAATACTCCCTGGTTAAAAAAGTTAAGTTCTTCCATATGTATTCAACTCCCATTACACAATATTCAATTCGCCGCTGTCGAGAACGACGGTAAACGGACCGTCATTCACAAGCGAAACCTTCATATCCGCTCCGAATTCGCCGTGTTCGGTTTTAGAAAACCTGTTTTCGCAAAGCTCTATAACTTTTTCGTAAAACCTGTTCGCCAAATCCGGCGGTGCCGCATCCGTAAAACTCGGGCGGTTGCCCTTTCTGCATGACGCATAAAGCGTAAACTGCGAAACCACCAATATTTCCGCGCCGACGCTCTCCGCAGAAAGGTTTGTTTTGCCGTTTTCGTCCTCAAAAATTCTCAGTCTGAAAAGTTTATCGACCATTTTTTCGGCAATTTCGCCGGTGTCGCCTTCTCCGACACCGAGAAGCATGAGATACCCTTTGCCGATTTTGCCGACAGTTTTTCCGTCTATATCCACAGAAGCGGAATTTACCCGCTGAATTACCATTTTCATAAGCTTCTCTCCCCATTAGATATGCCAAAGCATAAACCCTATTTATGCTTTGGCACATTAACAATTATTCAGCCATATGCTTTTTTTCGATATTATCCTTAATCATCATATCCTTGACCTTCATGAGCCTGATCTGCGTGCTGCGCTCATTTTCGTCAAGCTTCATTGTAATATACTTAATACTTTCACGGGTTTCGGGTATTACAACATGCTCGAGAGCGTTAACTCTTCGTCTTGTTTTTTCGATTTCCGCCGCCATAAGCCTGCACGATTTTTCAACTTCCGCAAGCCTCAGCATATCCGGAAACACCTCCGAAAGCGATTTTACCGCAAAATCCAGGTCGGACGATGTAAAGCCGAGACCGTAGGAATATATATCGTTTGCATCGGAAGTTCTTGTTTTGCAGTCGAAAACCGGGATTTCCACGCTCATGACATTCCGCTTTGAAACATCTATGGAAACTGACTGTTTCGGTGCCATAAGCGCAGTTTTCGTAACCTCGCTCCTCATAACTGCGTTCGCAAGCACAAAATTCATGTTGGCGTTTTTAATGCCCTGCTCCACCTTTTCGCGCAGAGCCTTGTTTTCACGCACCATATCAAGAAACTGCCGCATAAGCTCATCTCGTTTATCCTTGAGAAGCTTATGCCCCTTCATTGCGGTGGCAAGCTTCTTTTTGAGGCGTGTAAGCTCCATTCTTGTCGGATTAACCTGCGTTGAAGCCAATTACATCACCCCTATCCCTGATAATACTTATCCAAAAATTCGTCCTTGATTCGTTTGAGTTCTCCTCTCGGGAGTATTGAAAGCAGCTTCCAGCCTATATCGAGAGTTTCCTCAATCGAGCGGTCGGAGGTAAAGCCTTGAGAAACATATTCCTTTTCAAACCTGTCGGCAAACTCCGCATAGAGCTTATCGATATCGGTAAGCGCCGCCTCGCCGAGAACCGTCATAAGTTCCTTTGCCTCCTTGCCCCTTGCGTAAGCTGCAAAAAGCTGGTTCATTGTGTTTGAATGGTCCTCACGGGTTTTTCCCTCGCCGATACCTTTATCCTTAAGTCTTGAAAGCGACGGCAGAACATCAATCGGAGGCATAATATTTTTTCTGTAAAGTTCACGGCTGAGGATAATCTGACCCTCGGTGATATACCCGGTAAGGTCGGGAATAGGATGAGTTTTATCATCCTCCGGCATGGTAAGAATCGGAATCATCGTGATAGACCCGTTTTTGCCCCTTTGCCTTCCTGCGCGCTCATAAAGGGATGCAAGGTCGGTATACATATAACCCGGGTAGCCGCGCCTTCCGGGAACTTCCTTTCTTGCCGCCGAAACCTCACGGAGGGCATCGGCATAGTTTGTGATATCCGTCAGGATTACAAGCACATGCATATCGCACTCAAACGCAAGATATTCCGCTGCCGTTAATGCCATACGGGGAGTTGCGATTCTTTCTATTGCGGGGTCGTTTGCAAGGTTGACGAACATAACCGTTCTGTCAATCGCACCCGTTTCCTTAAAGCTTTCGACAAAGAAGTTCGACTCTTCAAAAGTAATACCCATTGCGGCGAAAACAACCGCAAAAGGCTCGCTTGTTCCTCTTACCTGTGCCTGACGGGCAATCTGCGCCGCAAGGTTTGCGTGCGGCAGACCGCTTGCCGAAAATATCGGAAGCTTCTGTCCCCTAACCAAAGTATTAAGCCCGTCAATCGCCGAAATACCTGTCTGTATAAATTCCTGCGGATAATTTCTTGCGGCAGGGTTCATCGGGAGACCGTTTATATCCATTCTTTTGTCGGGAAGGATGTCCGGGCCGCCGTCAATGGGTGAACCGAGACCGTCAAAAACCCTTCCGAGCATATCGGCGGAAACGCCAAGTTCCATGCTTCTGCCTAAGAATCTGACCTTACTGTCTGCAAGATTTATGCCGGCAGAGCTTTCAAAAAGCTGCACAAGAGCATTGCTTCCGTCGATTTCAAGCACCTTGCAGCGCCGCTTTTCGCCGCTTGCAAGTTCAATCTCACCAAGTTCGTTGTAGCTTACGCCCTCAACGCCCTTTACAAGCATAAGAGGACCCGAAATTTCTTCAATGGTTCTGTATTCTTTGGGCATCAGAATTCCTCCTTCGGCATGGATTCGGCAATTTCACGGTTCATCTGTTTCAGAATCTCATCGTATTCCGCATCGGTTTTATCGTTCTCTGTATACTTGAATCTGCCTATTTTTTCTCTTGATGGAATCGAAATAAGCTTTTCGATTTCCACCCCGGATTTAAGCGCCTCAGTTGCCGCATCGAAGTATTCCATAACAAGACTCATCATAAGATACTGCTTTTTGAGCGGCGTATAGGTATCCGTTTCGTGGAACGCATTCTGGTGGAGAAAATCTTCCCTTATGGACCTTGCCGCCTCAAGTTTAAGTCTGTCTGGAGCGGAAAGAGCGTCCATTCCGACAAGTTTCACGATTTCGTCCAGTTCTGCTTCCTCCTGAAGCATAAGCATAATTCTTGCACGAAGGTGCATCCAGTTCTTATCCACATTTTTATCGAACCAATCACCCATGGTATCGGTATAAAGCGAATAGCTCTTAAGCCAGTTAATAGCCGGGAAATGGCGTTTGTACGCAAGGTCGGAATCAAGACCCCAGAACACCTTTACGATTCGGAGAGTCGCCTGGGAAACAGGTTCCGAAATGTCGCCGCCGGGAGGTGAAACCGCACCGATAACCGAAAGCGCACCCTCAGTGTCCTCGCTTCCGTTCACAATGACCCTTCCGGCTCTTTCGTAAAACTGCGCAAGACGGCTGCCGAGATATGCGGGGTAGCCTTCCTCGCCGGGCATTTCCTCAAGCCTTCCCGACATTTCACGAAGCGCCTCCGCCCATCTGGAGGTTGAGTCTGCCATAAGCGCAACGGAATATCCCATATCCCTGAAATATTCAGCAATTGTGATACCCGTATAAATCGACGCTTCACGCGCGGCAACCGGCATATCCGAAGTATTTGCGATAAGCACGGTTCTTTCCATAAGCGACTTGCCCGTTTTGGGGTCGATAAGTTCCGGAAATTCATTCAGAACATCCGTCATCTCGTTTCCGCGTTCGCCGCAGCCGATGTAAACAACGATGTCCGCCTCCGCCCACTTTGCAAGCTGGTGCTGAACAACCGTTTTACCGCTCCCGAAAGGCCCCGGAACAGCCGCAACACCGCCTTTTGCAATAGGAAAGAGAGTGTCGATAACCCTTTGCCCCGTAACAAGCGGCATATCAGGAGAAAGCTTTTTCTTATACGGTCTGCCGATGCGCACCGGCCACTTCTGCATAAGCTGAACTTCCCTTTCGCCCTTTTCCGTTTCAATCACGGCAACGGTATCGGTAACGGTAAACTCACCGCTTTTTATCTCCTTTACGGTACCGCAAATTCCGTTCGGCACCATGATTTTCTGGGTAACGATATCCGTTTCGGCAACCGTTCCGAGGCAGTCGCCCCCGGAAACCTTATCGCCGGCCTTTGCCGTCGGCGCAAACTTCCATTTAATATCCCTTTTAAGCGACGGCACCTCAACCCCCCTTTGCAGGTTATTCCCCGATATTTTCATAATATCGTCGAGAGGTCTTTGAATACCGTCAAAAATGCTTCCTATAAGTCCGGGGCCAAGCTCAACCGAAAGCGGAGCGCCCGTTGATTCCACAGGCTCGCCCGGGCCGAGACCCGAAGTTTCCTCATAAACCTGAACCGAAGCCTTATCCCCGTGAATTTCTATAATTTCACCGATAAGTCTCTTGTCGCTTACGCGGCACACATCGAACATGTTTGCGTCACGCATGCCTTCGGCAATAACAAGAGGCCCGGCAACCTTTTTAATGGTTCCTTTGCTCATATTCCTTCTCCCTTCAGTTGTTGAAGATTATATCAGAGCCGACTGCCTGCTCAACCGATTTTTTAACATCGCCGATTCCGCGGCCGGTATTTCCCGAAACACCGGGTATAAGTATAACAGCCGGAACAACGCTTCCGGAAAGCTTTTCAATTTCCTCCGAAGCAAGCTCCGCAAGCTTCTCGGTAATATATATTACGGCATAATCGTCCGCCGCCATTTTCCTGAGCTTATGCGAAGCGTCCTCGCCTGAATCGCATATAACGGTTTCGAGCCCGAGAGCCGCAAAACCGAAAATGCTGTCCCTGTCGCCGAGAACCGCAATTTTATACATACATATCACGCAGCCTTTCCCTGACAAAGCTTTCAGAAAGTCCGTTTTCCTTTGCGGTAAGAATAATCCTGACCGCTTTTATTTCGTTTTCCCTTGCAAGCACATATGCCGCAAGCGGAGCAATGGTGAAAGGATTCGACTTTTGCTCCTTAATAAAATCCATTATAAGATTATCGCACCATTTCTCAAAGTCGGAATCCGACTCTTTTATTTCGGTAACCGCAGGCGCATAGTTGGTAAGTTCAAGGTACGAAAACAGTTCATCCGTACCGGAAAGCGCAGCCGAAACAAGCTTTTCTTTCGAAAGCGTATCGCACTCCGCTATTGCCGCCCTCAAAAAATCGGCAGACTTTTTAAGCCTTGCTCCCCTGTATGCAATTTTAATGTCGGCAAGCGCAGCCGCCAGTTCGGAATACCTGTCGATCATGGCGTTCCCCGATGCCCGCCCGGCAGATCTTATCGCATCAAGCGCCGCCCTGTCGATAATAATATCACAAAGCTGACCGTCGCCCGTTTTGTTAAGCGTCTGCACGGCGTCCTCCGCAGCTGCACGCATATTCTCCGGCAACTTGCCGAACTCTCGGTCACGGACGGCGTCATAAATACCGTCCGCCTCAACGCTCCCTCCGGGCATGAAAATCCCGTCGGCAGGCATTCCCGAATAAACAGCCTTAACCGCAGCCTTCAGATTATGGAAATCCTTTTCAAACAAAAACACATCCAGAACCGACATATCCTCCAGAAGCTCACCCATAAGCTCCCATGTTTTATTGCTTTCGCCCTCCAGTATCGCATCAATACCCTCGGCTCCGCCGCCGTCAAAGCCCTTGTCCGCCAAAAGCTGCAATACCTCGTGCACATCTTTTGCCGAAACAAGCTGCTCAATATCCTGAGAGGACAAAAGCGAAAGCTCCTTTGCCCTTATGCGGGCAACAGCGTAGGTATACAATTCCGCCATAACACACAGCCTTTCCGCTCAGCGAGAGCCGAACATGATTTTGTTGACCGTATCGGAAAGCTCGTCATAAGCGCCCTCAAAAAGTGCGTCAAAGGTACAGTTTATTTCGATATTTCCGTACACCAGCACGAAGCCGCCGTCAAACTCTCCGTCGGTTTCCGAAAGCGAAAGCCCATTAAGGTCAAAGTTCTTCGGAAGCCTCGCCTTATCTTTTCCGGATAAAATCAGATTGCCGCCGTCACCGGTTTTATATTTTCCGAGCAGGTCTGAAAGAATTTCAAAATACTTGACATCATCAAGCTTTTTGAGTTTCTCTCTTGCGTTCTCTATTACCTCGGATATTTTCTCCTGCTTTTTCGCAAGAACCCTTCTTTTAATCTCAATATCGGCGGATGACGCAGCCCTTTCCGAAATAAGATGTGCGGAAGCCCGTGCGGCGTCCAGAATTGCAGAAGCCTTATTTTCGGCTTCCGTTTCCGCCTCGGAGATAATCTTTTCCGCTTCAAGCTTTGCGGAATTTTCTATACTTTTAACCGAATTTTGTGAATCTTCATTAATTCTGTCAATAATTTTATCAAGTCCGGTCATAGCCTCAACCCCTCTTAGTTAATGCCGAATATAGCGAGAATTGACACAAGAAGCGCAAGAATTGCGTATGTTTCAACCATAGCGGCAAAAATCATTGACTTACCCATCTGGTCAGGCTTTTTTGCGATAAGCGAAATACCTGCAATAGCGGTTTTGCCCTGCGCAATAGCGGACCACAGTCCTACAATTGCCATAGGAAGGCAGGCTACGAGATACAAAAGCCCCGTCTGCCAGGAAGTTACAGGTTCGCCGCCGAGGATACCTATACGGGTAAGCGTGATAAACGCAATAAGAAGCCCGTAAATACCCTGTGTACCCGGCAGAAGCTGCAGGATAAGAACCTTACCGAATTTGCCCGGGTCTTCCGTAACAACACCTGCTGCAGCCTCACCTGTCATGCCGACCGCTCTTGCCGAACCGACCCCTGCCATGAGTGCCGCCAGAGCAGCACCGAGCAAAGCGAATACCATACCTAAATTTGACATACTAAACATCCTCCCTGATTTTGAAATATTTTGTATTTTCTGAAAACGGCTGATACTTTCGTCCGCCGCCCTCATAAAATTTACCGAAGAATTCCACAAACTGAAGTCTGTTTGTGTGGACATATGCGCCGAGAAGATTTATCCCGATATTGAGCGTATGCCCCAAAACAAACACTATAATGAACACAATCACCCCGACAGCACCGCCGCCGAGCATTGTTCCCATTTTGTTGAAAACCTGAGATATAACGCCTGTTGCAAGGCTTAATGCGAGAAGCCTTGAATACGACAGCAAATCGCTTAAATATCCGGTAACATTGTAGAGTTCATAAAGCCCTTTTGCAAGGCGCTTGAACGGATTTTTGGAGCTTCGCCCGGCAAAAATCACAATTCCGAGAGCACCGATACAAGCCAGAACCGCAGAAACCCTGCCTGCGGTATACGGCAAAGGCTCAAGCGAAAACATCGACGCAACCATTTCGGTTGAAAGAAGATACACAATTCCGCCGCCGACAAGCATGTACCAGAACACCACATCATAAATGCCGTCAAGCACTTCGCCTCGTTTCACGCAGTCATAAAGCTTGATTGCAAGCCCGGTGAAAAGGTGAACGATTCCGATTGCAAATGAAAACAGAAGCATTTTCATTACATCATCGAGAGGTTCAAACCACAGCGCCGGGAAATTAACGGTTTTCCCGAAAAATGTTGTGGAAACCACCGTAACCGCATCGCCGAAGCAACTGCCGAACATCAGCCCCCAGAACGCCGTAGACACACCGCAGTACATAAACAGCTTCAGGGTTTTTTTGAGTCCCGATTCCATATTTTTGAACTTGTGTATCGCCGCAAAGCAGCCGATTGCCATTATAAGCCCATATGCGAAATCCGAGAGCATAAGCCCGAAAAGAATATAATAGAAAACCGACATAACAGGCGTCGGGTCGCCCTCGCCGGAACCCGGCATACTGAAAGCTTCGACAACCGCCTCCGCCGGTGCGGCGAACGAATTGTTATGAAGCAGAACCGGTTCATCGCCGTCTGGTTTTTCTACCTCAACCGCGGCGCTGTATTTTTTTGAAAGCACCGCTTCGAGGGTTTTTGCCGTTCTTTCGGGAGCATACCCGGTAATCGCAAAAGCGTTTTTGCTCTGACCGGCGTTTCCCAAAACCTCATATTTATCGGCACGCATGGTGTAGTAATCCGACGCAAACCGCAGCGCATTGCGAAATCCTTCATAACCGGCGATTTCTTTCAGATTATCCTCCGCCTTAGTTTTGGCAGACCTGATTTTTTCCTCAAGCTGTCCGATTTTAACCGCCGGAGCCTCATTTGACGAAACAGCCGCCGACGAAAAGCCAAGAGCTCTTAGATTATTTTCACAATCCCCTGCCGTATCCTTCGGGCAAACCGCAAATATACAGGTCTGCTCCGGAGATGACGAAACAACATCAAATTCGGTATTATCGCCCTTGTAACGCTCAATCAGCTGCTGAACCGACATCTGCCCCGGAACGGTACCGATAAATACTGCTGTTTTTTCCGTCCCCGAAAAATTCAGCGGTAAATCGAAGTTTTTCCACGGCAAAAGCGACTCAATCTGTGATTCAAGCCTTGAAATTTCCGCTTTTCCTTCCGCATTTTCCTTTGAAAGCCTTACTATTTCACCGGCAGCCCTCATTATTTCGCCGATTTCATCGACGAGCCTGTAGTAAACCTCCGGAGGCATCTCCTTTTTTCCCGCAAGCGAGCCAAAAACAGAAGTTTTTTCATGAACGGTCTGTTCCAGAATTGCCAGTGCGTCCTCCGCCGTCTGCGCCGCCTTTTTAAAAGTGAGCTGAGAAGCCGCGGTGTCCTGCAATGTCATTCCGTCGAACTGCTGTTTTTTTATTTCAAGCACGCCGTAACGCTGAAGCGCTTCCAGAATTGCTTTTCTGTCCTTTTTAAGCCCATAAACACTTACAAGGCTCATGGGTACAACAGCCATATTCCAACAACCACCTTTCAGGCACTAATTATTTCCGATAACCCTTTCAATGACCGCTTTTTCGGCGGTATCGCAGAACTTGCCGACAGACTCAAGCAATTCGTCCGTCCCCTGTGTGTTTTCCTTAGCTTCGTTCATAATCCTTTCGGCGTCCGCCTTTGCTGCGGAAATTATCTCCTCCGCCTCTTTGTTTGCCGCCTCGGTTTTTTCGGAAATGATTTTTGCCGCTTTTTCCTTTGCGTCCGCTATAATCCTGCTTGCCGCCGATTTAGCGGAATTTTCAGCTTCACCGGCTGCCTTCTCTGCCGCCAAAATAGCTTCAATCGTTTCTTTTGCCACACATACCACCGCCTTTGTTTATTTTCTATTTTACATTATTTTAAATCATTTGTCAATATTTATTCGGCAAAATTTGCAAAAAACGCCCCGGGAAAGCTCCGAAGCGTTTTATCTTCTGTAAAATCAAAAATATTAATCAGCAAACTCTCTGCATAATTATTTTACAATTTCACAGGGAACGCCGTATTTTTCAGCCTGTGCCTGAGCTGCGGAGCCTTCCTCACAGTAAATGGTAAGAGAGGAGCAACCTGTAAACAGGTCATCACCGAACACGGTTACGGTCGAAGGAATTTCAAGCTTTTTCAGCGATGAACAGCCGTAAAAAGCGCCCTTGTCGATTTTAGTAACCGTGGACGGAATATTGATTTCTTCAAGAGATGAGCAGCTGCCGAAAGCGCCCATACCAATTTCCCTCACGCCTTCGCCGAGGGTAACTTTTTTAAGATTTTCGCAGAATGCAAATGCGCTGCTGCCGATAGAATCAACAGTACCGGATATTTCGGCGGTTTCGATATTTTCAAACTTATAGAATGAAAATGTTCCAATATAAGTCACGCCGTCCGATACCTTAACGGCAGAAAATTTGTCCTTTTCCGAAAACCACGGGATACTTTCGTTTTCAACCTCATAGGTATTATAGTCGAACATACGCACAGAGCCGTTCAGCACAAGCGTGTTGTTCTCGATATTCCAGCCGACTATTTGGTTATTCTCCTTAATCGCCGGATTTGCGGTATTTGGTGTTTCGCCGGATTTTCCGCACGAGCAAAGCGTGAGGGCAACCGCAGCGGCAACCAGAACACTCAAAATTTTCTTCATGGATAAAAACTCCTTAATATCTTTTTATATTGCAGCCTTTCCTTTTTTCGCAATTCTGACAAAGTGAGCAAAGTACCTAAGCAGCGAATAAATCATAGCCGCAACCGTCAGAACAATGAGCGCCGTGGCAATATAATCGAGCCTGTTGAATATGATAATGTAAAGCATTGTCACATAAAAAAGCACCGTTGCAGCCTTGCCGTACCATTCTGCCGGAATTGCGGTTTTGCGTTTGCAGAAATAAAGAATACTTCCGCCCAGAATCATGATAAGCTCTTTTGCGGCAATAACGGCGATTGCCCATTTGGGAATTTTACCGTCCGCCCACAGGGTTATTATAACCGAAAGCTGCATAAGCTTATCCGCAAGAGGGTCAAGAACTTGTCCGGTAACCGTAACAATATTAAATTTTCTTGCAATAAAACCGTCTGCAACATCGGTTGCGCCCGCCAGAGCGACAACTGCGGCTGCCGTAACAGGGCTGCCCGTAACATACAGCCATATAAACACCGGCACAAGCAATATTCTGCAAACTGTCATGATATTGGGAATATACTTCACGCTGCAACCCCATTTCCTTCCGTCAAAATTTTATTACACGCTGAGAACTTTGAATTTGCGATAAAGTTCTTCGTCAATGGTTTTAACCATATTAAGACCCTCAAGAATATCAAAATCGCATATTTTGTTATCTTTAAACGCAATTACACGGTTTCCGATACCTTCAGCGAGAAGCTCGATAGCCTTTACGCCCATTTCGCTTGCCATAACACGGTCGCGAACCGAAGGACTTCCGCCCCTCTGCACATAACCGAGGATCGTTGCACGGGTTTCGATACCGGTAACATCTTCGATTTTCTTTGCAAGTTCCATCGAACCGCCGATACCTTCGGCAACGATAATCATATTGTGCTTTTTACCGCGTTTTTTATTCTCAAAAATAGGTTTAAGAACATCTTTATCGAAATCATAAGGATGTTCGGGAATAAGTACAATTTCGGCGCCGACCGCAACGCCGACGGTAAGAGCGATATGTCCGGCATTTCTGCCCATAACCTCAACAACCGAGCATCTTTCGTGGCTGATAGCGGTATCCCTGATTTTATCCACCGCATACTGAACGGTGTTAAGGCAGGTGTCGTATCCTATTGTGTAGTCGGAGCAGCCTATGTCATTATCGATAGTACCGGGAATCCCGACCGTAGGGAAGCCCTTAAGGCTCAAAGCCCTTGCACCCTGGAAAGAACCGTCGCCGCCGATAACCACCAGACCTTCAAGACCGTATGCACGGGCAACGGATATAGCCCTCAGCTGACCCTCATCCGTCTTGAATTCTTTGCTTCTTGCGGTTTGAAGAATCGTACCGCCCCTTTGGATTATATCACTTACCGAGCGTGCGTTAAGCTCTTTGATATCGCAGTTTAAGAGACCCTCATAGCCTCTCTGCACACCCATAACCTTAAGACCTTTTTCTATACCCGCACGAACCACCGCACGAACGGCTGCATTCATACCAGGAGAGTCCCCTCCGCTTGTAAGCACGCCGATTGTTGATATTTTTTTAATCTCTTCTGCCATGTTGTTCATCTCCTGTTAATCACCAATTTCAATAATTCCGTATTTGCAGTAAACCTTGCACTTTCCTCTGATTTTCATAGCGGAGGTGTTTTCGGTAAACTGTGCAAAATACGCCTCGCCCTTGTCGAGCTTCTCGGTATGGTGGAACTTCGTTGCGCCGCCTCTTGTAATACCGATTATATTAACTCCGTCCTCTTCCGCCTTAACGGCAATAAAGTCAGAGCATACAACATTTTCGTCATTCATGATACCACTCCTCTTCTATCATTTTATTTTACCCTATTTATAGGTAAAAAGTCAAGTGTTTTTGCAAAATAAGTTAAAATTTTTTCAAAAAAACGGGGAATATCCGAAAAAATCGGATATTCCCCGAAAAAAGTCAGTCGCCGCAGCCGCCGCAATTGCAATTACAGTTGCAGTTGCAATCGTTTGAGCCTGCCTGGGCATTGTAAATATCCATGCTGACATAGCCTCGTCTTTCTTCCTGCCAGCGTCTGCATCGGCTGTTTCTTGCTCTTGTTCTTCTGTTGTTATTACATCCGCACATTACGAATTCCCCTTTTGTGAAATAATTCGACTTCCGAAATCATAATATGCAAAATCGGCAAAAGGCGTTACTAAATGCGGTTAAGGATATAGACCGTAATATTCAGATACCCGGCAAACAGAAGCCATGCTATATAAGGCAGCTGCATAAGACCGGCGGGCTTGTCGCATTTCAGGAAATTTACGGTCATCAGTATAACCAGCACAAGAAGCGCCAGCAGCCAGACGAACGAAAACAGAAATGCGTTGGCATTGAAAAACCAAATTGACCAGAAGAAGTTGAACGCTAACTGAAGCCAATAATAAACTGCGCCCTTTTCGCAGCCTTTTTTTGAAATTCTTGTATAGCCCACCGCCATAAGTATATAAAGAACGCTCCACACAATCGGAAAAACAACCGACGGCGGCGTAAGCGGTGCCTGAACAAAATCGCTTGTAAAGCTTTTCATTGAACCGCCCGTAAGAATCGAAGAAAGTCCGCCCACCGCCAGTGCAACGGCAATATTAACTATATAATTCAAAAAATCACCCTCTTTGATATAAGTATATTCAAAGAGGGTGGGAATTATTACATATTATTGAATTGTAACCACTTTTTCATCACCGGTGATTACTGTGTTGTCGGAAAGCTTGATATAAGGCTGAATTCTGTACGTTCCCGAAACAAGGCCCGCACCGAACATTCTTATTCCGTAGGTAGTTCCCTCCGGAACAGCAAATGCCGGAAGAGTAAGTGTAATGTCGTCCTTGTTTGTTATATAATATCCGCATTCGGAAATTGTTTTTCCGTAGCCTGTGTCGATTGTTGCATAGCCGACAATCGTATTTGAAGGTGCATAATCATCGGAATACCTATAATCGTAGGCAACTGCAGGCTCGCCCGTTGTAACGGTCGGAGCAGTTTCGGACTTTGCAGCAAATGTAACATTAAGCGCCTTTTGGCTGTCAATGTTAAGCACTGTCGAAAATCCGTTCTCGTCCTTTACCGGAATTTTGCTTCCGTCAAATTCAACAGACTCAATCTTGCTGCCTTCGGCGGGAGTGAAAGTAAATGTTCTTTCTCCGCATTCTACATTGTTTGAACCGTCAGCCATTGTAACAGCCGTATCGTCAGCTTCGGTAAACGAAACCGTACCGCTGCCGGTCTTTGTAAGGGTTACGGGAAGACAATACTTGATTTCGGTAACCTTCATTTCGTTGAATGTACGGGGCGAAGTGTAGAAAGAAATGCTCTCCACAGAAGTAACATCCTTTGATTTTGCCGTCCATGTTTTGCCGCCATCGCCGCTTATAGAATAAACATCCAGCGTGGAGCTTATATTTGCAAAATCTTCACTGTTAAAGCCCGGATTGATATTTGCACCCCATGGCGTTCCGTTTACATATCCTGCAGTCTGCATATATATCTGCTGGCCTATACCCTTTACAACAAAATCATACTTGTAGCTTCTGCCCAAATAGTAGGTGAACAGCTTTGAATTATTCTCGTTTGATATACTGAAATATGCGTGCGGAGGAGTATCTTCCGTAGTTTTTGAAGCCTTTGCATATGTAACATAGCCGTTTTCGGCATCATACGCAACTCCCACACCGTCTCTTATTTTAAGCCTTCTGTTTCTGTCTGTTGTTGCAACGTTTGCGTAACCGGAGTCGGTGCCTCCAATCGCAGTACCCTTGAAATCTTCGTAGAAAACTTCTTTTTCCACTCTGGAAAGGCCTTCGATTTCCGTATAATTAATCCTGTATTCCGCATCGTCATTAATATTTGAAACGGTATAAGACCTTCCGTTTACGGTATAGGTTTCGGTATTAAATCCGAGTGCATCATGCCTTTCGATTGTGCTTATAATCTTGTCGGGCGCATTTGTTTCAAATGTAATGCTTTCGCCCGCTCTGACCGGTATATTCGAGCCGTTATTAACAACCGTGCCGTTTGCTGTAAGCCGGATGTTCTGCGCCATCACAACCGAAGCTGTGTATTCGGGCTTTACTGTAGGATAATCCGCTATGTAAAGCTCGTCAAACTTATACGTATTGGCAGTGTTCGGTCTGGCGCCTCTGAGTTCAAGATAACTTGCATAATCCTGACTGTCGGCATAGTCGCTTACAGGCATTATTGAGCGGTAAACCAAAACACCGTCAATATATACATTTACATAACCGCTGTTATCAATGAACGCTATCACCTGATGCCAGCCCTTTGTTGCTTTAACGCCGTCACCCTTATTCCACGGGGAATACTTTTCGCCGGTCGCAGATGTTTTTCCTACATTAACATTGTAGTTAAAAGCGGCTTTTCTTGATCTTGCATCCGGACGAAGATTTTTCAAAAACAAACTGAAATAATTTGCGTTTGTACCATCATCGTAGAACCAGCCGCCGAGAAGGCGGTACTTGCCGTCCGCCCAGTCATATCCGCCGTTCGTTTCGGTATTGACATTTGAGCCGTGATATGCTCTGAGCTGCCATGAGCCCTCAAGACCGTTGCGCCATGCAAGACAGGATGTGCTCCCTGCTTCATGCCCCGGTTCATTGTACCCGTAAGTTGAGTTTGTGTTGTACATTGCACCATTTATGTTGGTTGCATTCTGGAATATTACCGACGCAGAAACTTTCTTCCCATCGGCATTGCTGTAGGTTGCGGTCACGATTGACATGCCGTTTACACTGCCCGAACCGAGAAGAGCTCCGTGAAGATTAAATGCCAACGGATTCGAAGTGGTATATTTAAGAAAAGCGCTGCCTGTTATATCCGTTTCATTGCCCTCGCTGTCATACGCTGTAACAACAATGGGGCGATAGTCCCTCGGAGAGTTGTTATAGAGGGTTTTGTTTCCGGAAAGTGAAATCCTGTCGTAATTTACGGCAGTTTCTTCACCTTCTTTAAATGTAACGTCAAAGCTTCCGACATCCGTAATCTTATCGGAATTAAAGTTGAAACTGAACTTGCCGGAAGCCCCTTCAATTTCAACACCGTTATATTTAACGGAATCAATAACATATCCCGCTTCCGAAACAATCAAAAATCCGGGTTCCGTTTGTTTTTCAAATGCAACAATATCGCCGTTTGCAAGAAGCCTGTCTTCGATAAGGTTCTTGCCGTCATGGTCGCTGTATTTGGTGATATACACCGAACCGTTTGAGCCGATATTGAACTTTGTGTCATAATGCGAAATCGTTTCCTCAAGATCCAGACCGTATAATGTGTATTTAACGCTTTTTTTCTTATCGGCCCACATCTCGAATTTGCTGAACGTGTCATATATCCCGTTATTCAAGCTTGACGGAATATATATAAGCTCATGCGGATGAGTTTCAAACGTCGTTTTCTCAGTCGTAACATTGATTCCGTTCCATCTGAACTGCGTATACGTGGAGGTGGTGCCTTCGGTAACAGTGCTTTTAAACTTTACGAAGTCGGTCTTGCCGTTTGTGCTTATGCTGACCTGGTGATTAAAGACCGAAGGGATGGCATCTCCGCCTTCAACCGCCTCCGCGCTTGCTTCCAAGCTGAATTTGTAAATTCTCCCTATGTACAGCTTAGGCTTCTGCTTGGGAGAAAAACTCGCTCTTTCTAGAGCGTCCCAGGTATAAGTGCCTGCCCCGCTGTCCACCACCCCGCCGGGTGCCGAAGCGGTGAGCGTAGCGTCCGGCCCAAAAACACCTTGAAAGATTTTTGAGGTTGTCTTGTGAACCGAAAGCTCGGGTTCCTCTGCGCCAACCGCCGTAAAACACGAAAAAACCAAGGCAAGCGCGAGAATTATGGACAAATAACGTTTCATAAAATATACACTCTCCTTTTATACATTTATATCAAGTTAATTATACCCCCCCCCCGACGATTTTGTCAATGCTTTTAAAATACATTTTTTAATTTCGGCGGTTTGCATAGTTTCTCGCCTTGTCTTTTGTGCACAATGCCGAAAAATCGGCGGCAAGACATAGTTGCCCTGCCGCCGATTTGCTTTGATTTTCGTGTGTTTTTATAGTTTTTCTATATTTTCCAAAACCTCGTCAAGCATTTTTTTATACTTAACGCCTTTTTCCTTTTCTTCCTCAACAAGCTTTGCCGGAGCCTTCGCAACGAATTTTTCGTTTGCAAGCTTGCCCTCAACACGCTTTATCTCGCCGAGAAGCCTGTCCTTTTCCTTATTGAGCCTTTCGAGTTCCTTTTCCTTGTCAACAAGCTCTCCCAAGGGAATATACACCTTTGCGCCCTCGGTTACGATTGCAACGGCGTCTGCCGGGATATTGCTTTCATCGGCTTGAACCTTAACGCTTGCGGCTGAGGCAAGGCGTTCAAAGAACACGGCGCCGTTTTCAAACACATCTTTATGCCCGGTCACGATAATAACCTGCGCCTTTCTTGACGGAGGAACATTCATTCCGGAACGAGTGTTTCTGATATTCCTTATAGCGTCCATAACAAGTTTCATGCTGCGGACTTCATCGGGGAAGTCAAGTTCTTCCTTATAAACAGGGTATGCCGCATGGGTAATGGTATCGCCCTCATGCGGAAGCGCCTGCCATATTTCCTCGGTTATGAAAGGAATAAACGGATGAAGCATGCAAAGCGTATTTGAAAGCACATAGCAAAGCACCTGCTGCGCCGACTTTGAAGCTTCCTTATCATCGCCGTACAGTCTGTTCTTGACAAGTTCGATGTACCAGTCGCACACCTCGTCCCACATAAAGTCGTAGAGTTTTGCGATTGCAACACCGAGTTCATATTTTTCGATATTTGCGCCTACTTCGCCCGCAACGGTGTTCATGCGGCTCAGAATCCACTTATCCTCGATATGAAGCTTATCCTTTTCGGGAAGTTCACACTTATCGATTTCAAGATTCATAAGAACAAATCTCGAAGCGTTCCAGATTTTGTTTATGAAGTTACGGCTTGCTTCAACCTTATCCCACGAGAAACGGATATCGTTTCCGGGGGCGTTTCCGGAGGCGAGCGTAAAGCGGAGCGCATCCGTTCCGTACTTGTCTATAACCTCAAGCGGATCAATACCGTTACCGAGGGATTTACTCATTTTTCTGCCCTGTTCGTCACGCACAATACCGTGAATGAACACATTGTCAAACGGTTTTTCCTTCATCTGCTCCATACCGGAGAAAATCATTCTTGCAACCCAGAAGAATATAATATCATAAGCCGTTACAAGCACAGATGTGGGATAGAACTTTTCAAGTTCCTCCGTTTTATCGGGCCAGCCGAGGGTCGAGAACGGCCAGAGCGCCGAGCTGAACCATGTATCGAGCACATCGTCGTCCTGCTTAACCCTGCCGCCGCACTTGGGGCAAACCGTTACATCCGTTTCGGAAACAGTTGTTTCGCCGCAGGCTTCGCAGTAATACGCGGGGATTCTATGACCCCACCAAAGCTGACGGGAAATACACCAATCGTGGATATTTTCCATCCAATTAAGATAAATCTTTGAAAATCTTTCGGGAATATATTTAACGGTACCGTCCTTAACAACCCTGATTGCTTCCTTCGCAAGCGGAGCCATTTTAACAAACCACTGCTTTGAAGTGATAGGTTCGACGGTGGTTCCGCAGCGGTAGCACTGACCGACATTATGGCTGTGTTCCTCAACCTTTACAAGAAGCCCCTGCTCCTCCAGATCCTTAACCATAGCCGCTCTTGCTTCGTACCTGTCCATTCCCTCGTACTTTCCGCCGTAGGAATTAACGGTTGCGTCATCGTTAAGCACCTTAATCTGTTCAAGGTTGTGGCGAAGACCGACTTCAAAGTCGTTCGGGTCATGCGCGGGAGTAATCTTAACCGCACCGGTTCCGAATTCTTTATCAACATAATCATCGGCGATAATCGGAATTTCACGGCCGACAAGCGGCAGAATCAGGGTTTTTCCTACTATATTCTTATACCGTTCGTCCTCCGGATTAACCGCAACTGCGGTATCGCCGAGAAGTGTTTCGGGTCTGGTTGTGGCGATAATCAGGTAATCATCGCTGTCTTTAATCGGATATTTGATATGCCAGAAGTGCCCTGCCTGTTCCGCATACTCAACCTCCGCATCGGAAAGTGCCGTTATGCAGTGGGGACACCAATTGATTATTCTGCTGCCCTGATAAATAAGCCCTTTATTATAAAGGTCAACAAACACACGCTTAACCGCTTTTGAGCAGCCCTCATCCATCGTGAACCTTGCTCTGTCCCAGTCGCAGGAGCATCCCATGCGCTTAATCTGGGTAACGATTCTGTCGCCGAACTTATTCTTCCAGTCCCACACTCTTTCAAGGAATTTTTCTCTCCCAAGGTCATAACGGGTAAGCCCCTCTTCTTTTCGGAGGCTTTCTTCAACCTTAATCTGCGTTGCGATTCCGGCGTGGTCATATCCCGGAACCCAAAGCGCCTCATAACCGGACATCCTCTTGAATCTTACGAGAATATCCTGGAGCGTAACATTGAGCGCATGCCCCATATGCAGCTGCCCCGTAACATTCGGCGGAGGAATAACCACCGAAAACGGCTTTTTCTTGCTTCTCGGGTCGGCCTTGAAGCAGCCCTTATCCAGCCACATTTTATAAAGTTTTTCTTCAAAATCCTTCGGATTGTATACCTTTTCAATATTATTCATTGTATTTCCCCTAATTCATTACTTTGTCGGCAATTGCAATAATCGCCGCAGCGGTGACTATAACAAGTCCCGTAATTTTAATTTTGAGAACATCACCCTCGGTTGCGTCGTCGCCCTTCATCTTATGCGCTATTTTCTTCGCCGGGTATGAAATGCAAGCCCCGGCAACAACCAAAATCAGCGCCGCAATGCGGGCAATCACAGCGTTACCCTCTTGAAGTTCTTCTTACCGCGCTTTACGACAACGCCGCCCTCAAACTTGCCTTTTTCAAGTTTAAAGCCGATATCGCTTATCTTTTCGCCGTCGACTTCAACGCCGCCCTGCTGAACATTCCTCTTCGCTTCCGCTCTTGAAGGAGCAAGCCCGGCTTTCACAAGCACGGAGATGATATCAATCATGCCGTCCTCAAAATCATCATCGGAAAGCTCCGCCGCAGGCATATTCTCCGCATTGCCGGAAGAAAAGAGCGCTTTTGCGGAAGCCTGTGCCTTTTCGGCTTCTTCCTCGCCGTGAACAAGCTTTGTAAGCTCATACGCAAGAATTTCCTTTGCACGGTTAAGCTGACTGCCCTCCCACGATTCCATCTGCTCGATTTCTTCAAGCGGAAGGAATGTGAGCATCTTTATGCACTTAAGAACATCGGCATCCGCAACATTTCTCCAATACTGATAGAACTCGAACGGAGATGTCTTTTCGGGGTCAAGCCAAACTGCGCCCTTTTGGGTTTTGCCCATTTTTTTGCCCTCGGAATTGAGAAGGAGGGTAATCGTCATTGCATATGCGTCCTTACCGAGTTTGCGCCTGATAAGCTCTGTCCCGCCGAGCATATTCGCCCACTGGTCGTCGCCGCCGAACTGCATATTGCAGCCGTATTTCTGATAGAGCATGAAAAAGTCATAACTCTGCATTATCATATAGTTAAATTCAAGGAAGGTGAGTCCCCTCTCCATTCTCTGCTTATAGCACTCGAATGTGAGCATTCTGTTTACGGAAAAATGCGCACCGACATCACGAAGCATATCGATATAGTTGAGATTTCTCAGCCAGTCGGCGTTATTAACCATGAGCGCCTTGCCTTCGGAAAAATCTATAAATCTGCTCATCTGCTTTTTGAAACACTCGCAGTTATGGTTAATCTGCTCAACGGTCATCATTTTTCTGAGATCGGAGCGGCCGCTCGGGTCACCTATCATACCGGTTCCGCCGCCCAAAAGCGCAATCGGCTTGTTACCTGCCATCTGAAGCCTTTTCATAAGGCAAAGCGCCATGAAGTGACCTACATGAAGGCTGTCCGCCGTGGGGTCAAACCCAATATAAAATGTAGCTTTACCGCTGTTCACAAGCTCACGGATTTCCTCCTCATCGGTAACCTGAGCAATAAGCCCCCTTGCTTTAAGTTCTTCGTATACCTGCATTGTATCAATCCTTTCAAGTTTAATTCCTGTAATATATAATAAGAAGCAATCCGTTTTTCACCGATATTTCGGACGGCTTTCCGATAAACTCATTGCTCACCCCAAGCGGAAAGAGATTTGTAAGCACGGAATCCTCAAGCTCATATTTAAGTCCTTTTATGCTTACCTCCTCCGCCTTGTCGGAGAGCGAGAAAACGGAGATTTTTCCCTTCATATCACCGCCGAAGGAAACCTCAGAATCGGTTACGGTGTAAACCTCACTGTTCCCGAAAAGCATTGCCCGTCCGCCGCGGCTCACGATATACGCAAGCGTCTGTATATTTGAAAATGTGTGATCCGCCCGTCCGCCGCAGCCGCCGTATATTTTAAAGCTTTTAAATCCAAGTTCAAACCCGTGCTTTACCGCAAGAAGCGTATCGGTATCGTCCTTCTCGCACTTGAAAACCTCTATATCGGCGTTCGTCTGCGGCTTCGGTGCGGAATCAAAATCACCCATATAAATATTGGGCTTTATGCCGATTTTATCGAGATATTCATATCCGCCGTCCGCTGCAATCACAATGTCGCCGTCTGTTATATCAAGAGTTTTTTCGTTAAAATCGCCTGCGCCGACTATATAACAATCGCTCATAATTATTTGCCTTCTATTTCAAGAAAACGGGGATAAATTTCCGACCAGTCCTCTTCGGGCATGAAGGTCTTAATCGGGGTTGAAACTTTAACGGCTTCTCTTATCTGCTCAAGCGACTTTATTTCGCCGAGAGCCATAAGCTGAACCATCATATTACCGATAGCCGTTGCTTCAACAGGTCCCGCGGTAACGCGTCTTCCGGATGCGGAAGCGGCAAAGCGGCACAAAAGTTCGTTCTGCGAACCTCCGCCGATAACATGGATTGTATCGATTTTTCTGCCCGTAATTTCCTCCAGAGCCTCAAGCGTGTTTTTGTATTTAAACGCAAGGCTTTCGAGAGCAACACGGATAATCTCGCCCTTTGTGTTCGGAACCGTCTGCCCTGTTTTTTTGCAGAATTCCTTGATTCTCGAAGGCATGTCGCCGGGTGCGGTAAACATTTCGTTATCGGGGTCGATAAACGCAATGTGCGGAGCGGCATTAAGCGCAAGCTGCGTAATATCGTCATAAGAAAGCTCCTCGCCTTCCTTTTCCCACTGACCCTTGCACTGCTGCACAAGCCAAAGCCCCATGATATTTTTAAGGTATCTGATTTTTCCGCCTACGCCGCCCTCGTTTGTAACATCAAACTTTTCGGAAACCTCCGTAAGTACCGGGTGGTCAAGTTCAAGCCCCATAAGCGACCATGTTCCGCTGCTGATATAGCTTTCCGTTTCGTAGTTTTCAAACGGAACAGCCGCAACGGCGCTCGCCGTATCGTGAGAGCCGACTGCGATAACCGGAACATCACCAAGCCCGAATTCAGGCTTTAATGTGCCGACAATCTCGCCCGTCTTTTTAATAGGAAGGAAAATATCCTTTCTGAGACCCGCTTTTTCGATAATTTCAAAATCCCAGTTGCGCGCCTCCGCATTTATCATCTCAGAGGTTGAAGCAACCGTGTATTCAGCCGCCATATTACCTGTGAGCATATAGTTGAAAAGGTCGGGCATAAAAAGGAACTTGTCCGTTTTCGCCATAAGTTCGGGGTCATTTTCATTAACCGCCAGAAGCTGAAACAGAGTATTGAAATTCATCGTCTGAATACCTGTTTTTTTGTAGAGTGTGCTTTTCCCGACTCTTTCTGCGGCAACCGAAACCATAGGCTTTGAATATTCGTCACGGTAATTTCTGGGGTCGCAGATAAGATTTCCTTCCTTATCTATAAGACCGAAATCCACACCCCATGTATCAACGCCGATTGCGTCAATCTTGCCGCACTTTTTAAGAGCCTCCTTAACTTCGCCGAAAAGCCTGCCGAAATTCCAGTAAAGTCCGCCGTCGCGTTCATCGGGGCTGTTCGGAAAACGATGAATAACCTCCATTTTAAGCTGTTTTCCGTCAAATTCGCCTACTATCGCGCGCCCGTTCGACGCACCGAAATCAAATGCTAAAACCTTCATTTTATTTTTCCTCCTGATTTCTATTGATTATATTTTCACCGATTTTAAGATCGTAAATTTTGCCGTCCATCTCAAGCTTTGCCGGCATCGGTGCAAAAACACGCACCTCATTTTTGTCCCACGAAACGCTTATGCTTCTGTGGGTTGCCTTTGCGCTGTCAACAATAAAGCAAGGCTTTATAAGAAGCCCGTTTTCGTCCAGATGTATTCCGGCAATGTGCCTGTAGAACCAGTGGTCAACCTCGCTGAACATATGGTGATTGCATGAACTGCTGATATTCCATGATTCCAAAAGATTGTTGTATCCCTTGAGCATCCAGTAAGCATAGCTCGGATATGCAGGATTCGTAACCATCTTGTAAACCGTTTCCGCATAACCGTTGTCTGACAGCGCAGAGAATATGAATTTTGTTCCCTGAATACCGCAGGTTATGTGATAATCCTCCGCTATGACCGCATCATTGAGCATTTTTGCGTACTTCGGAATATCCTCATTTTCGCAAAGCCCCTGATAGATTATGCAGGCAAGATATGTCTGGCTCTTTTCGAGCTCCTCATTCCCGAAAAACGCTTCGCGGAACGAATTTTTGATTTTTGACGCCAGCTTCTCGTAAGGAGTTGCGTCCTCGCCGACGATTTTTGCGCATTTTGCCATTACATTGGCAAACATGAAATAAAAAGATGTTTCGGTTACCTCGGGTCTGCACCAGTATTTATCCTTAACCGGGCACCAGTCGCCGAGCCCGAATTTAACGATATAATTATCGGTCATGGTATAAAGGAATTCCATATACAGCTTCATATTTTTCCACATTTTGAAGATGAGCCCTGAATTTCCGGTGTTTTGATAAACATACCACGGTATACAAATCATTGCACCGTCCCAGCCCGGGCAGCAGCCCCAGTTGTAACCCCACTTGCTTGTGGGCACAATTCCCGGAATCTGCCCGTTCGGCCTCTGCACATCCTGAAAATCACCCATCCACTTTTCGTAAGAGGAAGTCATATCGAAATTCAGAAGAGCCTGCTGGCTGGAAAGAAACGCATCGCCCGTCCAGCCGTTCTGTTCACGGTGGGGGCAGTCCGTCGGAACACTGAGATAATTTGTAAGCGTTGAGCGAACCGACGCCTCATGGATTCTGTTCAGCATTTCGTCCGAGCACTCAAAAGAACCGATTGTTTTAAGGTCGGTATGTACAACCTCGGCAACCACCTTGCAGCCCTCGGGCGCTCCGCTGACCTTCACATACCTGAAACCGTGATAACAGAATCTCGGAGCATAGGTTTCCGTTCCTTCGCCTTTCATTATATATTCATCATAATTTATATGTTCGGAACCCGTTCTTTCGAGAAATACATTCATTCTCGGGTCGGGCGAGCCGTCATCAAACACGGTATCAAAATATTCGCATTTTATTGCCGTTCCGGCATCTCCCTTTGCGGTAATTCTGACCCATCCCGAAACGCCTTCACCGAAATCATAGAGTCCGTCCTTTTCGGAAACCGCCTCAATGGTTCTTATAACCCTTGCGGGGGGCATTTTCACAGGGCTTAAAATTCCGCCGGGACCTATGCAGATAATCGATTTTTCCCACCCGTCGCTATCGGGCAGTTCGGTCGGGTTGTCCCAGTTTTTAATTTCAAGGCGGGCGTCATAAGTTTCGCCTTCTCTTGAGTGATTGTAAACGCACGGACCTTCGTGCGTATCCCATGTTGCGTCGGAAATGATTGACATAACCGAACCGTTTTTAAGCGTGATGTCCAGCTGAGCAATCATTTTGGGATAATGCCTCCATGTTGCCTTTTCAAAATCCCATGTAACGGCATTGTCGTTATAAAGACCGTTCCCCAGGAACACGCCTATCGATGTTTTCTGCTCAATAATATCCGTAACATCATATATATTGTAAAGCACCGTTGAATCAAACTTTGTAAACGGAGTTGAAAGAACCTCATCGGTAATTTTCTTTCCGCCCAATGTAATCTCGCCGTAGCCGAGCATCGAAATATTAAGCACGGCCTTTTCAAAATTGGTAGGAATGCTGAAGCGTTTCACCAAAAGATAGCTGCCGTTTTCTTTTCCGTTTATTCCCTGCCTTGCAGAGGGCGCAGTAATCCATTTCGCATTTTCGAACATTTCTTTATCTCCCCATTATAAAAGAATATATTTCTATCTCTTAATTTTATCATAAAAATCATGATATATCAAGCAATTTTTGAAAATTGTACGAGAATTTGAATAAAATAGTCCTGTCAAGCACTTTGCGCACCCAAATAGGTGCAAAAATGCCTCGGAATTATACTATAATTACTCCTATATAGGTGCAAAGGTGATTGATATGAACATTGATTATGAAAAGAAAATGGGACAAAACATAAGGAAAATACGGATTGAAAAAGGCCTCACTCAAGAGCAGCTGTCGGCAAAAATGCAGGTAAGCGGCTGTGATATTACGCGCAGTGCGCTTGCTAAAATTGAAGTCGGTCAAAGGCATATTTATCCGGATGAAATCAAGCTTTTCAAAGAAATTCTCGGCATCGGCTTTGACGAACTGTTTATTTAAAAAGCGCCCGTTCCGAAGCTTCGGAACGGGCGCCGCTGATCATTCACGCTGCCTATTCTACTGTAAAATAATTCGCTTTATTCTTTCCGAGGTCAATCTTAAACACTCCGTCTGTTTTTTCACAGCGGTTTCCGTCCGTATCTACAAGAACGGAAGCTCCGTTGACTTTGAGCGAAACTGTTCTTCCGCCCTTGAAATCAACAGCGTAGATAACAGTTCCGTTTTCGGTATCATATGACGATGTGTATGCTCCGTCCTCGGCAATCTCGGAATTGGGATTATCCCAGTACGGATGCCATACCGCCTTTTCAAGCCCGAGCCTGTCAAAAATTTCCCAGATTTTTGATGAATACTCAAGATTTTCAAATGTATTTGCCCTCGTGTGAACATTATGGAGAAGCGTAAGGCTTTCCAAAGTTTCAATTGTTCTGTTCTCCGATGTCAGCGAGATGAAGTTCGCCGGAATACCGTAATTTATACCCATATATTCCGCACGGAAAGCAGCAAGATTTAAAAATTCAAGGCTGTCATTTGTAAGCTGACCCTGAATATTTTCGCCGTCGTAGTACGAATCGCAGAACGAAAGCGTAGGCATAATGCTGCACGAACTTTGGTGCGTATCGACCACGCCGCCCCTTTCATGAACGATTTCATAGAGCTTTTTAACATGCTCCCTGACCGGCAGAACCGGGTACGATGGATGAAGCACACCCTGCTCATCGCGATATCCGCAGCCGTGGGATTCGTTTGCGCACTCCCACGGAACATATGTTCCGTCGGTGTAGATTCCGTCGGCGCCGTAACTGTCCATAACATACTTTACCCTATCCAAAAATACGGGCGAATATCCTCCCCGATAGCACGCCATGTATGCCCTCTGCGAAGGCTTTCTCTGCCAGCCTCCGGTGAAGTTTCCTTTTATATTCTTTATGAGATAATCACTGCACTTTTCATTGAAATCGGGCATCATTGTGGAGTATTCGTAGCCGAAATAAAGCATAACCTTCATGCCGAGTGCATGGCACTTTCTGACAAACTCTCTGAATTTCTCCTCATCCTCCGCAAGACCGTAATTCTGAATTACCGTCCAGTCCTCATGGAGAATAAGCCATTTTACTCCTGCCGCAGCAGCACGCTCCGCAACATCGGTGTTGTAAATATCGTGGTTTCTGACATAATACAGATGAAACCTTTTGTAATTTTCTTCATCATATTCAAACTTTTTAACAGGAGTTGCATGAAAACCGAAGGTATATGTAATCGGTCTGAGCGTGTCTACCCACATATCGCTTCTGTTCAGCCAGTTTTGGTGCATTGCGTCAAGAAAGCTGATTCTCATGTTGCTCCCGGTGATTTTTATGCAGTCATCGCCGCAGCGGAAATTTTTTTCCGATTCACCGGCGAAAAAGCCAAGCCCAACCTGCTCGTTTCCCGACCATATATAAGGCTTGAAAGGCAGTTCAATGTCTGTCATTTCGCCGCTGTTCATAACATTCGGCGCAGGAATTATGCTCTGGCGGTCGTTTGGCCAATAGTGGAAAAGCTTTGCAACATCGGATTTCATGGGAATATCCATGTAAAGCCCGTCCATCTCCGCCTTGCTTCTTCCGTCTTTTGCAAACTGCCATTCGGAACAAATTCTAAGGTCGACCTTTACGAACCCGTCAAACTCAACCGTAACGGTAGCATTGGCAAGCACATTTTCACATTCGGCGGATATAACAACAACCGCCTTTTCATCGCTTTTTTCTATCAGAAGATAGTGAAAATCATGCCAATGCCCGGGTTTTCTGCCGAAAAGAGCGGTCATCGTAACCGGTGCCTCCAGAAGCTCAACGCCGAGGGATGTTACGGAAGTGGGCAAAAATGAATTTTCAAATTTATATTTTCTGCCCCAAACCTCAAACTCCGCACAGGAATCCGAAACATTTGTTTTTACGCCTGTCCATTTATCAAAACACTTTTTCATAAACTCTCCTCCAGGAATGTTTTTCTATATTATATACTCCTCGAAATCCAATGTCAATAACAAAAAAGGTATTTTTTATTTGTTTTCGGATATTTTGCAAAAAAATAACGGCTTATGCAAGCCGAAAAAACAAGAAAAAAACAAATAATAATTATTCGCCGAATTTCTCATCTATCAGGGATCTGATATATGCAGCCATACTCATGTGGTTGTCCGAAGCCAGTTTCTTGAGTTTTTCCTTATACCCTTTGGGCAACTCTGCTTTTATAATGTCGTAGTGCTTTTTGGTATATTCGGCTTTGTACTCTACATAATCAAATGCCATCTCAAACCTCCTAAAATATTACATTTTATATTTTAAATAGTAGCATATTCCGACCAAAAAGTCAAGTCCGTACCATAAATTTTCGGCGAACCAAATAAAATTAAAACGAAATTTTACCAATAATATGTACACATCGACAACGTCCTGTGTATCAAACAGTAAATTCAGGCAATAATAGGTAATTTTTTGTGCAGAAAAATCAAACCTCTATATTTAAGATATCTGTCTGCGGCATTCGGCAGCGCACTGATTTCATGCATATACGGCGTTGTGGATATGGCAATGGCCGGGCAGTATCAGGGGCCGGAAGGGACAGCGGCTTTAACAGTTGTTTCGCCGGTCCGGAACATCATATACAGCCTCGGTCTGCTGATGGGAATCGGAGGCAGTGTGATTTTCAGCACAAAGCGCGGAAGCGGCAGAACCGACGAAAACGAAAATCAATACTTCACTGCAGCATTGATTGGTTCGGCGGTTTTATCCGTCATTTCGTGGATTGTTATAATAGTCTTTGAGGCGAAAATTCTGACATTTTTCGGCGCCGACAAATCGCTGCTCGCTCTTGCGCATGAATATATGCGTCCGATAAAATATGTGTTTCCGCTTTTTCTGTTCAACCAGATGCTTTCGGCATTTTTGCGCAATGATAACAATCCTGCGCTTGCGACACTCGCCGTTATGTCCGGCGGTATTTTCAACATTTTTGGCGGTTACCTTTTTGTGTTCACCTGCAACATTGGAGTTTAGGCAAACGAAGTCCTAACCCTTAATGCCTTATGACGGCAATTTTTTGCCCTTTTTGGCTTGTCGTCATTTAAAGGCAAACGCCTGTCAGCGATCTTCGCACCAAAAATGACTAAAAATTTTCACGCCATAAGGTGCGCGCAGTTTTTTTCGAGCCGATTTTTCTCAAGACAAGCAAGCGAATGCAGTTAATACTTTGTGTATTATCAAGTGAGTTTGTGCAGTATTGGGTAAAATCAGCCGACAAAAACCATTAAGGGTTAGGGCTTCACTTGCCTACGGCGCAGGTCCTGCCACCGCTATCGGCTCCGCCGTTTCATTTCTTGTAATGCTGACTCACTTTGTCAGCCGAAAGAATACACTGTGCCTGATAAAACCCGGCAAATCGCACGAAAAGCTCCGTGAAATTTCCGTTGCGGGATTTTCCACATTCTTTATAGATGTGGCGATGGGAATCCTTACGGTGCTGTGCATACAGTGTGGGGCAGGCATCGCAACCGATTATTTCCATAAACTTCGGTGCCGGAAACGGCGAACGAATCCGTGAAACGCTTCGTTTGGCGCTGTATACAATAGCATTTTTCGGAATTTTCTGGACGGCACTGAGTATTGCATTTCCGAACCTCTATATCCGTATTTTTATGACGCCGACGCCCGAAATACTCGCTATGGCGCCGAAAATCATCCGTACTTATGCGCTGTCGTTTCTGCTTCTGCCTTTTAACATTTTCTCAACATACTATTTTCAGGCAATCATGAAGCCGAAAGCCGCATTTGTCGTATCTGTTGCACGAGGACTTGTAATCAGCGGTATACTGATACTGATTCTTCCCGTTCTGACCGGCGCAGATACCCGGTGGTTTGCCATGCCGATTACGGAATTGCCGGTTATGGTCTTTGCCGCAGCAACAATCAAAAAGTATACAAGTGCACTGTAAGTTTGTGCTCAAAATCCCCTGTGTGAATCTATGCGGGGGATTTTTTATTTCATACCCAAAAGCCACAAAATATCGGCATCCAGGATTCTTGAAATTTCCCGAAGTTCGTAATCAGCAACAAAGCGGGTGCCGATTTCGATTCTTGAAATGCTGTCCCTTTCTATTATAATTCCGGCAATCTGAAGCCTTGCCGCAAGTTCCTCCTGCGTAAGCATCAGCCTCCGCCGTGCCTCGTGCACCCTCATACCGCAAATGTTTTTCTTTCCGTTGTAATCGTAAATCTTCATAAAATTCTCTCACTTTTTGTGGTAATAATAATTATTTTCTTGACTTTAACATATTTTTATAGTATAATTGTGTTAAAGATAAGAATTTTGTTTTATTCTTAAAAAAATGTTGCCGGAGGGGGAAGTTTTGAATTCTGCATAGTTTTATTTGAAATATAAGATATTACAAAATTACCAAAAATATACGGAGGAATTAAAAAATGGGATTGTTAGATAACATAAGCGATTCGGTAGTTAAAAAAATAACCAAGAAGGAAACTATCCGCCTAACCATTCAGCAGCTGACGGAAATAGTCAAAGACGAGTTTATAAAGGGTGCCGATGACGAATTTTTAGGCAAGGTTCTCAAAACCGCCAAGGGCGGCGGCTGGGTCACCAAGAAAAAACTTGCTTCGGCTTCGGGCAGGTATATTCTGCATGTCGGAAGCTGGAACAGGGGTTATATTTTAGGCAGAAGAAAACAAACATATATTTTGGATAATACAGAAAACAAATTCTATCAGTTAAACAAAGACGGGCATTGGAAAAAGTTTTATAAAGCCGTAAAGTCGGAAATACAGATGGAAAAAGTCAACCGCTCACGAAACAAATAACGGAGGAACGCGCAATGGATAGCAATATTGAAGCAAACGGACAGGTCAGCACCCAAAAGAAAAAACCGGGTTATATAAAGATTGTTTTATATGTTATTGTCGGAATTATTGCGGTTGCAGCGTTTATCAGAAGCCTTAATCCGGACAATAACATTATCGGAATCGACGGCATGCGTGAGGCATACAAGGTTGCCACACAGGTCATCGAAAACGAATTTACGACCGAAGTAAAGTTTCCGAGATTCAAATCAGAGTTTATCCCCAACCGTTATGAAGATTTTACATACGGCGGAGAGAAGTATCATCTGTACACCATAAATTCATATTTTAAGGTCAAAAACATTTTCAATACCGAAATGCGTGACGAATATGTAATTAAAATCGGCTTGCCGGAAAATAAAGATGCAGATTATTATTACGAATTCGTATCGGACACCGCCGGACTTCTTATAATTGATGAATAAACGCAAAAAGGCCCCTGCACGAAAATTCGTACAGGGGTCGGATTTTGTCTGTTAACCTGTTTTAAGCAGCCGGAGCCATAACGACAACCGCACTTGCGATATACGAGCCGTCAAGCTGGGCGGTTCCTGTGATGATTACGGAGCAGCCCTCTTTCATCTTTCCGAGAGATGTGGTTGAGCCGTCTGCGCTGTCGATGTACTTGGTCGCACCGTTTTTCTTTACGAACACCTGCAGTCTTTCGCTCTCGCCGGTTGTGGCATTTGTGCAGTTCATATAGAAGAAATTGTAGTCCGTATTGATTGTTTCAACCGTGCCGACAATTGTTTTTGAAGTTGTGGTCGAGGTTGTTTCAATTTTCTTAATCGTACTGCTTTCAAGGCTTGCGGTTACATAAGAGCCGATTCTGAGGTCATAGATAGTGCCTGCGGTTTTGTCAAGCGTAACCTCAACATCGTTTGCAACTGCGTACTGCTCGGATTCGCCCTCAGCGCGGAGCACGATATACGGATTTGAGCTTATGTGTATTTCCTCAATTGTTCCGACAAGTTCCGCATTGGCGCTTGTAACCTTAATCTGCTGAGCAATATCGTTTTCCAATGTGATAGCAAGCTTGTCGCCCGAAAGAATATCACGAAGTTCTGTGTTTCTGTTGTTGTTTCTTGCGATGGAAACATTTGCAGCAACGGCCTTAGTCATCTTCTCACCGGAATTGGTTGTGAATGTAATTGTCGTATAGGGTTCATACGAAACCGACACAAACTTTGCGCCGCTTATAACTTCACTTCTGTTAGCTATAACAACGGTTTTGCCGAGACCGTCCTCAACATCGATTGTAACGGTATCGCCCTTTGTGATTGAACTGAACGAAGCCTTTTTGCCGAGATATGTAATTACAACCGCCGAATCAAGCGTGATTGACTGCGTTTCATCCTTGCCGAAAGGCTTGAATGTTATCTTATTTTTTGCACCCGCCGCAAGTGATGTTACGGTACCGGTAACGGTTTCTTCGATTTTCGGGGAAACAGCGTCAACAAATCGAACCGTATCGCCGAATTTCGTTACAACGGTAAAGCCGTTAAGCGGAAGCGCTTCCATTTCGGTTTCCTTGCCGTCAGCCATAACGCGCGCCTTTGAGGTCGGAACATTGAATATATTCTGATCCTCGCCCTGCGCAAGCGTAAGAGATGTTCCGGAAACGGAAACAAAGTTACCGGAAACATATGTAATATCCAAATCCTTTATAATGCGGTAAAGCATAACCGCCATCTGCGCTCTCGAAACGAGCGTGTCGGGTTCAAATGTGGTATCGGTCATACCGACCATATATCCTTTATCGTTAACATATTTAACATATTTTCTCGCATTTGAAGGAATTTGAGGTGTATCTGCATAGCGGAGCGTTGCGCCGCCGTTTGCTTTAACCTCAGCCTCCGCACCGGCAACCTTTGTAAGAAGAATTGCCGCCTCATAGCGTTTCAAAACCTCATTCGCATTTGAAAGATAATCGCTGAGCTCGTCCTCGGAAATTATCCCGAAATACATAAGGTATGCAACCTCGGAAGGATTGCTTACATTATAAATAGAAACTTTATCGCCGTACATATCCTCGGCAAGACTGATTATATCCTTCATCTCGCTGTTGTTATAACCGAGAATTCTCGCCATGAGAAGCAGCGACTGGAGCTTTGTTACCCCGTCCGCCGGACCGAATCTACCGTCGGTATAACCGGCGATTACACCGGTCGAGGTCATTTCGTCGATTTCATCTCTCGCCCAGTCCCATGAGCTTTCCTGCAAATCCGGAAAGCTTGCAAAAGCCGTAAGCGAAACGGACAAAACAAGCGTAAATACCAATATTAATGCTATAATTTTTTTCATCAAATAAACCTCCTTAAAAGATTCCGTTTCAATTATAACATATATTCAGGTCAAAATCAGCATAGTAACATAATTTTAACACAATATTAACCGGATTAAAATTTTGCTGCGGCTTCCAAAACTTTTTGTACAATATTGGGACGGTGTATATTTTGCATATTATCGTCCCTTTTTTATATAATTTTGCAAAACAATCCTGTTTTTAATTGACACTGCGCAGTGCGTATGTTATAATTACCTTGATTAGGAGAGAGCCTTTCTGGCGGATTAGAAATTAATCTTTTGGAGGAAAAACCATGCAGTACAAAACACATCCATGTATCAAAAAACTTGAAAAGCCGATTCTGACGGCAGATATGTCCGTTCCCGGTACGGCGCTGACATTCAATGCCGGCGTTGCAAAGTGGAAAGACAAATATGTAATGATGTTCCGAAACGATTATGGTGATGCGAAAAATCAGATTATAAGACCCGCCGTAACGGATTTAAGGGTTGCATTCAGCGATGACGGAGTAACATGGAAGCCCGAACCCGAGCCGGTTCTCGAAGAACTCAAAAGCGATGAAATCATCCGTACATACGACCCCCGCCTCACCGTTATCGGCGACACAGCATATGTCTGCTTTGCGGTTGATACGCACCACGGCGTAAGGGGCGGAATCGCAAAAACAACCGACTTCAAAAACTTTGAAGTTATGAGTCTTTCGGCGCCCGACAACAGAAATATGGCATTGTTCCCCGAAAAAATAGGCGGTCTTTATACAAGGCTCGAACGCCCGATGCCGGTTGACGGCCGAGGCTGGCTTACGCCCGGATTTGATGTATGGCTTTCGCAGTCACCCGACCTTAAATTCTGGGGCAACTCACAGCTTGTTTTAAAACGGGAGGAAGTTGAATTTTCAAACAGCAAAATCGGTCCGGCAGCACCGCCGATTAAAACCAAAGACGGCTGGCTGACGCTCTTTCATGCGGTAGAGCACATCCCCGGCTTCGGAAAGCACGGCTGGGAGGAAAAATGGGAAAATGTATACTACTCCGGCATTATGCTGCTTGACCTTAACGACCCGACAAAGGTTATAGGGAGGTACGATAAGCCGCTGATAGTTCCCGAAAACCGCTGGGAGGCTGAAGAAGGCTTCCGTCAGTATGTGATTTTCCCGGGAGGGTTTATAGCAGAACCCGACGGCACCGTTAAAATCTACTACGGCGCAGCAGACAGCGTAGAGTGCATGGCAACGGCAAATCTGCAGGATTTAATCGACCTCTGCAAATAGGCTCCGCAAAAAAGCACGCATATCATTTTTGTGATATGCGTGCTTTTCTATACGGTTTTCTCACCCGTTCATATTTCTTTTACAGTATAGCCCTTCGGCGGGACGGTTCCGTAAGGCTCAGACGAAAAGTTAACCGTTATTTCGTACCTCTCGCCGAACACCGACCTCTGAACTGCATAATCATCACTGACAACCGAAAAATCGGTCATCGGAAGAAGTGCGGTTTTTTTATGAACCTCGGTGATTTCCCTGTAGCTTTCGAGTATTTCGTTTCTTAAAAGCCTGTAATTTCCGCTCTTGAACGAATACAGCGGAGGGCAGCCGTAAAGCACTGCAAAAAGAACCTTATCACGGATAAGCTCTTTTGACATTGCGGTTGAATCGCCCCAATACGGAAACGCAAACAGACATTCATGATAAATAAGATGCCAGAGCGGCACACGGCAGCGTGGGTTTATCATGTGTTTTTTTATATGCTCCGCCTGCTCGCTGCTGTAAATGTTTGCGTGATTTCTGCCGGAATCCTTATTTCTGAAATACACCGGACTGTGCAAACCTTCGGTGTACGCAAGGTGGTCGATTATTCTGTCAAAGCCGTCTTCGGTCCCGGGGATAAGTCCCATTTTTTCAAGCGCCTCAAACGCTTCGTTTTTAACCTTAATCGAGTCCTCCCTCGTAAGCGGATGTTCTTTACTGAAACATTCGCACATACCGCCGCCGAAAACATCAATAAACCTTCCTTTATAATAAGGATATTCATTCAGTATTTTAGGTATTTCGTTTTCCATTGCGTTTTTTGCGCAAATCGGGCACAGGGTATTCTGCGGATACATCTTTCCGTCAAAACCCTTCAGCGCCCAGGCAGGTGCAAGCCCGCCGTCCTTATTCACAACAACACCGCCGGGATAATCCTTCATGCGGCGGTGCGTATAACCGCAGTTTTTCACCCTGTTATTCGGAATTTTATCAAGCAAATCGGGGTTAAGCACATCATTGTAGTTATCATACTGGGTCGAAAGATATCCGTATTTTTTGTAAAGAGGTTCGGAAAGATGAGAATCCTCATCGAAAAAGAGTCCGAACAAAGCCTTGTCGACATCGTTTTCATGTAAATCTTCGGCAATATCAAGAACCGCACCGCCCGACGCCGGGGACTCGGAAACCTCCCTGTCGGCATACATAATATCGTTGTAATTATCATTCCATATCCAGAAAACCGCACCGCCGGCAAGCTTTTCGATTTCATGGTTATTTTTGATTTTGTCCGAAAGCGTAAGGCAATCGGGATTGTATCTTTTGCGGTACCATTTGCAGGCCTCCGTAAGCGATGAAAAAACGCGGTATGTTACATCACACGGCTTGTGACAGATTACCGACAAACGGTATAATCCGTCTTTTTTCTCCGCTTTATATTCGGTATCCACAAGATTTTCGGGACAAACCGCAAGGAAAGCTTTGTTCCTTTCAATCAGAACCATCCCAATGCTACCGTTGTGACCTGTGCAAAAATAACCGCCAATGGAATTGCAGTCAAATTCGCCGCTCTCGTACTCATCTTCGACATTTACCGCAATGCCCTCGTCCACCGGAAGAATAAGCCTGTCACCCGAAACAATCTCAGGTACCGGCACCTCCCCCGACGCTTCCGCCGAAAATTCGCAGCCGATTCTTTTAAAAGCGCAGTCCGTAATAAATTCAAACTCCGCATTTTCATTTTTCATAGTAAAGCTCATATTATCCCTCCCATGATTATTTTAGATTAAACCTCCCCGTAAGTCAATGGATAATTCTAACTTCAATGTAGACAAATTTGACATTTGCACCCAAAGACCGATTTTTGCTTCCGCAATCGTCAAAAACGCTTGACTTTGAAGGGCTTAAATGGTATAATATATATGGTATAATATGTGTAAATATTGCTGCTGAAAGGAGCGGTTAATAATATGGAAGAAAAACAGAAAGCGCTTGATGTTGCGCTGTCGCAGATTGAAAAACAGTTCGGAAAAGGCGCCGTTATGCGCCTCGGGGACAGCCCGGCAATGCATGTTGACGCAATTTCGACAGGTATAGCAAGCCTTGATATAGCACTCGGCATAGGGGGTCTTCCCAAGGGGAGAATCGTGGAAATATACGGACCTGAATCCTCCGGTAAAACCACCGTTGCCCTGCACGCCGTTGCAGAAGCGCAGAAATGCGGCGGAGAAGTAGCTTTTGTTGACGCCGAACACGCACTTGACCCGGTTTATGCTTCAAAACTCGGTGTAAATATAGATAAGCTTTATGTTTCGCAGCCCGATACCGGCGAACAGGCACTCGAAATTACCGAAGCGCTTGTAAGAAGCGGCGCAATCGATGTAATCGTTATCGACTCGGTCGCGGCGCTCGTTCCGAAAGCCGAGATTGAAGGCGAAATGGGCGACAATCATGTCGGTCTGCACGCAAGGCTGATGAGCCAGGCTTTAAGAAAGCTTGCCGGCGTTATCAGCAAGTCAAACTGTATCGCAATATTCATCAACCAGCTCCGTGAAAAGGTCGGCGTTGTTTACGGAAATCCGGAGGTTACGACCGGCGGCCGTGCACTTAAATTCTATGCGAGCGTAAGGCTTGATGTAAGGCGCGTTGAGGCAATCAAGCACGGAACCGAAATCGTCGGAAACCATGTGCGTGTAAAGGTCGTTAAAAACAAGGTAGCACCTCCCTTCAAAGAAGCGGAATTTGACATTATGTACGGCGAAGGCGTTTCAAATATCGGCGTTGTTCTTGACCTTGCGGTTGAGAAAAACATAATCAAAAAGGGCGGCGCATGGTACTCTATCGGAGAAACGAGAATCGGTCAGGGCAGAGAAAACGCCAAGAATTATCTTAAGGAAAATCCCGAAATATTCGAAGATATTAACCGTCAGGTAAGAGAAGCTTACGGTCTTGACGAACCGTCCGAAAATGATAAATAACGGCTTTGTTACCTCCATTGAGGAACAGAAAAACAATAAAAACAGATATTCGGTATTTATAGACGGGAAATATGCCTTTTCGCTTGATGACGAAACTCTTTTCAAATCAAAGCTTAAGGCGGGGGACGAAATCACGGAAGAAAAAGCCCGGGCGCTTATCCGTGACGCACAGTATATGGCATGCAAGGATTACGGCTTCAGGCTTGTTTCCAAAAAGCTGTATACGGCACACGATTTTCTGCAAAAGCTTAAAGCAAAAGAGTTTGACGAAACGGTTGCGGACGAGGTTTGCGCCCGCTTCACGGAACTCGGGCTTATTAATGACGAAGCGTTTGCAAGGGCTTATATTTCGGACGCATCAAAGCTGAAACAGAAAGGGAAGCGTGCAATTTCGGCGGAGCTTTACCGCCACGGTATTGACAAGGCGCTTATTGACGAACTGCTTGACGGTTTTGAAAATCCGGACGGTCTTGAAAAAATCATATCCAAAAGGCTCAAATCCAAAACACCCGACAGAAAAACGCTGAATAATCTTTTTGCCGCCTGCATGAGGAAGGGCTACAGTGCAGACGAGATAAAATATGCTCTTAAAAAATACACTGACGAGGATTTCACGGATGAATAGTATCGGAATAATATCTCTCGGGTGCTCCAAAAACCTTACGGACAGCGAGGTTATGCTCGGGGTTCTGTCAAAGGGGTATAAAATAGAACCCGACATTGAAAAGGCAGATATAATAATTGTCAATACCTGCTGCTTTATCGATGACGCAAAGCAGGAATCGATTGACGCAATTCTGGACGCTGCCGAATACAAGAAGAAAAACTGCAAAAAACTTGTCGTTGCCGGCTGCCTTGCGCAAAGATATAAGGAAGAAATTCTTAAGGAAATCCCGGAAGTTGATGTAATTTTAGGCACTGCGGATTATCACAGGATTGACGAAATTCTTGCCGGGGGGGAAAAGGAAGTCTTCGGCGACATAGACAAATCACCGGATTATTCCTGTATTCCGAGGGTAAATTCAATGCCGTTTTATACGGCGTATCTCAAAATTGCCGACGGCTGCGATAACCACTGCACATACTGCGTAATTCCTTCGATAAGAGGGAAATTCAGGAGCCGCACCATAGAGGAACTTACAGCGGAGGCCGAAAGTCTCGCAAAGGGCGGCGTGAAGGAAATCATCGTGATTGCACAAAACACCACCGATTACGGCATAGATATATACGGGAAACGCTCTTTGGCAAAGCTGCTTACGGAACTTTCAAAAATTGAGGATATTCACTGGATAAGGCTGCACTATGCATACCCCGAAGGAATCGATGACGAGCTTATACGGGTTGTTGCGGATAATCCGAAAATCTGTAAATATCTTGACATACCTATTCAGCACGCAAACGATACGGTTCTCAGGCGCATGGGCAGACGGTGTACAAAGTCCGAAATGCTGGAGCTTTTTGAGAAAATAAGAAAAGAGATTCCGGATGTAACACTCAGGACCTCCGTTATTGCGGGATTTCCGGGAGAAACGGACGAACAGGCGGAGGAACTTTGCGAATTTATAAAGGAAATCCGGTTTGACAGGCTCGGGGCATTTTCTTATTCGAGAGAAGAAGGAACGCCGGCCGCAAAAATGGACGGTCAGATAGACGAGGACGAAAAGGCGGCACGAACCGAGCGGCTTATGAATATCCAAAGCGGAATTTCGCTTGAAAACAACAAAAAGAAAATCGGAAAAACAATTGAAGTTCTCGCCGAAGGCTTTGACGAGAGTCAGATGCTTTACTTTGGCAGAAGCGAAGCGGATTCGACCGAAATTGACGGAAATGTTTATTTCGGCTCCGAAAGGGAAATTTCGGAGGGCGAATTTGTCAGGGTTAAAATTCTTGACTGCAGCGAATATGATTTATTCGGAAAGGACGAAATATTATGAACACACCAAACAAGCTTACCCTTTTTAGGATTGTTTTAATCCCGGTATTTTTGCTCCTGCTGTTATTCCCGATAACGCCGGTTCATACATGGCTTGCGCTCGGAGTTTTCATTTGCGCATCGGTAACCGACTGGCTTGACGGCCGCATAGCGCGTTCCACAAATCAGGTAACCACCTTCGGAAAATTTGCGGACCCGCTTGCCGACAAACTGCTTACATCGGCTGCGCTTATAAGCTTTATTGAACTTTACAGGGTTCCCTGCTGGCTTATATTCATTGTGGTTGCACGCGAATTTATCGTTACCGGCTTAAGACTCGTGGCGATTTCGGAAGGAAAGGTCATTGCGGCAAGCATGGCGGGCAAGGTCAAAACCTTCACACAAATGGTTGCAATAGTGCTTACGATGATAGTCGGCGCACTCGGGATTTCCGGCGAGAAGATACTCGGCTTAACCGTCCCGGTGTGGCTTATGGGCATCGTTGCGGCAATAACGCTCTATTCCGGGCTTACCTACCTGATTGATAACAGAAAGCTTTTAAAGGTGAAATAAATGCAGAATGTGAAAGAGCTTTACGAAAAAGTATATGCGCTTTTTGAAAAGACAACTCCGCTCGGCGATACCGACTGCGGTCTTTCGTGCGACGCTGCGTGCTGCAAAGGCGACAGCGATGAGGGAATGTATCTTTTCCCGGGCGAAATGGCAATGTATAACGGAAAAGAAGACTGGATTTCGATTGAAAAAAGCGAGTTTACCGTAAATAATATCCCCGTACCGATCGCAATATGCGGCGGAAAATGCGAAAGACATAAACGGCCTCTTTCGTGCCGCATTTTCCCGCTGATGTTCTATGCAAAAAAGGGCGGTGCGATACAGGTGAAAATGGACCCGAGAGGGAGGTCGATGTGCCCGCTTGTGAGAGTTCTGAGCATAGATGACCTTGACGAAAGGTTCGTGCTCAATGTTACCGAGGCGGCAGATATGCTGTCCGAATATAAGGATATTATGGACTTTATTTATGAACAAAGCGCACTGGTCGATGAAATGCCCGACATCGGGAATTTCGATATTGACACAATTATAGACGAGTTCAACTGGAACGGACTTGAAGACGAAACAGAAGACGAATAAGTTTTTTATACCCCTGTTTGTTTAATGCAAACAGGGGTATTTTCATCCCCTCCAAAGCGGCGCAAGATTATCGCTTTTGAAAATATAAAGCTTAGAATCCGCATTGATTGATACATTCTCAGAACCGAGCGGCGGAAGGGTTATTCGCTTCAGGCGGAAACCGCCGCCGTCTTCCGATATAACCATAACCGATATTTCATCCGTTCCCTTGTTTTCCAGTTCAAACGAGCATACGCCTTCAGATTTCACCATTTTTTTTACGGATACTCCGTAAGTTTTTGAAACAATCATCGGCTTTGAAAATACCGTATCGCCCGAAATTCCAAGTTCGGATTTTGGCTGAACCGAGAACTTTATATACTTTCCTTCAAAATCATCGGGAATATAAATCTCTTTTCCGTATAGCCCCGAAAATTCAAAACCGCTGTCCGGATTATCCGAAACATACCACTTTATAAGGCTCATGCTTTCGGGCATTTCCGAAGTATAGTCATACTCCGAACCCGCCTTTTCGCCGCACATCAAAACACCCGAGATTTCTGCATTATCTGCCTTCGGGACATCACCGCACACGATTTTTTGCTTGTTATCGGGCCCGAAATCAGACATATCCACATTTTTAAAACCCGAAAACTCCGAGAGTGCTTTCTCCGTCAGTTCGAAATTATCATTTTCATAATCCGCAAAAACCTCCGGAGATTCAGGAACATAAGTATTCTCCTCCACCCCGTTCGAACCCGATGCAAGCGATGAGGAATACTTGTTGTAAACCACATTGCCCGAAAAACGGTTTGTGCTTTCCGGCGCATATTTCCGGGCGATTTCCACAAGCGTATCTTCATCTTTTTCGGGGTCGAGCGAAGCGAGATTTTCCTCATAAAAATCAAGCGAACACATATTTACATAATCTTCCCAAACCGTACCCCTGTAATGTTCTTTCCATTCATCGGAAAAATATCCGCTTTTATTAATATCCTCCCACCATGCGGAGTTTGAATATTTTGATTTTCCGTACATTCTCAGCCAAAAACATATCTGCTGCTTTCTTGAACCGCTCTCGTTCCTGTACTTTTCGTTGTTCTGAAACTGAGCAGGCGTAGGGCAATCGGCAAAAATGTTATTTTCGACAACCGCAAAATTTCCGCCGTTTGCTTTAACGGCATAGCGATTGCCCGGATTTTCACCTTCCCCGACCTCCGAGTTGCTTCTCGCGAAAACATTTCCGTAAATGTGGGGACCGATTTCGCAGTCATCCCAAAAAATGCACTGGCTCCAACCACCAAAGTAGCTCGAACCGTTATCATGAAAATAATTGTACCTTATCTCGTGCCCGATGCTCGACGGCCCCGAAAGCCAGTATATCGCACCCATATCGCCCGTCCACCGCGTGGTGTCATGAATATCGTTGTACTCAATTATATGGTCGTTTCCGCTCATGGTCATAACCTGGTGATAGCTGTTATAAATCTCATTTTTTCTGACAATCTGATTATAGCCGCCCATCCTAACCGCCGGAGAATAGCTCTGTTTAAGGCAGTCCATACTGTTAAAAATATTGTTTTCTATCACATTTTTGCCGCCGGTGAATTTTTTCGTATCTCCGCCGTAAACAGCGATTCCGCCCTGTCCGCCGTCGTAAAAATAGCAGTTTTTCACTGTATTGTAATTGCCCGAAAGCGTGCTTGAAGCGGTAAAATGCAAAAATCTGCAGCCGTCAAATATCACATTTTCACTGCTCAACACCGAAAAAACCGATTTTCTCACATATGTAAAATCAATGTTTTCAAAGCGGATATTTCTGACCGAATCGGCATTAATTATGCGGTTTTTTGAAACCGGCACAACCACGCTTTGAACAGAATTGTCCGACGGATAATAATATATTTTCATGTTTTTTCGGTCAACAAAGCACTCTCCCGGCATGTCGATTTCTTCCGGAAGATTAAAAAAGTAAAATTCATCACCTGCCGTCGGAACATACCTGCCACTGCAAAGAGATGCGTCCACAGAAAACGCACGGTTTGCGGCGTCAAAATTACCTGTCGGCATAAAAGCATTCGCCCAGCTTATCCAGAAATGCCCGGAAATATAAAGATTATTCTTCGACTCCTCGCTCCATGTTTTTGCCCGCTCCGATGCATCACCGTAAGAAACCGAATAGATGTTCGCCGCCTCATCAAGGACGGAAGAAGTTATTTTAAGGTCATTTTCCCGCTCGTTGGGCCAGCGCGCGTATTCAAGCGGAACACCGTTTACGCAAACTCTTATCTGAGAATCAAAATTACCGTTGTTTTTTCCGTGCACAAAAGAACCGATTTCGGGTATTTCATCGACAATACCGTTTAAATCGACTTCCATAAGTTTTTCACGCGCGGATTTATCCTTGATTTTTCCAAGAATCTCTGGATCCTGCACTCGCTTTATCCGCCCTTGCTCCAGTGTAACTCCCCCGGTAAGTTCGCTGCGCTCGCCGGTTTCCGACGCTATGCGCAAATTGTAATCCTTTGCCGTCAAGTTCAATGGCTTATCAATATAAAATTTTTCACCTTTTAATATTATGCCTATTTCCCCGTCAAAACCGTGTTTTCGTTCTTCTCTTGCGGCTGTGATTGCCTTTTGCAGCGTCTTAAACGGCGCAGCGGCACTGCCGCCGTTTTCATCAGAACCGCCGCTTCCGACATAATATTCAACCGCTTTAATCTCAACCGCAGCCGCTTCGGTGATCACCGCTGCACCTTCAAAATTATGCGAATCTCTCGGTATGATTTTTGCCCTGATATACTTGCCGTTCATCCACGCCGCAGCGGTCAGCTCATTTGTCTCTGCGCAGTCCTCCCATACGGCTTTATCCTCCGAAATCTGCCATATTATCCTGCTGTTATCACTGTTTTTGCCCGAATAATCATAATCAGCATAAAAACTGCCGCCGAGAACATCCGCCGCAAAAATCTTCGGGTCGGAAACAGTCGGAGCCTCATATTTTGCCTCTACCGCATAAGGCGTAACAACCGCAAATGGCTCTCCCCTCCCCGACTGTGACTCCGCTGCCGCAGTGCACCGTATGAACTTACCTATGTTTTCATCTGTGAGCCGAATATTTTCACTTTCACCGAGAATTTCCCAATTGACTTTATCCTCCGACTGCTCCCAAAGCCAATGAATATCAGTTATATCTTCGCCGTCGGGATCTTCCGCCGAAATGTTTGCTGACAGCGTTTCGCCGCTTACAAAACCGCCGATAAAGTCAATCGACTTTACATAAGGCATATGGTCAAAGTCGTTTTTGTACATGCAGGGGTCATCATAGAAAAAATCGCAATTTTCCGCAGTTTTGAACCCTACAACATGAACCGGAAATGGCAGATAGCGGTCGGAAAACACCTCCGTGCCGTCAATATAAAGAGTTATAATGCCGTTTTCGGTTGCAATGTTTTCGTCATAATTCCCGAGCGGCTTTACAGATAGCGTGACCTGGTGCCAGCCCTTTGTTCTCAAAATGCCTGTATCCGATGAAGCGCTTGTATATTCCGTACCAAGATATCCCGACTCATCGGAAACCGCCGTACCTCCGCTCCCGTAATTTTTCCTTGCGGACGGCGGATTTGCATATGTATAATAACTTGACGCCGTATTAAGAACACCGGCGGAAATCATTACAAGATTCTTTGAATCCTGAAAGTACACAGAGGGGCCGCTGCCGTTTCGGCGCCCGTCATCATAAAACCATGCTTCACGGACAGAAGCATTCTTCCCGGGATTCTGATAAAGGTCGTATCGTTTAAATGAAATAGTTGTATCATTATATATTTCAAGAGAAGTTTCGCCCGAATGTTTTTGGGTTCCGGAAAGCCTTGCAAAATACTCGCTGCCCTTTGTAATGCTGTATTTATCGGCTTCAAACCCATGGTTAATCATATATTTATCCGAGCTGTGAAGTATAATTCTGCCGATTTTGCCGCCCTTTTCTGCGGATATTACAGAAAACCCTCCGCTGCCGCGGGCAGCTGCAACACCTTCAGAATCAACAGAAATAATCTGGCTGTCCGAACTGTCCCATTTTACATCCTCATTAGCCAATACCGAAACGCTGCCGTCGCTCATAACGGCAGCTGCCGAAAGCTTTACGGATTGCCCCTGAACAAGTGTCGAACAGTTTTCCGAAAGGCTTATCGAAACTATATGCGGACTGTCGGCGGCAAAAACAGAAACCGTCGAAAAAATCATCAAAAGTGTCAAAACAAAGCAAAGTTTTCTCATTTCTCTCCCTCCGTAATAATTTTAACATATAAATGTCTTTAAGGCAACAAAAAAAGACCGTAATTATTGCACAAAAATCACGGTCCGTATTTGTTTAAAATGCTATATCAGTTTTCTGCCCATCAGAACGCCCATAACCGACGCCATCATAAGCCCTCTCGTCCAGCCCGACGAATCGCCGAGGCAGTGAAGCCCTTCGACATTTGTGTTAAGTTCCTTGTCCATCTTGATACGGTTGCTGTAGAATTTAAGTTCGGGCGAATAAAGCAGAGTTTCGCTCGATGCAAACCCAGGAACAACCACATCGACAGCCTTTATAAAGTTAATGATATTAATCATCGCTCTGTAAGGCATTGCCGCCGTGATGTCCCCCGCGACAACATCGGGGAGCGTCGGCTTAACATTCGACTGCGAAAGTTCTTTCTGCCAAGTGCGCTTACCGTCAAGAATATCACCGAAGCGCTGAACCATTATTTTGCCGGCACCGAGCATATTTGTAAGCTCGCCGATTTTCTGCGCATAGGCAATAGGTTCGTTGAACGGTTCGCTGAAATTATGGGAGCAGAGTATTGCGACATTCGTGTTGGGCGACTTAAGCTCTTTATACGAATGTCCGTTTACAACCGCAAGATTGTTATCATAGTTTTCCTGGCTGACAAAGCCGCCGGGATTCTGACAGAATGTGCGAACCTTGTTTTTGAAGGGTGCAGGATAGCCTATAAGCTTGGATTCGTAAAGAACATCGTTTACGGTTTCCATAATTTCGTTTCTGACTTCAACCCTCACACCGATATCAACCGTTCCGGGCTGATGCGCAATATTGTGCTGAGCGCAGATTTTTTCAAGCCATTCAGCACCGCGCCTTCCGGTTGCGACGATGGTATGGTCACCCTCAATTCTCAAATCCTCTTTGCCGTTTGAAGCAAAAACACCGAGGCATTTTGCACCTTCAAGAATTATGTTTGTACATTCATATCCGAAAAGAATTTCAACGCCGTGCTCCAGAAGATACTTTTCGATTGCCAGGTAAAGACTCTGTGCCTTTTCGGTTCCGAGGTGGCGAATGGGACAGTCAACCAGTTTAAGCCCTGCCGCAATCGCCTTTTTGCGGATTTTTTTAACCTCTTCGCCGTTGCTTATGCCTTCAATTTTGGTATCGGCACCGAAATCAAGGTATATCTTATCGGTGTAATCTATGGTCTGCTGAGCGAGTTCCTCGCCTATAAGAGAAGGAAAATCCCCTCCGACCTCACAGCTGAGCGAAAGCTTGCCGTCCGAGAATGCCCCGGCACCCGAAAAGCCTGTAGTGATATGGCAATACGGCTTGCAGTTCATGCATTTTTTTGTTTTTGCCTTAGGGCAGTGACGGTTTTCGACCGACTGACCCTTTTCTATAATAATTATGCTCTTTTTGCTGCCCTTTTTAATCATTTCAAGCGCAGTAAAAATCCCGGCGGGACCTGCACCGACGATTATAACATCTTTTTTCATTTTATCATTCCTAACCTTTGTAGTAACTGCATATATTATTATAGCACACTTCAGGGCAAAAAGCAACCACAAAATATAAAAAGAAGGCACCGCAAAGCGCTTGGCAATGCGGCACCCTTTAAAAGTATGTTTATTTCTGCTGATTCTGTTCGTTCTTCTGATTCTGCTGATTCTGCTGATTGTTGTTCTGCTGCTGATTATTCTGCTGCTGGTTGTTCTGCTGATTATTCTGCTTGTTCTGATTCTTCATGAATACCACTCCTTTCAAAGGGTAGTATACCCAAGCGAGAATAATTTATTCAAAAAATTATCTTGAATTTCTGTTTTTTGCACGAAGCCCGGCATTAAGAATTTTCTTTCTCATTCTGAGATGCTCGGGGGTAACCTCCAGAAGCTCGTCATCCGCGATAAATTCAAGGCACTGCTCAAGGCTGAGCTGACGGGGCGGCGTAAGCTTAAGAGCGTCATCCGACCCTGCGGCACGGGTATTTGTAACATGCTTTTTCTTGCAGACATTAACCGCCATATCCTCCACACGGCTGTTCTCGCCGACAATCATGCCTTCGTAAACTTTCGTACCTGGGGTAATAAAGAGCGTACCTCTTTCCTGTGCGTTGAACAGACCGTATGTTACCGCTTCGCCGTCCTCAAATGCGATAAGCGAACCGCGCTGTCTGCCGGAAATCTCGCCCTTCATGGGTTCATAGCATTCAAAAAGGCTGTTCATAACGGCATTGCCCTTTGTGTCGGTAAGGAGCTGGCTTCTGAACCCTATGAGTCCTCTTGAAGGAATCAGAAATTCAAGCCTTGTGAAGCCCTGTGCGGTGGGGGTCATATTTGTAAGCTCACCTTTACGAAGAGCAATTCCCTCCATAACCGTACCTGTAAAGTCATCGGGAACATCAACCACAAGCCGCTCGATAGGCTCGCAGAGTTTTCCGTCAATCTCTCTGGTAATAACGAGGGGCTTTGAAACCTGGAACTCATATCCCTGTCTTCTCATATTTTCAATAAGCACCGAAAGATGAAGCTCGCCTCGTCCCGAAACGATAAACTTATCGGGAGATTCGGTTTCTTCAACCTTAAGGCTTATGTTGGATTCAAGTTCTTTGAACAGCCTGTCGCGCAGATGACGGGAGGTTACATAGGTACCGTCCTGCCCTGCGAAGGGGCTGTCGTTAACGGAAAATGTCATTGAAAGCACCGGCTTGTCAATCTCGACAAACGGAAGTGCATCAAGGTGATTGGAATCGCAAATCGTTTCCCCTATATTTATATCCGGAATACCGGAAATCGCAATAAGCTCTCCTGCGCCTTCCTCCTCCGCCGGAATTCTTTTAAGCCCTTCAAAAACATAAAGCGAAGAAGCCTTAGTCGCTGTGCTTGAGCCGTCCTCATGAATAACGGAAAGCGGCATACCGGTTTTGATTGTTCCTCTTTCAATCTTTCCGATAGCAATTCTGCCGGTGTATTCATCAAAATCTATATTTGAAACAAGCATTTGGAACGGACCGTTTCTGTCGCCCTTCGGACTTGAAATGTTGTTTACGATAAGTTCAAACAACGGCTGCAAATCCTTTGCATTCGGGTCTTCGGGAGAGAGCGACGCCCATCCGTCACGCCCGGAGGTGAAAATAACGGGAGAATCAAACTGCTCCTCGCTTGCACCGAGGTCCATAAGAAGTTCAAGAACCTCATCGACAACCTCATACGGTCTGGCATTGGGCCTGTCAACCTTATTCACAACGATTATGGGTTTAAGGTCAAGCGCAAGCGCCTTTCTGAGAACAAATCTCGTCTGCGGCATACAGCCTTCAAAAGCGTCGACAAGCAAAAGCACGCCGTCAACAAGTTCGAGGCTTCTCTCAACCTCGCCGCCGAAATCGGCATGACCGGGAGTGTCAACAACATTTATTTTTATATCCTTATAATAAAGCGAAGTGTTTTTCGCAAGAATTGTAATACCTCTTTCGCGTTCAAGGTCATTTGAGTCCATGACCCTTTCTGCGACCTGTTCGTTTTCACGAAATGTTCCGCTCTGCTTCAGCATTGCGTCAACCAAAGTGGTTTTACCGTGGTCAACATGTGCTATAATTGCAATATTTCTTATTTTATCCTGAGGAACCATTAATTATCTCTTCCTTTCAAAATCGCTCAATTATTTATTTTATCACAAATTAACTTAAAATACAACATTGTTTTGGGTTCTTTTGAAATTTTGTTAAAAATAACGGCATAAAATGGTTTTTGGCTTTGGTTTATTGCATAAAATGCCGCCCATGAGGAAACCTCATGGGCGGCATAATTTTTACCGATTATTTTTCGGGTTTTGTTTCCGTTTCATCAGTTGTTTCGTCTGCTGTTTTGTCATCGGCAGTTTCGTCTGTTGCCTTTTCGTCTGTCACTTCTTCGGTTTTGTCGTCAGCTGTCTTTTCGTC
>CAKSKB010000005.1 GCA_934464705.1 uncultured Clostridia bacterium
CTGCCGCCCAGTGGTTAACCATATCGGTGAACGGATTGTCTATATTCGGGTTTGTTGTTTCTGTCGAATAGAATCCGTTTGAACCGTTTCCTGCGGAGGGCTTGGTTGTACCGCCGGTTCCTCCGTTATTGCCACCCGGGTAATCATTGTCATTAACAGTTGAAGACGAAGCGCCAATACCGATATCTGTCGGGTTTGTCGTCCAGATTACAAGGTTGTCACCGTCAACATATCTTGCCGTTCCGCCGCTCTGTGCACGGTTATAGGCTTCCATTGTATCGCTTGCCATTCTTGCGGAAAGCCTTACCCATTTGCCGCCCGAGAGGTAAGAAACGTTCTTCTTCCCTGCGCCGGGGATTACAATCCTTATCGGCTTGTCGAATGTAACGCCGCCCGTTTTTATAACAAAATCCATATCCGCGCCGGTTGATTTGTAAGGAAGAATAAATTCTGTGCCGTTTGCCTTTGTTTCTTCATCGATATAAAGCCTTGCGTCGGGAGATATGCCCTCGATTTCCGGAAGCATTTTTCCGCTTTCGACGCCTATGCCTGCGGTAATTCCGCTCGGGTAGTTAAACGTAAGCTTTCCGAAGCCGTAAATCACCGGAACTGTTTCGCTTGCGGTAAAGTCCTTAACCCTGCCGATTGTGTTTTCCGCAGCGTCAAGCTTAACATCAAGGGTAAGTGCCGCTTTGTCGGCAGCGCTCTGGCTTGAAGATGCATTTGCGCGGATTTCCTTTGCGGACGAAAGCTCTGCTTTAAGCTCGGAAAGGGCTGTTTCGTCATATTCTCCGTAACCCGTACCTGCCTTTGCGGAAGAAGCGAAGCTTTCCGCAGCAGATATTGCCTTGTCAAGTGCCGTAAAGTCCACATCGGCAGACATAAGCTTAACTTCACCGCCGGATGTGTAAATTCCGAAATATCCTTCTTTTCCGGCAAGCGGACAATCGGTTCTTGTTTCCGAGAACACCTGTTCACCGTTTATGTAAAGCACTACCTTTGATTCGCTCTGGCTTACATCGTATATTCCGACTTCCACATCCGCCGTTTCACCGAAGCGATACGAATTATTCGGATATGTGTTCATAGCCGGTGCGCCGCCGTCACGAATCTGTGTTTCGATTTGTTCGGGTTTTATAACAATAAGCAAACCGCTGTTTCCGCCCCACGGAATTGCTTCCGCATTTTTCTGACGGAGGTAAATGCCTGCCCACTGTGTATCCTCCGAAACTTTCATCTTGAACGAAATAGTTTCATTCTTATATGTTTTGCCCTTATAGCTTCCGAAATCGGGCTTTATAACCGCTTCGGAATTTGAAATTGTCGATTTATCGCTGTCAAAATACCATTTTGCGCTGTCTGCAAGCGCAGCGTTTAAGGTTATCCCGACGGTATTCACTGCCTCAACCTTTGAAAGCTTGAACTTTGAAAGCGCCGCCGTCATTTCCTTTGCCGCCGCATTAACCGCCGTCTGGTTGGCGGAATCGCTGTTGAGCGTTTCTTCTGCGGAAGCTATTGCAGCTTCGAGAGCGTCTTTTGCGTGGCTCGGGTACTGACCCTCGCCGCTTCCGATTTCAGCCGATGCAAGGAACTGCTTTGCGTCCGCAATTGCCGTTCTGAGAGCGTCCTTGTTGACATCGCCCGGCTTTGCAAGCTGCAATGTTTCCGACTGAACCGTTTCGCCGGCAACCTGATTGATGTCATAAGGCGTTACGGTGCAGTAAACATATCCGCCGGCGATATCGTCGGTTACAAGCATTTCCGCGCCTTTTGCGTCATTAAGTTCCTCATATGTGCCGTTTTTCTTTGCACTGTAGAACCACCTGATGTCCGATACGCCCTCGGGGTCGGAATCGGGGTCGGTATATTTATATGTTGCCTTAAGCGTTCCGCCGGAAACCGTGCTGCCCGAAAGCATTACATCCGCTGCGAAAGGCTCGCGCGTGCCGACATAAAGGGTCTTTCCGTTTCTTTCGTACGGCTGAATGCCTATCTTATCGGTAGGAATGTTTTCAAACCCGGGAGCGGATTTTTTAACCTCCGCAAGCCCTTCTGCCGTAAGAGCAAAGTCCTTGCCGTAGTTTTTGAACATTGAAGCGCCGCCCGAAAGCTTGTCGGTTTCGCTTCTGTAGATATTTTTATCCTGTCCGTTGTCGTTCGAGCCCTTTTGGGTGTCTCTCGGAAGGGTTATGTTTATAACAACATTATCCGAAAACTCATTCGGAGGGTTATCGGGCGAAATGGTCTTGATATAGCTGTTGAGTTCAGCCTCTTTGCCCTCGTCTTTAAGCGCCTTCGCTTTCGCATGGGACTCCGCAGAGAACCTTGAGCCTACATTTTCCCACTGTGTGCCCTTGTATTTCTGCTGCCAAGCGTCCGACAGAACATATTTTTCAATATTTGCCCAATAGCTCATTGTCGAGCCGGTGCAAATATCGTTTGCCTGCTTCCACCATCTGAACTTGTTTTCATCTTTAGAGGAAGCTTCAAGCTGCCAAGCCTGGAAGTACGCCGCGCCGATGCTGTCGACGAAAATGTTGTTCCTGAACACGCCGTATCCGCCGCCGTTTGTTTTGTAAGCCGAATACTGCGTCCCGACCTTGGGCGCCTCGCTTTCGTTCAGCGTGCCTTTATAGAATATGTTTCCGAACATATAAGGCCCTGTTGCGGCATCATCTGCGAACACCGACTGCTGACCCACGCCGCCGTGGGGGTTACCCATGTTATGGAAGTAGTTATACTTCAGCTCAAAGCCCATGAGCGACATATCTCTGCCCCATGTAACCGCGCCTGCGTCCGAGGACTGGAGAACCGCGTCATAAACTTCGTTATAGTTAAACTGAATATCGTTTGCCGCAACAAATCTTGCAACATATGCCGAGCCGTTGTAAATCTCGTTGTTTTCAATCGTATGACCCACGCCGCCGGTAACCATTATAAGCGGCGCCTGACCTACCTGATATACCCTGTCGCCGAGGTGCATACGGTTATTGAGAATTTTGTTTCCGGAAGAAATAAGCTTAACCCTGTCGCCTCCGGAAAGGGTTATTGCACCCTTGCCCGCTGCACCGCCGAGGTCGTAAATATGGCAGTTTTTAATTACGCAGTCGGTACCGTCCAACTCGATTGCGGTTGAAGAGTTATGCGCAAATTCGCAGCCGTCGATTGTGATATTTGAAACTTTGGAAGCTTTTATGAAGTTTGCTCTTGTATAACCGAAGGACAAATCCTCAAAGTTCACGTATTCGGTACCGTTCATCGTAATTGCGGTGCTGTTGAACTCGGAAACCTCAACCTCTGCGCTTGCCATATCGCAGGCAGGGTAGAAGTAAACAACTCCGTTTTTCCTGTCAATCCAGGATTCTCCCGGGAGGTCGATTTCCTCCACGAGGTTTGTGAAGTAGAATTTGCCGTTTGTGGTGTTCGGAACATAGTTGGTGGAAAGTCCCGTTACAACCCTGTTTTCCGTATCGATATCAACAAGCTTGAGGTGCTGAACCGCATAAGGATGACCGGGGCTTCCCTGAACGCAAACTTCCTTATCGGCAATGGATTTTGTCCAGTTAGCCGCTCTGTTCGTATCGTCATTATACTTCATTGTGAAGTTTTTGAGCTGACCGTTCGTGTCGGTAACTCTTAAATACGTATTGCCGTTCGGCCAGCGCGCCTCGGAGAGAGCCGTACCGTTTATGTAAATCTCAACCGGGCTCCAGCCGCCGTATGCGTATCCGTAAACATCGGGAATTGCGGGAATATCCTTCACGCCGTATGCTTTAAGGTCAATCTGCATAAGCCTGTCTTTTGCAAAATCGCTTATTACACGGTCGAGAATATTCTTGTCGGTAACCTTCTTGGCTGCGCTTCCCGGGATAGAAACCGAACCCTTAAACTGCACCTTACCGTCGCCGTAAGCTTTATAGGTTATCGGCGCTTCCGCCGTACCGGAATCTTCTGCGGTAAATGCCGTCTGTTTGTCAATCTTATAAGTGCCCGCCTTGAAATAAACCGTAATCGGTTTGCCGAGAGCCTTTGCGGCTCTTACAGCGGCTTTTGCCTGCTCCAAGCTTGCAAAAGGAGCCTTCTCGCTGCCGTTGCCGCTCTCGCTGCCGTCCGGGGCAACAAAATACTCCGTGCTGATATTCACAATCATTATGCCGTAAAGCTTTTTGGTCACACCGTCCGGTGCGGTAACTTCAAGCGTATCGCCGTTTTCAACCGCTCCCTCTCGAAGCGTCTTTTTGTCATAATCGCTGTAAACCTCAAGCTTTGCGCCTTTCCTTGCGGAGATTGCCGCCTTAAAATCCGCAACGGTTGTGCCGCTCGGAACACCGCTTATCGTATCGTCGCCCACCGAATAAACGGTTGATTTAACGGTTGCATCCTTGGTCTTATCCTCAACATTGGGGTTTTCGTAAACCTTGATGTTGTCTATAATGAAGGGGAATGCGCCGCCTGCTGCCTGATAAAACTTGATTGTTGCCAAATCGTTCAGATTGCCGAAAGCTTTTCCGGCTCTCGAATAACCCTCGCAGCGTTTTTCACCGTCGATATAGAAAGCCATTGTACCCATATCGGCATCGGCATCGGTTGTTATTTCAACCTTGAGATGATACCATTTTTTGTATTCGAGATTTGCGCCCGCCTGACCGACATGCAAGCTGCCGTCCTCTTTTGTGTAAACCGGACGGAAGCTGTAGCCGTTCTCATAACAAGTTCCGCTTGTTATCATAAAAATGTTTTTGCCGGTTGAAGAAAAGGCGTCAAAAAACTTGACCTGACCGGAAGAACCCGCATACGCCTTGCCGTCCAGCCTGAAATCCGCCTCAAAGATAAACGAGCCGGTATACTTTTCGCCCAATCTGACATGGGCCTGAGATGTGCTCGTGATATCCGAAATTAACGCACCGTCCTTGCTGCCGTTCGGAGTATAGTCGGTGTATGTGTCGGAACCGTCCGCCGGGCGTTCAATCGTTTTGAAAGCCTCCTGTGTTACGCCGTTAAGATTGCTGTCGAAATTCTGCTCAAACGGCAGAATTTTCTTTACCAGATAAATCGTATAAACCTCGGTTGCTTCACCGTTTTCCGCAGTAACCTTGAGCTTGTCGCCGTCGGAAACACTGCCGCTCACGGGGGTTGTAAGGGAGCTGTCGTAAACCTCGGCAGTTGCCCCGGAAGGAAGCTTTATCCCCGCCATGAAGTCGGAAACCGATGTGTTTTCGGGAACATTGCTGATTTTAAGCCCGTCAACCCCGTAAACCGTTGACGAAATGTCCGTCCTGTCGGAAACCGTAACTGTTTTCTTGTAAACCTGCACGTTGTCTACCATGAAAGGAAACTGCCCTTCGGAGCTGTGGTAGCTTTTCATGCTTGCGAAATCCTTGAGATTGCCGAGAGCTTTTCCTGCTCTCGAATAGCCGTCGCAGAGCTTAACTCCGTCAAGCCAGAACACAAGCTTGCCCATTTCGGCATCGGTGTCGGTTATTATCTCAACCTTGAGATGATACCATTTTTTGTACTCAAGCTTTTCGCCCACCGCGCCGACCTGCAGGCTGCCGTCAGCCTTGGTATAAACAGGTCGGAAGTCGTAGCCGTCCGAAAAACAGCTTCCGCTTGTTATCATAAAGATGTTTTTGCCGTTAGAAGAAAAGGCGTCAAAAAACTTAACCTGCCCGGAATTTGTTGCATACGCCCTGCCTTCCAGCCTGAAATCAGCCTCCATGACTATGCTGCCGGCAAAGCTTTTGCCAAAATTAAATTCCGCTTTGGCAGTGCTTGCTTTATCGGACATAAATGCGCCGTCTTTTGAGCCGTCGGGCGTATATTCCGCATAATCCTCCGAACCGTCTGCCGGGCGTTCAATACTTGAAAATCCGCCGACCGTTACGGAGCTTAAATCACTGTTGAAATCCTGTTCGTAAGCGCCTTCCTCAGCCGAAACGGCAACAAGCGCCGAAACAAGCATCGAAAGCACAACAAGCAGAGAAATCCAACGCAAAACTCGGTTGTGTTTCATCAAAAACCCTCCTAAAATATTTTATACATTTATTTTACAGATTTTTTGATTTTTATCCTATACATATATTATGATAAAATTTAGCGGGGTTTTTGTTTGCAATAATATACTATTGATTTTTAAAATTCGATATGGTATAATTCATTCAGAGATAAATTTTGCGGAGGAAATGCTATGCGTTTATCGTCAACATATATGAAAAAGGGTATAAAAAACATACCGTCAGCTTCAATGCTGCTCAAAAGCACACAGATTCAGGCTGTGGAATCCTTTCACCAGAAAACCGATATATCAACGCCCTACAGCATAAAAATTATAGGAATCACAGATGAAAACGGGAAAAATGTAACAGATTTTGACATAACCGCCGCTACATTTTCAAGGAAGAAAAATGAAACCGGGGAAATATTTACATCAGACCCCTCGTCCGACCGAAAGCTTTATGCCAATTTCAAAAAGCCCATAACCGGGAAACTCACATTTTCCGGAGAATTTTTTCTCGACGGCGCAGGCGCGGGGGAAAGCGACATCAAGTTTTTTGTACTGAACAGCGAAATTGCCGCCGAAGGCAGACCGCTTTTTATGATAACCGTGGGTCATACACTGCCGGAGGGCTTTGAAATCCGCCCGGTTTACTGCACCAAAATCGGCTTCAGGGTCAACGAATGTATCCGCCCCGGGGGCAAGCTTTTGGAATACGGAAAATGGCACAGGCTTGATGTGCAGATTGACACCGCCGCCAACACGCTTAAATTCTTTATAAACGGAATCAAAACAGGGCTTGACACGGGATATTCATACTTTAACGCAATGACATCGGTCGGAATTATGCAAAGCTGTTCAAACGGCGGGTTCATACTTATAAGCGATAAAATCTATCCTATTATACAGGGTGCGATTTATATAATCCCGTCGGAGGTCATGAGCAGCATAAACCCGAGCGACGAAGCCGCATTTGTAAGCAGCAGCATATTTATTCCCAAGGATTTGGAGAATGTCTACAAGTCGGTTCCCGACTACAAAGAACTTTGGGAAAGCATTTTATCGGACAGAAAGCACCCGTACAGGGTTTTTGATTATGAAACAACCGCCGAAATTGACGGACTTTTTAAGAAAATAAGCTATGCGGAAGGAAATCTCGATTTTTACACCGATGCACTGCTTATTGCATATATCACAGAGCTTTTTGCGCTCATGTGCACAAAGGAATATCACACCGGCGGAAATTACCCGAAACATATATCGTCTATCATGAAATATATCAACGAAAATCTGTGTGACGAAATAACGCTGGACTCGCTTTGCAAAAGCGTCCACTTAAGCAAAAGCTATGCGTGCAGTTCTTTCAAGTCATATACAAACATGACGATAACGCAGTACATCATGCAAAGCCGTCTTGCGTATTCAAAAAAGCTGCTGCTTGAAACGGAAGATTCGATTTCCGATATAGCAATGCATTCCGGCTTCAGCAGTTTTTCTTTTTACTGTCAGTTCTTCAAAAAAACCGAATCATGCACGCCGCTTCAGTTCAGGAAGCTTTACAATTCCGGAAAAAGGGAACAGAGCCCTGAAATAAAGGCATTTTCCGTCTGACGAATCGGACGGAAAATGCCTTTATACATTATTTTTTCTGAAATATTCGTAAATTCTCTCCGCAAGTTCGGGATTTATGCCCTTAACATTACTGAGTGCCGCCTTATCGGCAGCCCTGATGTTTTCAACGCTTTTGAAGTATTCGAGAAGCGCCGCATGCTTTGCCGGACCTATGCCGGCAATACCCTCAAGCCCGGATTTCACCGTGCTTTTTTTATGCAGATTTTTGTGGTAGCCGATAGCATAGCGATGAACCTCCTCCTGCATATTTGCGAGAAATCTGAACAGCTTTGACCTTATCGGAACAGTTATCGATTCCGTATCCGAGGTTATCTCTTTGGTTCTGTGCTTATCGTCTTTTGCAAGTCCAAAAACAGGCACCGCAACGCCGATATTTTCAAGAAGTTTTCTGACGGTCGAAACCTGCCCCCGTCCGCCGTCCAGAAGAATAAGGTCCGGCAGCGGCAGAAATTTTTCGTCCCCCTCAAGAGCACGGTTTATGCGCCTGAAAACCACTTCGCTCATTGCGCCGTAATCATCTGCGGCAGCAGCGGATTCAATCTTAAACTTCCTGTAGCTGCTTTTTTTTGGGTGAGTATCGTAATAGCTTACCATACCCCCGACCGAATCTGCGCCTGCCGTATGAGAAATATCATAGCACTCGATTATCCTCGGCATTTTTGCAAGACCGAGAAGCGATTTCAGTTCCAGCATTATCGCCCTTTCACGGGTTTTGGTAAGATTAATCGCCTCGATTGCCTGAACGGCGTTTGCCTCCGCCATATCAAGCATTTTTCGTTTTTCGCCCCTTTGCGGAACGGAAATTGCAACCTTTGAGCCTTTGAGCCCCGAGAGCCATTCCTCCAGAACCGTCTTTTCCTCCGGCTTGCACATAAGATATATCGTTTTCGGAATCTGCCCTCCTCCGGCATAAAACTGCAGAATAAACTGAGAATATATTTCTTCAAGCCGCTCGGATTCCGTATTTTTCATTTTGAAATTATCGCGCCCGGAAAGCTTTCCGTCACGCACAAAAAACACCTGCATACAAGCCTCTTCGCCATCGGAGGCATATGCAATGAAGTCCTGTTCGAGGTTATTGTTAACGATAGCCTTCTGCTTTTCTGAAATCCCCTTAAGCACCTCAATGCTGTCACGGAGCGCGGCAGCCTTCTCGAATTTGAGCTCGTCCGACGCCTTATACATTTCCGCTTCCATTTGAGAAATGGCAGTATCGTGGCGGCCGTCAAGAAACGCTTTCGCATTTGAAACCGCTTCATCGTATTCCTCCGCCGAAACATTCCCCGTACACACTCCCGAGCACTGCTTCATGTGATAGTAAAGGCAGGGTCTGCCCTTGCCTATATCCTTCGGAAACTTCCTTGAACATGTATAGATTCCGAAAAGCCGCCGCAGCATTTCAATGCTTTTCCTCGCAACATTCGCATTGAGATACGGACCGTAATATTTTGCCCCGTCATGCTCGGGTTTCCTCGTCATCATGATTTTCGGAAATTCCCTGTCCGCCGTTATTTTTATGAACGGATAATGTTTATCGTCCTTCAGAAGGATATTGTATTTAGGCATATATTTCTTGATAAGATTACACTCAAGAACCAGTGCTTCCGCCTCGGAATCGGTCACGATATATTCAAACCTGTGCACATGCGAAACCATTGCAACAACTTTCGGAGTATGGTTTTTATGAGAACGGAAATACTGCGTGACACGGTTTTTAAGATTCTTTGCCTTGCCGACATAAATAACCGTATCGTCCGCCGAATGCATAAGGTAAACGCCCGGCTCGTCCGGCAATGTTTTTATGGTATTTTCTATAATTTCAGACACGCAGGCACCTCCCGTTTTATGCCGAAAAACAAAATTGGCAGACCGAAGTCTGCCGTTTTTTCATTCGTTAAGATTATTCTTCAAAATTGCTTGTAACCAGCTGAACCAGAGCGTTAACGGCAGTTTCCTCATCGGTGCCGCTTGCGGTAATCTTAAAGGTCATGCCCTTGTCGATACCGAGTGCAAGCACGCCGAGAAGACTCTTTGCGTTAGCGGAAGACTCTCCGTGCTCAATGGTTATAAGGCTTTTGTATTCGTTGGCTTTCTGAATAAAAAATGTTGCCGGTCTTGCGTGAAGACCTTCTGATTTTTGAATTGTAACTTCTTTTGAAATCATGAAATCTCTCCTATACAGAAAGGGCAAAATCTGCCCGGTTGATTTTACCGTCCCACGGGAAACAAAAAAACACTACTTATATATTACTAAATTATTGCCGTAAAGTCAATATCTAATAAAGACAAATAAATATTCATTTTAAAAATAAAATTGTATAATTTTACAACCCGTTATTGCGTGAAATAATTTCAACCGCGGAAACCGTGATTTTCGTGCCAAATCCTGTAAGTTTAGATAAGATGATATAAGCAATCATCACCGCAGCCTCCGAAACAACAAATATCGGTGTGCTTGCCGAGAGCGAATAAAGAACCGCAAATACGGCAAAGAAAATCACAACCGGCAGAATATAAAGCAAAAATGCGGTCATAAGAACCGTTTTTGAATCACTTTCGAGAAGTACCCTGTCCCCGACTTCGGCGTTTACCCTGTTTTTGGCAGCAGTTTTTATAACAGTTCCTCCGCAGCCGCCGCAAGCGGAGCAGTTACCGCCGCAGGCGCCCTCTCTTATCACTGAAACGATAACCGTATCGGCTGATTTTTCTTTAACAATTCCTTCTGCTTTCATATATTTTCATCCTTTGAGCGACCAAGCAGTTCGGCGGCGCTTTTGAGCGTAGTTTCGGTCACGACCTCGCCGCCGGTTATTCTTGCAATCTCATAGAGTCTTTCATTTTCCGAAAGAAGCTTAACGGACGATTTTGCAGTATGCTCATCAACCGTCTTTTCAATTAAAAAGTGAAAATCCGCCGCAGCCGCAATCTGCGCAAGATGAGTTATGCATATAACCTGGCGGCCGTCGGAAATTTTTCTGAGCCGCTTGGCAATTTTGCTTGCCGCTCTGCCGCTTACGCCGCTGTCTATTTCGTCAAAAATAAGGGTTTCCACATCATCTGTAAGCACTGTCTGCAGCGCAAGCATAATCCTTGACAGTTCACCGCCGGAAGCAATTTTTATAAGCGGCTTCGGAGGTTCGCCCGGGATTGTTGAAATCAGAAAAGTTATATTTTCAAACCCGTGCGGCGACGGCTCGCAAGGTTCTGCCGAAACCTTAAACACCACGCTTTTCATATCAAGAAATTCAAGTTCTGCCGAAACAGCAGCACTGAGTGCCTCGGCGCCTTTCCTTCTTATTTCCGAAAGCCTTGCGCCCTTTTTATTCATATCCTCCGTCAGCGTTTCAAGCTGCGCTTCAAGCTTTTCGGTACCTGCGGTTTCAAACTCCGCATTTTCGATTTCTTCTTCAAGGTCATCACGAAGCTTTATAATATCCCCGATTGAACCGCCGTACTTTCTCTTTAAACCGGAAATCAAATCCAGCCGCTGCTCAACGATTTCAAGTTCTGCCGGGTTGCTTTCGATTTCCGCCGCAAAACGCCCGAGTTCCCGTGAAGCCTCATCAATTTCACATTCCGCACTCTCAAGCATTTCAAGAACGGAAGTAAGCTTTTTGTCATATCCGCTCACACCCGAAAGTTCCGATATTGCGGATGAAAGCAAATCATGCACACCGCCCGTATCGTAGAGTCTTGCGTGACTGCCGGACACCGCTTCCGCAATTTTTTCCGCATTTGCAAGGATATCTCTTTTTTCGGAAAGTTCCTCATCCTCATTGGGTTTAAGCTCCGCCTCCGAAAGTTCGGCAAAGCGAAAACGCATCATATCAAGATTTTTAAGAATTTCATCCCGCTCGGAATTAATTCTGTCAATCCGTTCTTTAAGTTCCCGCACCGCCTCAAAGCTTTTGCGGTAATCCTCCGCCGCCTCGGCAGCTTTACAGAATTTATCGAGAAGTTCCCTGTGGCAGCTTTGCTTCATAAGTATTTTATTCTCATGCTGTCCGTGAATCGTAAGAAGTTCCGCAGCATATTCCTTAATTTCCGCCGCAGTTGAAAGTTCGCCGTTTACTTTGCATACGGAGCGGCCGTCGGAATAAAGCTTCCTTGAAAGAAGAATTTCCCTGCTGTCAACCATAAAAAGCGCCTGCACAAATGCAAAGCGGCTGCCGTTCCTGATAATGCTCTTTGAAGTTCTTGCGCCGGTGACCATATTAATCGAGTCTATTATAATAGACTTTCCGGCGCCGGTTTCACCGCTCAGGATATTCAGTCCGCCTTCAAGCTCCAAATCAAGCGATTCGATTGCAGCGATGTTTTCAATGTGAAGTCCGATAAGCATAACCTATCCCCTCATTTTATCAACAGTTTCATGAATGATATCGGCTGCCCGTTCGTCCCTTGCGACAATCATAATCGTATCATCGCCGGCAATTGTGCCGAGAGTATCACCGATATGCATATTATCCATAAGACTTGCCACGCCCTGCGCCATACCGCTCAGCGTTTTTACAACAACGATATTCATTGCGTGGTCAATACTTATAACCGACGAGCGCAGTATCTCATTTTCATTGGCGGACGGCGCCGCGTAAATCGACTCGCCCCCTGCCCTGACTTTTACAAGTTCCAGTTCTTTTATATCCCTCGAAACCGTAGCCTGCGTAACATCCCAGCCCTCGCGGCAAAGTGCGTCCGCAAGTTCGTCCTGGGTTTTGATACTCCGTTCGCGGATAATCTCAAGAATTCTTGTTTGTCTGTCCTTTTTGGAAGCCATATGTGTCACCTCAACTCCTGCTTTTTATTAAGCACATCATAAAAGCTGTAATTTTTAAGTCTTATAAATTTTACTGTTCTTTCCGCAGTTTTTATTGTAACCTCCGAACCGCCTTCGATATCGCAGATGTTTGTTCCGTCCGCTATGACCTGCATGGGGTAACCGGTTTTGCGCAGAGCCTTTACCGTGACCGTTCTTTTGTGCGAAATCATTACAGAACGGGAACGCATAGTGTGCGGACAAATAGGCGTAATACCGATAAGTTTTATGTCCGGCTCAACGATAGGCCCGCCGGCGGAAAGCGAATATGCGGTAGAGCCTGTCGGCGTGCATGCGATTATGCCGTCCGCACTGTATGAATCGGCAAGAGAGCCGTCAACATAAAGTTCGAGCTTTACAATGCCGGGGTAGCTTCCCCTTGTGATAACAATATCGTTAAGCGCAGGAAAACTCTCTCCGCCGTTTACCGAAGCTTCAAGAAGCATTCTTTCCTCAAGAATATAATCCCCGTCCGCAATTTTTTTAATACTTTCGCAGTCGTTTGCCTCAAACTCTGTCAGGAAACCGAGCGTACCGAGATTAATGCCGAGAACCGGCAGCCGCGGATACTCATGCACCGCACGAAGAAGGGTACCGTCGCCCCCGAGAACAATCATGGCGTCTGCGTCTTTGGCTTCGGTCACGATTTGCGCACCGAATTTTTCAAGTTCGGCGCAAACTGATTTTGTAACCTTAAGCGACGGGTCCTTGTCTTTATTTGTAAAGATTATAAAGCGTTTCATATAATCACCACTTCAGATAAATAGATAATATAGAAGAGATAAGAGTGAATAATGAATGTTGATTTTCGGCCTTGCGAAAATCTTAATATATTATCTCTATCTATTATCCGTTTCTTTGCCGTCTGTTTTTGCTGTTTTTGATATTGCAATAAGCATTTTCTTTATCTCTATACAATCATAAAGCAGCGAATCGCCAAGCTTTTTATCAATATATTCTGACGCAGCTATCAATTTTAACCAATATTCGGTTTCCGCTGTTTCCTTCAAAGCAATATGCATCTTATTTATAAAATCATTCCTGCTTGCAGCATAAACTGCCTCATTAGAATTCGCACCAATTGAAGTTGCGCTTCTCAAAAGCTGCTTTGACAGTACATATTCTTTTTGTTCTTCCGTAAGATACTTATACAATTTTACCATACGCACTGAAAAACGCAGACATTTATCAACAAGCACACTATCAGATGCCATATATATCGCACCTCTTTTTCAAGTAATAGTATCTTAGATTTTCGCTTTGCGAAAATCAACACTAACTATTCTCTATTATCTCTTATCTGTTCTCTATTTATCAAGTTCCTCGTGCGCCTTGGCAACAACCGCCGACACATCTGCGGTAATTTCATCATCCGAGTTGTTTCTTATATACATAAGGTATTCGATATTCCCTTTCGGTCCCTTAATCGGAGAATAAGTAAGCCCCAAAAGCCCGAAACCGTTTTCGCTTGCCATACCGAGAACCTTATTGATAACTTCCTTGTGAATTTCGGGGTCACGCACAACTCCGCCCTTGCCGACCTGTCCCCTTCCCGCTTCAAACTGCGGTTTTATAAGGCAGACCATCTCGCCCTTTTCTTTCAGAAGCCGTTTTGCAACCGGCAAAATATGATAGAGCGAAATGAACGAAACATCTACCGATGCAAAATCAAGCTCATCGGGAATAGGGTCAATATATCTGATGTTGGTTCTTTCCATATTTATAACACGCTCGTCGGAGCGCAGTTCCCACGCAAGCTGACCGTACCCGACATCAACCGAATACACCTTAACCGCACCGCATTTAAGCATACAGTCGGTAAAACCGCCGGTCGAAGCACCTATATCCATGCAAACAAATCCATCAAGCGCTAAGCCGAAAACCTCCATGGCACGCTCCAGCTTGTAGCCTCCGCGGCTTACGAACTTCATTTTTTCGCCCCTGAAATCTATTTCAACGGACGAATCATACTGCATGCCTGCTTTGTCCGCCTTTTGCCCGTCAATATAAACCTGCCCTGCCATAATGACAGCCTTTGCCCTGTCCCGCCCGGAAACTATCCCCCGGGAAACAAGTATGGAATCAAGCCTTTCCTTCAAAATTCAACACATCCTCGGCAATTGAGGCTTCATCAAGCCTGTATTTTTTGAACAGCGTATCATCGTCCCCATGCGAAATAAACTCATCCGGAAACGCCTTAACAATAATCTTTTTGCACAGCACCCTCTCGATTTCCTCGGAAAGACCGCCGAATATGCAGCCGTCCTCAACGGAAACAACGATTTTCCTGTTCATTCTGCGAACAAGTTCGTCATCAAAGGGTTTTAGAAATCTCATATCGCAGACCGCCGCCGAAACACCGGATTTTTCAAGGATTTCCGCTGTCCGTACGGCTTTTGCGGTCATTTTCCCGATTGCGAAAATCACGCAGTCGGAACCGTCCTTAAGCACCCTTCCGCGCCCAAGTTCCAAAGGAGTATCGGGAAACTTCATTTCCTCTCCGCCCCTCGGGTACCTTACAGAAACAGGACCGCCGATTTTTTCCGAAAACAAAAGCATTTTTTTAAGTTCCGCAAAGTCCGACGGAGCCATAACCGCCATATTCGGTACGGATTTCATGTAATTAAGGTCGAAAAGACCCTGATGCGTTTCGCCGTCCGCCCCGACAAGGCCTGCACGGTCAATACAGAAACAGACATGAAGATTTGTAAGTGCCGCATCGTGAATAATCTGGTCATACCCTCTTTGAAGAAAGGTCGAATAAACCGCAAAATACGGCATCATTCCGCCCTTGGCAAGACCCGCCGAAAAAGTGACTGCGTGTTCCTCGGCAATCCCGACATCGAAAAAGCGCTCGGGGAACCGATTCGCAAATTCCAAAAGTCCCGTACCATCCGGCATAGCGGCGGTGACAGCACAGATTTTATCATTTTTTTGAGCCATTTCCGTAAGCGTTTCGCCGAAAACTGACGAATAGGTCTTTTTGCCGCCGACGCATGACCCGGTATTGACATCAAACCCCGAAACCCCGTGAAATTTAGCCGGAAACTCTTCTGCAAACTTATATCCCTTACCCTTTTTGGTACACACATGAATAAGGCAGGGGCGGTTTTTCTGCTTTGCCTGGTTAAGGGCAAGCGTCAGTTTATCGAAATCGTGACCGTCAATCGGTCCGTAATATTTAAACCCAAGCTCGGTAAAAAACATTCCGGAAAAGAAAAGATTTCTGAGTTTATTTTTGACATATCTCAGCGCACGGTAAAAAACCTTTCCGGCATCGGAGCGGTTAAGCCTTGATTCCACGCGGTTTTTAAGCTTATAATAACCCTCTCGGTTTGTAAGGCGGCTTAAGTATTTTGAAAGATTGCCGACATTTTTCGCAATCGACATATTGTTATCGTTAAGCACCACGATAACCTTTGTATTACCTGCATTGTTAAGCGCCTCGTAGGCTTCGCCGCCGGTCATGGAGCCATCGCCTATAACAGCGATGACATCATAGTTTTCGTGTTTTAAATCCCTCGCATGGCAAAGCCCGAGCGCCGCCGAAACGGAGGTTGAGCTGTGACCGGTATCGAAAGCGTCACAGTCGCTCTCGGCGCCTTTCGGAAAACCCGAAAGCCCGCCGAATTTGCGGAGAGTATCAAATTTATCTTTCCGCCCGGTGATAATTTTATGGACATACGCCTGATGCCCTACATCCCATATAAATTTATCCTTCGGGCAGTCAAAAACCGTGTGCAGGGCAAGAGTAAGTTCAACCGCGCCGAGGTTCGACGCAAGGTGACCGCCTGTATCCGCAACCGAATTTATAAGGAAGCTGCGTATTTCCGATGCAAGCACATCGATTTCCTGCCTGTTAAGTTTTTTCAGATCCGAAGGACTGTTTATTCTGTCTAAAATCATATTATTTCTTCTTTCGTGAAAAGGAGTATATAATAACAGACGCAATATGAACGATTTTATTAGCATTTTTCATAGCCGTGGTTTTACCGATAGCCTTTCCGCCGACCGTTACGGCAGAGAGAACACCCGTCATAATAACGCTTACTGCCGAATTGCCTTCCGAAAAGATATGCGCAACGATAACCGCCAGCGTAGAACCGCTGACAATACCCGCAATATCGCCGATAACATCATTACAAAAGCTCGACACCTTTTCGGCGTTTCTTATAAGCTTTATGCTGCACGCAGCCGACTTGTACTTTTTCGCCGCAAGCGCATGGAATGGCGTTTCGTCGGCAGTAGTAACGGCAATACCAATCATATCGAATACAATACCGATTGAAACAATTATAATAAGAATAAGGAAAGCAAAAACAATGTTAAGTTCCTCAAGCACTGCGGAAGAACCGACGCCCATCGCAACCGAGAGCACAAAAGTCCATATAAAAATAGAAACAATCCATTTCACGCTTGCCTTTTTGTTAGCCGCCGCACCCGACTTTATTTTAAGCCGCAACCCGGCAGAATCCTTGTTATCCATTAAAAATACCTCGTTAAAATATAATAAAAAGGTGGCAGTATGCGTGATAAAATCTACAGCATAGGTTCAGTAGGATTTCCCGCAGGGCAACCCTTCCGTCGCCGGTAAGGGGGGTTCCCCATTAACGCCCTGCCCGGTGCGTCACCGCATCCGGGACTGAATTGCCACTAAGACTGTACTGCAATCCCACACATACCTCGTAAGAACAGCCTAGGGGTTTTCCCCGGCAGCCGATACAATTCTTTATCCTCTTTTGCAGAAACGGTTTCAAGCAGCGATAACAAAGCTGCACCGGCCAGTGCGTCTTTGTCTGATCTGCTATCCCGCCGCCTCCACTCAAGGCAGGCTACGCTGTCCCAAGCACAAATGTGTACCAAGGTACAGGTTCCACCCTGTTTCGTAACGCATTTGTGTCCGAATACAGAGCAAAATATGCGCCACAATAACAGGTCTCCGCGGAAATTGGGTCGCGGTCGGCATGCCGTTGCCGTGCGCCCAAAAACCTTAACTCCCAGCACAAACCCCCGCTTGGCGGCGAAAGCCTGCACCAGGAACTTCATCGATGTGCCCTACAACGGATTTTTAGGCCCGTCTTGGGAATTGCCCGAACTGACTAGGATACTGCACCACCTTTTATTACCTAATTTTTACGGTTTAATAAACCGTTTGCGAAATTTATGAAAAATTCGCTTTCGGGTACTCCCGAAAGAGAATTGTTTGCCTCGTCCGTATATTCTTTTGACATTTCCTCCGCGCGTTTAAGCCCGAATACGGTAACATATGTGCACTTGCCGGAATCGGCGTCACTGCCCGTAGCTTTCCCGAGTTCGGAGGAATTTCCGACAACATCCAGAATATCATCCTGCACCTGAAACGCAAGCCCCAGATACAGACCGAATTTTTTGAATTTTTCGAGTATTTCATTGCTTGCACCGGCAGCTGCAGCGCCGCACAAAAGGCTTTCGGTTATAAGCGCCGAAGTCTTGTTTTCGTGCAGAAACCTAAGCGTTTCGGCGGAAATTTCGGTGTTTTCGGACTCAATATCCACCACCTGACCGCCAATCATGCCGTCCGCCCCTGAAAACTCCGCCATGTATTTTATAACATTTATAAGCCTCTCCGGTGCAATTTCGGCTTTTGCAGCCGTCTTAAAAGCATAAAGCGAAAGAGCGTCCCCCGAAAGAATCGCCATAGCCTCTCCGTAGACCTTATGGTTTGTCAGCCTTCCCCTCCGGTAATCATCGTTATCCATTGAAGGGAGATCGTCGTGAATAAGCGAAAATGTATGAATCATCTCAATTCCGCACGCAATCGGAAGAACCTTTTCGGGGGCTTCCCCCAGGGCGTCCGCTGCGGCAAGGCACAGAACCGGTCTTAGGCGTTTTCCTCCGGCGAGAAGCGAATAACGCATGGACTCAAAAACCGTTTTCTGCGGAACGGCCGTTTCCGGAATAGCTTTTTTAAGATATTCCTCAACCATATTTCTGTATTCTTCAAGCGTTTTCATCATCCACCCCCGAAAAAGCCTTTGCCGTCATTTTACCGTCCTCAAACTTCAAAAGTCCGATTTTCTGCCGGGCTTCGTCAAGAAGTTTTGTGCAAAGCCTTGTAAGCTCCACTCCTCTTTCAAAAAGCTTCAGCGACTTATCAAGCTCTTCATTTCCCGATTCAAGCTGAGCCGTAATTTTTTCAAGTTCTGCCATAGCCTGTTCAAATGTCAGATTTTCCATAATTTTTTTACCTCGCAAACTGCGCCGCCGTCAGGAAATACGGCGGAAATCTCGTCCCCTGTATCAATACTATTCACCGATTTAACGATTTTTTCATCTTTTTTTACTACCGAAAAACCTCTGTTCATGGTTGCAAGAGGGCTGAGGGCGTCAAGCTTTGAAGCCGCCGCCGACAGTCTTTCGCTGTCCTTTGAAGCCAAAGCGTTCATTGCCGCAAAAAGCCTTACCGAAAGCGAATCAAGCGACATTTCGCGCCTGTCGGTAATGTCCGACTCCCTTTTATAAACAGAACGGTTTTTTATGGAATCCAAAGCAAGCTGTTTTTTCTTAACCGCTGCCTGTGCGGCATTTATAAGCCTCAAACCGAAACCCGAAAGCTTTTGCAGAAGTTCCGAAGTATCCGGCACCGCAAGCTCTGCCGCCGCCGACGGAGTAGGCGCACGAAGATCGGAAACAAAATCGATAATCGTAAAATCCGTTTCATGCCCGACCGCCGAAATAAGCGGAATACGGCACTGTGCCGCCGCTCTTGCGACAATCTCGGTATTAAATGCCCACAAATCCTCAATTGAACCGCCGCCCCTGCCGACGATTAAAACATCAGCCCAGCCGGAACGGTCAAAATACCGTATGGCGTTTGCTATATCCTCAGGTGCGCCGTCCCCCTGCACAAGCACCGGGTAAATATAAATATCCGCAAGCCTGTACCGTCTTTTAATAATATTTATTATATCCCGTACCGCCGCCCCTGTGGGTGATGTAACAACGCCTATTTTCAATGGAAACGCCGGTATCGGCTTTTTCCTTTCTTCATCGAAAAGACCCTCTGCCGAAAGCTTAGCCTTCAGCTGTTCGTACGCCGCAAAAAGCGCTCCCACGCCGTCGGGCTGCATGAAATCGGCATAAAGCTGATACTGCCCGTCACGCTCATAAACACCTATGCGGCCGGTTATTATAACCTTCTGCCCGCTCTCGGGCATAAATTTAAGCGTCTGCGCCGCAGAGCGGAACATAACACAGCGGATAACCGCTGCCTCGTCCTTAAGCGCAAAATACATATGCCCCGAATAATGAGCCTTAAAATTTGAAATTTCACCCTTTACGGTAACCCTGAAAAGAAGGTTATCCTGCTCAATTATACCTTTAATATATCTGTTAAGCTGCGAAACGGTAAGCGTAACATCATTCATCGTTCAAAATCCCCAAAGACCTCACGGCTCCTGCCAAAATACCGTTTACAAACGCACCGGTTGCCTCGCCGTCATATGCCTTTGCAAGTTCAATCGCCTCGTTTATCGAAACCTTTGCCGGAACATCGTCACGGTATTTCATCTCAAACACCGCAATGCGCATAACAGCCAGAAGCGTTTTTGAAATTCTGTTTATTTTCCAGCCGTTTGAGTTTGCGGAAATTATACCGTCAATCTCGTCGATGTGCTCCGAAACCCCGGAAAGGAGTGAGTTTGTGTAATCAATATCGTCATCGCCGAGAGGAATGTAAACATCCTCGTCATCGGGCTGTATATTATGAAAATAGCTTTCGATAACGGAAGCCGGATCGTCCCCTGTTATGTCCGCCTGATATAAAAATCTGACCGCCGCTTCCCTTGCGTTTTGTCTGCTCATGCCGTATTCCTCTGTCTTTCTTTAACACTGTAGATGTAATTATAACACATTTTACAATAAAAATCAAGATTTATATTGCTTTTATAAATAAAAAATGTTATAATGATATAGTATATATGATAATATAATAAGGAGAAATCTATATGGCGCATATGGAATTTACGATAAAATCGGGGCAGCTCGGCAAACAGACAAATGTTAACATTCTGCTGCCCGATTGCCTGAAAAAGGGCAAAAAGCTGCCGGTTTTGTATCTTCTTCACGGACTGAGCGATAACGAAACAGGCTGGATGACGCTTACATCAATCGGCAGATATGCAACAAATGACAGAGAAATGATTACGGTTATGCCGAACGGCGACAGGAGTTTTTACTGCGATATTCCGAATTTCGGCAATTATTTTTCATATATTACAAAGGAGCTTCCGGATTATATCGAGGCAATGCTGCCGGCGTCCGACAAAAGAGAAGACCGCTTTATAGCAGGGCTTTCGATGGGCGGCTACGGTGCACTGAAATCAGCACTTACATATCCGGACCGTTACGCTGCGGCTGCGGCATTTTCTCCCGTTGCGGATGTTCGTGATTTCGGGAAGAACTTCCCCGAAATACAGAAATCCGTACTTGATCTTCTGCCCGATATCGATTCGCAGGATTTGTTCATGCTTTCGGAAAAATGCGAAAAATCCGCTGTTAAGCCAAAAATCTATCACTGGTGCGGATTATCCGACTTTATGTACGAAAGAAACCTTGCGTTTTCGCAGCATATGAAGAAACTCGACTTTGACTATACATATTCCGAAACGGAAGGCGCCCATGAATGGTGCAAATGGGATAAGCAGATAGAAAATGCACTTGAATTTTTCGGACTGTAGGAGGAATTTCTATGAGAATATGCGTATACGGAGCATCATCAAAAGCAATAGACAAGGCTTATATTAAGGCCGGCGAGGAGCTTGGGCGTGAAATAGCCGAAAGAGGACATTCGCTCGTGTTTGGCGGAGGCGCAAACGGGCTTATGGGAGCGGCGGCAAGGGGCGCAAAAAGCGGCGGAGCAAAAATTTTGGGTGTTGCACCGCGTTTTTTCGATGCGGACGGACATATTTATGCCGAATGTGACGAACTTGTAAGAACAGATACTATGCGCCAGAGAAAACAGATTCTTGACGACAGCTCGGACGGTTTTATCGTAACCCCCGGCGGAATAGGAACATTTGAAGAATTTTTTGAAATGTTTACCCTTCGTCAGCTCGGGCAGAGCGCAAAACCGATTGCGGTGCTCAACACGATGGGTTACTATGACAGCATGCAGCAGATGATTGAAAATGCGGTTTCGCAGAAATTTATGAACGAAAAATCTCTTGAATTTTACAAAATGTGCGATACGCCGTCGGCTGCGCTTGACTATGTTGAAAACTACACTGCCGAATTCACAAAACTCGGCGACTATAAAGAAATATAAAGGACAAAACTATGAAACTTATATCATGGAATGTAAACGGTCTGCGTGCCTGCGTCGGGAAAGGCTTTGCGGAGGTTTTTTCGGAATTTGACGCAGATATTTTCTGCGTTCAGGAAACGAAACTTCAGGAAGGTCAGATTGATTTTGCCCCCGAAGGGTACGAGGCTTTCTGGAATTACGCGGAAAAGAAGGGATATTCGGGTACGGCTGTTTTTACAAAGCGGCATCCGCTCTCGGTAAAATACGGAATGGGCATACCGGAGCACGACCGCGAGGGACGGGTCATAACCCTTGAATTTGAAGACTTTTTCTTCGTGACGGTCTACACACCCAATTCTCAGAGTGAACTTGCAAGGCTTTCGTACCGCATGAAGTGGGAAGACGATTTCAGAGCATATCTTAAATCGCTCGGGAAGCCCGTGGTTTTCGCCGGCGACTTAAATGTTGCACATGAGGAAATCGATATAAAAAATCCTAAATCCAACCGCAGAAACGCCGGTTTTACCGATGAAGAGCGTGAAAAGATGACCGTTCTTTTAAATGACGGCTTCACCGACACCTACAGATACCTTTTTCCGGAAAAAGAAGGCGTTTACTCATGGTGGTCGTACCGCTTCAACGCACGCAAAAACAACGCCGGGTGGAGAATTGACTACTTTATTGTGTCGGATGAACTGAAGGATAAAATTCTCAGTGCGGATATACATACCGGGATAATGGGTTCGGACCACTGCCCAGTTGAACTTACGATAGATTTATAAAAATGTGCTTTGGGAAGGCAGCAGATATATAATGGAAAAGAACACAATACTGATTGCAGATGATTCAAATCTGAACAGGGAGATCCTTACCGATATTCTCGGCGACAGGTATAACTTTGTTTACGCCGAAAACGGAGTTGAACTGATTGAATTTCTTAATGGAGACGAAGATGCCGACCTTATAATTCTTGACATAAATATGCCGCAGATGGACGGGTTTGAGGTGCTTCGTATTATGAATAACCGGCGCTGGATTGAAGAAATTCCGGTAATCGTAATATCTGCGGAAAACGATTCCCGTTTCGTGCAAAAGGCATATGAACTCGGCGCAACAGATTATATTACAAGGCCGTTTCACACCTCCGCCGTACAGCACAAAACCGAAAACACGCTTATGCTCTATTCAAGGCAGAAACGACTTGTTCAGCTTGTCGAAGACCAGGTGTATGAGCGTGAAAAAATCAACAACGCAATGATTAATATTCTTAGCCATGTAATCGAAACAAGGAACAGCGAATCAGGCACACATATACTCAATCTGCGCACAATCACGGCAATGCTTCTTCATCACCTTGTAAAAATAACCGACCGCTATCCGCTGACAGAAAACAATATTTCATTAATTTCCACATTGTCGGCGCTGCACGATATAGGCAAAATTACCATTCCGAAAAAGATACTCAATAAGCCCGGCAAGCTTACGGACGAAGAATGGGAGGTCATGAAGTCCCATACCGTAAGAGGCGATGAACTTCTGCAAGCCGCACCTATCGCCGGAAACGAACAGCTTATGCTTGTTGCGCATTCAATCTGCCGCTGGCATCACGAAAGATGGGACGGCAACGGCTATCCGGACGGTCTTCGCGGAGATGATATCCCGATCAGCGCACAGGCGGTTTCGATTGCCGATGTTTACGATGCCCTCACGAGCGAAAGGTGCTATAAAATGGCATATTCTCACGAGGAAGCAATAAACATGATTTTGAACGGAGAATGCGGCACATTCAACCCGATACTCCTGCAATGCCTTACCGATATCGGGGACAAGCTTAAAAACAACCTCAGCTCCTCACCTTCCGTGTACGAATACGAAACGGAGGCTCATCGGCTTGCCGGAGAAATGCTCAGCAACAAATCTCTGCCGCTTGATGACCGCTCAAGAAGACTTCTTTCAAACGAGCGTACAAAACGCTGCGGCGGAATACAGTTTGAATACGATAAACTTCTCGGTAAAATAACATATATCGACAGGTATACGGAAGGCTTACCGGAACCAAAGATGTTCTACCTTGCGGACGGAGATAACATAAACCTTCTTAATAAACATGACTGGAACGAGCTTAAGGAACGCCTGAACAAAACCACTCCGGCAAATCCCGAAATCGTAATGACTGTCAACATACCGGTAAACGGAAAATACCGTTGGCATCGCCTGACCGCAAGAACAGTATGGCCTCAGCTGGGCGGAGAATATATAAGCGCCCTCGGGCAATTTACGGATATACACGATGAAATTACCGAAAAAGGTATCGAATCGCTTATGCCGGGCGGAGAAGTTACTGCAGCCGCAATCAAACTGCTCAAAAGAATTTTCGGAACGGTTCGTCTTGTAAATCCGCATAATTCAGCGGTTTTTGAGATTACCCCGGACGGAAAACTAATCGAAACACCTCAGTGCTGCTATGAACTGTGGGGCAGAAGCAACTGCTGCGAAAACTGCTCGTCGCTTCGTGCACTGAAACAAAAGAACTGGATCGGAAAGCTTGAAATATCGGGCGGTAAAATTTATTCGGTTCTTTCAAAATATATAAAGATAAAAGACCGGGACTGTGTGCTTGAAATCGCCTTCTGCATGGACGAAGATTCAGACAGCCGCACAAATCTCCCGGCATCCGAAAGGACAAATCTTCTGCTGCTCAATTTTTACCGGGACGCTCTTACAAATGCTTATTCGAGAATGTATCTTGAGGACTTCATGCCCAATCTTGAAAATTCAGACGGAGTTGCGGTAATAGATGCCGACAACTTTAAGCAGATTAACGATACATACGGTCACCAGATCGGCGATATCGCACTTAAGTATATTGCCGAAACAATTCACGGCTGTATAACCGAAAACGATACGCTTATCCGCTACGGCGGTGATGAATTTCTGCTGATTTTTTCAAAAATAAGCGAAACCGAGTTTTATAAAAAGCTTAAATATATAGAAGAAAAAATTCAAGACTCCGTACTGAAAGACTGCGGCGGACTTCACCTCACAGTCAGCATCGGCGGTGCATACAGGGTCAGACCGCTCCAGGAAGCAATCGCTCATGCGGACAAAGAAATGTATGCAAATAAAACAAAAGGTGGAAACACATAAAAAAGTTTAATTTTTTGAATAAAAGGGCTTGACAAACAGAGGAAACTGTGGTATACTGTTTTAGTCGGTTAAGTGAACGCTTGGCATAAACTGTAAAGTCGTCGGTACTTATCGGTGGTTTGTGAAAATCATTAATCCGGACACGCTTGTATGGTGGGTATAGCTCAGTTGGTTAGAGCGCCAGATTGTGGCTCTGGAGGCCGTCGGTTCGAATCCGACTATCCACCCCATTATTTTTATATGATGGGATGTCGCCAAGTTGGTTAAGGCACAGGACTTTGACTCCTGCATTCGTGGGTTCAAATCCCGCCATCCCAGTTTCCTTTTCCCTTTAATTAAATACGGTTCATTAGCTCAGATGGCAGAGCACTTGACTTTTAATCAAGGTGTCCCGGGTTCGACTCCCGGATGAATCACTGAAAAAAGCACACTTGCGTGTGCTTTTTTCAATATGTTTTCCAAAACGGTTGACAATTTCACGAATTTATGTTAAAATACTTGAATAGCAGTTTAATTTATCCTGAAAGGACGATTATTATGAAAAAATTATTCGGTTTACTTACTGCGCTCGGTGCGGTGCTTTCAAGCACTGTTGTTTTTGCGGACGGCAGCCGGCCGGACGGAACACAAGGCATGCTTGTAAGCTTTCTTCCGTTCATTGTTCTTATTGCGGCTTTCTATTTTATTCTTATAAGACCGCAGAAGAAAAAGGAAAAGGAAACAAGAAATATGCTCAACTCTCTGGCAGTCGGCGATGAAATAGTTACCATCGGCGGCGTGCACGGCAAGGTTGTTAAGGTTAAAGAAGAAACCGTTACAATCGAAACCGGCAGCGACAGGGTGAAAATCGTGTTTGAAAGAGGCGCTGTAAGCCGTATAACAAAGAAAAACGAAAAGGCGGCCAAAGCTGAAGAAAAGGCAGAAACCACAAGCGCAAACGAAGAACTCGCCAAGGAAAAAGAGGAAATTAAAAAGGAAGATAAATAATTCCGTACTAAAATCCCCTTCCGTGTAATAATTATTACATGGGAGGGGATTTTTTATGAATAACGAATCGGAAATGAACGGTAAATTCGGCGTCGGCGCAGTTTTTACAAGCGTGCTTTTAGGGCTTGCATTAACGCTTATATTATTCTTTATAACAGCTGCTTTGATTTGCTTTACGCCGCTCGGCAGCAGTTTTTCGGAAATTGCGGTCCTTGTCGGGACGGTTCTGGGAATCTTTGTGAGCGGTTTTTTAAGCGGCGCCAAAAGGAAATCCTCCGGCTGGCTTTGGGGCGGCATCACAGGGCTTATTTATGCACTGATTATGTTCGGTGCCTCCGCATTACACGGAAACGCAAGTATTACAAAACTTTTGATTTCAGCGGCAGCGGCGTTTGTATGCGGCGCAGCAGGCGGAATTTTAGGCATAAATATTATTAAAAAATAAAATTTCGTAAAATTTTTTAACAAATTTGTAAAAAAGGTCTTTTCAAATCGTAAAAAATGTGTTATAATAGCACAGTGTGGTTTGCACTGTGCTTTTTATAATATAAGAAATAAGAGATAACACATTGTATAATTTCCGCCGAAGCGAAAATCCATATTATCTATTCTCTTTTATCTGTTATCTCAAATTTAGGATAGTGAACTTATGAAAAGATTATTAAGTTTAATACTGTGCATAACGGTGCTTTCGATAACGGCCCTTTGCTATGCCGCTCCGAAGGAGGACAGGCATGAAGGAACAGGCATTTCCGGTATTTCCGCAAAAGAGGTGTATATTATACCGAGCGAAAAGGCGGAGCTTTCCGCTCCGGTTCATGCAGCACCCGTGAATATCGAAAACCCGGCAATGCGCTTTGAAACCATTAAAAATATTCGGCGTGAGGACAGGTACTTCCCCGATATTTTAGAGCAGATTGACATTATTTCGGTGGCTCCGAGAGAATGAGATTTATGCTCGAACAAAAAACATATTTATTAAATTTTTTAGGAGGAATTCTCAGATGAGAACAAAAAGCATTGCAACATTTGTAGCATTTATTCTGATAATTGTTGTTCTTGCCTCGGTAGCCGCATTCGGTACTCCTCAGATCGGTACATTTAAGCTCCCGAATGTTTTCGGTTCGGAAGGCGACAATTCTTACGGTATCGTTCAGGGTATTGACCTTAAGGGCGGAGCAAGACTGGTTTATCAGGTAGTTGACGAAAACGGAAACGAAATCGACCCTTCGACCAAGGAAATGACCGACGCGGTTGACATTATGTATTCCCGTCTTTCAAACCTCGGTTATACCGAAGCTACAGTTTCCACACAGAACGGAAACAGAATGATTATCGAAATTCCTTCCGTTAAGGACGCATCGGACGCTATCAACATGATAGGTTCGACCGCAAAACTCCAGTTCCTGGACGCTGACGGAAATGTAGTTCTTGAAGGCTCGGATGTAAAGGACGCAGAAGCTGTATACGGTCAGACGGGCGAATCCAAGGCAAGCAGCCATTATGTTTCGCTCACACTTAATAATGATGCCGTACAGAAGTTTGCTGACGCAACCGAAGCCGCAGCTGCAAGAGCGAGCGAAACCGATGAAAGCGGTCGTGCAAAGAACTATATTTCAATAGTTCTGGACGGCAAAGTACAGTCAAGCCCTTCGGTTCGTGAAAAAATCGAGAGCGACACATGTATGATTACAGGCGATTTTTCCGCTGATGAAGCAAAGAATCTCGCAGCCGTAATCAAATCGGGCTCGCTTCCCTTTAATCTTAAAAACATTCAGCAGCGTGTTGTAAGCGCAACTCTCGGCGAAGGCATTTTGGCTGACAGCCTTAAAGCAGGACTCATCGGTCTTATCCTGATTCTCCTGTTTATGCTCATTATCTACAGAGTTCCGGGTCTTGTTGCCGACATCGCCCTCATCGCATATGTTGCAATTATGGGACTTATCATGGCAATATTCAAAGTTAACCTCAGCCTTTCCGGTATTGCGGGTATCATCCTCACAATCGGTATGGCGGTTGACGCAAATGTCGTTATTTTTGAAAGAATTAAGGAAGAACTCAGAAACGGCAAAACTGTCCGCGCGTCGGTTGACTCCGGTTTCCACAGAGCTATCACAGCCGTTATTGACTCTAATGTTACAACAATGATTGCCGCAGTTGTACTTTACATCTTCGGTATGAATACAATTCAGGGCTTCGCGCTCACACTCGGTATCGGTATCATCGCCAGCATGATTACGGCGGTTCTTGTTACAAGAATTCTCCTTAAATCTCTCGTTGGTCTGGGTGTTTCAAACCCCGCTGCCTTTGGCGTGAAGGTTAAGAAGGAGGACAAATAATATGAATTTTACAGGAAAAAGAAAAATATTATTTACCATTCCGGCTATAATTATTATTATCGGTATAGTTGCAGGTATTGTAATGGGCTTTAATCTCGATATCGACTTCTCGGGCGGTACCGAAATCACTATCGATATGGGTTCAAACACTGCTTCAAACGATGAAATCAAAACCGCGGTTGAAGACGCTTGCGGTCACAAGGTTTCCACCGTTCAGAATATGGATAAGGGCGAGTTCCTCGTTAAACTCACCGACTATCTCAAGGATGACGAAAACAAGAGCATTAAAGACGCTTTCGCTGAAAAATACGGTCTTGAAGACGGCTCAATTTCAATCACATCGGTTTCCGCAACAATCGGAAACGAAATGGTTGGTCAGTCCATCCTTCTTTGCGTAATCACCGTAATCCTTATGCTTGCGTACATTACAATCAGATTCGAATTCAAATTCGGTCTTTGCTCGGTTATCGCACTTGTGCACGATGTGCTCATTATGATTACTTTCTACATCATATTCAGAATCCCGGTAAACACATCGTTTATTGCGGCAATTCTGACGATTATCGGTTATTCAATCAACGCAACAATCGTTGTGTTTGACAGAATCAGAGAAGGGCTTCGCTCCGCTACCAAGAAAACCGATATTGACGAGCTTACAAACCACAGTATCACAAGCACTCTTACCCGTTCAATCAACACATCGATTACAACCCTTATCACAATCGTTGTAATCTTTGCAATGAGAATCGAATCGCTTGACGATTTCACACTGCCTCTTATGGTAGGTATCATCGCCGGCGCATATTCTTCCATCTTTATCGCAGGTCCTATGTGGGCACTGCTCAAAAAGGGCGGCAAGAAAAAAGCGGTTTCCGCAAAATAATTAAAATACTTATGAGGTCGGGAAAACCCGGCCTCATTTTTTTGGGAGGTATATCTATGAATATAAAAGCGGCGGTTTTTGACCTCGACCACACTCTTTTTGACCGCTATGCAACAATAAGGGCGATTAAGAATACGGTTTTCGATAACCTCAAAGGCTATGTAAGAGATGACCTCACTGCAGATACCTTTGCCGAAATTCTTATTGAACTTGACAAAAAATACATAATATACGAATGGGACGAGGTAATAAAGCAGCTTAAAATCTGCGGTGCACTAAAAGAAATTCCGAAGGATTTTTATAATCTTGCCATAAGACCCGGATTTATAAAAACAGCTGTTCCCTACCCATTCACTATTCCCGCACTCCGTAAAATCAAAGAAATGGGCGTTAAATGCGGACTCATCACAAACGGCTCCTCCGATATTCAGCGCAGCAAGGTGAAAATGCTGGGACTGGAGGAATTAATGGACGAAATTGTTGTCGGCGGAGAGGTCGGCAAAAACAAACCCGACCCGGAGCCTTTCCGTGTTTTTGCCGAGAAAATCGGGATTGAACCCCAAAATATGCTCTATATCGGAGATAACCCATTTAACGATATTGAAGGCTCAAGAAACGCCGGATACATTCCTGTTTGGGTCAAAACCTACGGCACATGGGACGGTTCTGTAAAAAAAGCAGATTTTGAGGCAGAAAATGTCAGTGAGATACCTGCACTGATTTCAAAGCTCATATAATTTAATATTTGGTTAAAATTTCTATTGACAAAACAGGCATCTGCGAATATAATTATATAAATACAAGATAGGCAATGGCAATCCGATCCTTGCCTCAAGGAAGGAGAGATTGAAATGTTATGCTCAAAATGCAATAAAAATGTTGCCGTTATATTCATAACCAAAATGGAACAGGATAAGACGGTCAACGAAGGCTTGTGTTTAAGCTGTGCAAAATCACTCGGAATAAAGCCGGTTGAACAGCTGCTTCAGCAGATGAATGTTGATGATGACCAGATGGAAGCGCTCAACTCCGAAATGGGCGAGCTGTTCTCGGATGAAAATATGGACGCAATTGCGCAGGAACTGTCGTCGGGGCAAAGCCCGATGGATGTTTTCGGCAAAATGATGAGCGGAAGCAACTTCGCTATGGCAGGCGGCGAGCCGCAGCAGGACGGAAAAGATAACCGCGACGGCAAAAATACCAAAACCCAGACCAAAAAGACTATGCGCAAAAAGCGGCTTCTCGATACTTACGGTACCAATCTTACCAAAAAGGCGGCAAAGGGCGAAATGGACAGAATTATCGCCCGTGACCGTGAAATCGACCAGGTTATAAGAATACTGAACCGCAGAACAAAGAATAACCCCGTTCTTCTCGGTGACCCGGGCGTCGGGAAAACCGCAATTGCCGAAGGGCTTGCTGTAAGAATTGCTGAAAAATCCGTTCCGGCAATGCTTCTTAATTTTGAGGTTTATCTTCTTGACTTCACCGCAATTGTTGCCGGAACGCAGTTCCGCGGGCAGTTCGAGTCCAGAATGAAAGGCATTATAGAGGAAGCTAAGGCTATGGGCAATGTCATATTGGTCATAGATGAGCTTCATAATATCGTGGGCGCAGGTGACGCCGACGGCGCAATGAACGCCGCAAACATCCTCAAACCCGCACTTGCAAAGGGCGAAATCAGGGTTCTCGGCGCAACCACGCTTGAAGAATACAGAAAGCATATAGAAAAAGATACGGCACTTGCAAGGCGTTTTCAGACGGTTATTGTAGATGAACCGAGCGTTTCGGAAACAATCGAAATTCTCGAAGGAATAAAGCATTATTATGAAGATTACCATAAAGTTGTTATCCCGAGCGAGGTTGTTTCGTGTGCGGTTGACTTCGCGGAAAGATACCTTCCCGAGCGGTTTTTCCCGGATAAGGCAATCGATATTCTTGACGAGGCGTGCTCAATGGTAAACCTTCGCAATCTTGCGCTTGTCGAGCTGACTAACTACAAAAATGAACTTAAAAAGATAGGTGCAGAGAAGGAATCCGCTATTTCCGCCGACTCTATTGAGGACTACCAGAAGGCGGCTGACCTCAAAACAAGAGAATGCTTTTTGCTTGATAAAATCGGCGAACTGGAATCCAAAATGCAGAACCCGACCGTCACAACCGCCGATTTGGCGCAGGTGATAGAAAACAAAACGAAAATTCCCGTTCAGAAGCTCACCGCGGACCAATCGGATAAACTCATCAATATGGAAGCGGCACTTCACAAAAGGGTAATCGGTCAGAATAAGGCAATCGACCTTGTTGCGGCGGCGATAAGGCGCAACCGTGCAGGTCTTATGAAGAAAAAGAGACCGACATCATTCATCTTTGTCGGACCTACGGGCGTCGGCAAAACAGAACTTGTAAAGGCGCTTGCCGAACAGCTTTTCGACACTGAAGACGCTCTTATCAGAATCGACATGAGTGAGTATATGGAAAAACACGCAGTGTCTAAAATTATCGGTTCGCCTCCGGGATATGTGGGGTATGACGATGCCGGGCAGCTCACCGAAAAGGTTCGCAGAAGACCATACAGCGTGATACTTCTTGACGAAATAGAAAAGGCGCACCCGGATGTTCACAATATTCTTCTTCAGATTTTGGATGACGGAAGAATAACCGACGGTCACGGCAAAACCGTAAGTTTCCGTAACACTGTAATTATTATGACCTCGAATGCCGGCTCAAACGAGTCCTCCGGGGTATTCGGTTTCGGCGGTTCTAACGATGAAAACAAGAGCGAGCTTCGCACAGAGCGTGCCCTGAAACAGATTTTCAGACCGGAATTTCTTAACAGAATTGATGAAATTGTAACATTCGATAACCTCACAAAGCAGGAAATCGTTGAAATTGCGGCTCTCAATGTCCGTGACCTTGTATCGCAGGCACTGAATGCTGGTATTCATCTTGATGTTGAACAGCCGGCAATAGAATACATTGCCGACAAAGGCTACAGCCACAGCTTCGGCGCAAGACCGATTCTCCGTACAATAAGACGGGAAATTCTCGACAAACTTTCTGATATGGTTATAAGAGGCACTGCCTCCCCCGGCGACAGCTTAACCGTTCGGTGCGGTGAGGGCGGTTTGGAAATAATAAAACCGGAAATAATTCAATAAGCAAAAAATCAGCGGCGAAATCCACGCCGCTGATTTTTGTTATCATTTTTCCAAAGCAAATACCGTGCCGTCATAATCTATTGTTCCGGCAGATGAATCATATTTACACACAACCGGTTTTTCGCCGTTTTCTGTGAGAATAAGCGAATCGCCAAGGTGCTGAACAGTACCGTTAGCTTCAAAGCTGTCACCGTCGGCCTTCGCCTTTCCCTTAAGTGAAAATCCGTTTCCATCTATTACGAGTTCGGCATCAATAGCTTCATCGGAATAAGTGTATTTACCGAAAGCCGTGTTATCGGCAGGTGTGGTTTCAGTCTTTTTCGACTTAATATACACGCTTGAATGAGTCCATGTCGTATCCATTTCCTCGCTGTAAAGCGTCTTGGCGGAGGGGTCATACTTAAGGGTTTTGGTTCCGTTTTCGCCGATGAGAGTAACGGTGTTATCCTTAAACCTGAATCTTCCGTCATCTTCCTCAACTTCCTCGCCGAAATGCTCAACCTCATAATCGAACTCCATATCGTCAAGTTCCAAATCGATTTCGGAAGTAAAATCCTCCATACCGTATGCGGTATCGGTAAGATATTTACCGCCGAAGCCCTCGGGAAGCGCCGCTCTTTCCCTTGATTTGCATCCGGCAAATGCCGCACACATAAGAACACTCAAAATTAAAGCTATAATTTTTTTCATATTAATCCTCCGGTTCGGTTTCCTCATACATTCTGCCGTCCGATGTATCCATAAGAACATTCGCACCGGCGGCATAAATAAATTTGTAGTTTTTGTTATCCATTCTTATCTCAACCGTATTGCCGCTGATACTTACTTTACCGGTTTCGGCGGCGTTTGCCTCCTCACCGTTTTTGTTCACGGAATGAGCCTCAAGCGTACAGTTTCCGCCGTCAATAGTGAGAATATAGCTCTCGGAATCCTTCTTATAAGCATAAATGCCGTCAGGAATTTCATTCTTAACCGTCTGCTTTTCATACACGGTATTATCGGAGGTATTCGTGAGCGAACCTTTGCTTTCGTTATACAAAAACTCAAACCTCTGTCCCTTCAGCTCACCCTCTGTTATTTCAATAACGACAGTATCATTGTCAAGCGTATATTTACCGCCGACCGCAGCCGAAGCGGTTTTTCCGTCCTGTTCATTTGCCGCATCGATAAGGCAGTAGCCGTCATTCAGGATAACCGACAGGCTCGTATCCCCGTCCGATGCCGCATATGTGCCCTCCGGACCGTCAGACGCTCCGCAGGAGCAAAGAATGAAAACCAATGCAAACAGCAATACAGAAAACCTTTTCAAAGAGGTCACCTCATTTTATTTTTATAGAACATCCTTCATCATATCAATCCAGGAACGCGCAATAAGCTCATGCCCTGCGGGCGTTGGATGAATGCAGTCCTGTGACCAGTGCTCCGCCGGAGCAATATCACGCTGAGCCTTTTCAAAAATATCAAACATCGGCAGAAATCTCGCACCGTACTTACCGGCAAGCTTTTCTACGATTTCGCCTCTTTGGCGTATGCTTTTATACCAGATATCCCAGTCGTTATAAATATCGCAGTTGTTTGTTTCATCCTTCATACGGAATATAAAAGGCGCAATAAGAATCATCGTGCAATCGGGTCTTTTTTCCCTAACCTCGCAAAGCATGCGGTCATATATAAGCTCAAAGCGCTGCATATCAGACCCCATATTAAGCCTTAAACCAAAGCCCGTATCGTTTATACCGAAAAGGGCGCTGAAAACATCAAATTCCAGATTGAGCGTATCCTCAATCCATCGTGCAAAAGCGTCGGCAATTCTGTTTCCGCTTACACCACGGTTGTAAACCTCGATTTCCGGGTTGTCGCAAGTTGCATGCGCAGCGACAAGATTAACATATCCGCAGCCGAGGTCACGGTTCGGAACGGTTATATTTCTTCCTCTGCCGGAGTCTGTAATGGAATCTCCCTGAAATAAAATCTTCATAATCACACCTCAACTATAACCGGAAGAAGCATAGGGCTTCTTTTGGTTTTTTCATAAATATACTGCCCGAGTTTGTTTTTAACCGCTGTTTTAAGCGAGTTCCAATCCCGGATATTCCTGATTTCGAAACGGTCGAGAGTTTCAAGCACAACCGTTTTCATTTCTTCGATTAAGTCCTCCGACTCACGGACATAAACAAAACCTCTCGAGATAATGTCGGGTCCCGCAACGAGAAGCCCCGAATCCCCCGAAAGCGTCATCACGACAACAATCAGACCGTCCTTTGCAAGATGCTTTCTGTCGCGGAGAACGATATTTCCGACATCGCCAACACCGAGGCCGTCAACCAGCACTCTGCCCGACGGAACGGAAGCGGTTATTTTTGCGCTGTCACGCGTCATTTCAATGACATTGCCTATATCGGCTATAATGCAGCGTTTGCCGGGGATTCCCATAATTCCGGCAAGCTCGGCATGGAGTTTCAAGTGCCTGTATTCGCCGTGAACCGGTATGAAGAACTTCGGTTTTGTAAGCGCCATGATGATTTTAAGTTCTTCGCGGCAGGCATGGCCGGAAACATGAACATCTGCCATAGATTCGTATATAACCTCCGCACCCTTTTTGAAAAGTTCATCAACTACTCTCGAAACAAGCTTTTCGTTACCGGGAATGGGGTTTGCGGAAATAACAACCAGGTCATTATTCGTGATTTCAATCTGCTTATGGTCGGAAAAAGCCATACGGGTAAGCCCCGACATTGCCTCTCCCTGACTTCCGGTCGTTATGATAACCACCTTGCTTTTGGGATAGCGGTTAACCTCATCTATATCAATCAGAACCTTATCCGGAATATTGATATACCCGAGTTCCTCCGCAACGCCAATAATATTAACCATGCTGCGCCCCAGAATTGCGACTTTTCTTTTGTGATGGGCGGCAGCGTCAATAATCTGCTGGACTCTGTGGATATTCGACGCAAAAGTTGCAACGATTATACGCTTTGAGCAATCCTTGAAAATATCTCTGAAAGATATTCCGACTTTGCTTTCGCTCATTGCAAAGCCCGGGCGTTCAACATTGGTACTGTCCATCATAAGCGCCAGAACGCCCTCTTTTCCCAGTTCTCCGAAGCGTGTAAGGTCAATCATATCACCCGAAATCGGGGTTGAATCGATTTTGAAATCGCCCGTATGAACAATCGTGCCGACAGGCGTATGGAAAGCAAGCGCAACCGAATCCGCAATTGAATGGTTGGTATGAATAAACTCAATATTGAACGGCCCGACCTTGATTCTGTCGCCTGCCTTGATTATATTGAGTTTCGCCTTCACCGAATGTTCCTTGAGTTTGTTTTCAACAATCCCGAGAGTAAGGTGGGTGCCGTAAACCGGTACATTAAACTGCCTCAGAAAATAAGGAAGCGCCCCGATATGGTCCTCGTGCCCATGCGTGAGCACTACCGCCTTTACCTTTTCAAAATTCTTTTCGAGATATGTTGTGTCCGGAATCACAAGGTCGATTCCGGGTGTGTCATCATCGGGAAACGCAAGACCGCAGTCAAGCACAACAATAGTGTCATTGTATTCAAACACCGTCATGTTTTTCCCTATTTCGTTAAGACCTCCCAGAGGGATAATCTTAAGCTTGGATTTTTTTGAAGCCAAAAAATAAAACCTCCTGTTTTACATAAAATATAACGCAAAAACCCTCTTGCAAGCGTGGCAAGAGTAATAATTATTTACAGACCCTGTCGCTCCGGTCTGCAAGTTATGCCTTAGTAACAAAAACCGCCTTCAGGAGTTTTTTCAACACCTGACAGGAAATCATCATATATTATTATAACCAAATTTTTTTCGGTTGTCAATGTTTTTTAAGCAATTTGTTAAAAATTATATTTTTTTAAAAATAGGTCTTGCAATATTTTTCAAATGGTGTATAATGTAATTAAATTTTAATTTTGAGGAGATAATCGTTATGATTAAGAAAATCGGTGTACAGCTTTACAGCATAAGGGACTTCATGGGAAGTGCCGACGAAATGAGAAAGTCTTTCAAAAGACTTAAGGATATGGGCTACGATGAGGCTCAGACGGCAGGCAGCGGCGGTGTTTCCTATGTTGAAATGGCGGAAATCGCAAAGGAAACAGGCATAGAAATCGTAGGCACACACTACAGTTTCGATGATATGCACAACAATTTTGAACAGACGCTTATCGACCATAAGGCTCTCGGCACAACAAACTGCGGCATCGGCGGCTACTGGAATGTGAAGTCGGAAAGTCAGACAAATGCATTTATTGAAGATGCAAACGCTATCGCCGACAAGCTTTATGAACACGGACTTAAATTTACATACCACAACCACAGCCACGAATTTATAAAAATCAACGAAACGGAAACCGCTTGGGATAAGCTCGTTGAAGGTCTTGACCCCAAAAAGACTTCGTTCGTGCTTGACACCTGCTGGGTTCAGCAGGGCGGCGGCGATGTCCGTCACTGGATAGAAACCCTCAAAGGCAGAATTGACATTCTTCACCTCAAGGATGTCGGAAGGAGAGATGGCGACAAGCCCCTTTTCTTCACCGAAATCGGTAACGGAAACCTCTGGTGGGAAGGCATAATAGAATCCGCCGTTAATTCGGGCGTTAAGCATTTCTGCGTAGAGCAGGACGGCGAATGGATATACAACGACCCCTTCAGAAGCCTTGAAGTAAGCGCAAATTACCTTCGTAAGTTTATCGGCTGATAATTTGAATATGCCGCAAAACCGTTCGGGTTTTGCGGCATATTTTTATTCCACCTTAAATTTTATGTATTCTCCGCCGCAGACAAACGCATGGTAAATGCCGTCGCGGTTTGAATATTTTTTATCTGTCGGTTCAAAATCTTTACCGTAAATAAAAAGTTTTGCACCCCTGTATTTAACGGTCACAAGTTTTTCGGTATTTTCGGTATCCGATTTTTCGGAGCCATCCGTTTCTATAACCGGAACATATCTTATAAGCTCAGCCCCCTTCGGAATATCCGCCTCCGCACGGATTTCAACACCCGAGGCATCAATCAGAAAATGCTCGCTTATTTTTCCCGTTTCTGCAGACTGCCAGACTATTTTGAACTCCGTTTTTTCGGGCGACTGCTCAATAATTTCAAGCCCGCACAAAACACTTTCCGATAATTCCGCAATACCCGTTTCGTTTCCGTCTTCAAACCTCACAACCGGCGAAAGCGATAAAAACGACGGATTTTCGCCATGTGTCCGTATTCTTTCAAGCATACCGGCAGAGGAATCATCTGCAATCGAATATGTCGGCTTTTCGGGAAACGGCTCGGATAAAATCAATTCCGACGGTGCACCGGCAAACTGAATCCTTCCAAGCCCTGTTGCATCATAATGAAGGTCGGCTTTTGTATCGATTTCCGCCGAATACCCGCCCGCCGCAGCTGTTATTTTATGAAAATCGGGAGAAGTACGGCTGACAAAACCGCCGGTTTCCGAAAGACACGCCAACGGCCTTATATCATCATCCGCAAAAAGATACGCAAGATAGATAAACGACGCAAGCGACACCATATATTTATCAAAATATGCGTAATCCTCAAGCCCGAACGAGCTTTCTTGCGGAAAACCGTTTCTTATATGCTTCACCGGAGGGTGAGAAAGCCTTCGTTCTATCGATTCAAGTGCTGAAAGGCTTCCTGCCTTGAACTGCCCCGAAAGCTCCGTATTTCCTTCTTTTTTATATCTTGAAGCTTCAAATTCGCACACGGCAGCAAGGTATGCCTCGTTAAACAAAAACCTGTTTGACCTTCCTCCGAACGGAATTTCACCGTTTGCAGACTGCATATAAAGCGTAAGTTTTCCGGCTTTTCTTAATGCTTCGTCGAGCGTTTCTCTCCACTTGCCGCAGTATCCGAAATGCAGCATAACCGCAAATTGTGCTCTTGAGGCAAGGTCGTAAAGCATGGGACAGCCGGGGTCACGGTACATCCCGTTTTCATCCAATGCCAAAACCTGCGATGCAAGCTGAATATCGAGATACTCCTCCGCATCGGCAGCGCCTATGTATTCTCTCATGTACTCGCCCGCAGCATTATACATACCCCAGTTGTTCAGCCGCTCCTCCGGAAAATGTGCAACCGCCGAATAATTTTTGCGCCAATCCACTGATTTTATGCCATCAAACCATCTTTCAAGCCATTCCACCGGAAACAAACCGCTGTTTTCAAGTTCAATATACGCAAACACGATTTCTTTCACGGCAAAATCAATTCCCACACCCTTGTTTTCCGGAATTGTCATATCGGTTTTCCAAATGGCATCGCAGGCAATGTCCATTCCGCGCCTGAAAAGCGGCAGCAATTCCGCCCTTCGTCCATTTGAAAGCAGAATCCCCATAACCGAAACAATTCTGAAAAAGCCGTGCTCACGAACACCGTTCGTTTCGGCGTCCGAAATAATTGCATTAAGCTTCTCGGCAGAGTATGCTTCCAAAGCCCTCTCCATAACATTAATATATCTCTCTCGCATGGCAATATCCCTCCGCATTGCCTATATTTTAGCATATATGAAATAACAAGTCAATACAGATAATAAGTTTATTCTATCTCAAAATCAAACACACGGAAGTTTCCGCAATCCGAAGCCTTCGGAACAAAGCGGATTTTATCGGCAGTCTTATTAATATCTACAGTCACAAAACGCTGATGATTGTCACGGACGCTGACAGTTTCTTTTGTATCTCCGCAAAAGATTTCTATGTCAAAATCCTTTACCAGCGTTTTCGGAAGCCTCTCAATCTGCTTGAGCGGATAATTGCAGGGCATATTATGATAAGTGCGGTTCAGGTCGCTGTCAAAAATAAGCCTTACACGGTTGACTTTCTCGGGCGATTTAAGAGAATATTCAAGAAAATCCCCTTCTTTTCCGACCCACAGATTTTCCTCGCCGCGGTCGCTGCCGTTTCTGACAATTTCGCAATTCACATCCGAATTCAGCGTTAAATCCGGAAGCCTCCTCTCAAATCCCGGAATGAAGCAATCGTCCCTCATAAGCTTTTGCTGCAAAGCGTTTATATCGACCTCGCCGATGGCGCAGCCCGCTTTTGCCGCAAGCGAAGCCGCCGTCCCGAGAGCCTGCCCCATAACCGCACAGGTCGCCATAACCCTGGAGGAACTGAGCGCAGCGTGGGTAACACTTATGTTTCTTCCGGCAAAGCAGAGATTTTCTATATTTTTTGAAACAAGGCTCCTCAGCGGAATCCCCCACGGCGACGGTGCCGGGTGATAAATCGTCGGGTGACCGTCGCGGTAATTAAAGCCCTCGGGGAAGTGGTCGTCCATCGTCCAGCCGGCAAAAGCCACGGTATCGCTGAATTTTCCGCCTGCCTCCACATCGTTTTGGGTTATGATGTGCTTGCCGACATAACGCCTGCTTTCGCGCTTGCCGGGCAGGAAGCCTACCCATTCAAGTTCCCAATTATCGGCACCGTGCTCACCCTTATTTTTCATGTGGTCCCATACGCCGAAAACAATTTTCAAAAGCTCGTCACGGCAGCGGTCGGTATCATGAACGCAATCCCACTCTCCGCCAAGCTCAATCCACCAAAAGTTATTGTTGATATCATGGTCCTTATAAGGCAAATCATCATCGGTTTCATAAACATAAGCCCACTTCGGCGGAATAAATGCGCATTTTCGGTCGGTTTCCCTTATCTGAAAAAGGCAGCTCATACCCATCGTTTTTTTGTCGGCTTTGTCGGGAGGAATTGTTTCAGAAAACTCTGATTTTGCCTCTCTGCCGTACATAAATTCGGCGCCGGTCAGGGTTGAAAGCACCGAATCGCCGGAGCAATCCGCAAAAATCTTTGCCCGAACCACATGAAATGTTTCGGCATTGGACTGCCACGCCTTGATTGACTCGATTTTATTTCCGTTCATTTCAGCGTCAAGACACGATGTGTTAAGCAGCAGTGTAAGATTTTCCTCGCATATTGCCTTTTCGTAAAGAATCATGCTCCACACCGGATATTTTGAGCTTGGATTACGGTAAAAATTCTCAAGCACAATTTCCTCAATTATGCCGGTTTCGCGATTGTCCTTCCCGTGGGCGCCGCAAATCCACATTCTTATCTCCTCGGACGCATTTCCGCCCAAAACCGCCCTGTCATGCACAAGCACGGTTTTTATTCCGCCTCTCGCAGCGGCTATTGCGCAGCAAAGCCCGGAAAGCCCTCCGCCTATAACGCAAAGGTCTGTTTGATATTCAATGTTTCTCATAGTGTGCCTCCAAGATTTATATATTCTCTCAGCGCTGCCGCAAAGCAGCGCCCCGTTTCAATCAATTTTTCGCTGTCAGCCTTGTTTTTATCCGTTCCGAAAAATGCCGTTTCGAGCGTAAACGCAATGTCGTTTTCGCACCTGTCCGTCATAAATACCGAAAATTGGCTGCCGCACCTGTTCCAGCCGGTTTCGGGCGGATAATCGTTTTTATGCTCATATTTCATCGATTTTTCCGTTATCGCATTTTCAAACAGATCTCCAAACCTATTCAGTCTGTCAAGCTTTTCGACACGATTCTGAACAATAAAAACATTGTCGTTTTCGCCTCCCTTATGCCACGGAGAATGGAAGTCAAAGCCGTAATTGCAGCCGTACTTCTCCGCATAATCCCGTATTGCCCTGCATTCGGGATAAATAAAACCGTCCTTCCCGCCGTAGTCGCGGTTGTGGTCATGCGGCGCACGGCTTTTTCCCTGGTCACCCCTTATTACTCCGTCATAATCAACGAACGGAACGCAGAGCGCCCGTGTGTCGGGTATCGGATTTTCAAGCATTTCCTCCAAAACTCCCTCGAGAACATAGTTCCCGGTTGACTCGCAGGCGTGGTGCCTTGCCGTCAGGATAATACTTTTTTCGCCATTGCCGAATTTGACGCACGGAACGCCGCTCCCCTTATATCCCCTGCACAGCTCCTCCACCGTTAATCCATGCCCTTTTGCAAAGTTAATAAACCGCTCCGGATGATAAAGCATATGGTGTGCAAAATATACACGGCGCTCATCCTTTGAAAACCGATATGTAAATGAGTCGCCGCAAACGCTGCCGAGCCACCTCCAGTCTGCCAAATCATGACTGACCGCAGGTCCGTAATATCCGAGGCGGTTTGCGTCAAATTCAAATGTCAGCTCGCAGCCTTGTGCGCCCTCGATGCAGAACGCCCAGTAGAACCAGTCCTCCGTTGTGTCACGCAGCTCGTTACCCAGAACAAAGCCGCCTTCTTTTTCCTCCTTAACGGCAATATTGCCGCCGACAAAATCCTGATGTATTCTCATTGCAATTCATACCCTTCCTCAACAGCTTCGTATTTTTCTTTCCATGCAAAAACCGCAAAACAAATCCCCCGCAAAGCTTATATTTACAATAATTTGCACCCCGTCATTTCTCTTATGCTTTTTGCGTCAACCTCGCTCGGACGGCAGCCCCTTTTCACGGCAATCGCCGCCGCTGCGCCCGCCGCCTCGCCCGTTCCGACACAAATCGGCATGGCTCTGAAATTTGCGTGCGCCATGTGTGTACCTGAAATATTTCTTCCGCAAAACAAAAGTCCTTCCTTGCGCTCGGGTAAAAGGCAGCCGTAAGGAATTGTATATCCCCGGCTTTGCGCAAAATCCTTCTGAACACCTGTTTTGTCAAGTCCGGCACCGCTAATGTTGTGCACATCAAAATTAAAAAATGCATCTTTAACAACATAATCATCAAACACTCTCGCAGCGAGGATATCCTGCTCCGTAATTGTATATTTCCCCTTAAAATGCCGTGTTTCCCTCACGCCGATAAGGGATGCCGAGCTTATCACAAAGCATTTTTCATATCCCGGGACAAACTCACGCAGATACTTCACAATATCGTCTATCTGTCTGCGGCAGGTGATGGTCGCCCGTGTCAAATCGTCCGCATCCGTTCCGTCAATATCAATTGCGTTGGTCATATTACAGGTTACAACTCCGGGCAAGGTTGACGGGTAGGTGAGTATGTGACCTGCCGGGTAGGGTATATGCTGCTTTGCAAGCGCCTGAAGCTCTCCTCTTTCCGTATCATAGGCAGTTTCAAAGGACGGTATAAATGCCGCTCTGTCACAGTCCACTCCGCCGACCTTGAACATCAGCGTTGCCGGCTGCATTTTTCCGTCTTCTTCACGCCCCAAAGTAAATTCAGCTCCTGCCGATGCAGCAATATCCCCGTCCCCGGTTGCGTCCACTGTTACACTTGCGTAAATGTCTGTCATGCCCGACTTGTTGATAACAGCTGCGCCCAAAACATTGTCGCCGCTGCAAATTGCGTCTGCCGCAAAGGTGTAAAGCATTATTTTGCAGCCGCTTTCGTCAAGCATTTCAAGATAAAGCGTTTTTAGTTTCTCGGGGTCAATAAGCGTGATGTTTTCGACATCAAAATCGTTTTTCGCGGCGGCTCGTCTAAGTATTTCATGGTATAACCGGCTGCCGCAGCTTCCGGTCCAATGGCTCATCAGTCCGGATGTGGATATACCGCCGATATTTCCGCACTGATCCGCAATAATAACCCTTGCGCCTCCTTTTGCCGCCGTATATGCCGCCGCAAATCCCGACGGCCCCGAACCCAAAACCAAAACATCTGTTTCAATTTCATGTTTTTTCACAACGCCACTCCCCTTCTTTTCTTTATAATATCATAAATTCTGGCGGATTTCATTTGTTTTTCCGCAAAACATATTTACATTTCTGCAATTTTGGTGTATAATTTATAAAGATTGAAAAAGGAGAGATCGGAATGCGGAACAGTCTTATAAGCGATATAAACAGCTATATGGAATATCTGGACAGCATCGGGCTTGCGGTTTCGGTGCACGGAAGGAATGTGTGCGGGCTTCTTGAACACAATATACACACAAATCCGTTTTGCCTTTTCATAAAAACAAACGCCGATGCGTGGGAAAAGTGCATAAAATGTCAGCAAAAGGTGTTCGGTGCGTGCAGCAATGATTATTTTTTCGGAATGTGCCATGCCGGGCTGGAGGAATATGTGTTTTTTGCCGATTCTAAAACATTTATCAGCGTGAGCGGCTACGGAATAAACCGGAAAAAGGCAGCCGAGCGGATTATACGAATATCAAATGATTTTCATCTGAGCCGAACGGAGCTTTTCAACATTTACGACTCCTGTCTCAAGCACACGCCGGAAAGCACAGACCGCCTGAAAACGCTTATCATGCCGCTTCGGCATATGCTGTCGCTGCTTCAGATAACGACTGCGGATATTTCGGACGCACCCACGAAAAGCAAAACCTTCGACTCCATACTGTCCTTCGTTCAGAGGAATGCGGCAAGCGACATCACCATTCGGGATATTGCTCAGGGCTGTGCATGCTCAGAGTCAACGGTATCGCATCTGTTCAGGACTTACACAAACGATTCGGTGAAAAGCTACATCATGAAGCTGCGCATGGAAAAGGCGAAAAAATTTCTGCTGGGGAGTGATTTATCCGTTACGGACATAGCTCTGATGACCGGTTTTTCAAACACGAACTACTTTTCAACCGCCTTCAGAAAGCATATCGGGAAAAACCCCACGGAATACCGCAGCAGCCGAAAATTCAAAACGCAGACCACGGTTTAAAAAAACAAGCCCGGAACACTTTCCGAACTTGTTTAAATCTACCACCAAAGAATGTGCTTGAACTTCTTTTTTATAAACATCAGAAGAAGCATCCCGAGCACAAAGCAGCAAACGAACTCCCCTGCGCCGACCCTTATCATGTAAATCGGTATTCTCGAAATCCTGAACATAGAAGGCTGACAAAACGGCAGCAAAATCGGCACGACAACCGTGTTGATAACAAGCGCCGGAAGCGGCGCAAGCCACGGTGATTTTTTTCGTATGCAAGCCGTAATAATTGCCGCAACCAATGTTGCAAGGCTTCCGAAAATCACATCAAGCATAGCGCAGCCGCCCAGAAAATTGCCTACAATACAGCCGAAAAACAGCCCCGGAACCGCCGCCGGAAGAAAATAAGGTAAAATACACATTGCCTCCGATATCCTCAGCTGATAGTCCGGATTTGCAAGGTTAAGATAACTCATCCCGACAGTTATTGCGGCATAAACCACCGCTATTACAAAAGCCTGCCTTGCAACCTTTGCCATGTCAAGGCTGCGGATAAGCTCATCAAAATGTTTTTTCATAATCACTTTTCCTTTCCGGAAAGATATCTTTTAAGCGCCTTGTTCTTATTGACCGCGCCGCAAAGAAGCGCACCCAAAGCCCCGCAGGAGATGAACTCGCCGATAAATACCGTCAGCGCAAACCACCAAAGCGAACCCGGTGATTTATAAACAAACGACAGTATAAACGGAACTATGACCGTATTTGCGGCAATTGGAGGAATAAAAGCCAGAAACTTGTGTTTTCTTAAAAGATAAGTCCCCACTGCTCCTATAAGAGTTGCAAGGCTGCCGAAAACAACATCCCATACGGCTCCGCCGACAATGATGTTTGACACAATGCAACCGATTGTAACCCCCGGCACTGCCGAAACCGTAAACACCGGCAGAATACACAGCGCCTCCGAAAGCCTGCACTGAATCGGCCCGGACGAAAACCCTGCATTAAGCACCGTAAGCACGATATAAAGCCCGGCTATCGCAGCGGTTTTTGTGATAAATCCTGTCTTTTTCATATTAAATTACTCCTTAGTTTTGTTTTAAGTGAGGATGGTTTCGAACTCACATCTATTTCAGTATAGCACAATCCCCGGGCAATGTCAACCCAAGGATGTGTACATGGAATACAATTTTGCATATTCTCCGCCCAAAGCCATAAGCTCCCTGTGGTCGCCGCTTTCCTTAATGCCGTCTTTTGTAAGAACGATAATCCTGTCGGCGTTGCGTATTGTCGTGAGGCGGTGCGCAATAGTGAAGGTCGTTCTGCCCTTGGCAAGCTTTTCAAGGGACTTTTGCACAAGAAGCTCGCTTTCGTTGTCAAGTGCGCTTGTCGCCTCGTCCAAAATAAGAATGGGCGGATTTTTGAGGAACAGCCTTGCGATTGAAATTCTCTGCTTCTGTCCTCCCGAAAGCTTCACGCCGCGTTCTCCGACATAGGTATCATACCCCTCCGGAAGATTTTCAATAAAGCCGTCCGCTCCCGCCATTTTTGCGGCATTTACTATTTCCTCATCGGAGGCATTCTGCTTGCCGTAAGCGATATTTTCCTTCACGCTGCCGCTGAAAAGGTATACGTCCTGCTGAACCATACCGATGTTGCCTCGAAGGGACGCAAGCGTGATGTCTCGGATATCACGCCCGTCAATCGTAATTTTTCCGCCGTTTGTTTCGTAAAACCTCGGAATAAGATTGCAGAGGGTGGTTTTACCGCTGCCGGAAGGTCCGACAACCGCGATGTTCTCACCCGGTTTTATATCGAGCGATATATCCTTCAGCACATTGTCATTTTCGTCAGAATAGCTGAATGTCACATTTTCAAACCTAACCGCTCCCCGGACATTTTCTATCGGTTCGGCAGACACGCTGTCCGAAATATCAACCGGCTGATACATGATTTCCGAAAACCTCTCAATGCCCGTAATACCCTTCTGGAACTGCTCCGTGAACTCCACTATCTTACGGATTGAGGTTATGAGCGTCTGGATATAAAGGAGGTAGGCAATCAGGTCTGCGGAATTGATATGTCCCTTTATCATGAAAGCGGAGCCGATTACGATGACGGCAATATACATCACGCCGTCAAAAAACCTGGTGCACGCCTGAAACCTCGCCATGTATTTATAAGCATGTTTTTTAGCCCTGTAAAAGCGCATATTTCCCGTTTCAAACTTTTTCTTTTCAAGCTCCTCGTTTGCAAAGCTTTTTACAACACGGATTCCGAGGAGGCTGTCCTCAAGGCTTGCGTTAAGCTCGCCCACCTCGACCCTTTGGCTCTTGAACGCAGCCTTCATTTTCTTTCTGAAAAGCGCAACGGACAAAAGCATAAGCGGCAGAAGCATGAAAATAATCAGCGTAAGCGGAATGTTGATACGCACCAAAATCACAAACGACCCTATGATTTTTATCGCCGCAATGAACATTTCCTCCGGAAAATGATGAGAAAATTCGGTTATGTCGAAAAGGTCGTTTGTAACGCGCGACATAATCTGCCCGATTTTCGTGTTGTCAAAATACGAAAACGAAAGCTCCTGCAAATGAGCGAACAAATCACGGCGCATATCGGTTTCAAGCTTTGTGCCGGTTATGTGGCCTATGTACGCCATGTAGTAATTCGCAAGCGTGTCAACAATTCTCAAAAACAGATACCCAAGCCCGATTTTGATTATCGTTGAAAGCAGCAAATCCTCCGGCGACCGAAGCGCAGTATTCGTAATATACCGCACAATGAGCGGAAAAACAAGCTCGCACACCGTTGAAAGCGCCGCGCAGAGAAGGTCAAGCACGATAAAGGCGACATACGGCTTATAGTATGGCATGAATTTTCTGAAATTGCTTTGCTGCTTCACGATTTATCACCTAAAAACCCTTCCAGGATGTCAACCGCATCCTCAATACAGCCGTCACAGGAGCGAAGCTTTGGGCGGCCGTTTCCGCCCAAAAGCTCTTCGCATATCATAGAGCCGTTTTTGTCAACAAAATTCATCGCAAGAAGCTTTGTGCGAAGATAGCTTTCGCGCTTCGTTGCTTTCGGGTCGTTTGGGTCTGCATTGCCGAGTATCAGGTCGGCAGCCATAAGCATGCCCGTTACCGCACCGCAGACGCTGTGCATTCCGCCTATTCCGCCGCCGAAGCCTTCGGAAAGATTAAGCGCCGTTTTTTCGTCAAGCCCGGTAAGGTCGCAGAATGCGCACAGAACCGCAGCGGCGCAGCAGTACCCTTCATCATGCTTTTTAAGAGCAAGTTCTTTTCTGTTCATGTAAATTCACCTCAATAATCTATTTCACGGTTTTCTCCGGCGCCGACACGCACAGTGTATATCTTCCGTTCGTCACGGTCTATTGTAACCACATCAAAAAGAAGTTCCGTCTTGTCGCCGTCATGCCTTTTTACGTAATAATCCGCCTTGTCGTACATAACGGCATTCCCTGCCAGCACAAGAGGCATTGTACCGTAACGGTCAACTGCGTCCAAATGATAATCACCGACAAAAAATCCGACAATTTCACCCCTTGTATATTCCGAAAAATCAGCGTTTACATGCCTTTCAAAATCACCGCTGCCAAAGCTTTCGGATATATTTGCGCCTTCCTTATAAGCAAGCACAATGCGGCGAAGAAGCTCCATATTCTCCGCAATTTCCGGAGGATTGCCGATGTCGCCCTCACGGAGAAGCGAGTGCGTTGAGAAAACAATGTTCCATCCTTCCTCGTCGAATTTCAGCGCCGTACCCGTGAGCCAGTCAAGCTGAGCCTGCGACATCGCAAAAAGCCATTGCGCATGGTATTTAAGCCCTCCGTTTTCATCAAAAACATACGGAATGTCACAGCAGTCAAGAAAAATATATCTCGTTTTTTTAGCCTCATCGTCATAAAGATAATAAAGCGCACCATCGGTTTCATCGGTTTTTGCGCCGAGCTGCGGCAAATGGTTGTAAAACAGCCTGTAAAGCTCTTTGTGCGTAAGATGATTTGTTGCCTTGTCCGCAAGAATGTAAGCCTTGTCCCAGATTGAGCCGTCGTCGTGGTTTCCGTTCACGGGGAAGTATTTTTCACGGTCAATAAGCGCACGGAGTTCACGGAAACACTTAGTTTTATATTCCTTGCAGCCCTCATTTGTATAGTCGCCGCCCAGAATCAGCATATCAATCTGCGCACGCTTTGCAATCTCACGGTATGCACGCATTGTGCGCTTAAACCGTACAGTATGATTATGGTTCAGCGCATAGTGAATGTCCGTCATAAATGCAAATGTCACGGTGTTTTTGCCCTGGTGCGCCTGAATTTCATCGACGCTTTTCAAAACCTCCTCCTTTATGTAATCGGGATATTCCTCCTCCGACGAAAGCGGATACGGCATATAACCTATATCCTCGAATCCGCACTCTCTGTAAAATTCGGGTGTTTTCATAATTTTCCTCCTAAAGTATCATAAACAAAGTTCCGGCGGCGATTAATACCGCGCCGATAACCGATTTGCAGCTGCACTGCTCATGCAAAAACACAAATGCCAGTATGAGCGTTAAAACCACGCTTAATTTGTCAATCGGAACGACCTTTGAAGCGTCTCCGAGCTGAAGCGCCTTGTAATAACAAAGCCACGAAGCCCCGGTTGAAAAGCCGGAAAGAATAAGAAAAATCCAGCTTTTTTTGTCTATCGAAAAAACGCCGTTTGCGTTCCCTGTTATAAAAACCATTATCCACGAAAAAGCAAGCACTACAACCGTTCTTATTGCGGTTGCAAGATTTGAATTGACATTTTCGATGCCGACCTTTGCCAAAATCGAGGTCAGCGCCGCAAAAACGGATGATAAAACAGCAAACAAAAGCCACATTATTTTCATCTCCTAAATTTCAATAATGTTTGCACCGACCGCCCCGGCAAGTTCCGCATCACGGCGGCGGCAGGTGAAAAGAATGGTTTGTCTTTCGCATGAAGCAAGAAAATTCAATGTATTTTCCGCTCTTTGGTCATCGTATGTCATAAGCGAATCGTCCAGAAATCCCGGCGACGGACAATCCATAAGGCTAAGCATTGCGAGCCTGAACGATAAATAAATCTGCTCAAAAAGCCCTGTGCTGAACTCCTTTGCCTCGTGCATTTCCGCACCCTCCATCAGCTTAACACCGTAATTTCGGTTCATACGCACCGAGGAATAACCGGAAGTGATTTTATTAAGAATCTCCCCTGCGGCATCGTTGAGTTTCATTCCGAACTCGCCCTCCATAATGTCCCGTGCTTCGCCGAGAGTATCTTTAACGATTTCAAGGCAGGCATAGTCCGAACGGAGCCGGTTTAATTTTTCGGTAAGTTCATCTTTGCGCCTTTCTATTTCGCAAGGCTGCGCAGCGGCGGAAGCCGCACCGCTTTGCCGCTCAAGCCTGAGAATTTTCTCGTTAATTTCACGAAGTTCGTTTTCTTTTCGCTCAAGCTTAAGCAAGCCGTCCGAAACGGGTTCAAAATTACCGTAAGTTTTATCAAGCTCGGCGTAATCATTGTTTTTAAGCAGCGCAGAATATGATTTTTCGTAAGCTGCTTTTTCGATTTTTGCTTTCTCCGATTTTCTGAAAAGCTGCTCCAGCTCGCCCGAAGAATCTGTTCGGAATCGCTCACGGGCGGAATCTTCAGCGATTTTAAGCCTCATTTGTGCATCACCGAGTTTTTTCTCCGTTTGTGCCTTTTCTGCCTTCATCTTATCGGCAAACTGCCGTTTTGCGGTCTGCTCCATGTATCCGTCTCTGAAGCTTTCAAAATCCGGAAAACCGTATTTTTCGGTAATATCCGAAACGCTTTTCGATTTCGGCCGCTTAAAAAATGCCAGTGCTGCAAGCAAAACCGAACCTATGAAAAAGTAAGGGTTGAAAAATCCGAGAACCGCAAACCCGACCGCCAAAGCGGCAGATGCAAAGAAAACCGGATTTTTAGAGGCACTTTTGTAGTAAATTTCGGAAGCTGCATTAAAATCCGTTTCCGGAATTTCGATACGGTTTTCGGTTTCATTTTCAAATCCGTTCATTGCCGCTTCAAGGCTTTCAACCTCAGAGGACAGCTTTCGTATTTCACTTGCCGCCTTTTCCGCACCCGACATATCGGGAACATCACCGATTTCTTCAATCGATTGTTTCAATGCTTTAAGCTGCAAAAACTTTTCCGCTTCAACGGATTTTTTGAGAAAAACAATATTTTTTTCAAATTCATCCTTCAGAGCGTAAGCCTCTTTCAGGCTGTTTTTGGTGTTCTTCATACCGTCAAGGTTTGAATATGCGGCATTAAGCTCTGACTTTATTTCCTCAATAGCCGCCTCCAGCTGCTGAATCCTTCCGCCGCTTCCCCTTTTGGCAATAAGCTTAGCCATGGCGGAATCAATATCCGCTTCCGCCGCCGCAAACGAAACGGATTCGTCGCCGCTTGTCTGAAGATTTGAAAGCTTTTCGGCAATTTCATCATCGCTCTTTGCTTCAATCGCCGCTCCGGAGGATATGAACGCCGTTTTTGAAAATGCCGCCGCACTCATATCGAAAACACTTCTGCCCATCGGCTCATCCGACACCTCGTCGCCGCTGAGATTATCGGTTGTCAAAAACGAATCGCCTCGAGCGGTTTTTCCGAATTTTACGGAGGTCATCAGTTCTCTTCCTCCGGACTCAAACAGCACAAATCCGTTAGGCTTTGCACCGTCCCACGGAAGCGATGCGCCTCTTTCTTTTCGGTCAAACCCGTAAAACGCCGTCTTTATAAACTGCATAAGCGTGGATTTTCCCGAACCGTTTTCACCGAAAATCACATTAAGCCCGGGTTTTAATTCTATTTCCTTATCCTTCAGTTTTCCGAACGCCCCTATGTAAAGCTTTTTCAGAATCATAAGCAATCCCCCGCTTTTTTGCCGTCCAGAACCCTCACGCCAAGTTCAAGCGCCCGAAGAAGCTCCGGGTTTTCGGGGTCAGACTTGATTTTTTCAAGCATTTTTGAAACGAATATTCCCTTAAGCGAATATTCCTTCGTCATATCATCATACGGAATATGCACACGGGTTTCGTTGTTTACCTTCACAAAAAAATATCTGTCCTTTATTTTTTCTCTTAAAATATCGGGTCTTAAAACAAAATCCTCCGACACGGTGCCCTTAAGCGTTATTTTATAAAGGTCTGATTTTTGCGGCTCAGAAAGCACTATATCGTCATACCCGCCGGCATTTGACAGTATAACGGTTTCCTCCCTGAACCGCCGTTTTCCGCACGGAACAAACTGTGCGTCAAAAGACGATTTTGTAATTTCAAGCGAAATAACCCCGGTATCCCCAAGCTCATCAAAACCGCCGCCGACAGGGCAGCCCGAATATGCATAATGCGTACCGCCGGACTCTTTAACTCCCGAAAACGAGTGAACATGCCCGAGAGCCGCATATGAAAACCCATGCGAGCAGAGTTCGCGGGAGGATATACTGTTATATTCACCGCTGCCGTCAAGCTGAGTATGAATACAAAGTATATTTACCTTTTCCGAATCCAAAGCCACATCGCCTATAGGACGGCCTCCGTTCCCCCAGACCGCAAAGTTTTCGCAGTCGACACACTCTGTTTCGCCGAGAAAAACATGCACATTCTGCGGCAATCGAAGTTTTCTGTAAACATCCGGCATGTCGTGATTGCCGGGGGATATGAAAACCCTCCCAACCTCCGAAAGGCAGCCGAAAACCTTTTCCGCCGTCCTTTCGTCAATCCGCGGGGAATCAAAAAGGTCTCCTGCAATGAGCAGTGCGTCGGCATCCGCTGCCAGTCCGCAGATTTCTTTAAGTGCCTCAAACATTTCTTCTCTTATGATATCCGCCGCCGTTTCGCTGTCGATTGACGAAAGCGGTCTGCCGAAATGAAAATCCGCACAGTGAATAAACTTCAAGCAAATTACCCCCTGTCAAGCATTTTTTTAAGATACTGTCCGGTGTAAGATTTCTTGCATTTTACAATTTTTTCGGGAGTTCCGGCAGTGATAACCGTTCCTCCGCCGCTGCCGCCTTCCGGTCCCAGATCTATAATATAATCCGCTGTTTTTATAACATCTAAGTTGTGCTCGATAACCACAACGGTGTTGCCGCTGTCAACGAGCTTCTGCAAAACCCCGACAAGCCTGTGAACATCGGCAAAATGCAGCCCCGTTGTAGGCTCATCGAGAACATAAATGGTTTTTCCGGTGCTTCTTTTGGAAAGTTCCGTTGCAAGCTTGACCCTCTGTGCCTCGCCGCCCGAAAGGGTTGTTGACGGCTGCCCGATTTTGATATATCCAAGCCCCACATCGGCAAGAGTTTTCAGCTTATGGCTGATTTTAGGGATATTTTCAAAAAACGTCACACCCTCCTCAACCGTCATGTCCAGTACATCGCTTATGCTTTTGTCCTTGTATTTAACCTCCAGGGTTTCACGGTTATAACGCTTGCCGCCACAGACCTCGCAGGGCACATAAACATCGGGCAGGAAGTGCATTTCTATTTTAATTATACCGTCGCCCGAGCATGCCTCGCATCTGCCGCCCTTGACATTAAAACTGAAACGACTTGACGAAAATCCTCTGATTTTCGCTTCGTTTGTGGAAGCGAAAAGTTCCCTTATATCGCCGAAAACGCCCGTATATGTCGCCGGGTTTGAGCGCGGTGTTCTGCCAATCGGCGACTGGTCTATATCAATAATTTTATCGAGATTTTCATAGCCTTCGATTTCATCGAAATCCCCCGCTTTTGCCCTTGCGCCGTTCAGCTTTGCGGCAAGCGATTTATAAAGAATTTCGTTGACCAAGGAAGATTTGCCGGAGCCGGAAACGCCCGTCACGCAGGTAAATGTTCCGAGGGGAAAATCTACCGTAATATTTTTAAGATTGTTCTGCCTTGCGCCCCTGACCGTCAGCTTAAAGCCGTTGCCCTCTCTTCTTTTCTTCGGAATTTCAATCTTTTTTTTGCCGCTTAAATACTGCCCGGTGACCGATTCCGGCACCTTCATGATTTCCTCCGCGGTACCCTGTGCAACAAGATATCCGCCGTGAACGCCCGCACCGGGGCCTATATCTATAATATCGTCCGCCTCACGCATCGTATCCTCATCGTGCTCCACCACAACGAGGGTGTTCCCCATGTCACGGAGGCGCTTAAGGGTCGCGAGCAGCTTGTCGTTGTCACGCTGGTGAAGCCCTATGCTCGGCTCGTCCAGAATATAAATCACGCCCATGAGCGCCGCTCCGATTTGGGTTGCAAGGCGGATTCTCTGCGCCTCACCGCCCGAAAGCGTTGCCGCCGACCTCCACAGTGTGAGATATTCCAGCCCGACGTTTTTAAGAAATCCGAGCCTTCCGCAAATTTCTTTCAGAACAGCCGAAGCAATTTTCGCATCATTTCCGGTTAATTCAAGATTTTCAAAAAACTCGTCCGCCTCGGAAACCGAGAGACAGCACACATCATAAATGCTTTTATCATTAATCGTAACCGCCAGCGACTCCTTTTTAAGCCTTGCGCCCCTGCATTCGGGACATTCGCAGTTACTCATATACCCTTCAAGCTCAATCCGCATCCAAAGCGAGGTTGTTTCCTCGTATCTTCTTTCTATATTATTCGCAATTCCCTCAAAAGATGTTACATAATCAACCTTTCGTCCGTTCGGACGCCTCTGGATAACCCTGATTTTATCGCTGCCCGTACCGTACAGAATTTTGTCAACTGCCGATTTCGGCAAATCCTTGACGGGGGTGTCGAGGTCAAAATCATATTTGTTTGCAAGCGCCTCAAAAACCGCCGAGGCGGTGGTTCCGCTTTTTTCGCTGTTCCAGCCGGAAACGGTGATTGCGCCGCCGTTCAGGCTCTTTTTGGGGTCTTTGATAATCCTGTCGGGGTCGGCTTTAAGAAGATACCCCAGCCCCGAGCACGCGGGGCACGCACCGAACGGATTGTTGAAGGAAAACATTCTCGGCACAAGCTCGTCAATGCTGATTCCGCAGTCCGCACACGCATAATTCTGCGAAAACATCAAATCCTCGCCGCCGATTACGCTAATCTCCGCAATTCCGTCCGCCGAGGAAAGCGCAGTTTCAACCGAATCCGCAAGCCTTTTGCGGATTTCGGGCTTGACAACAAGACGGTCGATAACATATTCAATCGTGTGCTTTTTGTTCTTTTCCAATACAATTTCCTCATTAACTTCGTACAAATTACCGTCAACCCTGACCCTGACATATCCCGCACGCTTTGCGTCCATGAGGATTTTTTGGTGCTCGCCCTTCTTCCCGCGTATAACGGGCGCCATAACCATAATTTTCGTGCCTTCGGGCATTGAAAGCACCTTGTCGGTAATCTGGTCCACCGTCTGCTGAGAAATAACCTTGCCGCATTTAGGGCAGTGCGGAACGCCCACCCTTGCGTAAAGAAGCCTTAAATAATCATAAATTTCGGTAACGGTTCCGACAGTTGAACGGGGGTTTCTGCCGGAAGTTTTCTGGTCAATCGAAATCGCCGGGGAAAGCCCCTCGATATAGTCAACATCCGGTTTTTCCATCTGTCCCATAAATTGGCGCACATAGGACGAAAGCGACTCAACATACCTCCTCTGCCCCTCGGCAAAAACCGTATCGAATGCAAGCGACGATTTGCCCGAACCGCTTAGCCCCGTCACAACCACCAGCTTGTCGCGCGGAATTTTAACATCGATATTCTTAAGATTGTGCTCTCTTGCACCTTTTATATAAATGCAGTCCTTCATTATTTATCTCCCAACATTATAATCTTGTCGCGAAGCTCCGCCGCCTTTTCAAAATCGAGAAGGGACGCAGCCTCCTTCATTTCCGCCGTAAGCTTCTTTTTAAGCCTGTACTTTTCTTCCCTTGTCATCTGCTTTTCAAACTTGACGGGCTTCAGGGTTTCTATAACCTCATGAATATTCTTAACAATAGTTTTCGGCGTTATGCCATGTTTTTTGTTGTAAGCGTCCTGTATGGAGCGGCGGCGGTTCGTTTCGGTGATTGCATAATTCATCGAGGCGGTAACCGTGTCGGCGTACATAATAACCTTGCCTTCCGCATTTCTCGCGGCTCTTCCGATTGTCTGGATAAGGGAGGTTTCCGAACGGAGGAAGCCCTCCTTGTCCGCATCGAGTATGGCAACGAGCGAAACCTCCGGAAGGTCAAGCCCTTCACGCAGAAGATTTATACCGATTAAAACGTCAAAAATCCCCATGCGAAGCTCCCTTATAATCTGCATACGCTCCATAGTATCAACGTCGGAGTGAAGATATTTTGCCTTAATATTCATATTTGCAAAGTAATCGGTCAGATCCTCCGCCATCTTTTTGGTCATTGTGGTAACCAGAACCCTCTCGCCGCGGTCGGTTCTCTTAACTATTTCACCGTAGAGGTCGTCAATCTGCCCTTCAATTGGTCTTACCTCCACCTCGGGGTCTAAAAGCCCGGTCGGTCTTATCACCTGCTCGACCGTCTGAACCGAGTTCTCCTTTTCGTAAGGTCCCGGGGTTGCGGAAACAAATATCGCCTGGTTTATGCGGCTTTCAAACTCCTCAAAGTTAAGCGGACGGTTATCGTAAGCCGACGGCAGACGAAATCCGAAATCAACGAGCGATTTCTTTCTTGAACGGTCGCCGGCATACATTGCCCGAACCTGCGGAATTGTAACGTGAGCCTCGTCCACCACAAGCAAAAAATCCTCCGGAAAGAAATCAAGAAGCGTATACGGTGCGCTGCCCTTCGGTCTGCCGCTTATGTGCCTTGAATAGTTCTCGATGCCCTGGCAAAACCCAACCTCTCTGAGCATTTCAAGGTCGTAATTCGTCCTCTGCATAATTCGCTGCGACTCAAGCAGCTTGTCCTCCGCTTTAAACTCCCTCATGCGCTCCTCAAGCTCATTTTCGATAGCGGTTAAAGCTCTCTGCATTTTGGTATTCGTTGTAACATAATGGGATGCCGGGAAAACGGCAACATAGGTTCGCTCTCCCAAAACCTCGCCGGTAAGGGCATTAATTTCGGTTATCCGTTCTATTTCGTCACCGAAAAACTCAATTCTTATTGCATTGTCACCCGAATTTGACGGAAACACCTCAACAACATCGCCCCTGACCCTGAATTTGTTCCTGACAAAATTAATGTCGTTTCTTTCGTACTGAACCGCAACCAGCCTTGCAAGCAGCTCGTCACGCTCGATCGTCATTCCCGGGCGGATCGAAATTATAAGGTTTTTGTAATCGTCAGGGTCGCCGAGACCGTATATGCACGAAACGCTGGAGACGATTATAACATCACGCCGCTCAAAAAGCGAAGCCGTTGCCGAGTGTCGCAGCTTGTCAATCTCATCGTTAATCTGCGCATCCTTTTCTATATAAGTGTCGGTGTGCGGAATGTACGCCTCCGGCTGATAATAATCATAATACGAAACAAAATATTCAACGGCATTTTCGGGGAAAAACTCCTTAAATTCCGAGCAAAGCTGCGCTGCCAGAGTTTTGTTGTGAGCCAAAACAAGGGTGGGCCTGTTAATCTTTTCGATAACATTTGCAATCGTAAATGTCTTTCCGGAGCCCGTAACCCCAAGGAGCGTCTGCCCCTTATCACCGCTTTTTATTCCTTCAACCAATTTTTCTATAGCCTGCGGCTGATCGCCCGTCGGCTTATAGTCGGAATGAAGCTTAAAATCCATATGCACACCCCCGTAAAATCCGATAAAAAATCAAAAATCATAATCCTTCAACTATATATTATACCACAGCCGATTTTTTTTGTAAATAGCTTTTAAAAATAAAAAGAAGGAATTACAGCAAAATACAGGAAATTTTGCTCAGCGTGTCGATAAACCTATCGACACGCTGGCAGGCTTCGAAAAAGGAAGGTAAATTTGCCGAACATGGATTCGTCGGCGTATGCGATACGGTAGAGTCCATGTTCGGTGAAAGCAAGCAAAAAGCCTTGAAATCCCGATGATTTCAAGGCTTTTTCAATACGATTTTATTATTTTGAAACGAAATTATTATGTGAACAGTATATTTTAATTGTTGCTCAAAAACAGATTAATGTTTTTTTGCTTGCGGTTGACCAACTTTTTCGACAGTCTGAGCAAAATACAGGAAATTTTGCTGCAATTCCTTTTTGGGGCAAACAAAGCCCTACTTAACATTCAACCACACAAGGAAATCGCTTTCGCCGCGGTTCGCAAAGCAATTATATGGAATAAGCCTGATTTTTTCCGGCTCAAAGTCATCGGTATAGGGGAAGTAAAGCGATTTTCCGACGCTCCTTTTGCATCCGTCAAGGGTTATAACATCAAGCCCGAAATCCGCGCAATAAGCAATTTCTGCGTCTTTGAGGCCTTCTCGCGTAACAAACAGCGACCTCAAATCCTTTCCGTTGTCTACGCCTTCGCAGCAGTACACAATCGGTCCTCTGCAAACGGCTCCCCTTCCGTTCAGGTTATGTACACGCATGTCCGCCGCAATCAGCTCAACCGTCATTTTGAATTCAATATTTATTTCTTCCGGCGGATTTTTAATAATTATATATCCGTTCTCAAGCTTGTATTTTGCGTCAACCGAAAATTCACGGCACCAGTACGGCTTCCTCACCGCAAGTCTGTCGGTTCCGCGGCTATGTATTTTGACTTTTCCCGAATGCGGATAATCGGTTTGCTGTTCGATGAATACGCCGCCTTCCTCCATGCGGCTGCCCGCAAACTGATTTATATAATATGTATCGCCGTCCGCGGCATAAATATACTCCTCAAGTTTCGGAAGAACTCTGTTGAGGTTCGGAGGGCAGCAGGAGCACGAAAACATCTCGACCCTTTCGGTAATGGGAAGATGCTCGCGGCGGTCCCCGAAAATTTCTTCCGGCTCTTTTTCGTAGTCAACAAGGTCAATTTCAAGCGGATTTTCATAGAAAAACTTTCTGCCGTCAAGCGACAGTCCCGAAAGCAGACCGTTATATAAGGTTCTTTCGATAACATCCGCATATTTTGCGTTGTTGTCGAGCATGAGCATTCTCTGCGCAAAAAAGACAAGCGCAATTGCGGCGCAGGTTTCGTTATACGCCTTTTTGTTGGGAAGCACATACGGAATTGAAAACGCTTCCCCTCTCCACGAAGCGCCAACGCCGCCCGTGATTGAGATCTTACCCGAGGTTATATCATCAAAAAGCGCCGTGCAGACATCCTTAAGCTCATTATCCGACAGTTCATACGCAAGGTCAGCCATTGCGGAATACAAATACAGCGCACGCACCGAGTGCCCGACGGCCTTTTTTTGCTCTCTCGCGGGAATGTGTGACTGCCAGTATTCAGCGGTGAAAACTACATTTGCCTCGGCGTCCTTTTCGTTATTTCCCCTCATATTCACAAAATACTCTGACATTTCAAGATACTTTTTCTTTCCGGTCGCACGGTACAATTTCACAAGCGCAAGCTCTATTTCCTCATGCCCCGGCGTAGAAAACGCGGCGGAATCTTCATCAATAAACACTTTTTTTATAAGGTCCGCATATTTTTCGCACGCTTTCAAAAGCCTGTCGCTGCCGGTCGCCTCAAAGTATGCAACACCCGCCTCCATCAGATGCCCTGCGCAGTAAAGTTCATGGCAGCTGCGGTCGGTAAATCTCGCCTGCGGATCAACGGTTATATAATGAGTATTGAAATACCCGTCCTTCAGCTGATTTTTCTCAATCAAATCGATAAGACCCTCGATTTTTTCCCGAAGCTCCGGCACATCGTGCTTTTGGAGTATATATGCCGCACCCTCAATCCACTTTGCCACATCCGAATCCCAGAATATATGGGGCTTTTTGTCATCGCCCTCCTTCCAATCGCACTTAAACGCACCTATTCTGCCGGTATCGTAAAATCTGTTCCATACTGCATTAATTGTAATTTTCCGATTAAGCTCCGCTTTATCAAAAAGATAACCCGAAAGCAGTTCGGCATTTTTCCAATCAATCGATTTCATAAATAATCCTCCGCTATTTATTAATAATACTTGACTGTGCCACGAACTTATTATATAATATAATCAAACGGATTTCAATATATAAAAACAGACAGGAAGTGCAAAAAACAGACATGTTTGACAACCAATATATTAAATTTTGCGGAATGGGGTATTTCACAAGCGAAGACAGGTGGATTCACCCGGAAAGAATTGAAAAAACACATGAAATAATCTATACTGCAAAGGGAACGGTGCATATAGAGGACGGCGGCGTAAGGCACTCTCTTGAAAGGGGGAGCATGATAATTCTGCCCGCCGGAGTTATGCACCGCGGTTTCAAAGAAAGCTGCAAAACCGAATTCTACTGGATTCATTTTCTGAAAGATGACCGTCTGCAGCTGCCGTACATAACCGAAAGCTTTGAATCGCCGCACATATTCAGAGAACTGCTGCACTATGCCAACCTTCCCGAGGCGAACGATTTTATCATAAGCTCGGTATTTGCCTACCTCATATCGCAGATTTACATATGCAGACCGGAAAGCCAAGCCCCGTCAAAGCTTGCAAGCGAGATCGCCGAATGGACAAGAATAAACGCCGGAGCGGCGCTTACCGTCGAAGAAACCGCCGGGCACTTCGGCTACAACGCCGAATACATATCAAGAGTTTTCAAAAAGAACTACCACATCGGACTTAAAGAATATCAGCAAAATATTCTTCTGAAAAAAGCCAAGGATTATCTGACAAACACGAATTATTCCATAAAAGAAATTGCCGCAATCCTTAATTTCAAGGACGCCAATCTTTTTACGAATTTTTTCAAATATCACGAAAACACTGTCCCTCTGCGCTACAGAAACGCATATACCAAGACGCACATGAACAAAAAATAAGAAGAGGCCTCAAAAAAGCCGCCGCCCGAAGCGCCTGTATACATCTTCGGGTTCGATTTGTCCATTCTGCACGGTTTTTCTGAAGCCTCTATGGCCTGCGGCAAAATATTATGCCGCAGCATTTTATTTCATTTTACAGCACGCAGCTGAGAAAGTTCTTTGTTCTCGGGTTCTGCGGATTTCCGAACACCTCTTCGGGAGTTCCCTCCTCCATAATATATCCGTCATCCATAAACAAAACCCTGTCCGCAACCTCACGGGCAAAGCCCATTTCGTGAGTTACGATAACCATCGTCATGCCGTCGCGCGCCAAATCCTTCATTACATTCAGCACCTCCCCGACCATTTCGGGGTCGAGAGCCGATGTGGGCTCGTCAAACAGCATAACATCGGGGTGCATACAAAGCGCCCTTGCAATTGCCACACGCTGCTTCTGACCGCCCGAAAGCTGCGAAGGATACGCCTCCGCCTTATCTTCCAGCCCGACTTTTTTAAGCATTTTTACGGCAGTTTCCATAGCCTCCGCTCTGGTTGCTTTTTTAAGGTCAACCGGCGCAAGCATCAGGTTGCCCAAAACGCTGTAATTATTAAAAAGGTTAAAGTGCTGAAACACCATACCGATGTTTTCGCGCACCTTGTTTATGTTGGTTTTTTTGTCTGCGACATTATATCCGTCAACCGTAATACTGCCGGAGGTAAGCTGTTCAAGGCGGTTAAGGCACCTCAAAAATGTCGATTTACCGCTGCCCGAAGGCCCGATAACGCACACAACCTCGCCTTCCGTAATATCCGTCGAAATATCCTTGAGCACCTCTAAATGCCCGAAACTCTTGGAAAGATGCGAAACGCTTATTTTGATATTATCTGCCACGGTTCAGCCTCCTCTCCAAAGTCTTTGCAAGGATGGACAAAAGTGTGATAACAACAAGATACATTACCGCAACAATTCCCCATACCTGAAATGACTTAAATGTAATTGCAATGACATTCTGCGCCTTATTAACCAATTCCGGAAACCCTATAACCGAAAGAATTGAAGTATCCTTCAAAGTTATGATAAACTGGTTTACGATGCTCGGAATCATATTCCTGATAGCCTGCGGAAGCACAACCCTGTACATTGAGCGGCAATAGGTAAGCCCGAGGCTCCTCGAAGCCTCCATCTGTCCCTTGTCGATAGACTGAATGCCCGCGCGGATAATTTCCGCCATGTAAGCGCCGCAGTTGAGCGCAAGACAGATTGTACCTGCCTGAAGCGATGAAAAAGTAAAATTCAAACCCGCAAGCTTCAGACCGTAAGGCAATCCGAGGTACACAAAGAATGCCAGAACAATCATCGGCACGCCTCTGATGATGTTAACATATATAATGGAAATTATGTTACATACTTTGCTGCCGACAACGCTGAGCATACCGAAAATTATACCGAGTATACAGCCGAACGCCAGCCCGAGCAGCGCCAGAAGAAGCGTCTGCCCCATAGCCGAAAGCAGCAATGACCCGTATGTATCAATTATAAACTGCATAAGTTTCACAAAGCCTTTCCGCCCATCGGAGAGCTAACATACAGCCTTATCATGGGCGGATAAGGTGTGTTTTATCATTCGTAATTATCCAAGGTATTTAGCGATAATCTTGTCATATTCGCCGCTTGCCTTGATATTTTCAAGACCTTTGTTGAAAGCGTCGATAAGTTCCTGCTTATCGCTGCTGAAGATAGCCATACCGTACTGAGCCGGTTCGTTTTCGGTACCTTCAACAAACTTCATTTCGAGGTTGCCTGTTTTGATGCTGTACTTTAAGATAGGAGTATCGTCGAAGCAAGCCGCAACCTGACCGCCGATAACAGCCTGGTACATATCGGGAGATGTGGAAACCGTAACAACTTCAAAACCGTACTGATCCTTAATGCTTTCGGCATACTGGTTGCTCATTGTACCGTTTTTAACAGCAACCTTTTTACCTTTAAGGTCTTCAAAGCCCTTAATATCGGAATCCTTTGCAACAGCCATACCCTGTGTTGCATCATAGTAACCGTCGGAGAAAATCCAGCCGGAAGCCTTTCTCTCATCGGTAATCGAAGCACCGGCAATCATACCGTCCGCCTGACCTGCCTGGCAAGCTGCGATTGCAGCGTCCCAGCCGATGTACTGAAGATCATATTCAAAGCCCTGATCCTTTGCAACAGCTGCAAGGATGTCCATATCGATACCTACGATGTTGCCTTCTGCGTCCTGGAATTCAAACGGGCTGAATCCCTTATCTGTTGCGATAACATACTTCTTTGCAGCCTTGCCGGAATCTGCCTTTTTGTCGGCTGCATTGTCCTTGCTTCCGCAAGCTGCAAGACAGAAGAGCATAGCAAAAGCGCAAACTAAACTTACAATTTTTTTCATGGTATAAACCCCCTAATAATAATATAATACAAATATTATATCACCAACCGAGCATTTTGTCAATCATAAGATTGACAAAACATACCTGAAAGTGATATAATTTTATTATCACAGGCAAAACGGAGAACAAATATGATAAACGAATTTTCAAGAACAGAACTTCTTTTGGGAGAACACGGCATGGAAAAGCTCAAATCGGCACGCGTTGCGGTGTTCGGAATCGGGGGCGTCGGAGGGCATGCGGCGGAAGCGCTTGTGCGTTCGGGGCTCGGCGAAATCGACATAATTGACAGCGATACCGTTTCCGTCACCAACATAAACCGCCAGATTATAGCGCTTTTAAGCACAGTCGGGCAAAAAAAGGTTGATGTTATGGAACGGCGGCTGAAGGACATCAGCCCCTATATCAAAGTCAATAAATACGACTGCTTTTACCTCCCCGAAACGGCATCCGTGTTTGATTTTTCAAAATACGATTACGTGATTGACGCCATCGACACCGTAACCGGGAAAATAGGTCTTATCATGCAGGCAAACGAGTCGGGCACCCCGATAATTTCCTCTATGGGCGCGGGAAACAAGCTCTCTCCCGAAGGGTTTAAGGTGGCGGACATTTACAAGACAAAATGCTGCCCTTTGGCGAAGGTCATGCGGCACGAGCTTAAAAAACGGGGCATAAAAAAGCTTAACGTTGTATATTCGGAGGAGCTGCCCATGAAGCCGCTTCCGAGCGGCGAAGAATGTTCAAAACGGCAGGTCCCGGGGTCGGTTTCGTTTGTTCCGTCGGTTGCAGGGCTGATAATTGCCGGAAAGGTTGTAAACGACATTACGGGGAGGACGAATTTATGAAAAGAGCACTTGTTGCCATGAGCGGAGGGGTGGATTCTTCCGTTTCGGCATTTTTGATGAAGGAAGCCGGCTTTGACTGCACCGGTGTTACCATGCGGCTTTTCGATAATGAGGACGCAGGCATGGAACGTGAGAAATCGTGCTGTTCGCTTGATGATGTCGAGGACGCAAGAGCGGTTGCAAACCGCCTCGGAATACCGTACTTTGTTTTTAATTTCAAGGCTGATTTCAAAAGGTGCGTAATAGACAGGTTTATCGAAGCCTACGAATGCGGTGCGACGCCGAATCCGTGCATTGACTGCAACAGGTTTTTGAAGTTTGAGCGGCTTTATCGCCGTGCAAGGGAAATCGAGTGTGATTACATCGCAACCGGGCACTACGCAAGAATTGAAAAATCCGGCGGCAGATTTCTTCTTAAAAAGGCAAAGGATTTAACCAAGGACCAAAGCTATGTTCTGTATTCTTTAACTCAGGAACAGCTTGCGCACACTAAATTTCCCCTCGGAGAATTTGAAAAGTCCGAAGTTAGAAAAATAGCGGAGGAGCACGGCTTTGTGAACGCAAAAAAGCATGACAGCCAGGATATTTGCTTCGTACCGGACGGCGATTACGCAAAAATCATCGAGCTTCACACCGGAAAGAGCTATCCTCACGGCAATTTCGTCGGCATTGACGGAAAAATCCTGGGTGAACACAAAGGAATTATAAGATACACGATAGGTCAGAGAAAAGGGCTCGGGCTTGCCCTCCCCGAACCTCTTTACGTATGCGAAAAAAGGACAGACACAAACGAAGTGGTTCTCGGGCGCAACGAGGATTTATTCTCAAGAGAATTTGATGTTTCCGATATAAATTGGATAGCATTTGACACACCGCCCGAAAAATTCCGTGCAAGCGTTAAAATAAGATACCGCCAGAAAGAACAGCCGGCGGAAATCATAAAAGACGGCGAAAATAGGGTTCATGTGGTGTTTGACGAACCCCAAAGAGCAATAACCTCCGGTCAGGCAGCGGTTTTTTACGACGGAGATACTGTAGTCGGCGGCGGAACAATCATATAAAAAACGGCGGCGCAACGATAAATTGCACCGCCGTTTTTCAATTATTCTATATTTACATTTTCGCACTTATTCACTCTTATGCCCGTTTCATTTATATCTTCATGCGCCAACTGAGAAAAATCACGAATGTAAGTATTATTCTTAATCTCCGCATCCGCTGCGTAATTGATGTCAATGAGCGCTTTTCCGTTTTGGCTCAGCACGTTGTCGTATATACGAATGTTGCGGTGATACGGAGGCGCTTCTTTTCCCATCAGACCAAACGGCTTTATCACAATAAGATACGGGTTTAACCCCCTTGCGCAATTGACAAATCTGTTGTTACGCACCGTAAGGTCGGTTACGGCGCTTCCTTCCAGATACCGAAGCGATGCGCCGTTTACACCGATCCCGCAGCCGAAATTGTAAAACTCGCAATTTTCGACAATCGTTTTTCTGCCCGCCGGAACAAGAAATCCCCTGCCTCTGTTGTTTCCGGCTCTGCAATTATACAGATGTGCTTCCGGCTTTGCCGTTTCGGACTCCAACAAATCTCCGATGTTTATACCGTCAACAGGCTCTTGAAATTCGACCATCAAATAATATTCGCCGACAAATTCGGATTTTTTCACCGTCAGTTCGCCGCGCTTTTCCAAGCTATCCTTTGATAAAACATTTATTTTTTCGCCTGGACTGTAAAGATTTACCGCCTTTTTCGCAAGATAGGTAAAATGCAAAAGCAATGTATCGGTATTGATTTTGCATTTGACAACCGAAAACAAGCTGTGAATATTTACGGAGTCATCAAAATTATTTTCAAACGTGCAATTTGAAATTTCAATCTTTCCTTTGGTGTTCACAAAATGCAGAACATCGGCATTTACCGCCATAAATCTGCCGGAATCGGGTTTAATTACGGAATTAACATTATCGATTTTTACGTTTTTGCAGAGCAAATACACCGCCCCGAACGACGCCGATGCATACATATCGATGTTTTCCATAAGGATATTCTCGCACTTATGAAAATAAAAATCCGTATTTTTTCTTTCATGATTTGCCTGAACCAAATAATTCCCGACGGTGTGCTTAATGCTCTTGTTTTTAAATCTGAACCGAAAATGGTTGTCTGCCTGCTTATATGTATCAACCAAAACCGACATACCTCCGTACACGGGATGCGGCTCTCCCGTACACAAAAACCAGTCGGCAGTCGCAGCCGCAGGACGCTTCGGCGTGGTTTCAAACTCATTGGTAAGGCAAGCGGAAACATCCCATACAAAGTCGGTTTCGGCAGATTTTGCATACAGTTTTCTGCTTTTTTCGTCATAGCAGCATATGTTTTCCGACGAATCGTATTTCACATCAACATATTCATCGTTTGCATCAGTAATAAGCCCCTGCACAAAATACGGTGTTTTATAATCTATTTTGAAATTTTTCAAAGTAATGTTTCGGCAATTGCTGAAGCCAAAAGGCGAAATATCTCCGTCAAACACCAAAACTGCGCCGTCACCGTCTATTGTCAAATCATCTATGTTTTCAAAATAAAATGTGTAATACTTCTTTTCGTTGCTGTACCTCGGAATATAATAGGTCTGAGGCGTTGCGCAAATATTATCAAATTCCGTTTTCCCTCCGCCCAAGTGCAGCGTATCTCCGTTCCTCAGGCAGCGAACAGCCTCGCTTAAAGCAAGGGATACGCATTCGCCGCCGATAATATAATCCTTTAAATAAATATCCATATCAAAAAACCTCTCCGTTTTTTATTTACGGCGCCGAAAGACGCTCGCACAGCTTCCCGGTATACAAAATCTCAACACCGTCTTTGCGGGCAATATACCGTAATTGTACTGCAAAATCAAACTCTTGTCAATGGCTGCTGTTGAAAATACCTTAAAAAATATGCGGTTTTTTTCAAAAAAGTATTGACAAACAAGTGTTTTTGTGCTATACTAAAAAAGCTGTCGGTGATAGCACATATATCGCGGGGTGGAGCAGTCTGGTAGCTCGTCGGGCTCATAACCCGAAGGTCGTTGGTTCAAATCCTTCCCCCGCAACTAATTTACCGCTCGGTCGTCGATTCGGTCGGGCGGCTTAATATAGGGGTATAGCTCAGTTGGTAGAGCATTGGTCTCCAAAACCAAGTGCCGAGGGTTCAAGTCCTTCTGCCCCTGTTATTTAATTAACGGCTTAAAACCTGAGGTTTTAGGTCGTTTTTTTATTTAAGCGAACACCTTACACAGACCGGAGATTCACTATGTAAGGTGTTTTTATTTTTCTAATCCTTATTATCTATAGTATAGATTACGCAGGCGATTCCGGCGATAAGCGAAAAAAAGATTGCCCCATCCATCGAATCATCATAAATTGCGCCGATAATCCCGGCGATAATCATAATAATAACTGCCACAGCTGTCTTTCCCTTTTTCATGTACACTCCGCCTCCTGCCGATATTATACCACAACCCGCCTAATCTGCCAACCAACCATAAGATTATCCCCTCAATGCCTTGACAACTTTAGTGCTGTATAGTATAATTAACAAAAAACGCAAAAGGTGAGTTATGAATAAACAGGAAATATATAATTATTTGAAATCCGAAAATATAGAATTTGAGGTAACAGAGCACAAAGCCGTTTTCAATATGGCTGAAATGTCCGAAGTTGAACTGCCCTACCCCGAGGCTGACGCAAAAAATCTTTTTGTACGCGATGATAAAAAACGCAATTATTATCTTATAACCGTAAAAGGGAACAAAATGGTCAACCTAAAAGAATTTAAGCAGAATAACGGAACAAGAAATTTAAGTTTTGCCTCCGAAAAAGATCTTGCGGACATAATGGAGCTTATTCCGGGAGCGGTAACACCTCTTGGGGTACTCAATGACAGCGGCAGAATTGTACAGGTTTTTATTGATTCCGACCTTGCAGACGGGCTTATCGGAGTTCATCCCAACGAAAACACCGCAACGGTATGGCTGAAAACATCGGATTTGATAAAAATTATAGAAAAACACGGCAATACAGTCAAAACCGTAAAAATTTAACTTTTTAATCAAAAAGGCTTGACAAATATATATTTTTGTGGTATACTGGATAAGTCGAGGGCGATTAGCTCAGCTGGGAGAGCATCTGCCTTACAAGCAGAGGGTCATAGGTTCGAGCCCTATATCGCCCATATAAAAACACCGTAATCAATAAGATTACGGTGTTTTTATGTTTTCTACAATTTTTACAATTTCGTCTTTTGAAAGCCCTTCGCTGCTGCTTATTGCATATGAATCTCCGTTGTTCCATACTGCAAGATTATATTTTTCGCCGTTTCCTTTGACTGTAACGGCACAGCCGCCGGCTTCAATGACTTCGGTTTTTTCATAAATGCTGTAATCGCCGCTTATATCCTCCTGCGTTCTTTCCGTTCGGTAAACTATCTCTCCGTTTTCGGCGGTATAGTTTATCTGAATTAGACTTCCGAACATAAGCGCCGCATCCTCCATAGCATACCCGTCAGGAATATATTGCGGAACCTTAAATTCGTATCCGACTTGCTCCTTTATTTCGTCAAGTGAAAGCGAATCATAAGGCGATGGTGCGGCCGCAAGTTCATCCCCCGTAGTATAATCGGGAATTTTATTCGGAATTTCTGCGTTATCCGAAGGCGCCTCCGGAGTAACCGCCTCTGTTCTATCGGTATTTTTCGGCTCAATACCGTTATTTTGGGGTTCGGTATTTATATTGTATTTTTCCGGCGAAGGTGCCGGTGTGTTTAAGGTTTGGTTGTTATTATCATGGGGGTTTACTGTATTTATATCAGAATTTTCATTTGTTTCCGTTTTCGGAGCCTGTGCAAGGATATTCACGGGCTCATCCTTTGAAACCGTTCCCGTTTGCCCGATATTGACCGTAACCGCTGCGGTTAAAACTATTGCGGCACAGGCTGCTATTCCGGCAGCCGCACGGAAATAATACACTCCTGAGCTTTTGGATTTTGAAGCTTTTTTCTCAATTTTTTCTTCCGCAGCCGAAAGTATTTTTGCTCTAAGTGCATCGGAAACAACAATTTTATCAAGCTGCTCTTTGTATTTGTCACTCAAAATCGTAATCCTCCTTCAGTGTATTTTTCAGCATTTCTCTTGCGCGTTTAAGCTGCGAACGAACAGTTGCCGGGGCGGCGTCTGTTATTTTTGCAATCTCGTCCATGCTGTAGCCTTCGTAATAGTACATATAAACAGGTATTATGTATTTTTTCGGAAGCGCCGTAACTGCGTCCAGCACACCGGAATCCGTTGAATAACGGTCGGTGAAAGGCGCCTCCGGAACATCGTCTGCGGAAATTTTATTCTTGTTCCAGAACAGGTTAAGCTTGTTTTTGCAGCGGTTTATCGCAGCCCTTGCAAACCATGCCTTTTCATGCGATGAATCTTTAAACTCGGGACACTTATCGATAACGCTTAAAAACACATCCTGCACAACATCGTCTGCGTCGTCCCGATTTTTAAGATATGTATATGAAATTCTCAAAACCATGTCGCCGTACTTATCGAGCAAACCGCCGATGTACTCTTTAGTAACACTCAAGCCAACCACTCCGGAATTTATTTAATATTTTTTATAATATCTGTAAGATCTGTTTCGGAAAGACCTGCGTTTGAATAAACAGAATAGCTGTTTTCGCCGTCATTCCAGACCGCTCCGCTTGATTTATTGCCTTCAAAATCCGAGCCGTCGAGCCTGATTTTGATACTCATACCTCCGATTTTTACATCCTTTACGGTTTTGTAAACGGTATAGTCGCCGCTTATATCCTCCGTACCCGCCGCAGTTCTGTAAGTAATTTCTTTTTCTCCGTTTTTATATGTAAGGTTCAGAAAATCATCGGACATAACAGACACATATTCAAGCTTATATCCCGACGGAACAGCCGACGGAAGTTTCGCTTCAAACTTCAGAGCCTTTTTTGCCTCGTCAATAGTTTTGTACTCTGTAAAAGGATTCGGCATACCGACCAGTGTTTCCTCTTTTGTAAAAGTGATTTTGCCGTTTTCCGCCGTATAAGTATTTTCTCCGCAGGCCAGAACATTGAAAAGCCCGGCAGGAACAAATGTCATATTGTCTTTGATTACGGGCGCTGCGCCGAGGCTTGTCGGAGCGCTCATGCCGATTGCGGTAGATGAAGCCATGTAATAGTTGTCCTCACCGATATAAACAACTGTATTTACTTCGCCGTCATCAAGTTTAACACCGCCGTGCTCTTTGTCCCACGAAACATCGTAGCCGAGCTTTTCGGCAACACTCCTGAGCGGAACCATAATATTGGTTCCCTCGTTGTAGGCATTATCCGAAACTTTTTCACCGTCTACATAAACTGCGGTATTTCCGGCAAGCGCCGGTATTGAAAGTGACGCAACGCTTGCACATGCAAGCAGAGTGCAAATTGATTTTTTAAGAACATTGTTTTTCATGATATTGAACTCCTTTTTTGTTTTGTTTTTTGAGGTCCTCACTTATAAAACAAATCAACCGCGGAAAATGTTGCAAAATTTTTAAAAAAATTAAATGCCGACCCGAAGGTCGGCAAATATTTTTGATTTTAGTTGTACTTTTCAGAAATTTCGGCAATCTTTCCGCCGTCTTTGAGTTCCTTGATTGCAGCGTTAACGGAATCAAGAAGTTCCTTGTTACCCTTCTTAACAGCGATTGCGTACTGTTCGTCGGCAAAAGCTTCGGAATCTTCAACAACCTTAAGGTCAGCGTTATCAGCAATGAACTTTTCTGCTGTAGCAGAGTCGATAACAACTACATCAAGCTTACCGTTTGCAAGGTCAAGAATTGCGTCTGCGCCCTTTCTGTAGCCTTCAAAATCATATCCGAGTTCTTCAACGCATGTCTGACCGGTATAACCGTCGATAACGCCGATTTTCTTGCCTTCAATGTCCTTTGCGGACTTGATGTCGGAATCTTTGGGAACAATCATAACCTGAGTTGCTGTGTAATATGTTTCGGAGAAATCAACAGCCTGTGCTCTCTCATCGGTAACGGTCATTCCGGCGATAACCATATCAACCTGACCGTTTTCAAGAGCAATGAGGAGACCGTCAAAGTCCATGTTGTTGATTTCGGGTTTCTTGTTGATTCTTGTTGCGATTTCGTTTGCAATTTCCATATCGATACCTGCGAACTCATCGATTACGCCTTCTTCGGAATCAACAAACTCAAAGGGAGGAAATTCGGCATTTGTTCCGATTTTGAGAACGGAAGCGTCTGCCGCCTTGCCTTCGGTGTCAGCCTTTTTGCCCTCATCCTTGCTGCCGCAGCCTGCGAGGCAGAAAACAGCGATTGAGAGCGCCAGAACCAATGATAATACTTTTTTTACAGTTTTCATGATAATATAACTCCTTAAAATTTTATTTTTATGACATAAAGCCACAAATTACAATACTTTTGCAAGAAAGCTCTTTGTTCTTTCGTTTTTCGGATTCCCGAAAATTTCCTCCGGGGAGCCTTCCTCCATAATAATACCCTCGTCCATAAAGAGCACTCTGTCGGCAACCTCACGGGCAAAGCCCATTTCATGCGTTACCACAACCATAGTCATGCCCTCTTTCGCGAGGTTTTTCATAACATCGAGAACTTCTCCGACCATTTCGGGGTCAAGTGCGCTCGTCGGCTCGTCAAACAGCATGATTTCGGGATTCATCGCAAGCGCGCGTGCGATTGCAACACGCTGTTTCTGACCGCCCGACAGCTGCGCCGGGTATGCATCTCGTTTATCGTAAAGTCCCACTCTTTTGAGCAGTTCTTCACCAACACGAACTGCGTCCTCCTTGGAGGTTTTGGAAACCAGAGTCTGCGCAATTGTGATGTTTTTCATAATCGTCAGATGCGGAAAAAGGTTGAACTGCTGAAAAACCATACCCATTTTCTGCCTGATTTTATTTACATTAACGCCTTTTTTGGTTATATCCTCATCATCGATAAATATTTTGCCCTTCGTAGGCGTTTCAAGCAAATTAAGGCACCGAAGGAATGTCGATTTACCGCTTCCCGAAGGACCGATAACGCAAACAACCTCACCCTGTTTTATATGCTGGTTAACGCCCTTCAAAACCTCGAGCTTGCCGAAATACTTATGCAAATCCTGAACTTTAATCATTTGCGGCGCCCCCTATCTTATATCTGCCTTGCGAAGCCTTTTTTCAAGCCTTGCAAAAAGAACGGTAAGAATCTTTATCATAACAAAGTATATAACAGCCGTGCCGACAAGAGGCATAAACGGCTTATATGTTGCCGCCTTAATCTGGTCGCCGGCCTTTGCGATATCACGAAGCCCGATATATCCGACAATAGCGGTTTCTTTAATAAGAACGATAAATTCGTTGCAAAGCGCCGGGAAAATATTTTTAACCGCCTGAGGTATAATAATATGAAGCATTGTCTGTGCATGGGTCATACCGAGAGATCTTCCCGCTTCCGTCTGCCCCTTATCGATTGACATAATACCTGCTCTTATTATTTCCGCCACATACGCACCGGAATTTACACCGAATGCAACGCTGGCAATCATCCACTTAGGCAGAGATGAACTTGCAAAAACTATAAAGTATATAATAAGAAGCTGCGTAACCGACGGCGTACCTCTTATAATATCCGTATAAACCTTGCTTATTGCTCTTAAAATTTTAGATTTCGAGAGCGAACAAAGCGCAATGATCATACCGATAAGAACACCGAGAATAACCGCGACAATCGATGTTTCAATCGTGGTTACTATACCTTCGAGGATAAGCTCATATCTCGCTTTGGTGATAAAGTTCTGAATAAAATCGGCAAAAAAGCTGCTGTACCACTTGCCCGCCGAAGCCAGAGCTTCAAGAGTACCCATCGAAAATTCCTCCTTTGTAAAATCAAATCTCATATATTATACACCCTAAATCAATCAAAGTCAATAGCAAAATCGATTTTTTTGCAATTTTATTCATTTATTCATTATTTTTTTGCATTTTATACATTTTAAAAATTTTTTTAAATTTTTTTAAATTTTTTGAAACCTTTTTGCACGCTCAAAAGTATTATAAGTGAAAAACGAAAAATCAAAACGAAAAGAGGTAATGACTATGAACAAAAGATTTACGGCAATTGCGCTCAGCGCAGCACTTACGCTTTCGGTTCCTGCAGCGGCTTTCGCAGAGGACGGTATAATGCTCATAAGCGGAAACGACACGGAAATAACGGCAACCAGGCAGACCTCCGACACACAGATGCTCAGCGGAAAGATTACGACGGTATCCGAAAACAGCATTGAGCTTAAGCTGGCGGACCAAGACTACATATTAAATATCGGAGAAGAAACTGTTGTTTCGGACAAGGACGGTATACCGATGAACCTTTCCGAGCTTAAAGAGGGCGACTTCATCACAGCGTTTGCTTCAACTGCTGAAACGCTGAGCCTTCCGCCGCAGGCAGCAGCATTTGCGGTAATAAGGCACGGCGAAAACGAAGATTTCCCGATTTACATGGAAATATCCGAAATCGAAACCGATGACTACGGCACATTCGGATACTCAAAAGACGGACAGTATAAAATCAGCATTTCGGAAAAGTCGGAATACAAGCCTTTCCGTACCCGCCAGATAGTTAAGGCGGAGGACATCACAAAAGGCTCAAAGGTTCTTGTTTTTGCAAAATCGATGACTATGAGCATTCCGGCACTTATGAATCCCGACAAGATTGTTCTTATCGGAACTGCCGCAGAGGAAGATACGGAGCAGAAAATATCTTACACGGTTTCTTCCGAGGACAAAAGCTTTGAAGCCGAACCCCACAGCGAAAACGGCATTGACTACCTCCCCGTAAGGGCAGTTGCGGAAGCCCTCGGATACGATGTGGACTGGAGCGACTCATTAAAAGCGGTAACCGTCGGAACTGTTCAGATGGGCGCAACCTTCAATGTAGGAGTTAACAAGTATACAAAGGCAAAAATGAAAGCCGCAGAGCTTTCCGCAGCACCGATACTTGTTGGCGACAAAATGTATGTTCCGACAGACTTCTTTACCGAAATCCTTGAATTAAAGGTAAACAAATAGTGTATTCCACATAATATATTCCCTCAAAACAAGCGGACGGAAACTCCAAAATATTGGGTTTCCGTCCGCTTGTTTATTTTCTGCCGGGTTTAACATTTAAATCTGGTTTTATACTTCCGTCAATTACGCCGTTTCTGTCCTCAAATTCTTTTATATTCTTGCGAATCAGAACCAAAACATGACTGTTGACGCTTCTCCCCTCATAATCTGCAACATAGGCAATTTTATTAAGCATCTCTTCCTCAATTCTGATTGAAACACTTTTAACAGACATATAATCACCTAAAAACTGTAATTCTGAAAGAATATCCCTTCAGTGAGTGCATAATCGTGGGCAAAGCTGTCCTCCGTTGCGTAAATTGCAAGATTCGTGCAGTTTTCAAATGCGGTAGGTGAGATATAGGTAATCGTCGGCGGAATTATCGCCATTTTCAGCTGATCGCAGTTTCTAAACACTCCGTCCTTAATCTCATACAAACCGTCGTTTTTCGGAACAGTGACAGATTCTAAAAGTCCGCAGTCCGCAAACGCATTTTTGCCGAGATACGAAAGCCTTACCGGAAGGTTAACCTCCTTAATCATAAGCCCTCTGAACGCCTTTGCTCCGATTGATTCAACCGACGGCGCAATCGAAAGTTCGCTCACTCCCGAAAAACCGTCAAATGCCGAATTTACGACAGATGTAATCCCCTCGCCTATAACAATTTTTTCGGCAAAAGTCTTATAAGGCGCAAAATTTTTGATATCCGAAAGCTCGCCCTTGCCCTCAAACAAAAGTGTATTCGTTTCGTCATCGTAGCTCCATTTGATTGAACTGCCGGCAGTATAGTCAAGCTTTGCGGTATCCACATGCATGATACCGTCCTCATCAAAATAGCAGCCGTCCTGAACCTTTACGCCGTCATACGAAGTTTTGCTTCTTTCCTTTTTACAGCCCGAAACCGCAAACAGCATCAAAACGGCAAGCACAATACTGATTATTCTTTTCATTCGTCATCGTCCTCCTCAGGTTCCTCCTCTGCCGGAGGAATATCAAGGCTGTTTATAACACTGAAAATATGAGAGCCTGTAATCATGGTGTCGTCAAGCTTAAAAATAACCTCGGGAGTTATCCGCAGCTTTACCCGTCTGCCGAGTTCGCGGCGGACAAAGCTTTTGGCGCTGTTAAGACCTTTAAGGGCTTCCGCACGCTCCTCGTCCGACCCGAGCATACTCACATAAATCGTGGCATATGACAAATCCCTCGACACATCCGCCGAAACAACCGAAACAACATCCGGAATTCTCGGGTCTTTGAGGGAGGCGATGATATTTGCCGCCTCTCTCTTGACCTCATTTGTAATCTTATCTATTCTTGCCATAAAAATCACAACCTTTCCACAGAATTATCTTTCGATTTCCTCCATGGTATAGCACTCGATAATGTCGCCTTCCTTAATATCGTTGAAGTTTTCAAGACCCATACCGCATTCATAGCCCTGCTGAACCTCTTTAACATCGTCCTTAAATCGCTTGAGAGAACTCAGATGGCCCTCATGCACAACGATGTTATCACGGTTAACACGGACATCGCAGTTACGGCTGATGTGGCCGTCAAGCACATAAGCGCCGGCGATCGTACCCACGCCGCTGACCTTGAAGGTCTGCCTGATTTCCGCATGACCCAGAATAACCTCTTTGAATTTCGGATCGAGCATACCGCGCATAGCTGCCTCGATTTCATCGATAGCCTCGTAGATAACACGGTAAAGCCTGATATCAACGCCTTCCATGTGGGCTGTTTCAACTGCGGAGGCTTCGGGTCTTACATTGAATCCGACGATAATTGCGTTGGAAGCGTTCGCCAGCATAACATCGGTTTCGTTGATACCGCCGACGCCGCCGTGAATCGTCCTTACCCTTACCTCATCGTTTGAAAGCTTTTCGAGGGACTGTTTAACCGCTTCAACCGAGCCTGCGACATCGGCTTTGACGATAATATCCAGTTCCTTCATTTCGCCTTCTTTTATGCAGTCAAAGAGATTATCGAGAGAAACCTTCTGCTGAGCCTGAACGATTTCGTCCTTAATCTTCTGTTTTCTTGCTTCAACAACATTTCTTGCTTTTCTTTCATCGTCAACAGCGTGGAAAATATCGCCGCCCTGAGGAGTTTCGGAAAGCCCCGTAATCTCAACCGGAACGGAAGGTCCTGCTTCCTTAACCCTTTCGCCCCTTGAATTAATCATAGCCCTTACCTTGCCGACAGCCGTACCGGCAACAACAACATCGCCAACACGGAGCGTACCGTTCTGAACGAGCACGGTTGCAACCGGACCTCTGCCCTTATCAAGCCTTGATTCAATAACTGTTCCTTTTGCCCTTCTGTTGGGATTGGCTTTAAGCTCCTTCATTTCGGCAACCAGGAGAACCATTTCCAAAAGACCGTCTATATTAATATTTTTCTTAGCGGAAACCTCAACACAGATAGTGTCGCCGCCCCATTCTTCGGGAACAAGACCGTATTCGGTGAGCGCCTGCTTAACCCTGCCGGGGTCTGCGCCCTCCTTATCGATTTTGTTGATTGCAACTATAATTGTAACGCCGGCTTCCTTTGCGTGGTTGATTGCTTCGACGGTCTGAGGCATTATGCCGTCGTCCGCCGCAACAACCAGGATTGCAACATCGGTTACCTGCGCTCCCCTTGCACGCATAGCGGTGAACGCCGCATGACCGGGAGTATCGAGAAATGTAATCTTCTGCCCGTTTATTTCAACAACGGACGCACCGATATGCTGCGTGATACCGCCGGCTTCGGTCGCGATTACATTTGTATTTCGTACAGCGTCGAGAAGTGAAGTCTTACCGTGGTCAACATGCCCCATAACAACCACAACCGGACTTCTGGGTTCAAGTTCGTCCTCGGTATCCTCAACATCGTTAAAGAGAAGGTCTTCATCCGTGACGATAACCTCATGTTCAAGGGTTGTATCAAATTCCTCGGCAATGAGAGCCGCCGTATCGAAATCGATAACCTGGCTGAGCGACGCCATTATGCCCAGAATAAAGAGCTTTTTAACAAGTTCGACACCCGGAACACCGATTTTTTCCGCCAAATCGCCTACGCTTATCTGATCGGGAATTTCAACCGTCTGATGTTCGCGCTGAACCTCTTTTTTCTTGACTTCGGTTTTTGTCATCTTATTTGAAGCGGTTTTATTTTTATTCTTTTTGATTTTCTGCTTTTTGCCGCCGGACTGTTCCAGAAGCTTTTCGTCACCGACAAGATTTTCCATCTTATTTTCGGAATTAATTCTGTCCATATCGACCGTCTGCGGGCGTGTATCGACATATCTTGACGATGTTTTTGTACCGTTTTCCTTAGCTTTTTCCTCGTTTTCGGAAACCGTTTTTTCGGTCTTTGCCGGTTTTTCTTCTTTGGGAGCGGCAGCCTTCGCTTCGGCTTTCGGTTTCTCCTCTTTCACGGCAGACGCAAAAATTTTATCCAAGCTGTCCACCGTATGCAGATTTGTATAATGAGTCAACAGAATATCAAGTTCCCTGTTGCTCATAACGGCGGCATGACTTTTGAGCGCAACGCCGTACTGCGCCATAACGCCGATAATCTCCTTGCTGGCGATTCCGCCAAAGGCCTTCCCCATTTCGCTGACCTTAGGATTCTTCATAAACAGCACCTCCATACTTATTAATACCCTCAAGTTCCGCTTCAAGCTGAGTATAAACCGAGTCGTCTATACGGCAGGAAAACGCTCTTTCGAGTTTTCTTGCCTTCTGCGCTTTTCTGAAACATTCAAGATTTTTGCAGATATAAGCGCCTCTGCCTGATTTTTTGCCTGTCGGGTCGAGGGAAATCCCCTCATCTTTATTGTTAACAACGCGCACCAGCTGCCGTTTTTCCTTCATTTCGCCGCAGCCGACGCACATTCTCATAGGAATCTTTTTCAAAAGACTCACCCCCGCTGCTCGGTTTGTCCGTCACCCTGAATATCGATTTTCCAGCCGGTAAGCTTAGCCGCAAGGCAGGCATTCTGACCCTTTCTGCCGATTGCAAGCGACAGCTGATACTCGGGAACAATAACCTTGCAGGAACGGGTTTCGGCGTCTGCGTCAACCGAAACGACCTTTGTCGGGCTGAGGCTTTCTTTTATGAACTCAACGGGGTCGTCGCTGTACTTGATGATTTCAATCTTTTCGCCCGGAACCTCATCCATAACCGCCTGGATTCTCGAACCGTTTGTACCCACGCACGAACCGATTGCGTCAACATTCTCATCGGTTGAATAAACCGCAACTTTGCTTCTTGAGCCTGCGTCCCTCGCAATGCCCTTTATAACAACCGTACCGTCATAGATTTCCGGAATTTCGGTTTCCATAAGCCTTCTTATAAGACCGGGATTTGAACGGCTGACAACAACTCTCGGACCTTTTGTGGTTCTTTTAACCTCAACCACATAGAGCTTGATTTTCTGACCGGGAGTATATTTTTCGCCCGGAATCTGCTCCTCGGGAACAAGCATGGTTTCCCTTGTGCCGATTTCAACAATAACGCCGGCCTTTTCGATACGGCTGACATTACCCGAAACAAGTTCTCCCTCTTTTGAAGAAAACTCATCGTAAACCATTTCGCGTTCCGCTTCTCTCAGGCGCTGCACAATAACCTGTTTTGCGGTCTGTGCGGCGATTCTGCCGAACTTTTTGGGGTCGGGCGTAACATCATATTCCACGATGTCGCCGATTTCGTACTTGCCGCTGTAAACATATGCTTCCTCAAGGGTCATTTCAAGCTGTGGATTTGTTACCTCCTCAACAACCGTTTTGGAAACATACATTTTGATTGCACCGGTGTCACGGTTGATTTCCGCCCTGACATTAAGGCTTGAGCCGTAATCTTTTTTATATGCCGTAACCAGCGATGCTTCAATTGCCTCAAGAATAATATCCTTACTTATCTTTTTTTCTTTTTCCAGAGCCTCAAGCGCTGAAATAAGTTCGTTGTTCATGCCTAAAAAACCTCCTATAATATAACTGTCAGGCGCACAACGGACGCCTTTTGTTTTTCGATTTCAACAATGCCCGACCCGGTTTCAAGTGAAATGACCTTCCCGTCAAATCCGCGCAGAATTCCGGTAATTTCCTTTGAACCGTCAATCGGGGAAAACAGCTTGATGTCAACGCTTTTGCCGACAGCCGCCACAAAATGCTCGGGTCTTGAAAGCTTGCGGTCAAGACCGGGCGAAGAAATTTCAAGAAAATAAGCGTTCTCAATCGGGTCAAGCTCATCAAGCACGGGGTCAAGCGCACGGCTGACAGCCTCGCAGTCATCGGTGCCGACACCGCCGTCCTTATCTATAAACACACGCAGGAAGTAGTTCTGCCCCTCCTTTGCGTATTCAACATCATATATACTGCACCCGAAGCGTTCCGCAATCGGCGCAGCAGCGTCCCACACAATTTTTTCAACTTTCGACATAAGACCCCTCCATACAAACAAAAAAGTGAGCAACTTATGCCCACTTGTCTACCGAATCAGTCAACTATCACTTACTTATCCTTATTATAACACACTTTCTCACCAATTGCAAGACTTTTTTCTTTTTTTTCAAAATATTATCCCAAGCGGAAAACAACGGAAGCAGATCACAACATTTTTTCTATATATTCAAGGAAGCTCTCCGCTATCATCTTCATACCAAAATCTCCCGGATGATTAAACTGTCCATGAGTTTCGTCCAAAGCACGGATATCCTCCATTTTCACAAACACATCACCGTATTTTCCGGCGACGGCAGCTTTTTCGGAATCCAGCTTATCCCTTATATAAAAACCTTGCGAATGAATAAACTTTGTATTTTTACCGGTATCAAGAAAGTTGCGGAGAGCCTCATAACGGCCGCCGAACGAAACCGCCGCGCTGCTCTGTTCGTCATAGGTTTTCGGAACATTCGCACCGAAGAACATAATTACCAGATCCGCAGAATAGTTTCTTGCTTCCTCATATTTACCTTCAATATCGAAGGTATCAAACTCCCGTTCAAAATCAGCAACCTGCAAAATACCAAACGAAGCCTCCGGATATTTTTCCCTGACAGCTCTTTCGATTATATGCACATAGTCGTTTTCAGACGATGATGCCGCCATACCGCATTCGTTAAACCAGCCTATTTCGGCTTTCGGAGCATGGCGGGTAATAGAATTTCCGACAAAGAGGACCTTCGGGCTGCCGTTTATGTCCCAAAACATACATCTGTCATTCTGACCCTTTGACGGTACGATATTTTTCTGAAAATCTTTCACGATTGCACCTCTCTTGCCTCTGCGGAACGCTTTGCATATTTCAAAACCTGTTTTTTCTTTTTCAGAACATGTCTGATTCTGAGAAAATCTGCTCCCGAAAGCAGCACGAAGCACACGATTGAGGTTATGAATTCCTCCACGCAGGCGTTCGGAAGCGTAGACCTTTCAATAAATGTAAGATGATACACAAAAAAGATATATATAAAATCAACGGCTGCCAGAAAAGACAGAACCGCCGTCCACTTATCAAGATTCCTGAACTTTTTTATCAATCATAACACATCCTTTCAACCTATTTTAACACACTTTTCGTAAAAAGTCAACATTGGGGATTGATTTTACAGCGGCGGCATAGTATAATAGAAGAAAAACACACAGGAGACAGAAAATGGGGATAAAATCAGTTCTTAAAAAGATTCCGGGAATAAAGCAGTATAACGAAAAGTTTGAGTCGCTTTATATAAGACTCAACAATATTGAAAATGCCGTAAAATCCGTTGAAAGCCTTCAGCGCAGAACTTATATGGACATAATGCAGAAGGTTTTTGAGCACGGCGGATATTTTTACGATTACATGAAGGCTGTGAAGAACGCAACGAAGGTTTACGGTGCCGATGTGAACTTCATACGCACCGGGCGCGAAAACGACGGCGGCTATGTTATGGCGGACTGCTTTGAAGGCGTAAAGACTGCATACAGCCTCGGAATATGCGATGATGTTTCGTGGGATAAGGACATGGCAAAACTAAACATCGGCGTTTTCATGTATGACCACACGATAGCCAAACTGCCTGAGGAAAATCCGCACTTTCACTTTTTCAAATGCGGAATAGGCGGAAAATCGGAAGGCGTGTTCAAAACGCTTGACGATTTGATTTCGGAAAACGGTCACGAAAACGACAGCAATATGATACTGAAAATGGATATTGAAGGCAGCGAGTGGGATGTAATTGAGAAAACCGAGGCATTGCCGAAATTTTCGCAGATTGCAATAGAACTGCATAACCTTTGCAGGAGCGCTGATGAGAGGATTGTCCGTTGCCTTGAAAAGCTCGCCGAAACGCATGTTCCGGTACACATTCACGCAAACAACTGCTCCGATGTATGCTTTTTCGGGGACGCAATGCTGCCCGATGCACTTGAGATAACATATCTGCGCCGCTCCGATTTTGAATTTTCGGAAAATACACGGTTTTTCCCGACTCCGCTCGATATGAAAAACGACGCCTCAAAACCCGAAATAATACTCGGAAAGTGGAATTAAAATAACTGAGCAGCAGCGTAATTGGTATACATTTGCTGCTGCTCACGCTTTATCGTGTTTTATCATTCGTCACATTCCCGTCGCCCGAAACCGGTATCGCATCACCGAGATACTTCGGCTCTAAGCCAAGTGCGCAGAATAAAAAGTCCTTGCCGTATGCCGCCAGCTCACGGAAATTCCTGTAGGTCTGACCGCCGTAAGAAACCGTATCGGCGCTGACGCCAACCGCGTCTACCCCAAGCTTTTCCGCAATATAAAGCGCCCTGTAAAGGTGATAGCTTTGGGTCACTATTACGATTTTTTTCGCCTCGAAAATATCCCTCGCGCGGTAAATGCTTTCATAAGTTGAAAATCCGGCGTGGTCCATGAAAATATCTTCAGATAAGACGCCGCGATTAACCGCATATGACTTCATCACATTTACCTCGTCATAATTATCGGTGCCGTGGTCACCGCTCATAATCAGCTTTGAAACCGTGCCGTTTTTGTATATTTCAACGCCGGTATTAAGCCTGTCCGCAAGCATAAGCGATGGCGTTCCGTCATCCCTCACGCCGGCGCCGAGAACCAAAACGCAGTCAAAACCCGAAAAATCATCGGAAGTGCTCATAACCTTTCCCTTCGTAAAAGACCGCATGTATAAAACCAACCCCGTATAAAGCCCTCCGCAGGCAACCGCAATAATAAGCAGAATTATAATTGTTTTTTTCATGACCATCACTCCAGAAAATATGTTGCTTCCATATCCGCAACCGAAACCGCAAATGCAAGCGGAAACATTTCGAGCGCCTTCCCAACGGTAATTGCGTCCTCATTACCCGAAAAGCCCATATGATAGCGGATTGCAAATGCCTCATCACGGGTAAGGCGCATATATCCGGAAATTATGTAGACCGACTTTTCTCCGTGCCCGTACGGAAGATTATCCTCAAAAGAATATGTCGGCACGGTCTGCCACTTCCCGAAATCATCCTTGACATTTCTTGTTCCGGGCTTGTACACACCGATTTTGCATACATCGTGCAGCAGCGAAACGATTGCTGTTGTTTCCTCAGAAAAATTCAGCCCGTAAAGCTCCTTAACCCTCGGTCTTGCAAGATAATCACGCAGACACTCGTACACATTGACGGAATGTTCAACAAGACCGCCCTCATAGCTTCCGTGGAATCTCGTGCTTGCCGGCGCTCTGAAAAAGTCGCTCGAAAGAAGATATTCCATGAGCTTGTCCGCCCCGTCACGCTTAATGTAATTTGAGTATATTTCAATAAATTTTTCTCTTGCAGTCATTTGTTTCAGCTCCTTTAACAATATTATAACAGTTTTTTTCAAAATAATCAACAATTTACTTGCAAATAACGGATAAAAATGCTATACTTTAGGGGAGGTGAGAGAAGAATGTACACATTCAAACAATTTTTAAAAGATAAAAAATCAGTCAGGCTCGGATATTTGGGTGGTTCGATAACCGCAGGTTCGGGCGCAAGCAGCCCAGAAAAATGCTGGAGATGCCGAACGGAAAAGGAACTCGGCGAAATGTTTCCGGATATTGAATTTACCGGAATTGACGCCGCAATCGGCGGAACAGGCTCCGACCTCGGCGTTTTCAGAATGGACGAGGATTTGATGAAATATAATCCGGACTTCGTGTTCGTAGAATTTGCGGTCAACGATTCGGCACTTCAGAATACCGATGTATATATGGAAGGAATTGTCCGCAAAATTCTTAAAAAGGACAAGAATATTCCGATTGTGTTCGTATACACCCTCACGCAGAAGACCATCGCGGAAGGCTATGCGTCAGGCAAGCTTCCGATGGCGGTTGCAAAGCAGCAGGCGCTTGCCGAAAAATACGGCATACCTTCAATAAATATCGGGCTTGCAATCTATGAGGAAATGCAGAAAACCGGGAACGGCATCGAAGCTTATACCGTAGACACCGTTCACCCGAACGATACAGGCTACGACCTTTACACAAAGCGCATCATGAGGGAGCTTTTTGAAATCTTATTTGACATTGAAATGCCCGAAACCCCCGTAACAGGCAGAGATTTGAGCGGCGCCGGAATGGTTCTTGCAAACGGGTTTGCAAACGCAAACTGGAAACTTTCGGTCAATAAAATGTATAAAAATCTGCCGAATTATATTTATTCAAATGTTCCGGGAGATGAACTTGAATTTTCGTTTGAGGGCAGCGCAATCGGGCTTTACTTCACAATGGAGAAAGACTCGGGCAACTTTGAATACTCGATTGACGGCGGTGCGCCCCGGATTTGGCAGACATGGGACAAATACTGCCGTGACTTCAACCGTGACAACAGCAAAATTCTTGACGATACGCTGTCTTTCGGAAAGCACACTCTGAAAATCAGAATTTTAAAGGATAAAGAGCCCGATTCCGAGGGAACATACATAAGAATAGGCGCATTTTTGGTGGGATGATAAATGACAAGGATTTTTGACAGCCACATACATTCCGAGTTTTCGCACGACAGCACGGCAAAGCTTTCGGATATCTGCCTCTTTGCAAAGATGCGTGGTGCCTCCGGAATAACGGTTACCGACCACTGCGATATGCATAAAATCAGCAGTCTTTCGGATATGGAGCATATTAAAAACTCTGTTAAAAGCACGCACGGCGATTTTGAAATCAAGGTTATGAGCGGCATGGAACTCGGCGACGGTTTCACGAATATTGAACTGTCGAAGGAGGCGGCAAGGTCGGAGGATTTTGATTTTATACTCTGCTCCTGCCACGCCTTTGCCACTATGAGGACGGTAACGGACAAATTCCAAAGAGGAGATTTTAACTTTTTCAAAAATGCGGACGACGAAATTTTAAGCGCCTTTCTCACAAGATATTACGATAATCTTGTGTTTTCCGCAGAAAAGCTCGATTACGACTCATTGGCGCATATAACCTTTCCGTTCAGATATATAAACGGCCTTGCGGAAAGGTATAAATACAGACCCGAAAATTATATGAACAAAATTGAAGCTGTTCTCGAAACCGCCGTGGCAAGGCAGAAAGCAATCGAAATCAACACCTCCGGTCTTATGACAAACTGGGGCGAATTTATGCCAAACCGTGATATTCTCAAAAAGTATTTTGATATGGGCGGTCGGCTCGTCACGCTGGGGAGCGACGCTCACAAGCCGGAATTTGTCACCGGAGGCATAAAAGAAGCAATTTCCATCCTGCGTGAAATCGGTTTTCAAGAGTATTTTTACTACGAAAAACGAAAACCCGTTGCAGTCGGGATTGAATAACAAAAATTTTTATGCAGTAAATTTCCTGAATTGCTTTGTATCTTCCGTAAAAAAGTTTTTGCATAACCCCAAAACAACAGCCCGTGAGAGCTGTTGTTTTGGGGTTATTGATTTTTTAAGTTTGCATTGATAATGGTTTTTACAGCTTTGCCACCAAAAGTGCCGATTATCGGAATTTGACTGACCAATAATTCTGCAATATCCGCAAGCGATCTATTTATACATAACTTAACGGCAGCATTATAATTACCGCTTTTGATTAATTCGAAAAAACTCTTAGAAATTTCATCGTTATACTTTGTTATTAATTCATCCAAAACCGGCTTGTAATCCTTAGCTTCATTATCATTGAGATATTTGCAAAGAGAAATGAAAACATCAATATCACACGAAAATACTTTTGGATTAAGCTGATAATTATCAAACAAGTTATGTTCCTCAAGAAAATGTCTTAAATCTTTTATAACATTCACATCCGGAATATTGACCTTAATCTGGTTTTCGGACACACGGGAATATTCAAGATGCTGCAAAAAATTCTCCTTCCAGTTATATCCTTTCTTTGGAAAAAGCAACTGCTTGCGTTCTTTTAATGTACGCACTCTTCCTTGGGTTATTCCCAATTGTTCTCCCAATGTGTAATCATCAAATTTTTCGCCGCTGTCAATGAGCTTATCCAGATAGATTGAAAATAGCAGCGTTTCGATTCTTTGCTTTGTCAAATTTGCAAAATTGGTATTGAAAACCTCTGTTTCAATCTTGTCAAATGCAGTTATTTTTTCTTCTTTTGTAAAATTCATTATCATTTTACCGCCTTATATATTATTTATTTTGTATTCTAACTCATAGCTTGATAATTAGTCTGCTTAATCTTCAACTAAAAATTTATCTAAATCACTGAGTTTAATATCAAATCCCATTTCCTTCAAAAGATTATTGAACTTCGGATATATAATTTTAGCCATTTCAACCACATCATAAGTAGATATATCTACATCACCCGTAGTTTTAACTTTATCAGGCCATGACGATGTAGTATAGTTACCAAAATACCAACTCATAGAATACTTACCGGATATTCCTTTTTTCGTTATAGACATGCTTACTAGGGTATTTTCTTCATAGGAAAAGATACCTTCATGTTCTTTATCCTTATCATATAAACTTACTCCAAAGGAATAACTTCCATCAGACCAGTCAAAGCTAATACTCTCTTCGTTATCAAAGTATTTTATATAAATATTCTCATCCTCAGTACTTTTTTTGTACTGATAAGAGACTCCCAAGAAACTGTCTTCTTCTTTAACACCCACAGCCTTTAAATATGTAACTAATTTATCAAATGGCGACAGTGAATAGTCCCCATTATCAGTATTTTTAACCGTATTATCATTTTTATCAGTATCTTCATTTTCTTCCGAATTGTTATTGTCCTGTTTAACGGTATTATCCTTTTGCTCATCTTTTTTATCACCGTGTTCAATTATAACATATTCAACCGGTGCACTTGTTATGGTAACTCTCCTATTAGCTGCGTCCCACTGAACATCGCAATTAAATCCTTCTGCGATAAAACGAGCCGGAACCAGCGTCCGCGAATTAATTATAGTCGGAGGAACATCAATTGTTTTTGTTCCGCTGCTTGTGTCCATACTATAACTGCCAATTGCGCATTTTACAAACAAGTCACCTTTGTTTGCCGTAATAGTCTTGGTTGATTCATTCCAGTCAACTGTTGCACCGAGTGCTTCAAAAATGGCTCGTAACGGAACCATTGTTCTTCCGTCAATTATCTGCGGCTGTACATCAAAGTTAACTACTATTCCGTCAACTATAACTTTTATGTCATTGCTTGCCGCAACCGGAGCAACCGCCGATAATAACATTATCATTGATAATAACAAAATTGATAATCTTTTCATAATTCTATTTCCTTTCATATTTTATACATAATTCTTTATTAACTTTTAATAACCGCCTTTTCTAAATGCCGACTTCATTGCTCACGCTAAGTCCTTGTCACTAAACATAACCCACACTTCAGAGATCTGAGGTACATAAACAACCGAAATTACTTTATAGTTTTTCATCATATAAGTTGCTAATGATAATCCGTCATCGCTTTCTTGAGATTTATATATAACCCAACCATAATTCATTATATCTCTAATATATTTAAGATAATCTTCTGAATCATAACACTCATATGTATATGTTGCTATTTGAGTGGATTCATCATAGTCTGTCGCCCTCGGTTTTACACCAATTATACTGGTATATGTCGGCAAAGATGTACCGGTATAATAATTAACTGAACTATTATTTTTTCCCGAATTGTTATTGTCCTGTTTAACGGTATTATCCTTTTGCTCATCTTTTTTATCGCCGTGTTCAACTATAACATATTCAACCGGTGCACTTGTTATGGTGACTCTCCTATTGGCTGCGTCCCATTGAACATCGCAATTAAATCCTTCTGCGATAAAACGAGCCGGAACCAGCGTCCGTGAATTAATTATAGTCGGAGGTACATCAATGGTTTTTGTTCCGCTGCTTGTGTCCATACTATAACTGCCAATTGCGCATTTTACAAACAGGTCACCTTTGTTTGCCGTAATAGTCTTGGTTGATTCATTCCAGTCAACTGTTGCACCGAGTGCTTCAAAAATGGCTCGTAACGGAACCATTGTTCTTCCGTCAATTATCTGCGGCTGCACATCAAAGTTAACTACTATTCCGTCAACTATAACTTTTATGTCGTTGCTTGCCGCAGCCGGAGCAACTGCCGATAATAACATTAACATGGATAATAACAAAATTGATAATCTTTTCATAATTATATTTCCTTTCTTTATCAGCATAAACTATTATATTTTTATACCAATTAATTTTAATTAAATTTCTCTCCGATCAAAATCCATAATTCTGAATAAAGTGGTTCATAATCTATAAGAACCATCCTATCTTTCTGCAGAAAGATACCATATGACAATCCGCTGTCAGTAAAATTGCCGTTTTCATCCATTCTTCCGTATTTACCCATACTCCAACCGTAATTAAATACTATGTTCTCAGCATAATTTATAATGCGATCCACATCGCCGCCATAATACTTATATTTATATATTGTAACTTGTTTTGCTGCATTGTAGGATACATCAAACGGCTTTAACCCGGTAATACTGGTAAATGTCGGCAAAGATGTTCCTTGATAAAATTCAACCGAACTGCTTGCAGTATTGGAATTATTATTTGCGGACTTCTGCTTTGCCAGATAGTTGTTATACTTTTGCTGTGCTTCTGCTCTCAAATCCTGAATTGTTTTTTTATCGGCGTCGGAAACAGTGTGCCAGTTCAAAGCATTGTTACATTCTCTTATTGCTTCAAGATAAAGACCTTTTCCAATCATGCTTTTAATCTGATTGATATTAGGCAGCATATTCTCATAAGACACCGCTTTCGGCTTGTTGTTTTCAGCCTTTTGATTTTCTAAAAAATCACTGTATTTCTGACGAGCCTCAGCGATTAAGCTTTGAATTGTTTTTCTGTCTTCATACTTAACGGTATGCTCATTTAAAGCGGTTTCGCCTTCCCTTATTGCTTCGAGATAAGAACCTTTGCCTATAAAGTCTTTCATTTTGTTAATCGTCGGCTGCATATCATCATAAGCTACGGCAGGCAAAGGCACATATGTAGAAGAAGTTATCAAAACTGTTTTGGATGCTGCGTCCCAGTTTACTTCCGTCCCGAATGCTTCCGCTATAGCACGCACGGGCACCATTGCAGCCCCCTCGATTACACAAGCCGGCGGTTCAAGTGCAACACTTTTATCATTAACCGTCATCGTCAAGCCATTAATCGTTAAAATGATTTTGGTTGTATCTCTTACGGCTGTTATGGTTTGGGTTGCTTCATCCCACGAAACCTCAGCGCCGAGAGATTCAAATATTGCGCGAAGCGGCACCATTGTAACATTATTAATCGTCTGCGGAGGTACATCAAACGCTATATCGTTGCCGTTTATTGTCACCTTTATACCTTCATCTGCACCAACAGGTATCACCGCCGATAATAACATTAAAAGTGATAATAACAAAACCGATAATCTTTTCATAATTCTTCTTCCTTTCAGAAATTTCATACAGTACATCGGAAATCCCCCCCTAAAATCTCCGTATTTTTCTTACTGTAAATGGATATTCTTATTTTAACACATATTTTTTCGTATGTCAAGTCGAATTTTGGCTTATAGCAGGTTTTAATTTTGTAGTTGATATTATAAAATAAAACTAAAAACTGCGGAGGAAAAAAGATATGTATGTTGATTACAAGGAAGTAGGCAAAAGAATAGCAAAAAGGCGAAAAGAGCTTGGGCTTAAACAGTATCAGGTGAACGAAGCCGCAGACTTAAGCGACAAGTATCTTTCAAGTATCGAAACTGCACGCTCGATACCGAGCATCGATGTGCTCATGAGAATATGTTCGGCGCTCCGCTCAACCCCTAACGACTTTTTAATCGGTGCGGTGGACACAAAGGCAGCTGAGGACAAACCGGCAGCGCTTTCGGACAAAATAAAAAAGCTGGACGACTCAAAAATCGAGTTTTTGTCCAACTTTATAGACTGGCTTTACAGTCAGAAAATTTAATATTCGTAATGCGACCACATAGAGTTTGGCTTTATTACAAAACCAAACACAGCAGTCCGAGAAAGGCAACGCCGACGGGGATAAGGCTTGCCTTATTTTTATTTTCCCCGATAAGCATACTGATAACCGTTGAAAACACGATAACTCCGCCGGTTATAATCGGGTACTGCACCGATGCGTCAACATGCTTTATTGCAAAAAGCAGAATAAGCTCGGCGGAACTGTTCATCACGCCGTAAAGGGCCATAAATCCGTATGCTTTTTTATTCTTGACAATATTAAGCGAAGCGCCTTTTTTCGCCCTTTTGATTAAAAGATACAACGATGCGCACACAAAAATAACAGCTGACTGAAGAGCCATGAACTGAAGGCTTCCCACGGCGGCACCGCCCCTTTGGTGGAGCGTGGTTACAACGCCGAACAGTCCGTTTACGAAAAACACGCCGATGAGGTATCCGAGAGCGCGTTTTGTGAGTTTGCCGCTTTTGCTGTCAAACCACAGCGCAAAGGTTACAAGCACACAGCAGATTATTTTCCATAAAGTAAGCTTTTCTCCCATAAAAACAATGCCGAAAAAGAACGGCACAAGCATACCGCCGAGCATTGTGAACATCGAATATTTCGCCAGGTCGACAATCCCGAGAGCCTTGAAATTAAGAAATGTGAATGTGACCATAACAGCGCCCTGCGCCACAGCGCAAATGAAGGAAAACCACGAAAATTCAAATCTTTGACCCACACCCAAAATCACAACACACAATGCCGCAAGCGTTTCAAGCCACACAACCGCCGAAAAAAGAGCAGCTGTGTTAATACCGTCGCTGCAGGTTCTCTCGGCATTTCGGTTGCAGTAAAACGCCAAAGCATAAAGAACCGCCGCAAAACAAAGCAAAAAATAGTACATTATATCACTCCAACTCATCTGTATATGTTGTAATTATACACTATTTTCCGCCGAATGTCAATACCGGATTGCAAAAACGGCTCCGAAAAATGTTGGTTTACAATAGATGTGTTACATTTCGAAATATTTTGTTACGAGATAAACTCATAACAAAACATTTCGGTCAAAAAAAGAATACGGAAACTTTCTAAAATGTGTTATAGTTAAGTTACCACACAAAACTATCACGAAAGAAGGTTTCCGTATAGGCATAAATATAATGCCTTTTGAAAGTAAATTTTCACAATCCAGAAAGCAGGTGCCTGCTTAATGGGTGCAGGTGCAGGCGGTAATTTCGGAAAAACAAGAGGAAGTAGCAAGCGAGAAGAATTATTAAAAAGAGCAACAAATCAAAAATTGAAAAATACAATAAATGAAATGTATCGTCCAAATGCCAAAAAGGGCGATAGCGGATTGAGCGATGCAATTAGATACGAAAGAAAAACCAATGAATTGGTCGGAGGAAAATCGCATATTTGAAAAGGTAAACACATCTTTCAGGTCATCAAAATTTTTCACATCCAGTCCTTTCATGATGCTGCGCAAATTCTCCTTGCGTTCTTTTTCCGCTGCCCGCTCTTCGGGACTTAATTTGTACCTTGGCATAATTTAAACCTCCAAAATGATATTTTTATTATATATCATCTTGGAGGCTTCGTAAAGACTTTACACAAAATTCGGGGTTAACTCTTCAAAAATTCTATAGCGAGCAAGATATGACTATGCGGCATAAAGATTTTCTCTTTATGCCGCATTTTTGTTACAGAATAATACAGATAAGTCCGCCGCTGCCCTCATTGATGATTTTCTGAAGCGTTTCCTGAAGCTTCGTCCGTGCTTCGTCGGGCATACGGTAAAGCTTGTTGTGCAGGCCCTCGTTCACAAGCTCGTAAAGCGATTTTCCGAAAAGATTTGAATCCCAGATTTTAACCGGGTCGTTCTCAAACTCCTCAAGAAGGTAATGCACCAGTTCCTCCGACTGCTTTTCCGTACCCACAATCGGGCTCACCTCGGTTTCGATGTTAGCTTTAATCATATGTATACTCGGAGCGGAGGCACGGAGTTTTACACCGAATCTTGAGCCCTGCTTTACTATTTTCGGTTCGTCAAGGCTCAGTTCCTCCGTTGACGGCGAAACGATTCCATAACCGCAGCGCTCGACATCCGCAAGCGCCTGTGATACTTTATCGTACTTTTTCTTGGTAGCGGTGAGTGATGAAATAAGCTCTGCAAGGCCGTATTCATCTTCAATATCGCTGCCCGCCTGCTCACTCAGAACCTTATAGAAAAGCTTATCGTCCATAACCGCTTTTGCACCTATGCTGCCCGTTCCGAGGTCGGAATTATACACATCGACATCCTTGAAATGCTCACAAGCCTTAAGCGAATCTATTGCGCTGTACACATCGCTGATTTTTGTGGAACTTTCAACCGAACCTGTGATTTCGGAATAAACCTCCGATTTCAGCCAGTGGTCGCCCGGAAGCGAATCAAGCCAATGCGGAAGATAAAACTTGATTTCGGAAACCGGAAATTCATAAAGCACCGTCTGCATAATTTTATGAATATCGGAAAGCTCAAGGTCAAGTGCATCAACCGGAATAACAGGAGCGGAATACCGCTCTTTAAGGCTGTCGGCAAGCTCTTTTGTTTCTCCGCTTTCGGGGTGTGTTGAATTGAGCAAAATCACAAACGGCTTGTTGATTTCGTGAAGTTCTCTTGCAACCCTCGCCTCCGCCTCAACATAATCATCCCTCGGGATATCGCTTATGCTGCCGTCGGTTGTAACCATGAGCCCGATTGTGGAGTGGTCGCAGATAACCTTTCTTGTGCCGATTTCCGCCGCCTGAATAAAAGGCACATCCTCATCGTACCACGGCGTGGAAACCATACGGGGCATATCCTCCTCGGTGTGCCCCATCGCCCCGGGGATAACATATCCGACGCAGTCAATCATCTTCGCACGGAAACTCGTGCCCTTATCGAGCGTGATTTCGACCGCTTCATCGGGGATGAATTTCGGCTCAGTCGTCATGATAGTCCTTCCCGAAGCGCTCTGCGGAAGTTCGTCCCTCGCCCTCTCTCTCCTGTAGGCATTGTCGATATTCGGCAGAACAAGAAGGTCCATGAACCTCTTTATAAATGTGGATTTACCCGTCCTGACCGGCCCCACCACCCCTATGTACACATCACCGTTTGTCCGCTCGGAAATCTCATTGTAGATATTATAGTCAACCATCGTTCGTCCTCCATACATCTTAATCTTTGTAAAATATATGAAGGCAAAGAATAAAAAATGACTTATAAATTACAGCGCACTCTGAGTGTCGGTCGGGTCGCCGTTTATTGCAAGGTCATATTCGTGCGACCAATCCATTCCGCGGTACTGCGCCGCACGGTCGTCTTTTTCGATAAACTCCATAAGCAAATCGAGCATTTCCTTCGTCCAGGTATTCTTGTCAATCTGCGCGGTGGTGAACTTGTTCAGCGTTATCATCTCAAACCCAAACAAATCCTTCACCTGAGTTTTTGCCGCTCCGCCGACAACCTCCTCAACCAGGTGGCTCGGAATAAACAGCACTCCGCCGCCCGCACCGAACACCACATCGCCCGGAAGGCACACGGCGTTTCCTATTCTTGCGGCAGTATTGTAGCCCGTCATTATAAAGTCACGAATCGGCGTGGGGTCGATACCGCGGTAGTAAACCTGTGTGTTTTCCACCTTTTTCATCTGCTCGGTATCGCGAATTCCGCCCCATATAACAGCGCCGCCGTTTTCGTTCTTTGTCTTATTCTTAAGGGCGGTTGTGAGGTTTCCTCCGAGAAATGTGCCTTTATAAATCTTGTCATACATATCTATTACCGGCACATCGCCCTCCTTGAGGTTGTCAATCACCCACTGATTGTAAGTGCCCGTTCTGCCCTCCGAGCGCCCGATATTTTTCACAACTTCGTCAAGATCGGGGCGGTAAGGACAGTAAGTGGCGGTCACTGCTCTTCCAATAAGCTTTCTGCCGTCATCATGAAGCGTATGCAGCCGACCCTCAAACTGGCTTTCATAACCTTTAACAAAAATCGGCTTCCAGACCTCCTCCAGAGTAAGATTTTTAAGTGCCTTAAGGTATTTATCGTCCACCCTCGGTCTGCCGTCATCAAACCTTTCGCCCTTCCACTGCGGGGTGAGGGCTATTATTTCATCTCTGTCATTAAAGTGCATGTTCTCTCTCTCCTTTATAAATGCATTCCGCCGTCCACGATTATTTCCGCCCCGGTAATGTACCGCCCCTCATCGCTGCAAAGAAGCAGAACCGCCGGCGAAACATCGGACGGCTTTCCTACATACCCTGCCGGAATACTCTCCGTAACCTTTTTGTTAAACGCAGCGTCCGAAAGCGCCTTTTCGTTTCTCGGAGTATCAATCGCACCGGGCGCAATATTGTTTACGGTTATTCCAAACGGCGCAAGCTCGGGCGCAAGGTTTTCGCACAGTTTTTTCTGCGCAGCCTTCGTCACGCCGTAGAGCGACAGCTCGGGGTGATTGTTATACTGATTTACGCTGCCTACCGTAACAATTCTGCCAATACCCTTTTCCTTCATAAACGGCACATACTGTTTTATCAGGTAATAACTGCTTTTGAGGTTACAGTTCAGCTGATTGTCGTATTCTTCTTCGGTAAATTCATCCCATTTTCGCTTGTACTGAACCGAAGCGTTAAGCACAAGAATATCCACACCGCCGGTCTTTTGAATCAATGCCGAACGCCCCTTATTTTGGGTAATATCGGCGCAGACCGGCACGCTTCCCGGAATCCGCTCACTTGCCGCCCTGCATTTTTCTTCACTCGATGCGCCGTTCACGAACACCTTTGCGCCCCTTTCCGCCAAAAGTCGGGCGATTTCAAACCCAATACCCTGCGTAGCGCCGGTTACAAGTGCGGTTTTACCGTTCAAATCAAACATTTTATCAGCTCCATTCCCTGTCATTTGCCCATTCAAGGTCCCAATTTGAGGTGTCGCCCCATGCCTCGGGATACTTTTCGTGCATATGCTCTTTTATCAGTTCCTCGTTAAGGCAATCGATGCCAAGACCCGGCTTATCGGGAACATTTACGAAACCGTCCTTAAAGAGCGGATTGTCAATTCCGATTGCAAGGTCGTTCCACCACGGAACATCAACAGAATGAAATTCAACCGCCAGCACATTCTGTACCGCAGCAGCCGCATGGATTGCCGCCATGCACGCAATCGGGCTTTCCGCCATATGAATTGCCATCGCAACTCCGTACTTTTCGCACATATCGCCGAGTTTTTTCATTTCCATCGCTCCGCCGACGGTGAGTATGTCGGGATGCACCACAGACACACCGCCGTTTTCCATAAGCGGACGGAAATTTTCTGCAAGATAGATGTCCTCACCCGTACAAATCGGAACATGAACAGCGTTTGAAATTTTCTCAAAATGCTTTGTGTAATGCCACGGAGCGATATCCTCAATCCATGCAATGTTGTACTTTTCAAGGCGCTTTGCAAACATTATGCAGTCCTCAATGCAGACATGACCGAAATGGTCAATTGCAAGCGGAACCTCATATCCGATTACATCACGAACCTGACGGACATAATCTTCAAGATAGTCCATACCCTTTCCTGTCATGTGTATTCCCGTTGCATGATGCGGAATTGTGAAGGTTTCATAGTTTTTGCCGAGCATCATGTCCATATCAACCGAGCCTTTCTGGTGGTTGATTGCCTTCATGGAATATTTTTTAATATCCTCCAGAAATCCGAGAGGAGCGTTAAGACAGCCCGGCTCGTCAAGCATAAGCTCAATTCCGAGGTCCATTTTTAGGAATGTAAACCCCTGCTCCATGCGTTTTTTAAGAGCGTGTCCCATGTCGGTGCCGGTATGTTTGCCGTCAACATCGGTGTCGCAGTACATTCTGACCTTATCGCGGAACTTTCCGCCGAGCATCTGCCAAAGCGGCACACCCCAAGCCTTGCCGGCGAGATCCCAAAGGGCAATTTCTATGCCCGATACACCGCCGCCCTGCCTTGAATGACCGCCGAACTGCTTTATCCTTCTGAAAAGCTTGTCAACATTGCACGGGTTTTCGCCCACCAGCCTTGATTTGAGCATGAGTGCGTAGGTTGCGCTTGAGGCGTCCCTCACCTCACCGTAGCCGACAATCCCCTGGTTTGTGTACACCTTTATAAGCGGACAGTGCTTCGGTGCACCGTTGATGTTCGCAACTCTTATATCCGTTATTTTAAGTTCTGACGGAGAGGAACAAACATTAACATTTTCCGAAATCATGTTTTTAATACTGTTGTCCATGACAAGTCCTCCTTGACTTTTCCGTTGTTTTCATATATAATATATCATAAGAAATGCGAAAAATCATTCACTATATTATTTTATATGTCCACTATTTTATGATAAGGAATAATTATGAGATACGGAGAAGAAAGACTTAACGATAAAAGCGGAAAAATTCTTTTGAAAGCGTTTTACTCATCGGTGCCGGAAGGAAAACGCGAGTATCGGGAGCACCACCACGCCGAATGTGAGCTTTCGACAATAATATCGGGAAGCGGCGTATATACCGCCGGTGAAAAAGAATACACATTCCGAAGCGGAGATGTGTTTTTGTTCGGAGGAGATGAGGTTCATTGCCTGACAGATATTTCGGACAATTTTCTGCTTCTCAATATTCAGTTTAATCCCCGTCTTTTGTGGACCGACAGCGACGCATTTTCGGCGCTCAGGATATTCTTTTCGAGAAACGAAAGATTTGAAAACAGAATTGAAAGAAACGAATACACAAAGGAAATACATGAAAAAATAATACTTTTGAGAGAAGAACTGGCGCAAAAACACGACGGTTTTGCAATGATGGCAAAATATTTGCTGTATTCCGCCCTGATTACACTCACAAGAGAGTACGATTACATCGACCGCAGCGAGGATTTCACATATCTGAAAAACAATGTAAAACCCATGCGTGCGGCGCTTGATTTCATTGACGAAAATCTCGAGATGCCGCTTTCGCTCAAAAGCATCGCGGCAAAGGCTTCGATGTCGCCGACCTACTTTTCTGCGGTTTTTAAAAAAATGAACTCGGTTTCGGTATGGGAATACATCAAAATTAAAAGAGTCGAAAAGGCGGTCGGTCTTTTGAAAACAACCGACCTTACAAAACTTGACATCGCAGAGAGATGCGGATTTTCAAGCTCATCCAATTTCTATAAAGCATTTAAAAATGTAACCGGCAAAACACCGTCGGAGATTGAAAGAGTGTAGACAGGATAATCCTTAAATATACCTTCGCACAGAGGCCTTATATTTCATATAATCACTGCCGAAGGCTTCCGCAAGATATTTTTCCTCCTGCAGAATCTGAAGGTGAAGCATAACAACCGCAAATACGGTAAAAACAGCAGTAAAAATGTTTGCATACATCAAAAACACACCGAAATACATGAGGTCAAAGCCTAAAAACGCAGGATTTCGGCTGAATCTGTATATTCCGCCCGTCACGATTTTTGTTTCCGCCTTTTCAGGTATACCCGCGCGCCAGTTATTCTTCATGCAAATTACTGCGGCAAGGAAAACAAAATCACCCGAAAGCCCGATAACAAATCCGATAATTCTTATAAAACCGGGCATAAAATTAAGCTCAAAAACAATTGATAAAAGCTGAAATACCACAACCAAGACCGTTGCCGCAGACATAAAACATTCCACCGCATGCAATTTTCTTTCCTTTCGGCTGCCGATTTGGTTTGTTTTTATTCCGTGCCTTTTCTGAACAGCCGATTTAACAAAATATATTCCGTAAAAAAACGCAAGCACGATTACCGCAGATATTTTGTACATAATGTCACCCTATTTAACTATTGCAAAGCATCTCTGACTGCTCTCTGATATTCTATTATATATTATCATAGCATATTTTTCTTTTAATTGCAAGAAAAACAAGCCCAAATGGCTGATTTTTACTAAAATGTATTGCAATTCTCAGCAAAGCGTGATATAATATAATTACCACACGATTAATTCAACAATTAAAAAGGATAACTCTCTGTTTTTATGAGGGTTTTATATCCATTTATATTCATCAGGTTGGCATTGAAAAAAATGCAAATTCTGCTTGGTGAGTATAGGAGAGTAAATCCTTATTTGTTGAGAATTGTGTGGTAACAATAGGAGTTTGCATTTTTTGTGCGTTCTCTTATTGGGAACGCACTTTTTTTGTATTTAAAACGATAAATACTTAAAAAGTGCAATAAATACAATTCAATCGGAGGAACAAAGAATGTCAAAAGAAAAATTTTGCCGGAATTGCGGTCAGAAAGTTGATAAGAAAGCGCTTGTATGTACATCTTGCGGTGTTAAGCTTAAAAAGCCGCTATTCAAAAAATGGTGGTTTTGGGTTATTGTTGCAGTGATTATAACTGCTATAGGAACATCAAATAATACAAAAAATAATACCGACAAAGACATCAATACCACAGTAACTGAGAATAGCGGCACCGAGACTCCAAAAAAGAAAACCGATACTCAAAAAAGAAAAAATTCTCCTAAAATTTCAAAAGCAGAATTTGAAGCTTTAGAAACCGGAATAACATATGAAGAAGCAGTTTCTATCATCGGCGGCGAAGGCGAATTAATATCTCAAGCAGATGTTGGAGGATATGATACAAAGATTTATACTTGGGATGGCGAAGGCCATATAGGTTCAAATGCCAATGCTACATTTCAGAATAATGCCCTAATATCCAAAGCTCAGCTTGGATTGGAATAGCTATCCTGAACAATATAGGTGATAGTGTTAAGAAAAAAATACGCACATCTTATAAAACGATGTGCGTATTTTTTTATTCTATCATTGTTCCGATACCTGTGTTTGTGAATATTTCAAGCAGCAGGCAGTGCGGTATTCTGCCGTCGATAATATGAACATTTTTAACGCCTTTTTTCATTGCGTCCATGCACCCGAGAATTTTGGGAATCATTCCGCCGGTTATCACGCCGTCATCAATCATGGTATGAATTTCCTCGGAATTTGTAACGAAAATTACATTTCCGTCCTTATCCTTAAGCCCCTCGGTATCGGTAAGGGTAATCAGCTTTTCCGCACCTACGGCGCACGCAACGGCACTTGAAACGGTGTCGGCATTTATGTTGTAGCTGTGACCCTCCTCACCTACCCCAATCGGCGCAATAACGGGGATAAACTCGTCTTTAATAAGATATTCGATTATGTGCGTGTCAATTTCGGTAACATCGCCGACATATCCTATATCCGCAATCTCGCCGTCCACCATGGCGGTGTGCTTTTTGCATTTTATCAGTGAACCGTCAATTCCGCAAAGTCCTATCGCTTTGCTTCCCTTTTGGTTCAAGAGCGACACGATTTCCTTATTGGTTTTCCCGACAAGAACCTGCTGGGCAACCTGCATGGTTTTTTCGTCCGTCACTCTGAGTCCGCTTTTGAACTCGCTGACTATGTGAAGGTCGGTCAGAGCCTGGCTTATGTCGGGTCCGCCGCCGTGCACCAGAATCGGGTTGATTCCGATATACTTAAGGATTGTGAGATCCTCCATAACAGAGTTTTTAAGCTTTTCGCTGACCATTGCGTTTCCGCCGTATTTGATAACGAAAGTCTTGTTTGCAAATTTTTGTATGTACGGCAAAGCCTCAACTAAAATGTTGGCTTTGTCGATAAGTGCCATAATTTTATCTTTCATAAGTGCCTTTCCCCCTTACAGGTAAAAACCCGGATTTGAAATTCCCGCGGTTTCGTCAAGCCCGAACATAATATTCATGTTCTGCACAGCCTGTCCGGCAGCGCCTCTGAAAAGATTATCAATACAGCTTACAACAACCGCACGGTTTGTACGGCTGTCAACCACGCAGCCGATATCCACAAAATTAGAGCCGGCAACATGATTGGTTTCAGGGAGGCTGCCTTCATCATAGATTCTTATAAAATGCTCTCCCTTATAAAATTCCCTGTACATATCAACAAGCTCCGCCGCAGAAATATTTTTGGTCAGATTGGCGTAAATCGTCGCCAAAATCCCCCTTTTCATCGGAATAAGGTGGGGTGTGAAACTTATAACCATATCTTCCCCGGCAAGAATCGAAAGCTCCTGCTCGATTTCGGAGGTATGGCGATGCTTTGCAACACTGTAAGCCTTCATGTTCTCTGTACATTCGCAGAATGAATAGTCAAGCTTTTCCTTTCTGCCCGCACCCGAAACACCGGATTTTGCGTCCACAATAACCGAATTTACATCTATAATATGATTTGCCGCCATCGGCGCACAGCCGAGAATCGAAGCCGTTGTATAGCAGCCCGGATTGCCGATAACGCTTGCCGACTTGATTTTATCACGGTAAAGCTCACAAAGCCCGTAAACCGCCTCGTTAAGAAGAGGCTTATCGCAATGCTCAATACCGTACCATTCCTTGTAAACATCTGCGTCATTATATCTGAAGTCGGCACTCAAATCAATAACCTTAACCCCCATATGTGCAAGCTTCGATACAAGATTTGCCGACGCACCGTGCGGAAGCGCCGTAAATACAACATCACATTCCGCCGCAAGCTTTTCGGGGTTGACCTCTTCGCAGATGTTGTCAACAACAGCCCTGAGCGTCGGATAAAGCTCCGAAATAGCCTTTCCGGCAAAACTTTTTGACACAACCGATTTTATCTTAACGCTCGGATGACAGGAAAGTATTCTCACAAGCTCCTCGCCCGCATAGCCTGTCGCTCCGACGATACCTGCTTTTATCATCAGTACCACCTCATTTATCATTATACATTAATTTGCATAAAAATTCAACATGCATTTTACATGAATTTTTCGTCATTGAGAAGCAAATTCTGCAAATCATGAACAGTTTCCGCAAAATAATCAGCTTTTGCCGCTTCAAGTTCTGCCTTTGTTCCGAATCCGTAAAGCGCCGCAACGGAAGGAATTTTATTCATTTTAGCACCCTCGATATCAAACTTTCTGTCACCTATCATAACGGCATTTTTGCCGCCTGTAAGCTCAAGTGCACGCTTTACAAGGCTCACCTTCCCCTCCTCGGTATTGGAAAGGTCGGGTCCTACAATTGCGTCGAAAAACTTTGCAATACCAAAATGCTTCGCAATTTTTTCGGAATACACCTGCGGTTTTCCGGTTACAACCGCCATGGTGTGCCCTTCAGATTTAAGCCTTTCAAGCATATCATAAATGCCATCGTAGAGCTTGTTTTCAAACATTCCGACAGCCGAAAAACGCTCCCTGTATTTATTCAGAAGTTCATTCGCCGTTTTTTCGTCAACGCCGTATATTTCCATAAAGGCGTTGGTCAGCGGCGGACCGATAAACCGTTTAAGCTTCTCATAATTATTTTCCGTAATTCCCTTGCTTTCAAGAGCATAACGCACGCACTTCAAGATTCCCTCCTGAGAATCCGTAAGCGTACCGTCCAAATCAAAAAAGTATGTCATAGTGTTCTCCTTTATTAAGCATGCGCTCTCGGGTGCGTGCGGCTGTAAACATCCTTGATTCTCTTTTTCGCCATGTTTGCGTAAACCTGGGTTGAAGATATATCGGAATGACCCATCATTTCCTGAATTGAGCGCAAATCCGCACCGTTCTCAAGCAGATGCATTGCGAAAGAATGTCTTAGTGTGTGCGGAGTTATATCCTTTTCTATACCTGCGGCCGCCGTATAATATTTTATTATTTTCCAGAAACCCTGCCGACTGAGGCGTTTGCCGTTGCAATTTACAAAGAGCGCTGTTTCGGAAGGGTCAATAATCATGACCTTTCTTGCGTTCAGAAGATAATCTCCGAGCGCGTCCGCCGCCACAGTGTGAATGGGCACAATTCTGTCCTTTGCGCCGGAGCGGCATTTTATGTATCCGAGTTCAATGCTGACATCATCGACATTCAGAGAAATAAGCTCCGTAACCCTTATCCCGGTTGCGTAAAGAAGTTCCAGCATAGCCTTGTCCCGATAACCTTTAAGGTCTACGCATTTGGGCTGAGCAAGGAGAAGCGTAATTTCATCACCGGTCATAATTTCGGGTTCCTTTTTCGGAATTTTTCCGGACTTTATTTCGGCGGTCGGGTCATATGAAATAAGCTTTTCGTGAAGCAGAAATTTATAGTACGCCCTGACCGATGCAATGTTTCTGGCGAGCGTTGAAGCCGCCTTGCCGAGCGCCTTAAGGTAATCTATGTAAGCGGAAACCGACGCTCCGGTTGCAAGGAGGGTACTGTCAAAGCTTTCGTGCTCCAGAAATCCCACAAACTGACCGATATCCCTTTTATATGATTCGAGAGTATTATCCGAAACCTTTTTTTCATTCATGAGGTATTCTTCAAATTCTGATATGTAAGCTGTCATTTTTCAAATCCCCTAATTTACATAATATTTCGCATAAATATTATTTTACTCCAAAATCGGTGATTTGTACAGTGTTTTTTACAAAAATGTTACACAAAAATTACTGCTGTTTTTCGTGCAACATTTTTCGTGTCATACATATTGTGTTTACATATACAGACCGGAAACAACATTTAGAATCGGCGGCACGATGTATATTTCGGCAAGTCTTGAAATCAGCATAAATAAGAACATAACAGCACATGAAATAAGCATAAATTTAGCGTCACAGGAAAATTCCGGAGAGGTCCGCCTGCGGCAGATTTTGAGCATGGAAAGCGATGACCTTATAGAATTCACGGAAGCAAAAACCAACGGCGGCATCCAAAGCAGTGCCGGAATAACGAGCGCCAGAAGTATAAAAACCACAGATTTAAACCCGTAGACGCTATAGAATGCGGCTGCGGAAAAGCCAAATGCGAAACCTCGGTAGGCATCGATTATCGGCAGTGCCGCAAATCCTATCGGTGACAGCCCGAAAATTGCGGCGAGAGACGATATAAGAAGCGCCGACCCGAACGCCCGAAGCCAGAGCGCTGATTTTGAAACATCGGAAAGACCGCCGAAAAATGCAGTCAGGTAATCGCTGTCGGAAAAGTTTTTTCCGCCGGCAATACCGAGCAGAATCCCGAAAATTGCCGCACCGACCGACAAAAAATACAAAATTTTATTTTCGCAGAAATGAGAATACATAAACCTTAAAATTCTTTTAAACACAAAAATCCCCGTCCCTTCAATATATTATATGAAGGAAACGGGAATTTTAAGACAAGCTATTTGCCAAGCTGCTTTGATTTTTCGGCACATCTTGTCATTGCGTCCATAAGTGCCGCACGGAAACCGTGCTGCTCCAGCGCTTCAACTGCGTCAATTGTTGTTCCGCCGGGCGAGCAGACCATATCTTTAAGCTCTCCGGGATGTTTTTTTGTTTCAAGCACCATTTCGGAAGAACCCGCAACTGTGTGCGCAGCGAGAATATAAGCCTTATCTCTCGGGATGCCAAGCTTAACGGCAGCGTCAGCCATTGCTTCAATCATCATAAATACATACGCCGGGCCGCTTCCATTAACGGCTACCGCTGCATCGAGAAGCTTTTCATCAAGTTCCATAGCATAGCCGAAACAGGAAAGGATTTCCTCCGCAATCTCAATATCTTCACCCGAAACATCGGAATTATGACAAAAAACCGTCATACCGCTGTTAATCTGAGCAGGCATGTTGGGCATGGTTCTTATAATTCTTGCACCGCCGCCGAAAAAATCCGAAACGAATTTTATCGAAAGACCGGGGGCAATTGTGATGTAAAGCTTATCCGAAAAATCCGACAGTTCCTTCAGCACAACCGGGTATATGTTCGGCTTGACAGCTAAAATAACAACATCGGCATTTTCTGCGGCTTCCCTGTTGTCTATCACAGTATTAACGCCGATTTCCGCAATTTTTTCAAGCTTTTCATTATCCAAATCGCTCACGGTTATATGCCTCGGGTTTACGGCGGAAGCCATACCCCTAACTATTGCGGTCGCCATATTTCCGGCGCCTATAACGCTTATTTTCAAGTTTTCAATCATGATATCACACCTTCAGTTCGGCGTCAAAGCCGATTTCATCTTTATACTTTTCAAGCACGGGAGCGATAAATCCGTCCACAAATTCATCAACCTGCTCTGCGCTTCTGCCGATAAAGTTTTTTGCGTCCAAAATAGCGTTCAGTTCCTCAACAGAAAGCCCGAACATATCATCATCGGCAATTCGCTCGATAAGGTCATTCTTTTCGCCCTCAATCTTAACCTTTGCGGCAGCAGCCATTGAATGCCGTCTTATTCTCTCATGAAGTTCCTGGCGGTTTCCGCCCCTTTTAACGGCGTCCATCATGATGTTTTCGGTTGCCATGAACGGCAGTTCGCTTTTTACCCTCGCTGCGATAACCTTATCGTAAACCACCATGCCCTCCGCAACATTCATATATATATTGAGGATTGCGTCGGTTGCCAAAAATCCCTCCGCCATTGAAATCCTCTTGTTTGCCGAATCATCGAGAGTTCTTTCAAACCACTGAACCGACGCCGTCATGCACGGATTCAGTGCGTCTGCCATTACATATCTCGCAAGCGAGCAAATGCGTTCGCTGCGCATTGGATTGCGCTTGTAAGCCATTGCGGAGGAACCGATCTGATTCTTCTCAAACGGTTCTTCGATTTCTTTAAGATTCTGAAGAAGTCTCAAATCCGTTGCAAACTTGTGCGCACTCTGCGCAATACCGCTTAGCACGCCGAGAATACGGCTATCGATTTTTCTCGAATATGTTTGCCCGGAAACCGGGTACACATCCTCAAATCCCATATTTTCCGCAATCATCTGCTCCATTTTTCGGATTTTTTCGCTGTCGCCCTCAAAAAGTTCAACAAAGCTTGCCTGGGTTCCCGTAGTTCCCTTCGACCCCAAAAGCTTAAGGCTTGAAATAAGATATTCCAGATCCTGATAGTCAAGATACAGCTCGTGAAGCCAGAGCGATGCGCGTTTTCCGACGGTTGTGAGCTGCGCCGGCTGGAAGTGCGTAAACCCGAGAGTAGGCATGCTTTTGTATTTTTTCGCAAAATCGGCAAGCAGCGCCATAACGCTGACGAGTTTTCTGCGGATAAGCATAAGCCCTTCTCTCATAACGATAATATCGGTATTGTCACCGACATAGCAAGAGGTTGCGCCCAGGTGAATTATACCTGCCGCTTTGGGGCACTGCACACCGTAGGCGTAAACATGTGACATAACATCATGCCTTACTTCCTTTTCCCTTGCTTCGGCAACGCTGTAATTGATGTCCTCGGCATGTGCCTCCAGCTCCTCAATCTGCTCTTTTGTTACCGGGAGCCCCAGCGCATTTTCTGCCTTTGCAAGCGCAATCCACAGCCTGCGCCATGTTTTGAACTTTTTGTCGGGGGAGAAAATGTACTTCATCTCGTCGCTCGCATATCTTGAATTAAGCGGGGTTTCATAGGTATTTCTCAAAGCATTCACCTCAAAAAAATTAAAATTCGTGTTTAATAAATTTTTCTATTCTGTCAAGACCCTCCACGATGTTTTCCATGGAGGTTGCATACGAAAGTCTCGTGTAGCCTTCCGCAGCGAAGCCGCTTCCGGGGACAAGCCCGACTTTTGCGACCTCAAGAAGTTTTTCGCAGAACTCGTCGGAGTTCGTTATAACTTTGCCGTAAAAGTCCTTGCCGAAAAGCTTTGATATATCCATCATAACATAGAACGCGCCGTTAGGCATATCAGCCGAAACGCCGTCAATTGAGTTAATTTTTTCAACCATATAATTGCGGCGCTTCAGGAACTCAACGCACATCATTTTTGTAAAATCGTCATTTCCTTCATATGCTGCCAAAGCCGCCATCTGAGCAATTGAGTTGGGATTTGAGGAAGCATGGCTCTGCATATTGGACATTGCCTTTGTTATTTTTTCGTCCGCTGCGGTAAAACCGATTCTCCAGCCGGTCATGGAATGGCTCTTTGAAAGACCGTTCACAATAATTGTTCTTTTCTTTATTTCATCGCCGAAGGACGCAATGCTTATGTGCTTTTCGCCGTCATAGATGAGTTTTTCGTAAATCTCATCCGATATAACATAAAGTCCCCGGCGAACAGCGAACTCTGCAAGCGCGCGGATTTCATCTTCGGTATATATAAGCCCGGTCGGATTATTGGGGCTGTTCAGAATAAAAGCCTTTGTATTTTCCGTGAGCGCCGCCTCAAGGTCGGAAACAGTAACCTTAAACCCGTTTGAGCCGGGCACAACAACGGGAGTTCCGTCCGCAAGCTTAATCATTTCCGGATAGCTCACCCAGTAAGGCGCCGGAATAAGAACCTCGTCACCGGGGTTGCAGATTGCGGAAAAGGCATTTACCAAAGCCTGTTTTGCACCGTTGCTGACAACAATCTGGCTCGGCTTATAGGAAAGACCGTTATCTCGTTCAAGCTTTTTGCAGATTGCCTTTTTAAGCTCCGGCGTACCCGAAGCCGGAGTGTATTTTGTGAAGCCGTCACGAATCGCCTTTATTGCGGCTTCCTTAACATAATCGGGGGTGTCAAAATCAGGCTGACCGGCACCGAATCCGATAACATTTTCGCCGGCTGCTTTTAAAGTCTTAACCTTTTCGTCAATCGACAGCGTCGGCGAAGGATTTATTGTACTGATTTTTTTAGATATTAAAATTTCCATTTAAATCGTCCTCACAATAAATTTAATAAAAAGTATATACTTATATTGTAATACAAAATCGAAATTTTTGCAAGTTTAATATTATAAAAATTCATAAATTGTTTTTGACAAAAGTTATATAGTTTTCATAAAAAATAGCGGAAACCAATTTTTCGGGGTAATTTAGTCTTAACAGCTCATCGGCAAGAACATAGTATTTTCCGCCGTTTTCTAAGTTTTCGGGATAGGAATCGATTCCGTCGAAGTCCGAACCTATACCGACTGCTCTTTCACCGCCCAATGAAAGAAAGTGCTCGATATGTTTCACAATTGTACTTACATCTGCGGAATTATCTTCGGATAAAAAGGGCAGATAGAAGTTAATCCCGACCATACCTCCCGTATTTTTAATATGCAGAAACTGCTCATCCGTCAAATTGCGGCGGTGCGGGCACACGGCTTTTGAGTTTGAATGGCTTGCGATAAAAGGCTTTTTATAAACCTCTGCCACATTCCAAAATGTTTTCTCCGATGCATGGGAAACATCGGGAACAATGCCCAAAGTTTCAAATTCCGCCAGAACGCATTTTCCGAAATCCGAAAGCCCGAGGTCATCGCTGTCTGCGTTTCCGGAGGCAATAAGATTGCCGAAATTCCATGTAAGCGTAACAAATCTTATTCCAAGGCTGCGGACAGCATGAACATCCTCAATAGATTTTATCGGGTCGCCGCCCTCAAGCGCTAAAATCCCGACGGTTTTGCCTAAATCAATTTCCCTGAACTTTGCTGCCATTTTGCGCACCTCAGCCATAGGGTCGGCAAATTGAGGGTCTGAAAATGCAGCAAAAACCTGCACTCCGTCATGCAGGTTTCTTTTGTTTATATTCAGCTTTTCGGAAGAAAAATCAAGATTTTCGTAAACCATTCTGTAAAGCGTGTCGCAGTGAGAATCAAAAACAAGCATATTTACACCCCAAACGCATTTTCGATATGATTGACCTTGACCGTTTTAAAACCGCCGAAAACGGATTTTTTATACATGACCTCGATAACATCGAATCTGAAATCGTTATCGGGGCGATGCTGCATAATGTAAGCCATAGCAGTATTCGCAATTTTTTGCTGTTTCACTGCGTTTACCGCCTCGGAAGGTGCGCCGAAATCCTCTGAATTTCTGGTTTTCACCTCGACGAAGACAACATAACTGCCCTTTTCGGCAATAATATCGATTTCGCCGCCGCGGTTTCGGTAATTCCGTTCGAGGATTTTATATCCGCGGTGTTTAAGATAAGTGCACGCCGAAGTTTCGCCGAAATCTCCGACGGATTTATTTTCGCTTTTCATAAGTTTTCACCCAATATTTTTTTAAGAAAGCTTTTTCTGTGAATGGGGCACGGCCCGTACTTTTTAATCGCATCGATGTGCTGCGCCGTACCGTAGCCTTTGTGTTTGTCAAAGCCGTATTCGGGATATTTCGCCGAAAGTTCCGCAATATACCTGTCACGGCTGACCTTCGCCAGAATTGACGCCGCCGCAATACAGTAAACCTTTGCGTCACCCTTAATAACCGTTTCGTGAGGAACCGTCATGTTTTTAATACTGTTGCCGTCAATGAGCACAAAATCCGGCTTAACCGCAAGTGAATCCACCGCCATATTCATAGCTTTGTGAGTGGCATTTAATATATTGATTTCATCGATTTCACGCTCGTCAACCGAAGCGATTGCGTAGTAATCGGCATTTTCGATTATGTAGTCAAAAACCTTTTCCCGCTTTTTTTCGCTCAGCTTTTTAGAATCCTTAATATCGGGAATATATTTATCCTCACTCATAATAACCGCCGCAGCAAAAACAGGACCGGCAAGGGGACCTCTCCCCGCTTCGTCAACACCTGCAACGAGTAAAAAGCCGCTTTCGTGCAAAATACATTCCGCCGCTGCCATATTGAATGAATATGTCATGTTATTCAGCCCTTTCGAGAGTAATTTTCCCAAGCCTGCAGCCCCTGAACTCATCAAGAAGAATTTTAGCCGCACGCTCGGTATCTATAACGCCTCCGCTGCGCAAAAACCCCCTGTTTTTCCCGATAAGTTCCAATATTTCATAAGTTGTTATCTCGCCCGAAAACTCGGGAAGCTTATATCGCTCGCAAAGATTCTTCTCATATCCCCCGGCACGGAGCGTACCGATAAGGCTGCACGCAAGCTCCTCGGGGTCAACAATTTCATCCTTGATTGCCCCAGTAAACGCAAGGCGGAGCCCCACGCTCTCATCCTCAAATTTGGGCCACAAAATCCCCGGAGTGTCCAAAAGTTCATAGCCTGAACCAAGGCGAATCCACTGTTTTCCTCTTGTTACTCCGGGTTTATCACCGACCTTGGTGCTTGATTTCCCCGAAATCTTATTAATAAACGATGATTTGCCGACATTCGGCACTCCGACAATCATCAGCCTGATGCTTTTTTTTATGCCGCGCTGCTCATTCGCCCTAATCTTTTCTGCGAGCACATCTCTGACCGCCCCCAAAACAGCGGCGGTTCCTCTGCCGCTCTGACAGTCCGTAACGCAAACCTTCACACCGTTTTCGGAAAAATACTTAACCCACTCGTCGGTTCTTGCGCCGTCCGCCATATCGGCCTTATTGAGCACGGTAACCCTCGGCTTTCCGCGCGTAAGCATATCAATATCGGGATTCCTCGACGCAAGCGGAATACGCGCGTCCAAAAGTTCAATGACAGCGTCAACCAGCTTTATGTCCTGCTCGATATTTCTCCTTGTTTTGGTCATATGACCCGGAAACCACTGTATACTCATACGATCACCTATTTCAGAAGCCCGAATGTTTTGAACGGATAAACTCTGAACACCGCCTCACCGACAATATCCTTTTTGTTTACCGGACCTATATCACGGCTGTCACGGCTGTTCGCACGGTTATCACCCATAACGAAAATATACCCTTCCGGCACCTTGTACGGGTTATCCTTTGTGGGGATAATCCACTGACTGATATTTTCCGGTTCATCGGAGCGCACAGGTTTTCCGGCAGCGTCCGCCGCAAAGCTTATGCCATGGTTTGAAACCGAGCCTGTATAATCCTCTTTAAGTGCCTCGCCGTCAACGAAAACAGTACCGTCCTCGTCGACAAAAACAGTCTGCCCGGAAAGAGCTATCACCCTCTTAATGTACGGCCTTGAAGGGTCACCGTACGGGTCAAACACAATAATATCGCCGTTATCGGGCTTATAGTTAAGCTTGACAACGCAGAGCCTGTCGCCGTCGGCAAGGGTGTAATCCATAGAATGACCGTCAACCAAAACCATGGTAAACAGGAACTTTCTGATTACAAATGCCGCCAGCACGGCAATAACGATAACCATAATCCAGTCAACAACTTCTTTTAAAACCTTGTTCTGAATTGCAAACATAGGACAAACCTCCAAAAAAGCAAACGAGGCCGCCGTAAGCCGCCTCATTTATCTCAGTTATATTCTTTCTTTAACCTTAGCTGCCTTACCAACGCGATCTCTGAGGTAATAGAGCTTAGCGCGTCTAACCTTACCGTGACGAACGATTTCGATTCTGTCGATAAGGGGCGAGTTCATCGGGAATGTCTTTTCAACACCAACACCGTAGGAAACTCTTCTTACCTTAAATGTTTCCTGGATTCCGCCGTGCTTTTTAGCAATAACGGTACCCTCAAACATCTGGATTCTTTCCTTGGAACCTTCCTTGATTTTAATGTAAACCTTAACGGTATCACCGATTAAAACCTCAGGCAAATCGGTTCTGATCTGTTCAGCAGTAATTGCCTTAACGATATCCATGAGTTGCGTCCTCCTTTCTCCAAAGACATTCATGCCGCAGCGAGCGCGACAGAGGACTGCCCGTAATTCTATAAGATTATATCACACTTAAGAGAAAAATGCAAGCATTTTTGAAAAATTTTTTCAAAAAAATTCAAATCTACATAAGATAATACCAAAGATACGGCCAAACAAAACGCTTGGGGCGGCTGTCCCCTTCGTCTTTGATTGAAAGGCGGCGCATGAAATGCCACATGCCCTCCCTGTATCTGAAATCGATAATATCCGCACTTGAACCGCACTCATAATAAACGCGGGCATACTCATCGCTGTAGAAAAGTATCTTAATGCTGTCTGCCGGAACCACAATATCCTCCTGGATATACTCATCCTCGAACTCGCTTGCGTGAGAAGCAGTCAGAATTTCGCATTTCAGGATTGAAATTCCCCACACCGCAAAGACGGCAAGAACCCCGAAAAGAACCGCGCGTTTAATAAACTTCCTCATAAATACCACCCCGTGCGGCGAAAATTACTTGGGCGAATACTCCGAAAGAGCGAACTCCGCAGTTACCTGAGTGTTGTTTCTGAACACAACATAGGTAACCTTATCGCCGATTTTCTTCTTCTGAATTATATTTTTAATGTCGTTTGACGACGAAACCTTCGTGCCGTCAACCGAAAGCACAAGGTCGCCGGATTTCAGACCTGCACTCTCGGCATTTGAGCCGCTTTGTACATCATTTATATACACGCCCGTATACCTGACCTGATACATCCACGCAGCGGCGGAATTGTTTACATCAATATAACTCATACCGGTTGAAATTCTGCCGCGGACATAACCGTACTCCATGATATCTTTAACAATCGGCTGAACGGTGTTAACGGGGATTGCAAACCCGAGCCCCTCGACATCGTTTCCCGAAGATTTGGCGTTTACTATACCAACAAGTTCCGCCCTGCTGTTAAAAAGGCCGCCGCCCGAGTTACCGGGATTGATTGTAGCATTGGTCTGAAGAAGCGTCATAACCTGACCGTCGATTTCGATTTCGCGGTCAAGAGCACTGATGATACCGTCTGTCACGGTACCGCCGAGCTGTCCGAGGGGGTTGCCGATAGCAACCGCCGTTTCACCCACAACCAGGGAGTCGGAATTACCGAAGGTTGCTGCCGAAAGCCCGTCAGCTTCGATTTTTATGACCGCAAGGTCGGTATTTTTGTCGGTTCCTATAAGTTTTGCGTCATACTGTTCGCCGTTTCTCAGCGTAACCGTAATTTTGCTTGCGCCGTCAATAACATGGTTGTTTGTTACGATGTAGCCGTCAACCGTCATGATAACGCCGCTGCCGGCGCCTTCTGTTATGTACTGTCCCATAAAACTGCCGGTTTTAACAGACTCCGTCACAATTTCAACAACGCTGTCTGCTGCCTTTTCGGCAACGCCTGCAACAGAATATGTCGAATATGCCGAAAGCGAAGTGTTTACGGTCGGTATATCGGCAAGTTTTGTCTGCACGGTACCGGTTTTTGAACCGTATACGGCGCCGAATGCGAACCCGCCGGCAACCGCCATTGCGAACGAGCAAACCACCAGCACCGCCGCAAGAATTTTATAACCTGATTTTTTCTTCATAATAACTACCTCCTGATTATAATTATAACCGGAAAATATGAAGGATTTATGAACAAAATGTTAATAATCTTTTTTTGTTTTTACCAGATTTTTAATATAGCGGAATGTTTCGTCCTCACCCTTTTCCGAAAGCATAACCAGCAGACTTTCGAGAAAAGTTGCGGTTTCGGGGTGAATAAAGCGCTGCGTTTTCGCATGCGAATAGTACTGCAGCGGATGAGCTTCGGTATAATTTTCACCCTGATAAATTTTGCTTGCCGCAACACGGTCGCAAAACATTTCAACCGCAAATTTAAGAGGCATTCTGACCGGCATAACCCGTTTTTCGATTTTATTGTAATCATTCCAGTATTCAAAATGATGCCGGTTTCTGCCCTTGTGGTGGAGCCACGCACGGGAATAGCCGTAAGCGTCACGCTCACCCTCATTGGGGCTTTTCGTACCGGTATAGAACCTTGCGCCCGGAATAAACTCTGTCGGGCTGTACTTTGAGAGGTCATGAAGCAGCCCCCGAAGAGGTATCCCTGCCTTAAAGCAGTGACGGATAACCATATGGCGGTGTTTTGTAATTGTTCTAAAATGACCTATCGGATTCATTTGTCCGCACCTACCTTAACCTGATTTTAGTTATCCGAACCTACTTTATCCTGATTTTCTTTTTGCATACCGGGCATACAACCATGTCCTTTTTAGAAGAAAGCAGAGCTATATATTCACGGTCGCGCGCATTGCCCATCGCACCTGCACCGCAGCCGGGACAGCGGCAGTCGTTTCTAAGAACCTTCATACCCCTAAACATCACAATTCCCGCGGCAATAAGCGTACCGGCGAACACCGCCTTCAGGCTGTCCTTTGCAAAAATCAGCCCAAGGACCGAAACGACAAGCATCGTCCACGAAAAAAAGGAGCAAAAGGAAGCAAGTCTTATTTTCTTTTTTTCAACAAACAGTTCTTTCATATTATTTAAACCTATCCTTAAAAATACACCAAAGCGTAACGGCGGCAATAACAATCACACCGCCAGCAAGCGCTGCAATTCCGGGGATTTCGCCGTAAAACACCGCCACCCACACAGGATTTAAGAGGGGTTCCGCAACCGAAATAAGCGAGCACGCAAGCGGAGGACAGTATTTTGAAGCCTCCGAAAGCAGTATGTACGGGATTCCGAGCTGAAAGACGCCCAAAACCGCAATCCACAAAATGCTTTGCGCATTGACTGTGTTTTCCGTGAAAAACACAAACGGAATACCGATAACAGCAGTTAAAAGCTGCCCGAAAAGTATACCGCTGATTTTCTCGTCACCCTGCGATTCTCCGACAATAAAGAAGAAAAGTCCGAGGAAAAGCCCTGCAAAAACGGCAATAATATCGCCTATGCTTCTGCCGCTGCCCAAACTGTCGAGAAAGAACAGCGATATTCCGCCCAGCGTAACAAGCACGGTCAGAGCATCAAACACTTTCGGTTTTTTATGTGCGGCAAGCGCTTCGATAATCATAACGAAAATCGGCGCCGTAAACTGCAAAACTATAGCGTTTGCGGCGGTTGTCAGCTTATTCGCCGTAACAAACGCCATGAATGTGGCGCAGAGAAAAACCGCACCTATAACGGTTTTTTTGCTTATAACAATCCGGTTTTTGGTTACCGCCATGAAAACCCCTACCGCCGCAGCCGCAAAAAGACTGCGAAATCCGGCAATAGCAAAGGAATTCATGTCGACCATTTTTATTATAATTCCGGCAATGCTCCAAAGGCAGGCGCAAAGCAGCATTTTAAGCATCGCATTGTTTTCCTTAGTCATTTTACCTGACCGCCATTTCCTGTAATTTTGCTATAAAAGCGTCATCCGATATCGTTTCTGTGTTGTTTACAAAAAGCACATCGGTAATGCCCTCTTCCTCGGAAAGCTTACCGACATCATCCTCAATGTACCTCGGGTCGACCATAATAATTCGGTCATAGTACTCTGTGAGGTACGGAACAAGCGCATTGGCATATGAATCCTTAATAACCATAAGCCGCCGCCCGGTTGTATGGGTTGTTTCGACCCTTATATAACCGGTATCTCCGCCGAAAATACGGGTATAGCCAAGCTTATCGTAGCAATACATACTGCCCATCTGGACAGCGTCTTCGGCGTGGGAAAGGCTTCCGTGACACCAGTTGGGCGATTTGATATTATAAAGATACAAAACATCCGAAATCTCTAAAATTGACGGGTCGTTTATATAGTTTATAAAGCTGCCGTGAAAAATAGACGACGGATATATATCGCACTTAACCTTTTCAATTCCCGCTTCCTCAGCGTACTTTTCGTAGCCGTAATATGCGCCGAGGGCAGTCCAGTGGTGATCGCTTTTGAAATAAATATATTCGCTTTTGTGCTTTTCGAGGTTATCGGAAACATCAATAAACTTAAGATTTTTATTAAGTTCGCTTTGTGCAAGCCTGATCATCTTACCCTGTGGTTCAACACCGAATTTCTTTGCCGCACCATCGAAAAACTCCCAGACCGTAGGCACGAGCATTACGGAAACATTCGTTTCAGCGCCGAATTTTTCGGAAATTTTATTCACAGCGGAAGTGTAATTCTTAATCGAATCCTCACGGCCTTCAAATACGAAAAACAGCCTGTCGCCCGACCTTACGACCGGGTTTGAGGTGAGGTCGAATTTAACAACGGAGGTATTAACGCCATCCTTTGTCTGCGCAGCATTCTTTACCGGATTATCGGAAATAGCCGTACCGATTGCACCGTTCATATCAATAAGCGCATCGCGGTTATAAAAATGATCGGAAACAAATGCCTCTATTCCCGAAAAATAGCTGCCGTCGGTAAGCGAAGCGAAGCTGAACTCCGGAAACGCCGCAAGCTCACGCTGTTCTCTTTCCGAATAAGTTGCGCTGCCCATTTTGAACATATTAAGCACCGCAAAGCACAAAAGCAGCGCCGCAATTATGATTGTGTTGATTTTTTTCATAAGCGAACTCCGAACTAAAATCTGAAATACAAAAACGGGTTGTAAGTGCTGCCCTCAAGAATAACGGTAGAAACAAAAATCACCGTTATGTTAAACACGATTTCAACTGTTCCCGAAACATAAGCATTTTTTTGACGGAGTTTTGAAAACAGGTTCTCGAGAACCGGCAGACACAAAAATACACCGATAACGATTATATAAATGTTTTTCAGGAACAAATCGTTCACAAAAAAGTTTGTAAAGCTGATGTTCCCGATACCGAACATCGCCGCAAGCGCCGAGCCGAGGGACTTCATATCCGTAAAGTAGAACACCGTCCACCCTATAACCGTGATGAAAAACATATAGACATAGGAAAGCGGCGCAAGGTACTTAGGCAGCCTTTCGAGAGGCTTTTTGAGAGCCTTCTCGGCGCTTATCAGCACGCCGTACATAAGGCCCCAAAGTATAAAGTTCCACGAAGCGCCATGCCAAAGACCAGTTAAAAACCACACGGCAAATATGTTAAAAAGCCTGTGGCGGCGGTTTCCGCCGAGGGGAATGTAAACATAATCCCGAAAAAAGCTGCCGAGGGACATATGCCACCTCCGCCAGAATTCCGTTGCAGACTTCGAGATATACGGATAATTAAAGTTTTCCTTATAATTAAAACCAAAAACCCTGCCGAGACCGATTGCCATATCGGAATATCCCGAAAAATCAAAGAAAATCTGGAGCGCAAAAAGGAACATTCCGAGCCAGGTTCCGAAAACGGTTGTATCAGCCACCCTCGAATCGAAAATCTTACCGATAATTTCACCGCACTGGTTAGCGATAAGCACCTTTTTGCCCAGACCGACGCAGAAACGGGTAATACCGGAGCTTATGCCGTCAAAGGTTGATTTTCTGTCAGAAATTTCACGCTCGACATCCTCGTATCTTACAATCGGGCCGGCGATAAGCTGAGGAAACAGCACAATGTAAAGCAGCAGCTTGTAAAAGCTTTTCTGCGGCGGAACCTCTCCGCGATACACATCGACAACATAAGAAAGCGCCTGAAAGGTGTAAAAACTGATACCGATAGGCAGCGCAATACTGAACTCAACCGAACCGAGGCCTATATTTTGCAGTATAAAACCGGTATACTTAAAAAACACCAGTGCGCCGAGATTAAGCACGGCGGTGGCGGAAAGAATTATCTTTCTCTTCTTTTTATCCTCAAATTTTCCGAGGAGCAGTCCGGCAAAATAGTTTACCGCCGCCGAAGCAATCATCAGAAACACATATTTCGGCTCGCCCCACGCATAGAAAAACAGTGAAAATATGACAAGCACTATGTTTTTATATGTCAGATTGGTTATTATAAAATACGCAATCAGGCACAGCGGCAGAAAAATATACAAAAATGTCAGGCTGGAAAAGACCATACTGATAACCTCAAATCTACAGATATTTCTCTACGAAATCCACGATAGGCTGCGGATTTTCCAGACTGTGCGGATGATGACCGCACCCGGGTTTTATAATAACCTCCGCACTGCCGCCGGCTGCTTTAAAGCGTTTTACGAACGGCTCACCGTTTTCACTATAGGGCACAACATCATCGGAATCCCCCGCAACCAAGAGCAGCGGAACACCGCATTCGGCCAGTTTTTCGGCATTATCGAGAGGATTGCCCTTAAATTCAAGCATTTCCTTTTCCGTCATTCCGTATGCGTCGAGAGCCTCGTTCCACTCTCTTTTATTGTTTTTGTACGGCCATGATTTAAGATCCAGAACGGGTGCGTCAAGATAAAGCGCCGAAACATTATAGTGATACTTAAGCGCATAGTTTACGGCATAAAGACCGCCGCGGCTGAAGCCGAACAGAACGGGCTTTTCGTTAAGCTTGAACTTGAACGCCAGAAACTGCCTGAATTTTTCCATTTTTTTAACGGCGTACGGACAGCCGTACATATCGGAAAGCCTGCAATATCCGACATAATAGCCCTGTTCAAGCAGCGCACGGTCGGCATAATCGAACGCCCCGAAAAACTCGGTTCTCCAAATCCATTCTCCACCGCCCTTAGGGGTTTTCGGTTCAATCAGGATACATTCCCTGCCGTTTATGTTAAAATCAAATCTTTTGTACCCATGGTAATTTGAAACCTCAACGGGTTTCGGCGCAGCCTGAATAAGCTCCGAAATCGTTTCGCGGGTGGAAGCATAGGCATCTGTCGCCTCAGAAAGAGGCAGCGCCTTTGCTTTCTGGATATGATCATGCCCGATATATTCCCTCCACGAATCGGAAAGCATTTTATTGTTTTTCCAAAGCAGCAGGAACACCTCGTTAGTTGACGGATTTTCAACATAATTCGGCACTCTCGTAACGGTTACATTAAGCATTGCCTTGAGAATTTCGCAGGCAATGAGCCAGTGAATCACATAGTTTGGGTGAATACCGTCGCCCGAGGAATACTGCGGATTTGCCATGTATCTTCCGTGAATATAGTCACAGGTTTTTCCGAAAATGTCGATAACCTTGTAAACCTTATCCGAAAGCGTCTTGAGCCATTCCGAGTATTTTTTAAGCGTATCGTTATAATACCTGTAAGGCATAAAATAGCTGCACGACTCCTCTTCATCGCCCGACATTTCGCCCATAAAGCTGCGGTTGTCAAATGGGGTGGGAGTCATTATAACCATTCTTGCGCCGGAGGCATTGATTTTTTCAACAGCGTCCAGGACACCGCTTTTAAAAGCGTTAAACCTTTCCTCATCGAACTTTGCGTAAACGCCGTCGTTAAGACCGTACATAAAAAACACATAATCGGGCTTGATTTCCGACAAAATCCTGTCAAGCCTGTCTTTAAGGCAAGGCCTTTTAAAAGGATGTTTTTCCTCGGAAAGCCCCGAAACGGTTTCGGCATTAAGCCCCAAATTTATAAACTCTGCATTACATTCCGTAAGGAAATTCCTCACAATATAAGCCTCTGTAAAATTGCAGTAACCGCCGTCATGGGTTATGCAGTCGCCGAGAAAAACTATTTTTTTATCATTAAGTTCTCTTATTCTGAGCATTATTTTTCCTCCTCAATATTCAGAAGTTTTGCGGCATTTTTCCATAACACAAGCTCAAATTCCTCATCGGATAACGGAAGCTCCCGAAAACGCTCAAGGCACTCCTTGTGCGTGATAATCGGATAATCGCTTGCGTACAGCATTTTTTCAATGCCGTGTTTTCTTATCATTTTCATTGCCATATCGTTTGAAAGCTTATCAAGCGAACTCGAAGTGTCAAAATACACATCTTCGCCGCAAAGGTATTCGTACGATTCCTCCCACCTGCTGTAACCGCCGAAATGCGCCGCAATGAAGGTTACCTCGGGGAATTTTTTAACCATTCTCGCAAGTCTTTTAGGGGAAGACATATCCGTATGGACATCCCCGACATGAATCAAAACCGGGAACTTATCACCGATTTTTTCATAGATTCTCTGCATTTTGTCGCAGTCGGTTTCAAAGCACTGAAAGTCGGGATGGAGTTTGATACCCATAAGCCCCAGAGATTTCATTCTTTCAATCTCGCCGGAAACATTATCGTAATCCTGATGGAGCGTACCGAAACCGATAAAAAAGCCGTTTTGTTCCTTCACCTGCTCGGCAACATAATCGTTTATCGTTTCCACCTGCGATATTTTTGTGGCGGTGGAGTGAACCAGCACCTTTGTCATCCCGGCTTCTTTCGCCAGCCTCACAAGATTGCCGCACTCGCCCGTGCCGTGCATATTGTAGTGATAGTACCTTCCGAGTCTGTCAACCACCTTATGGGCGATCTTGGGCGGAAAAATATGATTGTGAAAATCCAGTATCTTCATTTTATTATAACCCTTCTGTCCCTGATTTCGAGGCGATCGGCGCAGAAAAGTTCTGCCGCTTTCGGAAGAAGCTTCCATTCGCACTGCTCCATAACCTTTTTCTGCAATATCTCAGGAGTATCATCCTCCGAAATATCAACCGCCTTCTGAAGTATAATTGCGCCGCCGTCCGTGATTTCGTTCACGAAGTGGACGGTCGCCCCCGTAACCTTCACCCCATATTCAAGCACTTTTTCGTGCACATGTATACCGTAAAAACCGTCTCCGCAGAACGCCGGAATAAGCGACGGATGAACATTTATGATACGGTTGCCGTACTCCCTGCAAAAATCCTCGGGCAGAACATACATAAACCCGGCAAGCACGATAAGGTCGATGTTCCTATTTTTAACAACCTCCGAAAGAGCCTTTGCAAACTCCTCTTTGCCGCCGTAATTTTTACGGCTTACCACGGCAATTTCAATCTTCGCATCCTCCGCCCTCTTTAATGCGTACGCCTTTTCGGAAGACGAAACAACAAGCGTGATTCTGCCGCTTTTTATAATTCCTTCATTCTGCGCCTTAATCAGCGCCCCGAGATTTGTTCCGCCGCCCGAAACGAAAACAGCTATATTTTTCATATAATCTCAACTTCCCCGGCACCCGGCTTCACCGATCCGATAACATATGCATCCTCGCCGTTTTCCCTGAGAATTTCAACCGCCGCACTCGCCTCTGAGGGTGAAACCGCAATAACCATGCCGATTCCCATGTTAAAGGTGTTGTACATATCACGCTCCGGAATATCCGCCAAATTCCTCATAAGATTGAATATCGGCAGAATCGGATACGAATTTTTAATGATCTCCGCATGAGTGTCCTCCGGCAGCATTCTCGGAATATTCTCAATGAATCCGCCGCCGGTTATGTGAGAAATCGCCTTCACGCTCACCTTTTTTATAAGGTCAAGAACGGGCTTAACATAAATTTTTGTAGGCTTTATAAGTTCTTCTCCGAGTGTGCAGCCAAGTTCATCATAATGCTTTCCGAGTTTTTCCTTTGCGTCGGTGCCGTTCAGTCCGAAAACCGAGCGCACAAGCGAAAAACCGTTGCTGTGAACACCGGACGAAGCAATACCGATGAGCGTGTCACCGGGTTTTACGCTTTTTCCGTCAATAATATTTTTACGGTCCGCAATACCCACCGCAAAGCCCGCAAGGTCATATTCATCTTCGGGGTAAAAGCCGGGCATTTCCGCCGTTTCGCCGCCTATGAGCGCACAGCCGGAAAGCACACAGCCGTCCGCCACGCCCGAAACTATATCCGCAATTTTTTCGGGAACATTTTTGCCCACCGCAAGGTAATCAAGAAAAAACATCGGAGCCGCACCGGCGCACACAATGTCATTCACACACATCGCAACACAGTCCTGCCCGACGGTATTGTGCCTGTCCGTCAGAAATGCGATTTTAAGCTTGGTTCCTACGCCGTCCGTTCCGGAAACGGTGACCGGTTCTTCCATTCCTGCGATGTCGGGTCTGAAAAGTCCGCCGAAGCCGCCGATGCCCGAAAGAACACCGTCCGTTACGGTTCTTGCAACATGCTTCTTCATAAGTTTTACTGCTTCGTAGCCGGCTGTAACATCAACCCCGGCGTTTTTGTACGCATTGCTCATCTGATTTCCTCCGCAAGTTCTTTGATTTTATTGTTCTTTTCCTCTACGCCTTCTGCCATTTCTTTTTTCATATCATAAAGCTTTTCTTTCAGGTAATCATACTTAAGCGCCAGAATCTGCGCCGCAAGGATAGCAGCATTGTCACCGCCGTCAATCGCAACGGTCGCAACAGGGATTCCCTTTGGCATCTGAACGGTTGATAAAAGCGCGTCCAGTCCGTCAAGCGTCGAAGCCTTAATCGGCACGCCTATAACCGGAATAACCGTGTGCGCCGCCAAAACACCTGCAAGATGCGCCGCTTTGCCTGCTGCCGCTATTAAACAATCGAATCCGTTTTTGTCCGCCGAAGCCGCAAATTCGGCTGCCTTGTCCGGCGTTCTGTGTGCCGACATAACGAAAACCTCTGCCGCAATATCCATCTTTTTCAGAAAAGATATACAAGCCTTAAGCGCCGGAAAATCCGAATCGCTCCCCATAATTACCGCAACTTTCGGTTGTTTGTTCATCTGTATCACCTCTTATGTTTATTGAAAAGAGCGCACGCACGCTCATATTTCTCATTCTCATAATATTTTGGAACGGTATCACCGCCCAGGAATCCCGGAGCCGGTCTGCCCTCCGCCAAAAGCCAGTCGATTTTAAGCGGAGTTTCAATCCAATCGCCCAAAAATTCAAACACCGCGCTGTATAAAAACTTTCTCGAAAGGGGTCTGTCATAAAGTCCTCTTTCTTCCATGTAAATACTCAATTTTTCAAAAAATGAGAACGCCGAGCCGTAAGCTGCCGCCGCCTCCGAAACCGAAAGCTCAAAGCAGCCCGAATTATAAAGTTTATCCACAAGATATTCAATAGATTCGAGCCTCTTTACCTCGGCAAAACTTAAAAAATCGTTTGAATACACGGTGTACGGCGCCGCCGCGGAAAATTTATAGTTCCATTTTTCTGCGTCCTCACGCATTTTTGAGCCTTTAAGAAGCTTCAGAAATCCAAGCTGAATACAATGCGGCTTTCTTTCAAACAAATCATCAAAAGACTTTTTGAACCTCTCATATGTTTCATACGGCAGCCCTGCGATAAGGTCGGTATGTATATGAACATTATCCCTTTTTGAAAGCTGCCCGATTATGTCCAGAAGCTTATCCGTATCCGAATACCGTCTCACCGCCTCAAGAGTCCGCCTGTCGGTGCTCTGAACACCGATTTCAAGCTGAACCTTGCCTTTCGGAAATTTTTCAAGCAGTTCAATCTGCTCATCATCCAAAAGCTCACCCTCTATTTCAAAGTGAAACGAAGTGTTTTTACATTCATTAAGGATAAATTCCAAAATGCGGTTCGCTCTTTTTTTGTCCGCATTGAAGGTTCTGTCAACGAATTTCACAAGGCGGACATTGGCATCATCAAAGCGTTTGAGGTCCGAAAAGACTTTATCAAGGCTTTTAAACCTTACCCCCTTAAACGATGATGAAAGACAATAACTGCAATTATACGGACAGCCCCGAGAACTTTCATAGTAAAGAATACGATTATCAAGATTCTCCAAATCGTCATACGGAAACGGCAGCTCGTCAAGATTTTCTATAGGTTCGCCGCGAACCACCCTGCCGCTGTCCGATTTAAGTTCGGAAAGGAAAGCGCGCTCACCCTCGCCGCAGAAAATTTTATTGGCAAATGAGTAGCTTTCGGGGTCAAACGAAACCTCCGGACCGCCCAGCCAGATTTTCGCCTGAGGCAGAATGATTTTCAAATCAACCGCAATTCTTTTAACAACAGCGATATTCCAGATATAGCACGAAAAAGCGAACACGCCGGCACCCGACATCGCAAGCTTTTTGATGATATTGGAAACGGAATCGTTAATCGTGAATTCAAACACCGCCGCATCTTCGCCGCGGCTTTTTATATATGACGCCAGCGACCTCACCGAAAGCGAGGTGTGGCAGTATTTGGCATTAATTGCAACAAGCGCAAGCATAGCCTCACCCAAAGTCAACAAGTATAATATCGTCTCCGATTTTTTTGATAGCCTCCCACGGAATCGAAACACCGCTGCTTTTACCGACGAGTCCGAGAAGTTTTGTTTCGGAAGGGACAACGAGTGCTTCAATCCTTCCGGTTTCAATCGAAAACTCAACATCGCACACAAAGCCGAAGCGCCGGCCGTCGTAGATATTTATAACTTCCTTCTGACGCATATCGGAAATTCTTGCCATACAAATCACCTCTGTAATTTATATGACGAAATTACGGAAATTATATAATTCCGTTCAAATAGCTTAAACATTCATTTTCGCATACAAGGTAATGGTCGATAAATTTTATGCCAACTAATTCAAGTGCATCTTTAGCCTTTATGGTGTATATGCTGTCGGCATGAGAAAACGAAAATGACCCGTACGGATGATTATGCGCAATTATAACACTGCTTGCATTGATTTCAACCACAATCTTCAGCAAACTCGCAAGCGGTACTTCCACCTTATCAACAGTTCCGGAAGCGATAAGCCTTGTTGCCGCAACCTTTTGCGTATTGCTTACGGATATGCAGTAAAAATGTTCGCCGACCTTGCCCTTAAACAAAGAAAGAAGATATTTTTTAAGCGATTCATTATCCCTAATGCTGATATTTCTTCCGGCTTTCTCAATGCCGTAGGTTCTCATAAACGACGGAAACATTTTCAGATAAACAGCCGCTGAAGGACCAATGCCCTTAACTTCGCAAAGTTCTTTAACAGATGCTTCAACAACACCCGACAGACCGCCGAAACGGTCAATCAGAGTATGCGCAATCTCATTAGTATCAATTCTCGGAATAGCATAATAAAGCATAACTTCAAGCAATTCATGAGGTCTGAGAGAATCAAAGCCGTGTTCAGCAATCCATTCTTTTTTACGCTTTCTGTGCCCTTCGTGCATTATAACTCAACCCTTATCCAAAAATAGTCAAAATCACTTTATCATATATTATAGCATTATTTTCGACAATTTTCAATAGATTTTGCTTAAAAACTTAAAAACCGGCAAAAAAACAGAGCTACATACGATAAACAGCCCCGAAAGCAAGCTCCAAACTTAACCGATACGGATGAATTTGCAGCCAATCCTGTTATCAATTTGTTAGCATCTATATGTTAACATAATATTTGTTGTTTTGCAAGGGTTTTTGAAAATAAATTCAGTTAGTTCTCTGCAGTTGTCAAACATATGGACCATTTTTATTAAAAAAATTATTCAATGTGTTTTGTTAATGTGCGGTTTTGCGGCAGCAGCAGTAGTTTTTGTGGGTAGTGTGGTAAAGTCAGCGACTTTTCCATACTATCCACAAATTATTTACATTCATATGACCCATATGTAGTCTGTCAGCTTTTCCATAGGGCTCTTGCCTTTAAATATTCTCATCGGCTTGTTATTTGTCCATTTTAGGTGTTCTGCCAGCTTTTTATTCGCTTCTTCTGTTTCCCTGAAATATTCCCAATCATAGAAATATCTTTGGTCCATTCTATGACTTCGTTCCACTTTTCCGTTGTGCCACGGTGTTCTTGGTTTTATTAGCCTATGTTCTATCCCTAATTCAGCTAATTTTGCCTCAAATGGGCATTTTGTTTCATCACTTATAAACTTGTATGTAAATTCTGTACCGTTATCTGTTTGTATGCATTTTACCTCAAACGGAAACCACTTCAAAAACTTCTTAAGAAATATCACTGAATTTTCAGGTGTGTGTTCCTCAAATATATACAAATATCTTATTCGGGTACATTCGTCTATTGCTGTCCATTGGTACAACCTTTTTTCATATCTTCTAAGCTTTCCCCTA
>CAKSKB010000006.1 GCA_934464705.1 uncultured Clostridia bacterium
TCACATTTATAATCATAATATTTATCTATTTCTGCAAAATATTTAGAACATTGAAAATATGATTCGACAGTATCTCCGTTTCTTTCTACTATCCAATCTCCAACACACCAATTCGGTACTGCATGTAAACAAAGAACAATAACAAGAGAAAGAACTTTCTCTATAAAATTATTTAATTGAAATAATTCCTCAGTTCCACCTAATCCTAATGTTTTTCCGATATTATCTAAATCTAACCTTTCTTTTATTTGGACAGGGGTACAGTGAACATAATCACATAATATTCCATATTCTCGTTTTACGTCAGAAATAAATTGTCCTCTATATTCTTCGTCAAAAAAATGGAACTTTATCTCTTCAACCATAGAAATATTAGTGTCTTTCAATAACTTCTTATAAATTAAAAGTTGTTTATCAAAGCTCTCTCTTGAATATTTTTGAGAAACCAAACAAGCCTTTACTGCTAATTCTAATATATATCGCAGTTCTCTTTTACAAGAATTAACAATTCCTTCATCCAACAAAACCTTTAAACCAATTAAACTATGTATTAAATCATCTATTATAAATTTAAAAAACAAAGTGCCGGTAAAGCTTTTATGAATATTACAATTTACTTTTATAAACATTAATGGTCTAATTAAAGAATTTAAAATATCCACGCTCCGTGCATATTCAGTTTTATATTCATCACTTTCCAATTCTTTTTTTACATCTTCCCAACTCATTCATATCACCAATAATATTATACCATAAATTTCATAATAATACAATTGATATATCAAACGAAAATATATCACTCATATTTTGCGAAGTGCAATACATTTTGTTATAAATACAAAAAGCATAGGATATGCTCCTATGCCTGATGATTACTAAGTTTTCTCAAGAATAAATAGCTGCCATTTCCCCCTTGCTCAAACATTTGCAGTACGGCGGTGCGGACGGAGAACTCGGCGCATCTCTTCGCTATTTAAGCCAAAGATTTTCAATGCCGTGCGCCCGGACGAAGGGCTTGCTTAACGATATAGGCACCGAGGAGCTGGCGCATCTTGAAATAGTCGGCTCGATATGTCATCAGCTTCTGAAGGGCAGCACGGACTGTGAGCTTAGGGAGCAATATGCTCCGGGATTTGTTGAACACGGTCTGGGGGTTTATCCGCAGGACGCAACCGGCAACCCGTTTAATGCGGCGGCGCTCCAGTGCAAGGGCGACCCGATTGTTGATCTGACCGAGGACCTTGCAGCAGAACAGAAAGCAAGAAAGACCTACGAATATCTTATCTCAATGTGCGATGACCCCGATGTTATCGATCCGCTGAGATTTTTAAGAGAGCGCGAAATCGTTCATTTCCAGCGATTCGGTGAAGCGCTTAACAGAGTACAGGAAACCATTTACAAAAAATCCATAGCCGTTCCCGGCTGCGGAGAAAAGAAATAAAAAAGGCCGCCCGCACCGATTAATTCGGTGCGGGCGCTGCCGGTTACATGGTTTTTATTAATTTTTCAACTCTGAAAAAACAGCTCACCGAACACCGCTTCGTCGCATTTAACGGACTCTACGGCAAATGAAAACATTCCCGTCCTTTTCAGTTTCATGATAACAACGCAATCTCCAAAGTCCTCACCACGAATTCTGCCGGACAGCATAATTTTAACAGTTTGCACACCGTTTATAAATTTATCATTGCCATGCCCGTATGAACTGCCGCTGCTGAACTCATACAGTTTTTCATTACATGCTTTTTTGATATTACTCCGCAATTCTTTATATTTTTTTCGGGTTCCGTTAAATTCAAATACGGTATCAACCGAAAAATACTCATCAACGGTATTTATATCGTAATTTTGAAATGCCTCTGCAAACCCGATTGCATATTCGGTATCAACAGTCTTCATATACATAATATATCCGGCTGTACCGACTGTCAAAAGCACTGCAGCAATAAGAATTATTAGTTTTTTCATTCATTTATCCTCATTTCGCATAATCCTAAACCACGAATATCCCGGATAATAATCACTGTAAGCAGCAGGGCTGTGAACTACCGAATACATAAAACACAAAAAATCTCTGGCAATAACGGGTTCGCATCCTTTTTCCGTCTTTATATCAATGCTTCTTGTAAAAAATCCGTCATCATTGTTTGCAATCCCGAGATTTTTTGCCAAACCGAGCCATGCTTCATCTCTGCCGAATTTTGACCATTCTAAATCAATATAATCATTGTGTGTATAATTTTCAAAAACCAGCTTATCGGCAAATGTTACCGCCTCCTGCCATGTTGCCAAATCGTCAAGAGCCGCATAAAGCATTCCGTCTGCTCCGATTTTTCCCGAAAGCAGGCCGTTTCTGTAGGCACATTCGGCTATATTCCCGGACTCTGCCGATTTAAACTCATCATTAAAAACATTAAACGAACTGCCGTAAGCTATTTGATCGGTACATTTAAGCAGTAAAGATAAAACTTCGCCTCTTGTGAGATGCCTTGAATAATCCGCACTTAAATCAATATCCAAAACTTTCTCCGAAACCTGATAAGGCTCATCGGGCAAATTGAGATGCATTCCAATCACGGAACTGCATTTTCCCGTCTCGCGGTTAATATGCGGTATATGCAGCGCAACATACAAAACCTCAAAAAATTCATATAATTCCGTATCATTGTCAGCGCAATCCAAAGGAATGTACGCCGCTCCCATTCCGTCAATCCCGCTTCCCATATAAGAACACAAAAGTATATCTTCTGCAAAATCATACCATGCGTTTCCGGAAAAACTCTCCGGATACATTCGTTCACCCGCCAAAGATACCAGCACTCTTTCCGTCAGGGTAATACTCTCTCTCCACGGAATTATCTTGTCAAGTTCAAACACTTCGGCTTCACTATCAGTAAGCAAGCGGTTTTTGCTTGCAAAAGCAATCAGCTCGTCATCATCAAGCTCTGTTTTGTTACCAATCCCGACGGTCATTGTTCGGTAAAGATAAATTAAGCAATCCCTTCTTGTTAATTTGCTTCCGAATTGAGTTTCATCGGTGCAAATATTCAACGTTTTCAGCGTTTCAATTGCGTCTGCATATACAGCTTTATTATTTCTGAAATCATAATCATCGGAATACACATTGAAAACTGTCAACTGCACCAACAGTATCATACATAAAACAAATGCCCCCTTTTTCACCGGCAAAGCTCCCTTCTTAATATAATTACCAATTTTAAAATCACGCCCGATGCGCTTGATATAATTCCTCCTAAAATTATACTGTAACTAAATTTAATATCGCTGCTTATACTAAAATTAGTACCCCTGTACGAAAGCACCCACAGAGCTAAAATTATCAGCTCAATCAAAAAGCTAACATATACCCCACGCTGATTTTGTTTCATACATACAGCAAAATCAAAAATCGAAAAAAGAAGAATCATCAGATACGCAGCCATAAGCGCATATAAATTATTTGCAGTAATCACCGGCGGAACATCTGATGAAATCAGCATATATCCCATCCATGAAGCACAAGATAATATTATCTCACCAATACGCAGCGCCTTAACAATTGCCTTATACATATAATTCCCCCCTTTAAGTTATACCCCTATTTTCTCACCAGTTTTTTCTGAACCTTTTTTATGTCAACATCGCAAAGCGGAACGCCGCCAAGTGCGGACTGTGCCGCCGCCATGCCTGCGCCCTCGCCGATTGCCATACATATGGGCATAACCCGGTAGCTTGCATGCGCCATATGCGTACCCGAAATATTTCTGCCGTTCAGCAGCAGATTATCTACACCCACAGGCAATATACTCCTGTACGGAACAGTATATCTCTCCGGCTTTTGTTTAAGATTGTTTTCATCAGAACCGCTGCCCTTAAGATTATGATTTCCGAAAACTGCGCTGACATCGGGAACAATCCAGTCGTCAAATACTGTACGGTTGATTATATCGGTTTCCGTAAGAGTATATAATCCTTTAAAATGAAGGGTTTCCCTCACGCCTACGGTATTTGCCGTCTGCAAAAGACAGCAGTTTTCATATCCCGGAACGCACTCCCGAAGAAAGTTCACAATCTGCGGAACCTGTCGCCTTGTGAGAAGTTCCGCTGCGGTAAGGTCTTCCGAATCAGTACCGTCAACACCGGTTGCATTTGTCATGTTCACAAAAGCCGTGCCCGGAAGGAAGCCTTCGATTAAAATAACATGCCCGGCGGGCGGTTCAACCTTGCCCTCTTCGACATATCTGTGCATTTTCTCCTCAATTTCCGGGTGAGTTCCGAAAGTCGGATAAACCGCAGTGCTTTCATCAACCCCTCCGACCGCAAACTCAAGCGACATCGGCTGCATTAAACCGTCCGACTCACGCCCCCTCGTATAAGGAACCCCGGCAGACTTTGCAACAGCGCCGTTACCGGTTGAATCGATATAAACCTTCGCTTCAAACCTTTTCACATCCGTACCGCAAAGCACATTTATGTATTTTATGCTACCGCCATCGGTTTCGGCACTTATAAATACCGAATGAAGCAGAATATTTACCCCTGCCTCCGAAAGCATGGAAAGATACAACCCTTTCAGCGTTTCCGGATTATAAACCTTCCTTCTTCCGCGCTTTTTTGTTACGGCTGCGGAAATTTTTTCAAAAAGTCCGCCGACTGCCGCTCCGCACCACAGATTGAGAAGCCCCGCCGTGCTCATACCGCCGACATAACCGTCCCTTTCGATAAGCAGAACATCCGCACCGCCTTTTGCGGCAGTTATTGCGGCGGTAATCCCGGAAGGTCCTCCGCCGATTACTATAATATCATATTTATTTTTCATATTCTCCACCCTCCTATGCAGGCAAAGCCCTAATCTTCAACACTTTATGACGGCAAATATTTTCATTTTCAACTTGCCTATACACAAATTGTAGCATAGTCATATGCAGTTGTCAACATAAATCTGCAAAGAAGAAACGCACCGGGTTCGGTGCGTTTCAGACTGTCGAAAAAGTCGGTCAACCGCAAGCAAGAAAAAATCAATATATTCTTGTTGCATGAAAGTTAATTGGATTTTTAACCGACAATAAAAGTTCAAATCAATTAATTCGCATTAGAAAACGCCTTAAAATCATCGAGATTTCAAGGCGTTTTGCTTGCTTTCACCGAACATGGACTCTACCGTATACACATACGCCGACGAATCCATGTTCGGCGAATTTACCTTCCTTTTTCGAAGTCTGCCAGCGTGCCGATAGGTTTATCGACACGCTGAAACGCACCGGGTTCGGTGCGTTTCAGTTTCAGATTAATATTCTCAGCCTATTGCTCTTTTAAGGAATGTCACAATCTGACCTCTTGAGCAAATTGTATCAGGTGCAAACTCAGTTTCGGAAACTCCGCTTGTAACCTCGTTTTCAACAGCCCATGCTACAGCCATGCTGTAGTCTGCATTTTCGTCAACATCTTCAAAAGCGGCCATGTCCTGAACTTCGGGTGCGTCTGCGTTCTTCCAGAGATAAACTACGGTTGAAGCTCTTGTGCAGGGTGTGTTTCCTTCAAACGCATCGCCTTCAACCATACCCATTTCATATGCCCAGATTGCTGCGTCGTAGTAATAATCATCGGTTGTCACATCAGAAAACGGATTTTCTGTTTCAGCTGCGGGAGAACCTACCGCACGCCACAGGAATGTAAGAATCTGCGCTCTTGTGCAGGTCTGATCGGGCGAGAATGTCGTATCGCTTGTACCTGCTGTAATTGCTTTTTCAACCGCCCATTTAACAGCGTCCGCATAATAAGCGTCATCTGCAACATCTTCAAAAGCGATTGCAGGCGCAGGCTTTGTTTCAGTGTTACCGTCGTTATTGTCCTCGGTTTTGTTATCCTCGGGCTTTACATCTTCAGACGGATTGACTTCGTCTTCCGTCTTAGGTTCAAGAAGTTTAAGAGTGTTGTAAACCTTAAGAGTATCGGTTTCGTCATTCAGCGTAAACTTAATGAAGCACTTTGCGGAACCCTTTTTTGTTTCGGTGGAATCAACCTTTGTAAATTCGTCCGTAAGTTCAAGCTGACTGCCGTGTGTAACGGCTGCCTTTGCCATTTCGAGTATCTTTTCAGCGGTAATATCGGCATCAAGCGAAATACCCTTGAACACATTGTTTGCCGCAGCCATGTCCTTTGCGAGGTTTTCCTTGTCTGCGTTATCGGCAGCGGAAGAACCCGTAAGCATAGGAATTTTAAATGTATACATATCCTGACGGGTATAAACATCGCAAGTGAAAGTAATATTTGCAAAGATAGAACCGTCTTTTTCGCTTGTTGCATTATAAATGCGGTAATCTGCCTCTTTCGGGATTGAAAGTTCAACGGTGCTTCCTTCGGGGAGAACCTTCTTAACCGCAGCAAGGAATTCCTCAAGCGGCATATCGTTGTCAACCGTAAGTGTAGCTTCGCTTGCTCTTACTGCCTTCTTTGCTGCCTCAATTTCACCGAGTTCATCCTTTGCGAAAACCGCACAGGGAAGAACCGTGAGCACAAGGCATACTGCCAATACCAAACTTAATACTTTCTTTAACATTTTAATTACTCCTTTATATTATTAATTATTATTTATTGCCCTGTCAAGAAATGCAACGATCTGTCCGCGCGAACAAATCATGTCCGGCGAAAAAGTCGTATCGCTCGTGCCGGCGGTAACGCCTGTTTCAACCGCCCATAAAACCGCTTGTGCAAAGTCCGAATCTGCCGGAACATCCTCAAATGCGCTTGCGGCGCTTCCTTCGGGCATGCCGGCATTTTTCCAGAGATAAACAACAGTCGAAGCCCTTGTGCACGGGGTATCGCCCTCAAATTTATCGCCTTCAACCATGCCATTTTCGTAAGCCCAGATTGCTGCGTCGTAATAGTAATCATCAGGCGTTACATCGTCAAAGGGATTTTCGATATCCGCTTCGGGAGAGCCGAATGCACGCCACAGAAATGTAAGAATCTGCGCCCTTGTGCAAGTCTGATTGGGTGAGAATGTGGTTTCTGTCGTGCCGGCCGTAATCGCCTTTTCAACCGCCCACTTTACGGAATCCGCATAATAATCAGTTGTTTTCACATCGGTAAACGGTGCTACGAATCCGGAATCCGAATCGGATTTCGGCGCATCCGCCTTTACCCCGTCCGAATTTTTCGGATCACCCGAAGTTTTACCGCCGACCGTGAGTATAACCGGCTCTGAAATACGCAGATTAAGCGTATATCCTTCATCGGTTTTTGTCATATAATCAATGTCAAGAGGAACATATGTTTTGTTGCCCATGCTGTCCGTGCAGATAAGATAATCCTTCTGCATATCGTCCTCATCGATATAATCAGTTTTGCCCGATGCCGTAACCGCCGAAACAAGCGGATAATTAACACCTGCAAACAGCTGAACTGCGGTGCCCAGAGTTTCGTTATCATATGTACCGACGCCGATATAGCTATAACCGGATTTCAGAATATTTGCACGGTGACCGTCGCTGTTCATCCACGCATTCATGGCTCTTTCGCCCGAAACCGCCATTCCCGGAGCATCGCACTCATAAATGTTCTCGCCCGCAGTAGCGTAACTAAAATCGCTCGAAATTGCGGTAAAAGGCTTCTGCCCGTTCGGTCTTGTATGAGAGAATTTTTCCGCAATTTCAATCGCACGGGTATCGCAGGCATCCTGAAGCGTAGGATACATTGTCAGCAAAAACTCGCCCGCTTTCTGGCGTTCAACATTTACTATCCTCAGAACTTCCCATTCCTCTTTATTAACCGAAAGCTTGTCAGTCGGTATATTTCTTACAAGCATGGAAATATCTCTTTCAAAACGGGTTTCTCTCGTTTCGCTGCCGAGGGTCATGGTGAGGTAGCCGATTATCTTGCCCTTTTCTTTGAATGTCGCATTCTTTTTATCAAATGATTTCCATTCGACTTTTGTACCGTTTTTCACGGCATTTTTTGCGGCATCCAGTATTTCTTCCTTGGTTATTCTGTTGGTAAAGCTGAGTGCGTCAACCGCAACGCCGATGAGGTGTCTGTCCTCGTCAATTGCGGTAGATTCCTCGGTCACTTCAAGCGGCACGGTCTTTCCGACGGGAACTGCGTCCGTAATGCTTCCGCATGCAAGTGTAAGGGTAGCCGAAACAGAACCATCAACCGTTGTTGAAGCCTTCGTCATTTTGAAATTGACTTTATCGAGCGTAACCGTAACATCGCTGTTTCCGACCGCATCCTTTGCCATTTTCAGAATATCCTCTGCGGTAGTGGCATTCGAGACCTCAAAATCCCAGATTGCATCGCTTATTGCTTTTTTTGCCGCAGCGATACTCTTTTTTGCAGCTGCAGTATCCTCAGGAGATGCGCTGTCCGCGGAATTATCATCTTCTCCGTTTCCGTCATCGATGCTCATACCGCCGGTTGTTGAAAATTCCTTTTTTATACCGAGCGCTTCCTCGGCATCGTCAAGGAAAATGCTTACATCGGCACTCATGTAACCGGGACTGCCCTCCGACGGACCGACAATTTTGAACTTTTCAACCATAAATGCCGGACCTACAAAACCGTTAACCGTGTAATTGCACGCACCGAACAGTAAATTTTCGAGGTCGCCCTGCGTGAAATTTTCATCGATTTCGGTTTCGTCAAGCAATGCAAGAAGCGCATCCATGCTTTTTTCGACAGCCTCGTCAGCGCTGCTTACGGTTGTCATAGCATATATGTCTGTCTGCGGAATAAAAACCGCACCGAAAAGGAGCATCGCCGCACAGATATATGCCAAAACTTTCTTCATGCTTATCCTTCCCCTCTTAAAATTTAGGTAATGATACATTAACCTTTATAATTATAGCACACACCATTTCAAATTTCAAGGTGTTATCCGTCATTTTTTAAAAAACATCCGCACCGGGTTTTCCGGTGCGGATATATCAGCCTCCGAGGTAGGCTTTTTTAATTTCGTCACTCTGTGCAAGTTCTGTTCCCGTGCCGGAAAGTTTGATTCTGCCGGACTCCAGAACATACGCACGGTCTGCAATATTGAGTGCCATTTCGGCATTCTGCTCAACAAGCAGAATTGTTGTGCCCGAACGGTGCAGTTCTTTTATGATATCAAAAATCTGCTGAACCAGGATCGGCGCAAGACCCATCGAAGGCTCATCAAGCATCAGAATTTTCGGACGGCTCATAAGCGCCCTGCCCATTGCAAGCATCTGCTGCTCACCGCCGGAAAGCGTTCCGGCAATCTGATTTTTTCTGTGCTTAAGCCTCGGGAAGCGCTCAAACACTTCCTTGATTCCTTCCTTTACATTGGAAGGGTTTGTGAAAGCGCCCATTTCGAGGTTTTCTAAAACCGTCATCTGCAGAAAAATTCTTCTGCCCTCCGGAACATGCGCAAGTCCTCTCGAAACCAGCCTGCACGCTTCGGTTTTGGAAATATCCTCGTCAAACAGCGTTATTGAACCGGTTTTGGAACGGAGAAGCCCGGAAATAGTTCTGAGGGTAGTTGATTTCCCGGCACCGTTTGCACCGATAAGCGCAACGATTTCGCCGTCGTTAACCTCGATGGAAACATCCTTGAGGGCATGAATCTGCCCGTAATAAACATTAATATTATCAACCTTTAACATAAGCTACGCCTCCGTTTTCTTGCCGAGGTACGCTTCAATAACCTTAGGATTGGACTTAATCTCCTCCGGCGAGCCCTTAGCGATAATTTTTCCGTGGTCGAGAACGCATATTCCCTCGCAGACATTCATAACGAGATTCATATCATGCTCGATAAGCATAACCGCAATGTTGAACTGGTCACGAATGCGGCGGATATTTTCCATAAGCTCCGATGTTTCGGAAGGGTTCATACCGGCGGCAGGCTCATCCAAAAGTATTATTGACGGATGAGTTGCAAGCGCACGGGCAATTTCGAGCCTTCTCTGTTCGCCGTAAGGGAGCGAACCGGCTTTATGCTGAGCAAGGTCTGCCATGTTGAAAAAGTCCAGAAGCTCCAATGCCTGTTCGGTGGATTTCTTTTCGGACTTCCTATAACCGAAAAGGTGAGTAACCGACGAGAAAAATGTCTGGTAAATCGAATTATGAAGCCCGACCTTAACATTGTCAATAACCGACATATCCGGAAACAGCCTGATATTCTGGAATGTTCTCGCAATACCCATACGGCTGACCTGTGCCGTGGTTTTTCTGGCGGTTGAGTGCCCGTCCAGCATTATATCGCCGCGGGTGGGGGCATACACATTGGTAAGCAGGTTGAAAACGGTTGTTTTTCCCGCGCCGTTAGGACCGATAAGCCCGGCGATTTCGGTTCTGCCGACGGTGAGCGTAAAATCGTCAACCGCGGTAAGACCGCCGAAATCAATCCCGAGATGATGTGTTTCGAGAATCGGAGGTTTGTCAACATCGCGTTCCGGCACGATTGAGTGGCTCGGAACAGGTACCATTTTAGACATATCAGTTTACCCCCCGTTCTGTATTCTTTTTGCTTTTAAGCTTATACATAAGCACTTCCCGTGCCTGCTTTGCCTTTTCGCTGTTCGTAAGCAGCATTACCAATATAAGGATAACCGCATAGATAAGCATTCTGTAATCCGCAACGCCTCTCAGAAGCTCGGGCAGCATATAAAGCGCCGCCGTTGCGATAATTGTTCCGGGGATATTGCTCATACCGCCCAGCACAACGAATACCAGAATAAGAATTGATGTGTTGAAATCAAACTTCTTAGCGGCGATTGTGGAGAAATTCATAGCGTACATTGCGCCTGCCATGCCGGCAAGGAACGCAGATGTGATAAACGCCGTAAGCTTATATCTTGTAATGCCGATACCGATTGATTCTGCGGCAATTCTGTTATCACGGATAGCGGTAACAGCTCTGCCGACCTTGCTGTTTACAAGGTTAAGAACGATAAAGAGTGCAAACAGGATAAGAATTATTCCGGATGTGAAGGTAGCAATTTTGGTTATTCCGACCGCTCCCTGCGGTCCATTCAGTATAACCTTGCCGTTGACAAGCCCGAGCTGGTCTATACCCTTCATATTAACATGGATTCCGGCTTTATCGACACCGACATAAACGCAGTTTATGATATTTTTTATAATTTCGCCGAAAGCGAGAGTAACAATAGCAAGATAATCTCCTCTGAGCCTTAAAACGGGAATCCCGATTATAAGCCCGGCAATACCGGCAAAGATACCGCCTATAACAATGGCAATCAGCAGCTGAAGCGCCGGTTCGGTCACCGAATCCTTAATACACGCAACAGCGATTACGCCCGAGAAAGCGCCGACGCTCATAAACCCGGCGTGTCCGAGGCTGAGTTCCCCGAGGAAACCGACCGTAAGCGTAAGCGAAATTGCCATAACCACATATGTGCAGATAGGCACCAGCTGACCGCTTATAGAGTTGCTGATATAGCCGAAGCTCTGGAGCGGAAAAAGTATTGCGAATGCAATGATGACCAAACCGTAGGATTTTATATTGGTCAAGGTGAATTTATTTAAGCTTTTCAATTTATTCATAATTTACACCTCACACCTTTTCCGTAATTTTCTTTCCTAAAATTCCGGTCGGTTTAACAAGCAGAACGATTATAAGAACCGCAAACACGATTGCATCCGAAAGGGATGTGGAAATATAGGATTTGCTGAAAATCTCTATTATACCGAGAAGAATACCGCCAATCATAGCGCCGGGGATTGAACCGATACCGCCGAAAACCGCAGCGGTAAACGCCTTTATACCGGGCATTGAACCTGTTGTGGGGACAAGCGTGGGATAAGCCGAGCAAAGAAGCACACCGGCAATTGCCGCAAGCGCACTGCCTATTGCAAAAGTTACCGAAATTGTCACATTGACATTTATGCCCATAAGCTCTGCTGCGTCCTTGTCCTCAGAAACGGCACGCATAGCCTTGCCCATTCTGGTTTCTTTCGTAAAGAACACGAGCGCAACCATGATTACGATACACGCCGCAACGGTTGCAATCGTTTCGGCTGTTATGATAAGTTCACCGCCGAACAGCGAAAGCGAGCCGAACGGAACAACCGAGCTGAACACCTTGGGAGCGCTTCCCCAGATAAGCAGCGCAATATTCTGAAGAAAATAACTTACACCGATAGCGGTAATGAGAACCGCAAGGGAACTTGCCCTGCGAAGGGGCTTATATGCAAGACCTTCAATCAGGATACCGAGCAAGGTACAAACGACCATCGCAAAAAGCACCGAAACAACCGGCGGCCATCCGAGATAGGTGGTTGTGCAGAAAGACGCATACGCACCGACCATAATAACATCGCCGTGGGCAAAGTTGAGCATCTTTGCGATACCGTAAACCATCGTATATCCTAAAGCAATTATTGCATACACGCTGCCGAGGCTTATACCGTTAATTAAATTAGAAATAAAAGTCATCTGTCATACCTCAAATCATAAGCGAAGGCAGAAGCCGCCCGCATAATTCCTATATAGCAGAAAATGAGGAGAGCCGAACGCCTCCTCGTTTTCCGAAAAACGCAATAATCAGTTAACTGTTTACATACCTACATAAACACCGTTTTTAATTACCATACCCTTAGGTGCCTTAGAAACTTCGCCGGAATCCTTCCAGTGCATATTTTCACCGGTAAGACCGTTAAATGAAAAGTCGCTTGAAGTAAATCTCGAAATAAGCTTGTCGCAGATGTCGCTTGCGCTCATATCCGCTGTAATACCTTCAGCTTTGCAAGCCTCGTAGATTGCATATACGCAGTCGTAAGCGTCTGCGGCAAACTGGTTAGGTGTTTCGCCGAATTTTTCTTTATACTTTGTAACGAAGTTCTTTGTAAGGTCGTCTTCCGCATCGGCTGTGAAAGGTGTAAGAAGCATTACATCTTCCGCAAGCGATTTATCGAAGTTTTCGAGAGTAAGAATACCGTCCATACCGTCAACGCCGAAGAACTTGGGTTCATACTGCATTGCCTTTGCCTGCTTTAAGATAAGCGAAGCGGGGGTATAATATATCGGAAGGAACACAAGATCGGCATCCGAAGCCTTGATTTCGGAAAGCTGAGAGTTGAAGTCGTTTGCGGAGTCATCGGTAAATGTCTTAACGCATACGATTTCAAGACCTTCTTTGTCGGCTTCTGCCTGGAACTTCTGATAAATACCTGTTGAATAAGCGTCGGAGTTGTTGTAAATTACAGCAATCTTGGAACCGAGGTTCTGCTCCTTGATATATTCAGCGGAAGCAACACCCTGGTTAGGGTCTGTAAAGCACATCTGGAACATTGACGATTTACGCTGAATGGTAACATTTCCGTTTTTGTCAGGCTGACCGCCGAGAACATCGGTTGATGAAGCGGAAGGAGTGATTGCGAAGATGTGATCCGCATCAATTTCCGTCGAAACGGCGATACAGGGCTGGGTTGTAACCGTACCGAGAGAAATCTGCATTCCCCAGTCCTTAAGGTTGTTGTATGCGTTTACCGATTTTTCGGCATCGTTTTCATCATCCTGGTATTTAAGCTCAAACTTAAGATCGCCTTTTGCGTTAACTTCTTCGAGGGCAATTTCAGCACCGTTCTTAACTGCCTGACCGTAAATAGCAGCGCCGCCGGTAATCGGGCCTATTGCACCGATTTTAATAGCATCCGAATCGCTCTTTTTTCCGCAGGCGGAAAAACATGTCAGCAATACGGCAAAAACCGTAGCGATGCTTATCAGTTTTGTGACTTTTTTCATACCAATTACCTCTTTCTATATTATAATAATAAAAATGTTATCACATTTTTTTGCGTATGTCAAGGGTATCGGAAACATCAAATTAATTATTGTGCAATAATCCTAATTTTGGGGTACTTAAACCGCATTCAAATCGGACATTTTTTTACATAAAACAACATTAAATTCCAAAATACAGCATTCCGGTAGGCTTTTGGTATTATTCCACCGAAAGAGGACGAATATACATTTGCCTGAATTGTTTTCTGTATTGTTCCGGAGAACAGCCTTTTTGCTTTTTGAACCATCTGGAAAAATACGAAAGCTCGCAAAATTCAAATCGGTCCGAAATTTCCGAAAGCGACAGATCCGAATAAATCAGCAGCTGCTCCGACTCGGACATAATTTTTCCGTGAACATACTGTTTTACCGTAATTCCGTTATCCCGCGAAAAGCTTTTGGTGAAAAAGCCGGTCGAATAATTTGTGTTTTCGGCAAGCTCCTTGATTCTTAATTTCATAGACAAATGCTCGGTTATATATTTAAACACGTTTTCATACTTTTTTGCCAAAGTTATATGATTTGCAATGTCGGCTCCGCTCATGCGGAGAAATTCTTCGATAAATTCCATGCACAGGTCTTTGAAACGAAATGTGGAAAAGCAATTATCGTCAACAAAAAGCCTCTCGGCATAAGCCGTACTTTCGTGATTTCCGCTCAGGATAAGGGGCTTTGAAACCGAACCGAAAAGGTCATTGAAATTGCCGAGATATATATTAAAAAGCAGGGTTATTTCCTTTGAAGGTTCGGTATATTCCCAGCTGCATTTCACATGATTTCCGATTACAAACACATCACCTGCGGCAAGCTCTGTCCTTTTTCCGCCGAAATCAAGCACCGCACCGCCTTCTATCAGGAAATGCAGAGAATTTATCGTATGCTGAAAATCCTTATCGCAAAGCGTGCGGCTTACAAATCCCGGTCTGATTTCGGAATAGTTGTGGTCCTTCAGTTCCAGCGACAGATTGTTGAACAAAAACTGCATATCCTCGCTGCGAAGGCTTATAAATTCAAATTTTCCCGTGTTTTTGTCGTAATTTCCGCCTGATTTTATCACAAAAATCGCTCCTCCGAAAAATTAAGGGAATAAAAAGTCAAATTCTGTTCCCTTTTTGTCATTGCAAAAACATTATATCACATATATAATAAAAAAACAATAACTGTTTGGAGGATAAACAAATGAATTGCAAAATTACATACAAAAACGGTACGACGGGATACATGGAAGCCGCAATTGAAAAGACGGATAAAAAGCTGTCCGCGGTGATAGCAAAAGAAAACATTCCGGCAGACTGCGCCTGCATTGATTTTCTGCCCGATTTTTTGGTCAGCGAAGAAGACAGCGAAGGTTATGCGGTTGTTCCGAGGGGCACAAAGGAAGGCGGAACCATGCTTTGCCGATTTACAAATCGTGAAAACTGCGAATATACGGCAGACAGCAATACCATGCCGGTTTTCGGATTTAAAACTGCGGAAAAAACGATTTTTGCGGTCGTTTCCGGCATGACGTTTGAGTATAGGGCCGTTGTCGGGGTGAGGGACGCAAAACATTACCTTTACCCAAGGTTTTTCGTTGACGGGAAGACAAATTACGAGGACATCTGCGTTGATTATTACACATTGCCGCTCGGAAGCGGTTATAACGAAATGGCGGAATTTTATCGGGAAATGAAAAAGCCGATACCTCTTTCGCAAAAAGCAAGGGCACGAAAAGAGGTAGAATATGCGGCAAAAGCTCCCGAGGTGAGGATAAGGCTTGCGTGGAAGCCCGTTCCGTCGCCCGTTAAATGCCAGACGGAGGAAAACGAGCCTCCGGTTGTTGTGGGCTGCACTTTAGAGCGTGTTAAAGACATAATAGACGGCCTTTTCGAAAGAGGGGTCAAGGAATGCGAAATCTGCCTTGTGGGTGTCGAAACAAAGGGACACGACGGCAGATGGCCGCAGCTTCTTCCCATAGAAAAATCAATCGGAGGACAGGAAAAGCTTGAGGAAATATGCAGATACGGTCAGTCAAGGGGCTATCAAATGGTTGTTCACACAAACAGCTCGGAAATGTATCAGATTTCCGCCGATTGGAACGAGGATGATTTAATCGTAACCCGCGACGGAGATTATTCAAAAGACGAAATTCTGTGGGGCGGCGGACAGCCCTATCACATCTGCCCGAAACAGACAGTCAGGTTTAATGACAGAAATCTTGAGGATATTAAAAAGATGGGATTTAAGGGGCTGCACTATATCGACGTTTTCACAAATTTTCCTCCGCGCAACTGTTACAGCAAAAAGCATCCGATGACCGCCCGGCAGTCCGCCGAGGTAATCTGTTCAATCGGCAAAAAGGCGGAAGAGCTTTTCGGAGGCTTTGCCTGCGAGGGCGGCTTTGACTATGCGGCAGATGTTCTTGATTACGTGCTTTACACCTCCTATAACCTTTACGGAAAGCAGCACCCCGTATGCGATGAAACAATCCCGTTTTGGCAGCTTGTTTTCCATGGCTCGATTTTATACAATCCTTCGACCGAAACGGTCAATTATTGTGCAAAAGACGAAAAAAGCCATCTGAAATTCATCGAATACGGCGGCAGGCCGCTCGGATATTTCAACTCAAAATATGTTGACGAAGGCGGCTGCGGTAACTGGATGGGTGAAGAGGATTTGCTTTGCGGCACAGACGGGCAGCTTTCGGATTCGCTTGACAAAATCAAGGATATGTACGATGAATATCAAAAGCTGTATCTGCTGCAGTACGAAAAAATGCTCAGACACGAAAAAATATCGGACGGCGTTTACAAAGTGACATATTCCGACGGCACAGCAATAACTGTCGACTATAACAAAGAAACATTCAAGGTGGAAAAACCATGCGAAAAAATATAACGCTGAGTCTTGCGGCGCTGTATCTTTTTCCGTGGGGAATACAGTGTCTTGCCGATAATTTTATTTCGGTTTATACCGAACGCCTGCCCTTTGCGACCGCAGGAACCGTAGGGAACGTTGCGGCAATCGGGGCGGTTGTGACGATGGTGTCGCAGCTTATCTGGACCGGCGCTGCGGGGAAAGCCAAAGATAAGTGCAGCGTTCTTTCGGTTTCGCTGATTCTTCTGGCGGCATTTTCTCTGCTTTTTCTTATCGGCGGTATTACAAAACCTCTGCTGTATCTGTTTGTGTTTTTGTTTTACTCGTGCTATATGACCCACCAGCCGCTTATCGACACAATTGCGAGCGAAAACTGCGGAAAAACCAATCACGCCTTCGGGTGGTTCCGGTCGTTTGCTTCCTTCGGCTATGCCGTTATGGGGCTGTTGTTCGCATTTTTGCCGAACGATACGGATTATATTTTTATATATATTGCAGCGCTTGCCGCACTGTCCGCAGTGATTTCAAAGACGATTTCCGCTCCGAACCGACTTTCAAAATCCGAAAACAACAAAAGCGAAAAATGCATGAACCGCCGCTTTGTTTGCTTTTTGGTTTATTCCTTCTGCTTGTTTTTATGCTCAAGGATACTCGGTTTTTTCTTTTCGGCATACTACTGTTCCGTAAGCGAAGGGCTCGGCGGAAGCATAGGAATGCTGAGCCTTATACTCAGCCTCGGGACCTTCGGAGAATGGATTATTATGCTTGTTTTCGGCAAAAAAGCGGTCAGGGCAAAGCCCGTGGCGGTTTTTATGCTGATAGCCCTTTCGGGAATTCTGCGCGCCGGCATAGTTTTCGTTTTTGAAAGCCCTGCGCTTGTTTCCGTCTCCGTCGTATTCAGTGCGGTATGGTTCGGACTTTTGTGGTCTGCTGCGACGCCGTATATAAAACAAACCGTACCCGAAAAGAGCCTCGCATGGGCGCAAGGCGTATGGACAGTCACGACCTCAGGCGCCGCCCCTCTCGTCGGCTCGTATCTCGGCGGATTGTTTGCGGAACGTTTCGGCTACAGACCGCTGTTCCTGGTTGTTTCGGCAATTATGCTTGCCCTTCTTTTGCTTACACCTGTACTGATAAAAAATAACGGCTGCCGGGCAGAAGCCTGACAGCCGTTTGTTTTAATCTCTGAATTTAATTCCGTCCTCGGGTGACATTGAGTCAATTATCACAAGCGATTCGATCCTTAGCCCTGCCTTTCGCAGCATTTTTCCGCCCGGCTGGAAGCCTTTTTCAATGCAGATTCCGGCGCCGACAAGCTCCGCCTCGGAATCCTCAACAAGCTTTGAAAGCCCCATAAGCGCCGCACCGTTTGCGAGGAAATCGTCTATTATAAGCACCTTGTCGCCCGCCTTAAGATAATCCTTTGAAACAATAATATCGTAAACTCTGCCGTGAGTAAACGAATGAACCTTGGAAGTGTAGACATCGCCGTCAATATTTTTCGAGCGTGACTTTTTTGCAAACACCACCGGCACGCCGAAAACCTCCGCCGCCAGACACGCAATGCCGATTCCGGAAGCCTCAATCGTGAGAATTTTATTTATCTCGCAGTCCGAAAATCTCTTTTTAAATTCTTTTCCCATTTCCTTGAAAAGCCCGACATCCATCTGATGATTCAGAAAGCTGTCAACTTTAAGGACATTCCCGTCCCTAAGCTTTCCGTCTTTTAAAATTCTCTGTTTAAGAAGCTCCATAACCATTCCTCCGCCTTAAATTCGACTAATAAATATATTTTACTACAATTTTCCGCATTTGTAAAGCATAAATTTTCAAAAAAATTTCCCAAATTTCAAAAAAAGACTTGATAAATATCGGATTTTATATTATAATAGTAAGGTAACCTTGATATTGAGCGCAAATCATGCGTTCTTTATACCATAGTCGCACAGCCGGGGAGGTAGCGGTGCCCTGTACTTGCAATCCGCTATAGCAAGGGTGTTGTCCGATCTCGGGTTATTTCTGTATAGTCAGCCCATTGTAAGTGGTGTTGAGATTCGGGTCTTGCGCAACAGATCGGATGTGAACCATGTCAGGTCAGGAATGAAGCAGCATTAAGCATCTGTTATCCGTGTGCCGCAAGGGTGCCTGGGTTGAGCTAACTGCCGTGGGGCGTATATAGATTTAATTCAAAATCGGGCGTGCGGCTTTTATTTATATAATGAAGGAGTTTTTCCGTTATGGCATACAGGTCGCTGTACCGAAAGTGGAGACCTCAGACATTTGAGGACATTGTCGGGCAGGAACATATTACAAATACCCTTAAAAACGAAATCGTTTCTGGTCATATATCGCACGCATATCTGTTCTGCGGTTCAAGGGGAACGGGCAAAACCACAACGGCGAAGGTGTTTGCCAAGGCGGTCAACTGTGAAAACCCGGTGAATGGCAATCCGTGCAACAGGTGCAGAACCTGCGTCGGAATTTCGGACGGCAGCCTTCTCGATGTTGTGGAAATGGACGCAGCTTCAAACAACAGCGTTGAGAATGTGCGTGAAATTAATGAGGAAATTTCTTATCTTCCGACGGGGATGAAATATAAGGTTTATATTGTGGACGAGGTTCATATGCTGTCATCGGGGGCGTTCAACGCACTGCTTAAAACACTTGAAGAACCTCCCGAGCACGCAATTTTTATACTTGCCACGACCGAAACGCATAAAGTTCCGGTCACCATTCTTTCGAGGTGCCAGAGGTTTGATTTCAGACTGGTGCCCGACAGCAAAATGACGGACAGGCTTAAATATATATCCGGACAGGAAGGCTTTTCGGTGCCTGACTCGTCATATTCCATGATTGTCCGCGCGGCGAAAGGCGGTATGCGTGACGCCGTTTCGATTCTCGACCAGTGCGCATCGTATAACGGCGGTGCGGTCACGGATGAAATCGTGCGTTCCGTTACGGGGTTTTTGGGCAGTGACTTTCTGCTTTCGCTTGCAGGCGCAATATACAGCCACAGCTTTGAAAAAGCATTAACGCTTACGGATGAAGTTCTCAAAAGCGGCTGTGATGTTCTGAGGGTTATGGAATGTATGGCGCAGCATTACCGAAATCTTGTTGTTACCAATTCGCCCGACTGTGCAGCGCTTTTGGACGCAGGTGATACAGACCGCGAAAAAATCATGCGCCAGGCGGAGCAGTACGGAACGGAAAGAGCGGTTTTTTGTCTTGAAGAGATTATGAAATCATATGAAACCGCAAGATTTTCGGCAAATTCAAGGCTGATTCTGGAATCGGTTATAATAAGGCTTTCTCACCCGAAGGCGGATGTTTCGTTCGAGCCGGTAATGAAAAGAATCGATGAGATTGAAAAAAGGCTTGATTCGGGCGAATTTGCCGCACCGAAGGCGGTTTTGGAAGAAGAATATACCCCTGATATACCGGATAATGCGGAGGATGAGTATATCCCCGATCTCCCGGAGGACACGGAAGACGAATATATCCCGGACATTCCGGACGGTGCGGCGGAAGAAATTATTGCGCCGCAGGAACCCTCCGATGATGACAGAGGCGATTCATCGGTTATATTTGACCGCTGGACGGAGGTTTTGGAGCACATAGGGGCACAGAACAATATGCTTTCCATGGCGCTTATGAGCAGTTCGTTCAGAGTGAGCGGCTCAAAGCTTATAATTATCGGGCTGGTGTCTTATCTTAAAACAAAAGACAGTTCACGGATGATTAAGGACGCCGTATGTGAGGTCTGCGACGCAGTCGTGGATATTGCTTACGATGAAACGGAGAACGGCGCACCGGATATTCCGCAGGAAAAAATCGAGAACGATCCGCTTGCAGCGCTTGCCGCACATTCGGACGAACTGCCAAATATAAATATAAAAGGAGATTTTAACAATGGCTAAAGGAAGATTCAACGGCGCAGGAATGCCCGGAAATATGAATAATATGATGAAACAGATTCAGAAAATGCAGAGGGAAATGACCGAAACGCAGGAGCAGCTCGAGCAGAAGGTTTATGAAGCGTCTGCCGGCGGCGGGGCGGTAAAGGCGGTTGTTACCGGAGAAAAAAGGCTTTCGGAAATCACAATCGCACCCGAAGCGGTTGACCCCGACGATATCGAAATGCTAACCGACATGATTGTCGCTGCCGTGAACGAAGCACTCGGCGCAGCCGAAGAGGACGCTGTTAAGAACCTCAGCAAGTACACAAGCGGAATAAATATTCCGGGGCTTTTCTAAATCATGGATTACTATATCACGCCGGTGGCGCAGCTTATTGATGAGTTTGAAAAGCTTCCGGGAATCGGACATAAAACGGCGGAAAGGCTTGCATTTCATGTGCTTGACATGACAGAGAGCGAAGCGGAAAGCTTTGCGAATGCGGTTCTCAATGCGAAAAAGACGGTGCGCACCTGCAGGGTTTGTCAGAATCTTTCCGACAGTGATGTTTGCAGAATATGCGCTTCGCCGAAAAGGGACCGTTCCACAATATGCGTTGTGGAAAACCCGAGAGATGTAATCGCAATGGAAAAAACGCATGAATACAACGGGCTTTACCATGTTCTGCACGGCGCACTTTCGCCGATGGACGGGGTTTCGCCCGATGATATCAGAATAAAGGAACTCGTTACAAGGCTCGGGCATGAGGATATAAGCGAAATTATCCTGGCAACCGGCACGACGGTGGAAGGCGAGGCAACCGCAATGTATATTGCAAGGCTGCTGCGGCCGTTCGGAATAAAAGTTTCAAGGATTGCCCACGGAATCCCGATAGGCGGCGACCTCGAATATGCGGACGAGGTCACAATTGCAAGAGCCATAGAAGGCAGACGGGAGCTGAAATAGAGAATGCTTTCTGAAATATTAAGCTGCGGAATTGCGGGAATAAACGGTTTTTCGGTAAAGGTTGAGGCAGATGTGTCACGGGGGCTGCCTTCATTCGAGATTGTAGGACTGCCCGACGCAGCGGTAAAAGAATCAAAAGAGCGTGTGCGCTCGGCAATAAAAAACAGCGGCTTTGAAATGCCCGTAAAAAAAATCACAATAAACCTTGCCCCGGCAGATGTCAAGAAGGAAGGCGCAATATACGACCTCCCCATTGCTGTCGGGATTTTGCTTGCAACCGAAGCGCTGACGGTAAACAATGCGTCCGAATATATGTTTGTAGGCGAACTGTCGCTCGGCGGAGAAATAAGAAGGGTAAACGGCGTTCTGCCGATGGTTGACTGCGCAAGGAAACAGGGCATTAAAAAGGTTGTCGTTCCACCGGAAAACGCAAGCGAAGCGGCAGTTGCCGAAGGGGTGGAGGTTTACGCACCGAAAACCCTTAACGAGCTGCTTTTGCACCTTTTGGGGACTGCCCCCTTGCCGCCGACCGTCGGAAATATCGAGGAGGCTTTCAGACGGGGAGCCGAAAACCTTCCGGATTTTGCCGATGTAAGAGGTCAGGAAAACGCAAAATACGGTCTTGAAATCGCAGCGGCAGGCGGACATAACTGCCTTATGGTCGGCCCTCCGGGTTCGGGCAAAACCATGCTTGCGCAAAGGCTGCCATCTATCCTCCCCGACCTAACGGTGTCCGAAGCCATAGAGGTAACAAAAATTCATTCCATAGCCGGAGAGCTTCCTCCGGGCGTTTCGCTTATGACCGTCCGCCCGTTCCGCCATCCGCACCATACGGTTTCGTCCGTCCGCCTTGTCGGCGGCGGCGCTTATCCGAGACCGGGCGAAATCAGCCTTGCCCATAACGGCGTGCTGTTTCTGGATGAGTTTCCGGAATTTGAAAAGCGCGCAATCGATGTTATGCGCCAGCCGCTCGAGGACGGCGTTGTCGCAATATCAAGGGTCAGCGGCTCGGTTGTTTATCCCTGCAACACCATGCTTGTTGCGTCGATGAACCCGTGTAAGTGCGGTCACTGGGGCGACCCGAACAAAAAATGTATATGCACGCCGACCCAGCGAATGAGATATATGTCAAGAATAAGCGGTCCGATGATGGACAGAATTGATATTCACCTCAATGTTGCACAGGTTAAGTTTGACGATATGCGTTCCGAAAAGAAGGGCGAATCATCGGCGGTTATCAAAGAAAGAGTCAACCGCGCAAGGGAAATTCAGCTTAACCGCTACAAAAACGAAGGAATTTATTCAAACTCTCAGCTTTCGGCACCGCAGATTGAACGCTACTGCGAAATAGACGACGACACCTCGGCGCTTCTCAAATCCGCTTTTGAAAAACTGGGGATGAGCGCAAGGGGCTACAGCAGAATACTTAAAGTATCAAGAACCATTGCCGACCTTGAGGGCGCACCCGATATAAAAAAGGAACATGTTCTTCAGGCAATATCGTTCCGCTCTCTCGACAGGGAAAACATATAAACAGCCGCCGCTGCATTGAATTTGCAGCGGCGGATATTTTTTTATTCATTCATTTTTACAAGAACCTACGGCTGACACAAGCTGCGCCTGCCTGTACTGCGTGGGCGACATTCCGGTACGGTTTTTAAATACTGCGTTAAAATACCGGATTTCCGAAAAACCGCACTCATAGGCGATTTCGGAAACGGAATAATAACCGCTTGTCAGCATTTCTTTAGCCGCCGCAATTCTCTTGCTGTTTATATATTCCACGGGCGACACACCGAATTCCGCCTTAAACAGCCTTCTGTAGTAATTCTCGCTTATACTGCATACATCCGCCAGCTGCCCGACCGTTATTTTTGCACCGAGATTTTCATTGATGTAATCGATTGATTTTTCTAAGGCTATGTAAGTGTTTGTCCGCTTTTTCGGAACGGTTATTTCGCTGAGCAGTTTGTAAAGCACAGAAGTGCATTTGTACCTGTATCCCGATTTTTTTCTGCTCCATATTTTATACATTTTCAAAAAAGCCCTGTCGATTTTTTGGGGATTCACGCTTATAACTTCCGGCGCATTGAAAATACGGTTGGTAATGTTGAAATGAATTGCGATAATTTTCTCGCTTCCGTACGATTTTCTTGAATATTCAATGTTCGCCGGAATGTAAAAAAGCTGTTTTTCACCGAGCCTGAAACTGCGGCTGCCGAAAAACATATCGGTATTTCCGCTTATGCGCTTTGTCAGAATGTGAAAGGGTCTTTTCGGGGTGCGGAATTCGCATTTCTCCCGGTTGATTAAAAAAATATTGATAATTTCTATATTTAAATCGTCACTGTAAAACATATCCTTCACCCGTACCATTATACCATAAATAAGTTTCTTGTGCAAGTGTTGAATTTCTGAATATATGTGTTGAATAATTGATTTACTTTTGCGGAAAACGGCGGTATAATTAAAAATATAAGGAGTGATTATATGAAGAATACAGCACTTGCCGCACCCGAGTGGCTTGCACGCTCTGCGGTATACCAGGTAAATCCGAGAACCTTTTCAAAAGACGGTACAATAAAAGCGGTTACAGAGGAACTTCCGTATTTAAAATCCATCGGTTTTAATATCGTGTATCTCTGCCCGGTGTTTGAAGAAGATGACAGCACAGATATAAATTTCTGGAGCGAAAGGCAGAAGGCTTCTGAAACAAACAATCCGAAAAACCCTTACAGAATGAACGATTATTTCGCAATCGACGAAGAATACGGAACCGTTTCCGACCTCAAAGAGCTTATCGACAAGGCTCATGCGCTTGATATGAGGGTGCTTCTTGACCTTGTTTATGCGCATATCGGTACGAATGCGCCCGTTATAAAAAAGCACCCCGAATTTATAAAGCAAAATCCCGACGGCTCGTTTATCACCACAAACTGGCACTTTCCGGAACTTGATTTCAAATGCGAAGGTCTTCGGGAATATCTGTACTGCAACATGACATACTTTATCGGAGTATGCGATGCGGACGGATTCAGATGTGATGTCGGCGACCATGTTCCCGTTGATTTCTGGAAAGAGGCGAGGCGGAGAATAAAGGCGATAAAGCCCGATTCCGTTTTGATTAACGAAGGCTCAAAATATGAAAATATGGCTATAGCCTTTGATTCGTGCTATACATTTCCGTGGCACACGGCTCTTTACAGCATATTCTGCGAAGGCGAATCGGCAAAAACGCTTTCGGAGGTTTGGGGCACAATGCACGACGGCATACCGGAGGGTTCGGTTCTGCTTTGCGATATGGACAATCACGATACCGTCACCGACTGGCCCGCGCGCATAGAAACGACAGTCACCCACGACGGCATGGAGCAGATTCTGGTTATGAACTACATGATAGACGGAATCCCCATGGTGTACACCGGAAACGAGCTTGCCTGCACGGCGCGCCTCAGTATGTTTGCCAACCGTTTTCATCCGGGGGCATTCGAGGTAACGGACAGAAACAGAAAAACCGCCCCCGAAGCCGTAAAAAGGCAGGAAATAATAAAGGAATTAAATAAACTGAAAAGCGAAAGCGATGTTCTGCGTTTCGGCAGCACCGTATGGCAGAACTTTGACAGCGACAGCATAATATCTTTTAAAAGATGTTTTGAAAATAACGAAATAATATTTATAGGCAATTCCAAAAAACAGCCCCTGCGAAATCAGTATGAATACCGTTCCGGAAAAAATTCTTTTCGGAAACAACTCCGCAGTGTCGGACGGCAAACTCAGCCTTGAACCGTACGGTTATGTAGTTTTTTCAAACTGATTTTTCCTCTCAGGCAAGCGAGTGGTTAACTCTTAATGGTTTTTATCGGCTTATTTTCCCCAATACTGCGCAAACTCACTTGATAATACGACCGTATTAACTGCGTTCGCTTGCTTGTCTTGAGAAAAATCGGCTCGATAAAAACTGCTCGCACCTTATTGCGAAATAATTTTTAGCCATTTTTGGTGCGGAGATCGCTGACAGGCGTTTGCCTTTCAATGACGACAAGCCGAAAAGGGCAAAAATTAGTCGTCATAAGGCATTAAGAGTTAGGGCTTCGCTTGCCTGAGCCGCAGCAAAACGGAAACCGTTTTTGCTGCGGCTTTTTTTCGTTATTTTTAAAAAATTTGACAAATAATTAAAAACATCTTGTAATTTTGAAATATTTCTGTTATAATAGATATGTATATTCATAGCTATACTGAGGAGGAATATCTTTGGATAGAAAAATACTTATAATTGACGATGAAAAAAATATAGTAGATATTTTAAAATTCAACCTTGAAAAATCGGGATTTGAAACCGTTGAAGCATATGACGGCGCCGAAGGCGTGGAAAAAGCGTATTCCGAATCGCCGGACCTCATTCTGCTTGATATAATGCTGCCCAAGATGGACGGTTTTGAAGCCTGCAAAAAAATCAGAGAAAAGCTTTCAACCCCCATAATCATGCTTACCGCAAGGGAGGAGGAGGTTGACAAGATTTTAGGGCTTGAATTGGGAGCGGACGACTACATAACAAAGCCGTTTTCGGTTCGCGAGCTTATGGCAAGAATCAAGGCGAACCTTCGCCGCATGACCCCTGCCGAAGTGTCGGCGGACAAATCCGACGCTTCCTCCGGAACCATTGTTTCGGGCAAGCTTGCCATAAACTGCGACCGTTATGAAGTCAAAAAAGACGGTACCGTTATCGACCTTACTCTCCGTGAGTTTGAACTGCTCAAATTTCTTGCAACGCAGCCGGAGCGTATTTTCACCCGTGAAAATCTTCTTGAAAAGGTGTGGGGATATGAATATTACGGCGATGTAAGAACCGTTGATGTTACGGTAAGAAGGCTCAGGGAAAAGATTGAGGACGAGCCGAGTTCACCTGCTTATATAATCACAAAACGAGGCGTTGGATACTACTTTAATAAGGAATAAGGATTTATGTTCAAAAGTATTCAGTGGAAGCTGGTCGCAATGTTTCTTCTTGTTGCGCTGGCCGTCATTATTGTAATAGGAACATTCACCATAAACAGCGTTGCCGACTTTTACAATAAGGACTTTAAAAATCAGATAGAAGCTGCGCTTACAGCCGATTTTACAGACAGGCTTTCCGCCGCGCTTACAGAAAAACAGCCCGAGCAGGCTGTTTTTCAGACTGCGGAGGTTTTTTCGGCGCGCCTCGGAATAAATTCATACAGAAACTATTATGTTCTGGATTCCTTCGGCGTGTCCTCCGGGGGCGAGAAGCTTGCAAAAACCGACAATATTATCACAGCAATGAGCGGAAATATCGGAAACAAAACACATTCGGGTGTCGGTTATATGGACTATGCCTATCCGATTAAGGATTCGGACGGCCGTACACAGTATATTTTATATATAAAGGACTCCAAGGAGGAGGTCTTTGAAGTAACAAGAAATATATTCACGATAATTCTTCAGGCGCTGATTATGGGTATACTTCTTGCAACGGTGCTCGGCTTTTTGCTGTCGAGAAGCATCACTACGCCTATTTCAAACCTGACAGCGAAAGCGGAAAAGATTGCACAGGGAGAATTTGAGCATATCAGTACCGTTTCTTCAAAAGATGAAATCGGGCAGCTTATAAACACATTCGGATATATGTCAAAAACCCTTAAAGCAACGCTTGAGGAAATCGGCGAAGAGCGGGATAAAGTCGAAACCGTTATCGGATGTATGACGGACGGAGTCATGGCGTTCAATCAGGACGGCGAAATTATACATATAAATCCGGCGGCAAAGAATATGCTTGACATTAAGGACGAAAGCGAAATCCGTTTTGACGATTTTTTTGCATCTCTCGGCGCAGATATATCTCTCGGACATTTTCTGTATCTTGATATGTACAGCACGGTCGAGAAAACCATAGATTACAACGGAATGATACTGACCGCCATGATTGCGCCGTTCCGTTCGGAAAAGGACAAAACCGGCGGCGTTGTTGCGGTGTGGCAGGATGTCACAAAAAGCCGTAAGCTTGAAGAAATGCGCCGTGAATTTGTTGCAAATGTTTCGCACGAGCTTAAAACTCCGCTCACAACGGTTAAATCCTACACCGAAACGCTTATTGATGACGACCTTCACGATAAAGATATGGGCATAAAATTCCTGAATGTAATTCTCGGCGAAATCGACCGTATGAACCGAATCGTGAGCGACCTTCTGCTGCTTTCGAGAATCGATTACAACCGGACCGACTGGCAGAAAGAACCGTTTTCACTTGATGAACTGCTTAAAAATGTGGTTGAAAAACTGAGCCTTGATGCAGAAAAACGGGGGCACACGCTTACTTATGAGGCGTCTTCAATCCTTCCGATGTTTGAGGGCGACCGCGACCGCATAGAGCAGGTTGTCACAAATATAATTTCGAATGCCATAAAATATACTCCGGACGGCGGAACCATACGGGTTTATGCCGGATTTGTGCTGAACGAAGTTTATATAAGGGTAAAAGACAACGGCATAGGCATACCGGAGAGTGACCTTAAACGCATATTTGAACGCTTTTATCGGGTTGATAAGGCGCGTTCACGCGCATTCGGCGGAACAGGTCTCGGGCTTTCGATTGCAAAGGAAATTGTCGAGGCGCACGGCGGTACGATTTCAATCGAGAGCAAGGTCGGGAGCGGCACAACGGTGCTTATACGCTTTCCGTCACCGAGGAAATCTATGTAGAATTGTGTAGAATTTTGAAAAACAAGGCGGAAACCGCCTTGTTTTTGTTAAAATCTCCGAATTTTATTTTACCCCTTTACAAATGTATTAAATTGTGATAATATTAATCAGACAACTGAATACGGAAAAATTAAAAAAATATCGATGCGGAACATCGACAGGATTTTTTTTTTGAGAATTTTAGGCAGAACAGAGTCTTGTTTGGGTTTGGCAAACAGGATTTTTTTTTGAGTTTTTTTAGCTGTTCGGTTGAAAATTATTAAATTTTTCGGAGGTCTTTCACTAATGAAACTGATTTACGATGTAAACGACAAACCCAAGTTCGGTCAGCTGATCGTTTTCGCAATCCAGCAGCTTCTCGCAATCATGGCGGCAACGCTTGTTGTTCCGGTAATTGTCGGACATGACATGCAGCCTGCGGCAGCGCTTTTCGGCGCAGGTATCGGCACACTCATCTATGTACTGTGTACTCTTAAAAGAAGTCCCGTGTTCCTCGGTTCATCCTTCGCATTTATCGGCTCAATGACGGCAGCCTTCGCAGGCGGCGTTTCGGCAGGTCTCGGATATGCCGGAATGATTCTCGGTGCAATTTTCGCAGGGCTTGTTTATGTGGTTATCGCAATCATCGTTAAATGCGTTGGCGTTAACTGGATTGACAAAATCATGCCTGCGGTTGTTATAGGACCTACCGTTTCGATTATCGGACTTTCGCTTTCAGGCAACGCAATAAGCGACCTCACAACCGGCAAGGTTATGATAGGCGATGCTCAGGCAGCGTCACCGCTTGTATGTGTTCTCTGCGGTCTTATCACTCTGTTTATCACAATGCTTTCTTCAACATACGGTAAAAAGATGGCAAAGCTTATTCCGTTTATCATCGGTATCGTAGGCGGATATGCCGCAGCAACAATCTTCACCGTTATCGGAAACGCCGCAGGAATCGACGCTCTTAAAGTTATTGACTTTTCTCCCTTTACCGCTCTCGTTGCAGACGGCGTGGGGATAAAGACCTTCTTTAATGTTCCGAGCTTCACATTTGTTACCGCAATGAAAGGCGTAAGCGAAATCACACCTTCATATGTCGCAACAATTGCGGCGGCTTATATCCCGGTTGCATTCGTTGTTTTTGCGGAACATATCGCAGACCATAAAAACATTTCATCAATCATTGAAAAAGACCTTCTTAAAGATCCCGGACTTTCAAGAACTCTCCTCGGTGACGGTATCGGCTCGATGTTCGGCGCGTTCTTCGGCGGCTGCCCCAACACTACATACGGCGAATCCATCGGCTGCGTTGCAATTACCCGAAACGCTTCGGTCCTCACGATTATCGCCGCTGCAGTCGGCGCAATCATAATTTCGTTTGTTGCACCCTTCGTTGCAATCGTCAACTCAATTCCCAACTGCGTAATGGGCGGCGTTTGCATGGCGCTTTACGGCTTTATTGCAGTATCGGGGCTTAAAATGTTCAAAAATCTCGACCTTGACGATAACCGAAATCTCTTCGTTGTCAGCGTTATACTCATTGCAGGTATCGGCGGTCTGACGCTCAACTTCGGCGCAGTAACAATCACCGAAGTTGCCGCAGCGCTCATCCTCGGCATCATCACAAACCTTATCCTTTCAAAGGCAAAGGCGGAATAACAGAGTATTGTTTATCCCCTGCAGAAATAATTCTGCAGGGGTTTTAATTTTTATAGATGTTGACAAATTTTTTTCTTTATGCTATTATAATAAGTGAAGGTGATACGATGGAAGTAAAATATCACAAAAAAGCGATCAAGTTTATTAATAATCTTCCCGAAAAAGAAAGGCTCAAGATTAAAACAGGGATTCAAAACCTTGTTAAATCCCCTGAAAATTGTGATATTAAGCCCATGGAAGGATATACTAATCTATATAGGTTACGAATCGGCAGATACAGGCTGATATATACAAAAAACAATGTAATTTTGTTTATTGCAGATATCGGAAACCGAGGAAATATTTATAAAAAGTATTAAGAGGTGAGTTTATGTCGGAAAATACAAAACAGATGCTTAGTATATTTGAAGTACTGCCGGAATCCGATCAGAAAATGCTGATTACGCTGACAAAAAAGTTGCTGCTCGCTTATGATCCGGAGTATACAAAGCTTTTACCCAATGAAAAAGCAGAACTTGATGAAGCTTTGGCAGATATCGAAAACGGAGTCAATATTTCCGACGGTTCAGAAATTGAATGGTAATTTAAATTCCGGCGTATTTGCTTAGTGCATTATTGAATTAAAGACTTTTGTTCGTGTGATTGAAGTTGTCTAAAATGCACAAACTTATAAAAAATGGCAAAAAGCACTTGACAACAAATCGTGTTTGTGCGATAATCGTAAGTGATAATTGAATAGATTTTAATCAACTAATGGTAGAGGTGCGGTGCCTATCAGTAAATTAAGCCTATGGGCGGAAACCTTGGTTTAATTGAAAGGAGCCATCGCCGAAGCTTGCAAAGCTTTTCCGGGTTTTGCTTGCTGGGCCGCAGGATAACATTTTGCGGACTGTCACATTTGTGGAGCGCTATCCGTAGTTATTTGTATTTGGATTATTTTAACCGTATACGCTGACTATATTTAGCGTATACGGTTTTTTGCGTTTGGATTAAAAAATATTCGGTTTTCAAACAAAATTTTTATAAAGGTGGTAATTCACATGAAAAAGTTACTCTCAATCATTTTGGCGGCATCGCTTGTTTTCAGCCTTGCGGGCTGCGGTTCGGACAAGTCCGAAAAGACCGCCGACAGCAATGTTCTTAAAGTAGGTATGGAATGTAACTATGCTCCCTACAACTGGTCGCAGGCAGACGATTCAAACGGTGCCGTTCCGATTAAGAATGTGGACAATATGTACACCAACGGCTACGATGTTCAGGTTGCACAGAAGATAGCCGACGCACTCGGCAAAAAGCTTGAAATTTACGCTTATGAGTGGGACAGCCTCGTTCCGGGAGTTCAGTCCGGTAAGCTTGACATGGTAATTGCCGGCATGAGCCCCACAAAAGAGAGAAAGGAAAAGATTGATTTTTCCGATAACTACTATATTTCAAACCTTGTTATCGTAACCAAAAAGGACGCACTTTCCGATGTTAAAACAATTGCGGACCTCGACGGCAAAAAAATTGCGGCACAGTCCGGAACATTCCACCTCCAGGCACTCACCGAACAGACCAAGGCGAATGTCAGCGAACTTGCGGACTTCTCCACAATGTTCATTGCCCTCGGTGCCGGCACTGTTGACGGCTATGTTGCGGAGGAACCTACCGCAATGTCTGTTTGCCTTGATGAGAATTACAGCTATGTACCTTTCGTAAACAACGATACCGGTTTTGAAGTTGCCGATGACGATGTAAGCATTGCAGTCGGCGTTAAGAAGGGATCAGATCTCAAAGAGCAAATCAACGGCGTTCTTAAAGATTTCAGCGCAGATGACCAGAAAGCGCTTATGCTCGAGATGGTTAAGCTTGCACCCACAGACGAATAATAAGGAAAGATTATCATGAATGCATTTTTGAAGGAAGTTGTGGATATTGTTATCCAGTATAAAGGATTTTTCTTAAAGGGCATAGGCTACACAATGCTGATCGCCCTTGCCGGTACGATTATCGGGCTTGTTATAGGGCTTATTACGGGAATAATCAGAACCATTCCCCGCTCCAAAAACCCGGTAATCCGAGTGCTTCTCAAAATCGTGAATGCCGTAATCAGCATTTATGTTGAAGTTTTCAGAGGCACGCCTATGATGGTGCAGTCAATGGTTATTTTCTGGGGATATGCGTTTATGAACGGCGGCGAAACGCTTCCGCTCATCCCGGCAGGTATATTTATCGTATCGATAAACACCGGTGCATATATGGCGGAGATTGTCCGCGGCGGTATAATTTCTATCGACAGAGGGCAGTTTGAAGGCGCATATTCAATCGGCATGAACCATTGGCAGGCGATGATAAATGTAGTCATTCCGCAGACCATGCGAAATATTCTGCCGGCAATCAGCAACGAGTTTGTTATAAACATAAAGGACACCTCGGTTCTTAATGTAATCGGCGTAACGGAGCTTTATTTCTTCACCGCCAAGATTTCAAAGATGACATGGGCAATATTTGAAACTTATGTTGTTGCATGCGTTATTTACTTTATTCTCACATTCACAATCACCCGAATATTAAAGTGCATTGAGCGAAAAATCGACGGTCCGTCCTCATATCTTATACACCATTCGTCAACCATGCCCGACGAAAACTTTGCCGTAAAGGAGGGCGCAGAAAGATGAGCGAAAAGATTATATCGGTTGAAGGTCTTAAAAAGACATTCGGCGAAAACGAAGTTCTCAAAAGCATAGATTTTTCGGTTGAAAAAGGCGATGTTACCTGCATAATAGGCTCGTCCGGCTCGGGAAAATCGACGCTTCTGCGCTGTATAAATCTTCTTGAGGAACCGACCGGCGGCAAGATTATTTATAACGGGAACAATATTATAAATACAAAAAACATTCCGGCATACCGCGCAAAGGTGGAAATGGTTTTTCAGAGCTTTAATCTTTTTGATAATATGACAGTTCTTAAAAACTGCATGATAGGGCCGATAAAGGTTCTTAAAAAGAGCAAGGCGGCAGCAAGAAACGACGCTATGCTTTTCCTCGAAAAAGTAGGAATGACGCCATATATCAATGCAAAGCCCAGACAGCTTTCGGGCGGTCAGAAGCAGAGAGTTGCAATAGCAAGAGCTCTCGCCATGCACCCGGATGTGATACTTTTTGACGAACCCACCTCCGCACTTGACCCGCAGATGGTCGGAGAAGTGCTTGAGGTTATAAAGAGCATTGCTGAGGCAGGGCTTTCCACAATGATTATCGTGACCCATGAAATGGCGTTTGCAAGAGATGTTTCAAATAAGGTTGTTTTTATGAAGGACGGCGTTATCTGCGAAGAGGGCACTCCGCAACAGATTTTCACGGCTCCCGAAAAACCCGAAACAAAAGCATTCTTAAGCAGATTTATGGGAGAATAAACTAACCCACTGTGCGGCAAGTTTAGTTTTGCTGCACAGTGGGTTTTCCGTTTTTTTGTTTTTAATAATTTTATCAGCCTTTGTTCTTCATAATATTTCTTCCACCGTCGGCAAGCACAGTAATTCCGGTCATAAACGCTGCCTTGTCAGATGAAAGATACATTATTAAATCAACAATCTCCTGCGGTTCTGCGGCACGCCCCATGAGCGTTTTCATAGTTGACATAGCTTGGCGCGTCATTACAGGTCCGGGCGCAACGCAGCAAACACGAACATTATATTTTCCGCCGTATAGAGCCAGTGATTTTGTCAAGCCGTTCATCACTGCACTCTTGGAAGCCGAATAAGCCACATTGCTTTCGCACCCTTCCTCGCCGGTAATAGAACCAATGTTTATTATTACACCGCTTTTTTGTTTTGCCATCTGCTGCATTACGGCATGGTCGAAATAAAACTGACCTTTCAGATTCACATCAATTCCCCAGTCATATACCTCTATGGGAATATCTTTAAATTCTCCGTATCGATACGCATTGCACATTCTTACTTCAGCACCGCCGGCACAATTTATCATGATATCAATGCTCGAAAATTCCTTTATAGCCGCATCTCTGGCAGCACAAACCTGCGAATAATCTCTTACATCTGCCGTAACGCCTATTGCCTTTCCGCCGCCTTGTCTGATTTCGCTGACCTTTTCATCCAAGCACTCGCGGTTTATATCAACAAGCACAACATTTGCGCCTTCTTTGGCAAAACATTTACCGCAAAGAAAGCCAAGCCCCGAAGCACCTCCGGTTATTATGACGGTTTTGTTTTCAAAATCCACAATTATCATCTCCAAGCTTTTTATTTACATTATATATTGTTTTCATATAGATAAAAAGATAGTATAGTATGAAAAAACAGAACTATTGTATAATTGACGGCAATCACCCCAAAGGCAAATTTGCCTTTGGGGTGATTTGTGTTTATAGCATTTGAAACCTCAAAAGTTCGGAACCGTCAAGATTTTCTTTGCTCATATCGACCGAAGATACGCCCAAGCCGTCATATGTTTTGTAGTAATATACGCCTTTGTCAGCGTCTATGCACGAAGTGTAAATCGTATATTCGGGACTTCCTCCGACATCACAGCAACCCTTCACCTGGGTTACGGACCCGAGTATATGAAACAAACGGCTTACAGAAGATTTTTCACCGCCGTCGGATACGGAATTTGCACGCACAAATGCCGCGCGGACAAACCTCGACTTTGATGACCAGTCCCCCGGCAGCCCGATTGCGCCCATTCCGCGGCTGTACATATCAAGCTTCAATTCCGGGCTGAAAGTATTTTCGGGCTGTTTTGCCGATAAAGCCGCATAATCGTTAAGCCCGAACATCTGCATGGGAAACGGCGGATTGTTCGCAAGCACGCCTGCGGGATTGTCGTAAATATTTATGCCGCTCTCTGTTGCCTCTACGGTTATCGCTGAATCTTTGTCCGCAATAAGCCAATGAAGCTGTGCGGCAGGCAAGTATTCGTTAAATGCTTTGTCTGTTATATTTGTGTTTTCTATTAGGCGCCTTGCCTCGGAAACGCCGCTGCACTGCCTTAAAACCCAAGGCAAAAATTCATACTGCGCAGCATTTTTCACTCCTTCTCTGAAAGAGTTATACTTCGCATTCCCGACAAAGTTCAGCCCCGCCATACAAAGACCGCACTCGTTCGCCGCATCGTAAAACAGCGGATAACCGCCCGCAACATGGGCAGTGCCGATTATGGCATAATTGTTTTCTGCTTTTCCTTCATAGCAAAAATCAAGCGTTGCATTTCGGGGCAAAACCACAATTTCTTCACCGTATGAAGTTTCGTAATCCAGCGTTCTGCCGAAATAAAAGCCATTGTCCTTAAAGCAAACTGCCGTGCACATAAAATCCCTCCCGGGGCTATTATGCCCGATTATTCGGCAATAATTACGATTGTTTTGGTATCTTCAATCCAGTTAACCCTTGCAAACATAGCTTCGGCAACCGCCCTTACGGGGAGGTATGTTCTGTTGCCCCTCATAACCGGAGGAACATCAAGCGATAATTTCTCATCGTTTCTGTAAGCAACATTTTTGCCGACATAAAATTTCAGCACAAGAGCACCGGTTTTTTCGGTAAGAGTTACAAGCTGCTCGTCCGCATCCCACGCAACCTTATATCCCATTCTTTCCGCAACCGCACGAATCGGAACAACCGTTCTGTCATCAATAATCAGCGGAACACTGTCGGACTCAACCGGGTTTGCATTGACCAGAATTTTTATGGCACCGTTTGAAAAATCGATTGTGTTAAGCATATCGGAAACCTCGGAGAAATGGTTTTCCGCACGGTTTCTTGTATAAATAACCTCGTATATTCTGCCGTTTTCAACCGTCAGAAGCGTTGTGAAATAATACTTTTTGCCGCCGATTTCACTTGCTTTTTCATATCTGTAAAAAAGTCGTTTTCCGAAATACTCCATGCGGTCGACGATAGACTCGGTTTTAACCGTACCTGCCGCCGCACCCGGAAGGTAAGCCGCAAGCCTGTCATCGCTGTACTTCTGCTCGCAGAAGCCCCTGAGATAAGCCTCGTCCACATCGTCCATGGTATAACCCGCATTGACAGAAGAAATCACAAACTGCTCATCTCCGCCCTTGTATCTGTAGCCAAACTGCGTGCCCTCGAGCTTTTCCCAGTCATCGGAAAGCATAAACGCAACCCCGTCCGGAACGCTCGATACCTTCTGAACGGCATAAACCGCACCGCCCGAAAGCATGCAAAAAACCAATAATAACGCAATAATTTTTTTCATAAAAACCTTCCTTTACGATAAAATATATACATATTATATAATAAAATCCTCATTGTGTCAATAGAAAAAGGCTTCCGGAATTTTTATTCCGAAAGCCTTTCATACATATTTTAAATTCAGCTGAGCAAATCGCAAGTATCGTCCGAAAAACCGGCAGGATCGTCAATCGAAAGTCCTTCCGTAAGGAGAGCGCAGTTGTAAAGCACATTTGTGTACTTTTTAAGTTTGTCTTTGTCCGTTTCGTATAAATCCGCAAGAGTTTTGAAAATGCTGTGATTTATATTAACCTCAAGCACCCGCTCCGCCTTAACCTTCTGCTCCTGAGGACCGGCGTTAAGCACTTTTTCCATCTCGACCGAAAGGTCGCCCTTGGACGAAATGCAAACCGGGTGTGACTTCAGCCTTGCCGTCGCCTTGACCTCGGACACCTTATCACCGAGAGTTTCTTTCATAAATCCGAACAAATCCTTGTTTTTCTCACCGGTTTCGGTTTCCGCCTTTTTGGATTCTTCATCGTTTATGTCAATGTCGGCGCTCGAAACGGACTTGAATTCCTTATCCTTGAACTTTCCGAGAACCTTTATCGCAAACTCGTCCACATCTTCCGTGAAATAGAGAATTTCATAACCCTTGTCCTTAAGAAGTTCGGTCTGCGGAAGCCTGTCGATTTTCTCAACCGATTCGCCGCACGCATAATAAATTTCCTTCTGACCGTCCTTCATGCGGTCAACATACTCGGAGAGCGTGACATTTTTCTTTTCGGAAGAAGAATAAAACATAATAAGGTCAATCAGGAAATCCTTATCCATTCCGTACTTATCATAAACGCCGAACTTAAGCGGACGGGAGAATGCCTTAAAGAACTTTTCGTACCCTTCGCGGTCGTTTTTCATCATATTGAGAAGTTCCGACTTAATCTTCTTTTTAAGATGCGCCGCAATGGTTTTAAGCTGACGGTCGTGCTGCAGAATTTCCCTCGAGATGTTAAGCGATAAATCGGGAGAATCCACAAGTCCTTTTATAAATCCGAAATAATCCGGAAGAAGGTCTGAACATTTGTCCATAATCAGCACGCCGTTGCAGTAAAGCTGAAGCCCTTTTTCGTACTCCTTCGTGTAATAGTCAAACGGAGCGTGCGCCGGAATAAACATAAGCGCATTATATGAAACGGCACCGTCGGCGCTGGTGTGGATAACCTTAACCGGGTCCTCGAAATCGAAATATTTTTCCTTGTAGAAATTATTGTAATCCTCGTCTTTAAGCTCCGACTTATTCCTTCTCCACAGCGGAACCATGCTGTTTAAAGTTTCGTCCTCGCATACGGTTTCGTACTCATCGGAATCCGCTTTTTTCTGCGAATGAGAGCACATCATTTTTATAGGATACTTGATGTAGTCCGAGTGTTTTTTAACAAGCGCCTTTATGCGGTACTCGTCCAAAAACTCGCTGTACTTTTCATCATCGGTATCGTCTTTTAAGTAAAGGATAATTTCCGTTCCCGGCTCGGCTTTTTCACATTCGCTGATTTCGTAACCGTCAGCGCCCTCCGATACCCATTCAAAAGCCTCGTCGCTTCCGAAGCGGCGGCTTTTAACAACGACTTTTTTTGCAACCATGAACGCAGAATAAAATCCCACGCCGAACTGACCGATTATGTCACCCTGGGCGTCCTCGTTTTCCGATTTAAAATCGAGGGAACCGCTCTTTGCGATAACACCGAGATTGTTTTCAAGTTCATTGCGGCTCATACCGATACCCTTATCGGAAACCGTAAGCGTGCGCGCGTCTTTGTCGGGTGTGATTCTGATATAAAAATCATCCTTGTTGAATGCAATATTTTCATCCGACAGCGAAATATAATAAAGCTTGTCCGTAGCGTCGTTGGCGTTTGAGATAAGCTCACGGAGGAATATCTCCTTGTGCGTATAAATAGAATTAATCATTAATTCAAGAAGTCTTTTGGATTCCGATTTAAATTTCTTTTTAGCCATGAGGCTCACCCTTTCAGAATTAATTAGCACTCTATGCTTTTGAGTGCTAATTATATTTTACCACGATTTTTAAATTTGTCAATAGTTTTTTAAAAATAATGTAGATTTACAGAGCAAAATATGTTATACTATTTCTAAGAGGTGACAGTTATGCATTATAATTTCAAAACAAGCGGAGTATGTTCCCGCGGAATAGAGTTTGATATTGATGACGGAATAGTCAAAAATGTTCGGTTTGCCGGCGGCTGCATGGGCAATACCGCAGGCGTTGCAAGATTGGCGGAAGGCAGAAAGGTCGAGGATGTCATTTCGGTTCTTGAAGGCATACAGTGCGGAATGAAAGGCACATCATGTCCCGACCAGCTTGCAAAGGCGCTGAAAAAAGCAGAAAACGAGGAGGCATAAGCAATGGAAATCACAAAAGATATCATTTACATCGGCGTTAACGACCACGATATTGACCTTTTTGAAGGTCAGTACATTGTTCCGAACGGCATGGCGTACAATTCGTATGTTATAAGGGGCGAAAAAACAGCGGTAATGGATACTGTTGACCGCCGTTTTGTAAACGAGTGGCTCGGCAATCTTGAATCGGCTCTCGGCGGAAAAGAACCCGATTATCTTATCATACAGCATATGGAACCCGACCATTCTGCCGGGATTGAGGAATTTCTGAAAAAATACAGAAATGCAAAAGTTGTTGCAACAGATAAGGCATTTGCCATGATGAAGGCGTTTTTCCCGGGGCTTGAAATCGACGGCGCAAAACAGACGGCGGAAAACGGCGGCGAGCTTTCTCTCGGAACTCATACATTAAAATTCATATACGCACCGATGGTTCATTGGCCGGAGGTTATGGTTACCTATGATATAACCGACAAGGTTCTTTTCTCGGCGGACGGCTTCGGCAAGTTCGGTGCTTTGGACATTCCGGAGGACTGGGCATGCGAGGCAAGAAGATATTACTTCGGTATTGTAGGAAAATACGGTGCTCCGGTTCAGACTCTGCTCAAGGCGGCGTCTGCGCTTGAAATCGAAAAAATCTGTCCTCTGCACGGTCCCGTGCTGACAGAAAATTTGGGATATTATCTTAACCTTTATAACACCTGGTCCTCATACGGGGTTGAATCCGACGGCGTTATGATTGCGTATACTTCGGTTTACGGAAATACCGAATCTGCCGCAAAAGCGCTTTCGGAAATGCTTGCAAAGAGGGGCTGCCCGAAGGTTGTTCTCTGCGACCTCGCAAGAGAGGATATGGCAGAGGCGGTCGAGGACGCGTTCCGCTACGGAAAGCTTGTGCTCGCAACAACAACATACAACGGCGACATTTTCCCTTTTATGAAGCAGTTTATCGACCACCTTACCGAAAGAAACTATCAGAACCGCACCGTAGGGCTTATTGAAAACGGTTCATGGGCACCCGTTGCGGCAAGAACCATGAAAGGCATGCTTGAAAAGAGCAAAAATATCACATGGCTTGAAACAACTGTAAAGATAATGTCTGCACCGAATGGCGATACAATGAAAGCTCTTGAAAAAATGGCTGACGAACTCACAAAATAAATCAAAAAGAGCATTGCTTCAAAAAAAACGGAAGCAATGCTCCTTTTGTATTATTTATAAATTTCCAGCTGCGGAGATGCGTCAAACATTGCGCTGGTATTTTTATGTTCTATAACAATCGGGAAATCCCGTGTTCCGACAATCTGTGTATACGGATTTACAATGTTGTTTTTCTCAACAATAACATTTGAAAGCTGTGCGCCTTCTCCGACTGTTGTGCCCTGGAGGATTATACAGTTTTCAAGTTTGGCACCCTTTCCGATTTTCACAAATCTTGAAAGCACGCAGTTTTTGATGTTGCCCTCCACACGGCAGCCGTCCGCAACGATTGAATTTGCAACCTTCGCCGATGACGCATAAAACGCCGGAGGCGAATCCTTGGTTTTCGTGTAGATTGCGTCGGTATTTTTGAACCAGCTGTTGCGCAGTTTTTCGTTTTCGATAATTTCCATATGCGCATTAAAATACGCCTGAACGGAATTAATGCACTTGATTTCGCCTTTGAACTCATATGCACCCATATTGATTTCGTCAATCTGTGAATAGAGATAGCTGTTAAACGATTTTCTGTTTCCGGTTCTCATCGACTTATATATAAGCTTCAGAAGAACCTCTTTTTTCATAACGAAAAGTTCTGTGCAGATGTTTGCGTCACGCTGCATACCGAGATTTTTTCCGATACCGATAATTTTACCGGTCGAATCGAAATTAACAACCGCGCAGTTCATGAATTCCGTGTTTGCCCTGTCGGTTTTTGTGTAAACCGCAGTGACATCGTTTTCGGAATTTTCATGCGCTTCGATAACATTTTCGAGATCGATATTGTAAATCATATAAGACGATGACACTATAACATTGTCCGCAATCGAGCGCTGCAGGAACTCCATGTTGTTGCCGAACATCTTGACATCAAAATTGTTGTACCCCAAAAGGCCGTGGTCGAATATATAAAGACCGCCGATTTTTCGGCTCAGATCCCAAGGCTTGCCGCTGCCCAAATGGTCGGGAAGCGAACGGGTTATTTTGTTTGCGAACACGCCGACCTTTGTTATCCCGGCATTTACTATATTTGAAAGCATAAAGTCGATTATCCTGTACCTTCCGGCAAACGGAATTGTTGCAATAGGGCGGAAGGAAGTGAGGCTTCTTATATCTCTTTCGCTTTCTTCAAGATTAAGTATTGCCATATAATTCTGTGACATACCGATACCCTCCTTATTCCGCTGCTGCGGCGCAGTCAGTATCTGCCGTAACAACGCAGTCCTCGCCGACAACCTTAATATTTTCGCCATCGCCCACGCATACATCCTCACCGATTGTCGCGCGGTTGCAGATTATGGACTTTTTGATATGCGCACCGCTTTTCACGACTGCGTCAAGCATAATGAGGGAATCCTCAACCACTGCGCCTTCCTCGATTACCGCACCGGTGAACACTATGGAATTTTTAACCGTTCCTTTAACAACGCAGCCCTCGGAAATCATTGAATTTTCAAGATCTGCCGTTTCGCCGATATACTGTGCGGGAGAATATGTGCTTGCGGTATAAATTCTCCACTTGTCCTCATACATATCAAGCCCGCTGTCCGGTCTTAAAAGGTCCATGTTGGTTTCCCAGATACTGTCAATTGTACCGATGTCACGCCAGTAACCGTCAAAAGCGTAGGTATAGAGCTTTTTGAAGTTTCTGAGCATTGACGGAATAATGTTTTTGCCGAAATCGTGCTCACTGTTCTTGTCCGCCTCGTCATCAATCAGGAACTTCTTCAGCATCTGATAATTGAATATATAAACGCCCATTGAAGCAAGCGTGCTTTTCGGAACCTTCGGTTTTTCCTCAAATTCTATAATTCTGCCTTCGTCGTTCGTGTTCATAATGCCGAAGCGCTTTGCTTCCTCATAGCTTACATCGATAACCGCAATTGTCGCGTCGGCGCCGCGTTTTTTATGGTATTTAAGCATTTTTGAATAATCCATTTTGTAGATATGGTCACCCGAAAGAACAAGAACATATTCGGGGTCAAAACGGTCAAGATACTCAAGATTCTGATAAACCGCATTCGCCGTGCCTTTGTACCAGGTCACAACATCCTTCTGCATATAAGGCGGCAGAATGCTGACGCCGCCGTGGCGCATATCAAGGTCCCAGGGCGCGCCGATTCCGATATGCGCATTAAGGTCGAGAGGCCTGTACTGCGTAAGAACACCAACCGTGTCAATACCGGAATTAGAGCAGTTGCTTAAGGCAAAATCAATAATTTTGTACTTGCCGCCGAACGCAACCGCAGGCTTTGCAACTTTTTTTGTCAATTCTCCCAGACGGCTTCCCTGACCGCCGGCAAGAATCAACGCTACCATGTCCTTCTTTACCATGAGAAAATACCATTGCCTTTCTTTGAATTTTGCTTGCTATATTAAATCTTGTTTTTCCAGATAAAATCGGGCTTCAGAAGCACTCCCGAAAGTGCGGGAAGCTTAACGGAAACCGAAAACATATGTCCGCCGGCGGAAAAAGCCATGGGCTTGTATACCAAGCCTTCAAGCGATTCATCGGTAGAAATAACCGTGCGGAAATCGGTAAAACGGTCAACCCCTATGCGGAAATCCTCAAAATCCGTATCGCTTGTATTGACCGCCGCAATCACAAAATCATCTTCGCCTGTGCCGAACCTCGAAAATGTCAGAACACCTTCGGAAAAATTCGGCTCGCCGCACTCTCCCGAAAGCGGCGCAAGCTCATCGCAAACCCGGTTGAGTTTTGATACAAATCCGGCAATTCCGGGCGTTTCGCCTCTGCCTTCGGCACCGGGATTCCATTCGGAAACCGCCCCTCTTTCACAGCCGTCAAAAAGGAGCTTGTCACCTTTTGAAGCATACATATAAAAAAGCATCAGCTTCTGGTTTTTTTCATCTTTGAGCCTCGATGCAAGCGTGCCCTTGCCGTGAGAATTTTCATCGTGCGACACGGGGAGCAGATAATTTTCGCCGTTCATATACGAAAACGGTTTTAATATGTAATCTCCCAAAGTGCCGCGCACATACGGCGGAGCGGAAAAATAAACCGAGGTATCATGATACCACCCGAGATTTTGCTTTCTGTCAAACCCGAGACCGCCCAAAGCCGCCGGTGCAGTCGAGGAAATAACGGCCGAAGAATCCTCCGCAATAGTAATAACATTTCTTTTTCGCATTTCATTCGTCAATGCTCTCAAAAATTCAAGTGCGGAAATATTTATATCGTCTGCGCCGCCGAAAGAGCCGTATCCGTCAAACCTGTCAAAAATCATGTTTGCCGCAGCGTCAACCCTTATGCCGTCAATTCCGAAAACATCGGCAAGAAAGCATGCGGAGGAAAGCATAAGCGACCTTGCTGCCGGCTTTCCGAAATCGGTATTGACTGTGCCCCAAAGACGGTTTTGCGAAACTGTTTCATCTGCCGATTCAAAAAGCGGAGTACCGTCAAAGCGCCCGAGACCGTAAAAATCATTCGCAAAATGCCCGAGCGGCAAATCTATAATCACACCCATCCCTTCTTCGTGAAACGCGCGCACCAGCGCCGCAAAGCTTTGAGGCGAGCCGTATTCAAACGAGAAATAGCCCGTTGCCTGATACCCCCACGACTCCACGCACGGGTGCGAAAACACCGGCATAAGCTCAGCATGGGTAAACCCGAGCTTTTTAATATAGGAGGGAAGAGTTTTTGAAAGGAAATCAAATCCCGCTCCGGCATGGACCTCAAATATCCGCATAACACCGCAGTTTTTCCGCCAAATATCCGGTTTAATGCCGTCAACCGAAACGACCTCCGAAAGCCGTTCTCCGTTTACCGAAAATGCAAACGGGTCGTTTTTTTCAAAAATGTCACCGTTTTTCTCTATAAGATACCTGTATCCTTTTGAAAAATCGGCGCTTGTTTTTATATGGAAAAAACCGCCGTCGCGCTGCATTTCAATTTTTTTGCCGCCGGAGGAAACAAAACATCTGTCGGCATTCGGCGCCCACACCCGGAATTCCGTACTGCCGCCGCGGCTTACGCTTCCCAAAAGCTTGTACGCACAGCAGCTTTTTCCATCAAGGAATTCCCGCTTTTCATTATTAATATTTATTTTATCATTAGTCATTCGCAGGCACCCCGACAAAAACTCCTTTATGGTTTATTTCTACATAAAGTAGGCTTATTCCTTCACGACAAACAGAAAAAATGCACAAAAATTTTATTTTTTATATCAATATTTACCTCCAAAGCGTGTGATTTTGACATTGCTACCATATAATGTATGCGGCTTTTCAAAAAATATTACCCAATTGTAACAAAACTTAATATAATTGTAATGAAAACAGCCCGATTTTATTGTATAATATATATGAGTACTTTAAATTCGGAGGTGGCGGAATGACTGATTTGCTGCAAAAGCTTAATTTTCAGATTTTCGGTAATTTCAGAGCCATGGATATTCTTGATATCCTTATGGTTGCATACATAATATATCTTTTCATTCATCTTGTAAAGGAAACCCGTGCAGAACCGCTGCTCAAGGGTATTCTTATGATAATCGTGGTAATGCAGCTTAGCAAATGGCTGCAGCTGAACACGATTTATTTCGTAATCCGCAACGCCATGCAGTACGGCGTTATTGCGCTGCTGATTGTGTTTCAGCCGGAGCTGCGGCGTGCGCTTGAAAAAATCGGGCATACCTGGTTCGGGATTTCATCGCTTTCGGCGGACGACCCGTCAAAAACCGCCCATGCGGTTGCCGAAATATGCAAGGCGTGCAAAACGCTTTCGGAAACACATACCGGTGCGCTAATCGTTATTGAGCGCGAAACAAAACTCAATGACCTTATCCATGCCGGCATTGCAATCGATTCGCTTGTATCATCCGAGCTTCTGCTCAATATATTCGTTGTAAATACGCCGCTTCACGACGGTGCGGTAATCGTCCGGGGCGACAGAATCATGGCGGCAACATGTGTTCTGCCGCTTACGAAACGGGAGGATTTGTCCTCCGAACTCGGAACACGCCACCGCGCAGGGATAGGTATGTCGGAGCAGGCAGATGCGGTAACGGTCATTGTGTCCGAAGAAACCGGCACCATTTCATACACCGTAAACGGCCATATTTACAGACGGCAGACGGCGGAATCCCTTGAGGCAAATCTTCTGAGACTTTTGGAAAACGATTCTGCAAAAAAAGCTGTCAACCCCAAGAAGTTTCTTTATAAAAGGGGGTCGTCAAAATGAAAAAACTGTTAGAGTCAAAGCATTTTCTGCAGGCGATTTCGGTTGTTATAGCGATTATACTGTGGTTTTATGTCGTGCAGGTTGAAAACCCGACTTTTCATGTTTCAATCAGCAATATTCCGGTAAGGTTTGACAACGAAAATATTCTGACAGAAAGAGGGCTTGTCGTTACCAGCCGAAGTGAAGAAACGGTAACCATAAATGTTGAGGGCAAAAGGCAGTCCGTGTCCTCTCTTGACAAAAGCAGCATAGTTGTGTCGGTTGACTTAAAGGAAATCACACAGGCAGGGACATATTCTCTCACGGCAAGCGTTGTTTTCCCGGATAACACAAGCTCTGTTGTAAATAAAAATATGCCGAAAATCAGGCTCACCGTGGAAGAACTCAAGGAAAACCAGCACGCCGTGCGCTTTGAAACGGAAGGAACCGCAAAGGAAGGGTACTATCCGGTAATCGACCACACCGGCGTAACCGTAAGCGTTAACGCACCGGAAAGCATAATGTCGGATATCGCCGGCGCAAAGGCGGTTATCAATATAAACGGCGCCGATAAGGACGCCGACGCAAAAGCACCCGTGCTGCTTTACGATTCCGCAGGGAATATAATAAACAGCAAGTATGTGTCGGTTTCTCCTTCGACGGTGGACATTCACTGCGCAGTATATCCTATAAAGGAATTGACCGTCGAGTGGAAAGAAACAGGCTCTGCAGGCGTTCCGGTAAAGCTTACTCCTTCGGTGAAAACCGTAAGAATTGCAGGACCGCAGGCAATGCTCGATTCGATTTCCAAGCTTAATCTGGGCACGGTTGATATGGCAAAACTTACGCCTAACGAAAACATCATGCGCTTCTCGCTTGATACAATCAAGGAACTTGAAGGGCTTTATATAGTTGACGATGTAACGGTGATAACGCTCACCGCAACCTTTAATCCGGACAGCACGGGCAAAACCGAGGCTTCGTTTGACATCAAAAATATAGAGCTTGAAAATGTTCCTGACGGTTTTGAAGCAGAGCTCGTCACACCGGCGGTAACCGTTAAGGTTTATGCTGATGACGCAAGCCTTGAAGGCTTCGGAGCGGATAATATCAAGATAAAAGCAGACCTTTCGGGATATACGGAGGGCGAGCACGATGTGCCGCTTACGGTCACAACCGATGCGGAAAATATTCATATAGACGGAGATTATGTGGGAAAAATCCGCCTTTATGAAAAAGACAAGCAATAATTGAGAAAGGAATTTTGTTATGGGAAAATTATTCGGCACCGATGGTGTGAGAGGTGTCGCAAACGAAATGCTCACTGCGGAACTGGCATTTAAAATAGGTCAGGCAGGGGCATATGTGCTTACAAAGCACAAGTGCGGCAAAGCAAAAATTATTGTGGGAAAAGACAGCAGAATATCGGGAGATATGCTCGAAGCAGCCCTTTCTGCCGGGATATGCTCTGTGGGGGGCGAGGTTGTTTCGCTCGGGGTTATCCCGACGCCGGCGGTTGCGTATCTTACCGGGAAGTATAATGCCGACGCAGGCGTTATGATTTCCGCATCGCACAACCCAATGGAATATAACGGTATAAAGTTTTTTGACTGCGGCGGCTATAAGCTGAGCGATGAAATCGAAAACGAAATTGAAGCGCATATTTTTAAAGACTGCGCGGATATAGAAAAGGTTACACATAATAATATAGGCAGAATTACGCATACGGATTCTGCCGCAGAGGACTATATATCTTTTGCCGCATCTCAGGCGGGCTGCCGCTTTGACGGCAAAAAAATAGTTCTCGACTGCGCAAACGGAGCGTCGCATATAACTTCGCCGGAACTGTTTCGGCGGCTTGGAGCGGAGGTTATCACAATCAACGATAATCCAGACGGCACGAATATCAATCAAAACTGCGGCTCAACCCATATAGAAGGGCTTCGGGCGGCAGTCAGAGAAAACGGCGCCGATGCCGGTTTTGCATATGACGGCGATGCCGACAGGTGCCTTTCGGTTGACGAAAACGGCGAGCTTGTGGACGGCGACAAAATGATGCTCATATGCGCCAAAAACATGAAGGATGAAGGAAAACTTAAGAATAACACTCTCGTTGTTACCGTAATGAGTAACCTCGGGCTGATAATCGCAGCAGGGGAAAATGACATAAAAACGGTGCAGACGAAGGTCGGCGACAGATATGTTCTTGAAAATATGCTTGAAAACGGTCATTCAATCGGCGGAGAGCAGTCGGGGCATATCATACTTCTTGACAGAAACACAACCGGGGACGGGCTTCTTTCCTCAATTATGATAATGTCGGTTATGATAAAAACCGGCAGAAAGCTTTCCGAGCTTGCGGAAATAATGAAGGTTCTTCCTCAGTCGCTTGTAAATGCGCATGTTTCCGAAGAATATAAGACGAAATATATCGAAATTCCCGAAATCGCCAACGAAATCGAAGCGCTCAAAACAAAATTTGACGGCAAGGGGAGAGTTCTCATAAGACCCTCCGGAACAGAACCTCTGGTTCGGGTCATGATAGAGGGCGAGAATATTGACGAAATCACAAAAGATGCCGAAAACCTTGCCGCACTTATAGAAAAAATGTGCAAATAAGGAGGTAGTCAAGCGAAGCCCTAACTCTTAATGCCTTATGACGGCTAATTTTTGCCCTTTTCGGCTTGTCGTCATTGAAAGGCAAACGCCTGTCAGCGATCTCCGCACCAAAAATGGCTAAAAATTATTTCGCAATAAGGTGCGAGCAGTTTTTATCGAGCCGATTTTTCTCAAGACAAGCAAGCGAACGCAGTTAATACGGTCGTATTATCAAGTGAGTTTGCGCAGTATTGGGGAAAATCAGCCGATAAAAACCATTAAGAGTTAGGGCTTCGCTTGACTAAGCTTATGGAAATCAACATCAGAAAAGCAACATGCGCAGATATTGACGCCGTAGACGAAATCTATAACCGTATCCACTCCGAAATCGAGAACGGAAATGCCGCAACCGGCTGGGTGAGGGGTGTTTATCCGACGCGCGAAACCGCAAAAGCGTCACTGGAAGCAAGCGACTTGTTTGTTGAAGAACTTGACGGAAAGGTTGTCGGAACCGCAATTATAAATCAGTACCAGGCAGAAGTGTATAAAGACGCAGCATGGCAATATGACGCACCGGACGAAAAAATCATGGTGCTTCATACGCTTGTTGTAAACCCTGATGTAAAGGGGTGCGGCCTCGGGAAAGCGTTTGTGAAATTTTATGAAGAATATGCCGCAGAAAACGGCTGCACCCTCCTTCGTATGGATACCAACGAGAAAAACACGAACGCCAGAAACTTTTATAAGAAACTCGGTTTTTCGGAAGCCGGCATACTCCCGTGCGAGTTTAACGGAATATCGGGCGTAAAACTTGTTATGCTCGAAAAAAAGCTCGGCTGATTTTAAATTAACGCTTGACTTTCAGCACAATGTGTGCTATAATGTTGTTGAATTTATGAAAAAGGGGTTTTTGGGTGATTAAAAAAGGCAGAGCGCTGCTCAGGGATTCGGTTTCCGACAAGATTATTGACTGTACGGAAAATCTCGTAGTGAAGCAAGGCGTTAAAAATCTCACCGTGAGCACCGTTCTTAAAGAGCTTAACATCACCAACAGGGTGTTTTACAACCGTTTTCATAATATTGATGATGTTTTGAATATCATTTATGAACGCGTTGTGCTTAAAATGCGGGAAAACATAAATATCAAGCCCGAACCCGGAATGAGCTTTTATGATTATGTGGAGCAGATTATGATTCTCTGCCTCGAAGATACTTATGACCTTAAAAACAAGTTCAGTCAGTATACATTTGAGCATGATTCGCTTTCAAAAAGCAACTATGAGTGGTGGCTCGAAAAGATCGGCAAGCTTATAAACTACGGCATAGAAAACGGATATATCGACAAATCGGTCGATGTTCATAATTTAAGCATATGCGCATGGTGTTTCTGCAGGGGCTGTAATGCCGATGCGGTTACAAGAAACATTTCCAAAGAAGAAGCGATAAAGTGTATGAAAGCCGGATTTTCGTATTTTCTTGAAGGCGTTAAAGCAAAATAAAGGTATAAATACCTTTATTTTTTGAGAATTTCGGGCACGCACTGTGCCGAAAAATGTCGAACAATTCATACAGATACAGCAATTACGGCAAAAACAGAAGGCACACATAGTGCCGAAAGGAGTGGCGGTATGGGTATTAAAATTCTCGGAACCGGGTTTTATGTTCCGGAGAACGAAGTTACAAACGATGACCTTTCAAAAATCGTTGAAACCTCGGACGAATGGATATCGCAGAGGGTCGGGGTAAGGACAAGGCGTATATCGGACGGCGAAAGCGCTGCGGATTTTGCAGTCAAAGCGGCGGAAGCCGCGCTTAAAGACAGCGGCACAGCCCCGGATGAGCTTGATATGATTGTTGCGGCAACGATTTCTTCCGACACCGTCTGCCCTACGGTTGCAGGCTCGGTGGAACGGGCAATCGGCGCACACTGCCCGGCATTCGATGTCAATTCTGCATGCAGCGGATTTGTTTTTGCGCTGGATATTGCCGAGAAGTATATCTCATCGGGCGCAGCAAAAAAGATTCTTGTTCTCGGTGCCGAAAGGCTCAGTAAACTTATCGACTGGACAGATCGTTCAACCTGCGTAATATTCGGCGACGGCGCCGGTGCGGCGGTTGTGTCATCCGGGGAAATGTACGAGTCGGTTCTTTATACCGAAGGCGGCGACGAGGTTATAAAAATCCCGAGTTACAGCCTGAAAAACAATTTTTGCGATACCGAAAATCTGACGCCTTACATCTATATGAACGGGCAGGAAACATTCAAATTTGCGGTAAACAAAGTTGTTTCCGATATAAAAGAGGTTGCGGAAAAAGCCGGAATTAACCCGTCCGAAATTGATTTTGTGGTTCCGCACCAGGCAAATACAAGGATTATAGAATTTGCGGCAAAACGGCTTAAACTGCCGATTGAACACATTTTTGTCAATATTCAGAAATACGGAAATACATCATCGGCGAGCGTTCCGATTGCACTTGCGGAGCTTGAAGCTTCCGGGAAGCTGAAACGGGGCGACACTGTAGCGCTTACTGCGTTCGGAGGAGGACTTTCGAGCGCTGCGGCGATTTTCAAATGGTAATTAAAAAATTAAAATAAATTTTACGGAGGTATTTTATTATGACAACAGCAGAAAGAGTAATTAAGGTATTGGCAGCGCATCTGGAGATGGACGAGGCTGAAATCACAGCCGAAACCACGATGGATGAACTTGATGTAGATTCCCTCGACACAGTTGAAATCCTTATGGAAATGGAAGATGAATTCGGCGTAAGCATTCAGCCGAGCCAGGTAAAAATCACAAAGGTTTCCGACCTTTCCGACTACATCGATTCACTTCTTTAATAAGAGAGGAGCTGCATGGAAATGTTCAAATCTCCCGTATGCGAAATGTGCGGCATAGAGTACCCGATTTTTCAGGGCGGAATGGCGCATATTTCGGACGCACGCCTTGCGGCGGCAGTTTCAAATGCAGGGGGGCTGGGGATTATCACCTCGGCAAGCGGCGATGCGGACTGGCTCAGAGCGCAGCTTGAGCTGATGGAGAGCTTAACCGATAAACCGTTCGGAATCAACATCATGCTTATGGGCAGAAATGTTGACGAAATTGCTGAAATTGCGGCAAAAAGCCGTGCAAAGGTTATAACCACGGGCGCCGGAAATCCGGAAAAATATATGCCCGCATGGAAAGCCGCAGGTATAAAAGTAATACCTGTTATCGCTTCGTGCACAATGGCAAAGCTTGTTGAGCGCTCCGGAGCGGACGCCGTGATTGCGGAAGGCTGCGAGTCGGGCGGTCATGTCGGAGAAATGACGACAATGGCGCTTGTTCCTCAGGTTTGCGACACGGTTAAAATTCCGGTAATTGCGGCAGGCGGAATAGCGGACGGCAGAGGTTTTGCGGCGGCGGTTATGCTGGGTGCCTGCGGCGTTCAGGTCGGAACAAGGTTTCTTGCGGCGGAAGAATGTACAATAAGCGATAAGTATAAAGAAAAACTTTTCAAGGCAAACGACACCGCAACAATCGTAACCGGAAAACGCCTCGGTCACCCGGTTCGCAGTATTAAATCCCCTCTTTCAAGGGCGATATCAAAAGCGGAATACACTGATATTACCGATGAAGAACTGGACAAGATGGCAGTCGGCAGCCTTCATGCGGCAGTTGTTGAGGGCGACTTGCAGAAAGGCTGCTTCCTTGCGGGGCAAATTTCGGGAATGGTTAACAAGCCCGAAACCGCTAAGGAAATTGTTGACGATATAGTATTAAACGGAGAAAAAATCCTGAAGGAGGCGGCATCATGGGTAAAATAGCATTTGTATTTTCGGGACAGGGCGCACAGTACGGCGGCATGGGCAAAAGCTTTTATGACGCTTCGGAAGCGGCAAAAAAGCTTTTTGACAGCTGCGAGAATTTCCGCCCCGGAACCGCTGCACAGACTTTTTCGGGTTCTGATGAGGAGCTCAAAAAGACCTCAAACACCCAGCCCTGCATGTATCTTACGGAGCTTGCGGCGGCAATAAGCCTTACCGAAAAAGGCGTTGTGCCGGGCGGCTGTGCGGGATTTTCTCTCGGTGAAATTTCAGCGCTTGCATTTGGCGGCGCATATTCCTACGAGGACGGATTCAAAATTGTTTCAAAACGCGGCGAGCTTATGGAGAAGGCTTCGGAAAAATTCGATACCGCAATGGCGGCAATATTAAAGCTCGACCCGGAAACCGTCAAATCGGCGGTTTCAAAATATGAAAAGCTTTACGCCGTAAACTTCAACAGCCCGGCACAGGTAGTTGTTTCGGGGCTTTCGGAATCCGTTGCCGCATTTTCCGAGGAAGTTAAAACCCTCGGCGGCAGAGCGATTCCGCTTGCGGTTAGCGCTGCGTTTCATTCGCCGTTCATGGCGGAGGCAGCGGAAGGCTTTTTGTCGGAACTTAAAAACTACGATATAAAAACTCCCGAAATACCGGTATATTCAAATGTCAGCGCAAAGCCTTACGGCGAAAACACGGATATTCCCGAAAACCTTGCACGGCAGATTCAAAATCCCGTGCTTTGGCAGCAAACGGTTGAAAACATGATTGCCGACGGTTTTACCGATTTTATCGAAGTCGGCCCCGGGAAAACCCTTTGCGGACTTATAAAGAAAATATCGAAAGATGTTAATGTATATTCTGCGGAAACGGAAGAGCTTGTTCTCGGAATCGCTTCGGAGGTGGGACCCCATGCTTAAAGGAAGAACTGCCGTTATAACGGGTGCATCGAGAGGAATCGGCGCTGCGATTGCGCTTAAATTCGCAGAGCTCGGCGCAAATGTTGCGCTTCTTTACAAAAGCAATTCCGAAAAGGCTGAGGAGGTCAGAAAATCCGCAGAAGCCTTCGGAACACAGGCAAAAATATATTGCTGCGATGTTGCGTCCGCCGGGGACTGCCGCAGCGCAGTAACCGAAATAACAAAAGATTTCGGCAAAATTGACATACTTGTAAACAACGCCGGAATAACAAAGGATAATATTCTTGCAATGATGCCGGAGGAGGACTTCAGCGAGGTTGTCAATACAAATCTTGTCGGGTGCTTCAATATGATGAAGGCTTGCACAAGGAACTTTATCCGCAATAAATACGGTAAAATCATTAATATTTCGTCGGTGTCCGCACTTTTGGGTCTTGCCGGGCAGTGCAACTATGCGGCGTCGAAAGCAGGAATTATCGCAATGACAAAATCCGCCGCGCGCGAGCTTGCGTCAAGAAATGTGTGCGTAAACGCAATTGCGCCGGGATTTATCTCGACCGATATGACAAAAGAACTTGATTCGGAGGAAATTCTCACAAGAATTCCGTTAAAGCGCCTCGGCGACCCCGAAGATGTTGCAAATCTTGCGGCATTCCTTGCGAGCGGCGCATCCGACTATATCACGGGCGAAACAATCCGCATCGACGGCGGACTTGCAATCTGAATATGAAGATATTCGGCAGAAAGGAGCAATTCACATGAACAGAGTTGTTGTAACCGGAATGGGCGCAATCACACCGCTTGGGTGCAAGGTTGACGCATTTCTTGAAAATATCGAAAACGGAGTATGCGGAATCGGCGAAATAACCAGGTTTGATACTTCCGGCTTCACGGTTAAATATGCAGGGGAGGTCAAGGACTTCACACCGGCTGAATATATGGAAAAATCCGAAATCAGACGCAGCGATAAGTTTGTGCAGTATGCCGTGTGCGCAGCAGCGCAGGCGGTTGAGGACAGCAAAATCGTTTCCGGTGATAATGTTAAGCCGGGGCGGTTCGGCGTATACTTCGGCTCGGGGATAGGCGGCTTTGATACATTTATCACAGAACACAACAATCTTATAAACCGCGGCTGGCAGAGGGTATCCCCTCTCTTTATCCCGAAAATGATTTCCAACATAGCCGCAGGAACCATCGCAATAAGAATGAAAGCGAAAGGTCCGTGTCTTTCGTTTTCGACAGCCTGCGCAACCGGAACCACCGCAATCGGCGAAGCTTACCGTGCAATAAAGGGCGGATATGCCGATGTTATCGTTGCCGGCGGAAGCGAAGCGTCAATTTCGCCGCTGGCAGTTGCGGGCTTTACTAACTGCATGGCGCTTTCGGAAAGCGAGAGCCTTGAAAATGCGTCAATCCCGTTTGATAAAAGACGAAACGGATTTGTTATGGGTGAGGGAGCCGGCGCAATGGTGCTCGAATCTTATGAACACGCAATAGCCCGCGGCGCAAAAATTTACGCCGAGGTTTCAGGCTACGGCAGCACCTGTGACGCATTTCACATTACCGCACCCGACGAGGCGGCGGAAGCCCCGGCAGAGGCAATTAAGGAATGTGTTGAAACAAGCGGCGAAATGCCCGATTTCAGCGAGATATATTTTAACGCTCACGGCACAAGCACACCGCTTAATGATAAAACGGAAACTCTTGCACTTAAAGGTGCGTTCGGCGATAATGCCTATAAAATTCATATTAGTTCCACAAAATCCATGACCGGCCATCTTTTGGGCGCGGCCGGCGCAGTGGAAGCAATCGTAGCGGTCGATTCTCTGCTTCATGACATTGTTCCCCCGACAATAGGATACAGGGAATCCGACCCCGATTGCGACCTTGATATAACGCCTAACAAAGCGGTTAAAACGAAAATCAGCCTTGCGCTTTCAAATTCGCTCGGATTCGGCGGACACAATGCGTGCATAGGCTTTAAGAAAATTTAACGGGGTGGCGAAGCTATGAATAAAAATGAAATCATGGAGCTTTTGCCGCACAGAAATTCCATGCTTCTTATCGATGAAGCGGAGCTTAAAGACGGCGTAGCGTTCGGCAAAAAGAAGATAAACGGAGATGAGTGGTTTCTGGACGGGCACTTTCCGGGGCATCCTATAGTTCCGGGGGTAATCCTGTGCGAAATCATGGCGCAGTCGACCTGCGTGCTTCTCAGCGGCAAAATGGAGAATGGGACGCTCCCGCTCTTTACCGGACTTAACAAGGTAAAATTCAAATCACCCGTTCGCCCGGGAGATTTGTTTGAAACGAAATGCGAAATCGTGCGCGTATGCGAGCCGTTTTACTTTGCAAAGGGCGAAGGATTTGTTGACGGCAAACTGTGCGTAACGGCTGAATTTTCGTTCGCTGTTACGAATTCATAAAGGAGGATCCGGTTATGTTTGGGTTCAGCAAAAAATCAGAGCCGAAAATTTTAACCTGCAAGACTTGCGGCGGCAGCTTTAATCATGATGATTTGATGAAAAACAGCATGATTTGCCCGTCCTGCGGAAAATATTTCAGAATGAATGCGCGCGACAGGGCTGCGTTCACATTTGACAGCTTTAAAGAGAAAGATAAAGGTCTTGAGAGCAAAAACATCCTGAATTTCCCGGATTATGACGAAAAACTCGCTTCCGCAAAGGAAAAAAGCGGAGAAGAAGAGTCGGTTATATACGGAATTGCAAAGATTTCCGGAATAAAAGCGGTTGCGTTTATCATGAATTCCGAATTTATGATGGGCAGCATGGGCTCTGTTACAGGCGAAAAAATCACAAGGGCGTTTGAACTTGCACTCAAAGAAAGGCTTCCGGTTATCGGTTTTACAACATCCGGCGGCGCAAGAATGCAGGAAGGCATTTTCTCGCTTATGCAAATGGCAAAGGTCAGCGGTGCGGTCAAGCGCCACAGCGATGCCGGGCTTTTGTATATAACCGTACTTACCGACCCCACAACAGGCGGCGTAACGGCAAGTTTTGCAATGCAGGGTGACATAATCCTTGCAGAACCGAAAGCGCTTGTCGGATTTGCCGGTGCAAGGGTAATAGAGCAGACAACCGGGCAGAAGCTTCCGGAAGGATTCCAGAGGTCGGAATTTTTGCTCACACATGGCTTTGTTGACGCAATCGTAGAGAGAAACGACTTGAAAAACAAGCTTTTGTTTTTACTGAAAACCTCGAAGGGAGGGCGCAAAAATGGCTGATTCCTACAAAAGAGTTATGAACGCCCGCAGCGGTTCCCGCGCCTTGGGGGCACATTATATAACAGCGCTTACGGACAACTTTTTCGAGCTGCACGGCGACAGAAAGTATAAAGATGACGGCGCAATCGTCGGCGGCATTGCAGAGCTTGACGGGTGCCCGGTTACCGTTATTGCAATGGAACGAGGCACCACAATTGAAGACCGCATGAACCGCAATTTCGGATGTCCGAGCCCCGATGGCTACAGAAAAGCGCTCAGACTTATGAAACAGGCCGAAAAGTTTTCAAGGCCCGTAATTTGCATTATAAACAGCAGCGGAGCATACTGCGGAATAGATGCGGAGGAGCGCGGGCAAGGGCAGGCAATTGCGGACAACCTTATGGAAATGATGACCCTTAAAACTCCGATAATTTCGATAGTTGCCGGAGAAGGCGGCAGCGGCGGAGCGCTTGCGCTTTCCGTAGCCGACAAAATCATCATGCTTGAAAACGCCGTATATTCGGTAATTTCTCCCGAAGGCTGCGCCAGCATTTTGTGGAAGGACGCAAAACGCGCACCGGAAGCAAGCGATGCTCTTCACCTTACCGCACAGGACTTATACGAGTTCAAAATTGCGGATGAAGTTATCCCGGAGGAGAACCTTCATCAAAACGAAATTGATAAAAAATTAAAAGAATCTGTTAAAAAACATCTGAAAGAACTTATGAAGAAATCGGAAAAACAGCTTCTTGAAAACAGATATGATAAGTTCAGAGCTATAGGCAAATAATAAAATCGACCCGAAGGCAGCAGAAGCCTTCGGGTCGATTTATTATTCAAATTATTTTCTTCCGTTTGCCCGCTTTGCCGCCAAAGCAATATCATTAGCGGTAAGCTCATATTTTTCCATAAGCTGGGCCGGCTTTCCAGAGCAGCCGAAAACATCTTTTGTTCCGATTCTCTCCATGGGAACGGGATAGTTTTCAACAAGAACCTCCGCCACAGCAGAACCGAGACCGCCATTTATGTTATGCTCTTCAGCGGTTACAACCGCGCCGGTTTCCTTTGCCGCCTTTATGATAATATCCTTATCAATCGGCTTAATTGTAGGCATGTTCACAATTCTTGCGTTTATGCCTTCCGATTCAAGAATAGTCTTTGCCGTCATAGCCTCATCTACCATAATACCGGTTGCTATGATTGTTACATCACTGCCGTCACTTACGCAAACACCCTTGCCGATTTCAAATTTATACGAATCGTCAAATATAACCGGAACAGGAAGTCTGCCAAGCCTTATGTAAACAGGTCCTTTGTATTCAATTGCCGCTTTTATTGCAAGCCTTGTTTCAACGGCGTCCGCGGGGTTCAGTATAACCATGCCGGGAACCGTCCTCATAAGCCCGATGTCCTCAAGACACTGATGGGTTGCACCGTCCTCGCCTACGGTAACGCCGGCATGAGTAGCCGCAATTTTAACATTAAGCTTGGGGTACGCAACCGAATTTCTAATCTGCTCAAACGCACGCCCGGAAGCGAACATAGCAAACGAGCTTGCAAAAACCGTCTTTCCGGTTGACGCAATACCTGCTGCGGTTGAAATCATGTTGCCCTCGGCAATACCTGTATTTATAAACCTTTCGGGAAATTCCTTTTTGAACATTGCGGTGTTTGTGGATTTTGAAAGGTCAGCGTCCATAACAACAATATCATAATCTTTGCCGAATTCTGCGAGAGCCTTTCCGTAGGCTGCTCTTGTTGCGATTTTGTCTGCCATATCACTTACCCTCCAATTCATTCAAAGCGCTGTCGAGTTCTGCCATTGCCTGTTTGTACTGCTCCTCGTTCGGTGCGCTGCCGTGCCAGGAAACCTCATTTTCCATGAACGAAACGCCCTTGCCCTTGGTTGTTTTCATAATAATAACCGAAGGCTTGCCGCAAACCTTTGCTGCGGCAGAAACCGCTTCACGAAGAGCGTCGGGATCATGTCCGTCAACCACCTGAACATCCCAGCCGAACGCCCTGAACTTTTCATCAATCGGGCAGGGCGACATAACATCAGTAATTTTTCCGTCTATCTGAAGTCCGTTAAAATCAACAAAAGCCGTAAGATTGTCAAGCTTATACTGAGCGGCAAACATAGCAGCCTCCCAGACCTGCCCCTCCTCAAGCTCGCCGTCGCCGAGGATTGCATAAACGTGATAATCCTTGTTATCCATTTTGCCTGCAATCGCCATACCGTTTGCGGCGCTTATACCCTGACCGAGAGAACCCGTTGACATATCAACCCCCGGCACACCCTTCATATCGGGATGTCCCTGAAGATAGCTGTCAATTTGGCGAAGAGTTTTGATATCCTCAACCGGGAAATATCCCCTTTCCGCCAATGCGCCGTAAAGCGCCGGTGCGCAGTGCCCCTTTGAAAGAACCAGCCTGTCACGGTTTTCATCCTTCGGGTGCTTGGGGTCAACATTCATCACTTCAAAATAAAGAAGCGCAAGCAAATCGGCAATCGAAAGCGAACCGCCCGGATGGCCCGACGCCGCACTGTAAACCCCTTCAATAGCATGTTTGCGGATTTTTGCCGCAAGAATTTTCAAGCTTTTGTTGTCCACAGGTTAAGAACCTCCTAAGTAAATTTTAATAAAGAATAAGGTCGGATCTCTTTGAGAATACATCTCCGAGAGAGTAGTTTCCGAGAACCGCGTTCGGGTCGTCGTTAACGCTGAACCTTACATAATTAACATCGTCAAGCTCCGTAAGAGCATTCACAATAGAATATATTGAGAGAGTATCGCTGCCGTTTTCACTGTTTATAAATGCCTGCGAAACATTCAGCGTGAGAATATCCTCGGACTGCGCACAGCCGATAAGAACCGTATTCTGCGGTATAACATTGACCTTATTTTCGGGGTCTTTTGTACCTTTGAATGTTTCCTCGACAATGCTTGCGGCGAGAATATCTTTTACATAAACAAGCCTTTTTTCGCGGATAAGACCGGTTGCATTTTTGTCGGCAAAGAAGAGCGTAACCAATTTTACGGGAAGATTCATTTCATCTTTTTTTGCAATAAGCCCCGATTCGTAAGCCTTGCCCATAAGCCCGTCAACCGTACCGTTTTCGTCGAAAAACTGAATTTTTGCAACCTGTTCGTACTGGCTCACGCAAAGCGCAAGCATCTCAGCTGCATACATTCTTTCGCTATCATCAAGATTATCTATAACATTGTTGAAATGACACTTTGCGGTATTGTTTTCAATCTCAATTTTTTTCAGAACCAGCTCGTCCGGAAAAATAATTCTGTTCTGCTTCATTGTTTCCTTGCAGGAGGTTGTATAAAGATTTGTGTCAAACGGAGCGGAAATTATAAGCTTTGAAATCATTGAAAGATTGTTGTTTATTGCATATACATTGATGCTTACCTTTTTGTTCGACTCGATTGCGCCCATCTCGTTTGCATTTTCAACACCGCATGAACAGAGCGAAAAAACAAGCGCAAATACAAGAACAAGATTTATAAACCGTTTCATAAGAAAAAACCTTAACCTTTCACAAAATTAACATACCTTATTTATTGTAACACAGATTCTGCCTTTTTTCAAGTATTTTATTTTAATTTTCACGCGGGATTTCTTATATCGTAGAAAAACTCGCTGCCGATGTCCGTTGTAATCTTTGCCGACGGTATAAGCTGAGTGTTTCTGACGCTTGCGCCGGAATCCGACTGAGCGGTATAGCCGAGAACAAGCGAATCGACGGCGCAGGCCTTTTCGCCTCTTGTTTTGTCAGCGGCAAAATCGAGAAGAACCTCCGCCGGACTTACGGTTTTTGCCGACTGAATATGGTTATCCGAAATCTCATACCATACTATGTTTGCAGAACTTACCGTACCGCCGTTGACAAAGACCTCGCCGTAAGCGCCGAAAACATCGAAACCGTTGTATTTCTGAACATACTTCAGAGTAAATGCACCGCCGTTTCCGACCGCACCTTCAAAGCCGCCCGAAATATCGAGTCCGAATTCCGAAAAATATTTTTCGGCAGCAAGCTTAGCTTCCTCCTCGCCGGAAGCTCCGCCCGAAGATTCCGCCGTATTTTCAAAATGCACAATGTCCTCGTAAACCGAAACCGCGGTGTTTCCGATAATAAAATCGCCTTTTTCGTTAAGTTCCGCCGTACTGCGGATTTTCTTTATAAACGAAGATTCGTAAGACATTATCGGCGTTGCTTCCGGGATTGACATCGTTTCGGTGTCGGAAATCACGAACTTGTCCGGAACTTCAATATTATTGTTTTTCAGAATAGTTTTTATTTCCTCCAGAGTACGGCCCGAGAAACGGCTGTCGTCGGTGTTTTTGCTGTAGAGAACCCCTGCAAGCATAATATTTATCAGAGCAAAAAGAATTATTAAAATAACTTTAACCTTAGTCCAGTTCACGAAATTCACCGCCTGAGGGAAGATGTTTCGCCGTTTTCCGACGATATATTCCAGTAAGTGTTGATTTTTCCGTTTGTACCGTAATCGATGTATCCCAAAAACAAATCCGCCGCCTCCGAATCCCCCGGAAGTTCCTCAAAAAAGCTGTCCAGCGCTTCCAGCGGCGTTGCGTTTTCGGCAAAATCTCCGGTTTCGCCGTAGCTTCTTACATATGCTTTCAATGAAACAAGACGGTTGTTTTTGACCTCCAGTTCCACCGCATGCTTTATATCCCCGGAGTTAATTATAATCGGAAAACCGTTGTATCTGAAATCGAAATTCAATTTATAATCGGAATAATTATCCGTCACGGACGAACTTAGCCTCACATCCGGAAGTTCCCCGGCGGCCAGCGCCGACCAGACATTGCCGAGAATTTCGGACACACTGTCAACGGTATCGAGGATATTCTGCGGATTGTCCGGAATTTCGGAATGAATCTGCATATTAATGCCCTTTTCGGGGGTTGTGGTTGTATATTCCAGCATACCGTTTCTGCCAAGTTTGATGGTGCTGTAATTCTCAACAAAGACGAGGGTTCCGTCCTTGTCGGTATACCTCCTTACAGAGTTGGGATTGTATCCGAACGCCGAAATAAAGCGGTTTATGCTGTCAACATCGAGTTCGGACGGCTCTCCGCGGTCAAACGGAGATTTACCCGTAATCACAGCTGTTTCAGGTCTTTCGCTCGAAGTATCGATAAACACAAGGGGGTCAAAAACCACCCTTTGTTCAACGCCTATATCGGACTTATAAAATCCAAGTTCATATGCGGAGATAAATTTGTTTCCTCCCTTTGAAAAAGCGGAAACCGCTTCATCAAAGGCGTTTCTGCACCCGGAAACCCTGTATTTAAGTACAGTTTTTTTTGCCGAATCGTGCATATAAACCAGGACCGAGTCATCGGATGCCGAATCGGGGATTACCGAAAAATCCTTTATGCTTAAAATATCGGAAAATATCGGGCTGCTGTTAACCTCGCACATATGACCGATAACCTTAGCCGGAAGGCTCACCGGATATTTCACCATTACAGAGCGGCTTTTGAGCGTGTCATAATACTCGCCGAGAGAAACCTCCGTTCCGCCATCCTCTTTTTTGAAGAGCATCGAAAGAACCTTTTTTGAAAGACCGTTAAGCTCGGAAAACGAATCGTCATCGCCGCCGGCGTATATGGAGCTGCCCATTCCCGGAACACTCACCGCGATTGACGCAGGCTTGAAAACCGTTTCGTGCAGGGGAGCAACGGCGTCGGGTTCAAGCTCCTCCTCATCAATGAAGGGAAGACAAGATATAAATTTTTCCTTATTAACAAAAAAATTACGACCGTCAGGCCATAATTCTTCCGAAACCCATATTTTAACTGTAAGCACAACGCTGCAAGCAACCAGCAATATTAATGCAACCGATGCGATTTTATCTTTTTTCATAAAAATCCGTCCGATTAATAAATATTATTAAATCCGAAGCAGATAGCGTCAAACCTCACCTGCTTATACCTGTCCCCAAGCTGAGCACGGACAACGAATGAATTTCTGCCGGGGTAAAGGGCAACCGTGCGGAAAAATATCCCTGACGCACCCACATAAGAGGAAGCGCCGCAAAGCACATATGCACCCGACGCATTGAGCCTGTAAACCGAAACCTCGGCACCGCTCTTTGAGTACCCCGAAATCACGCACTCTCCCGAAGGCACCGTAACGGTGGAATATACCGGGTTTGTGAGCGCCATAACGGAAGAATCATTTCCGCCGTCGCCGCCGTTTACACTGTACGGCGCAGCAAATGCAGCCTGCGAAAAGCAGAGCATGGCAACAATTATTAAGCTTGCAACAAATCTTTTCACAAAAACCGCTCCTTCCGTATTCTTTTACCCGTATTATACATTATATATATTACAGGCTTGTTACATCGCCGTTAAGAAAAGGTTAAATAGTAAAAAGTTTGAAACCGAGCCGAAGTTTATATTGACATTTTTTCAATTAGTGGTATAATAATATGAGAAACATTCTCAAATTCATCGGAGGAATATATTTTGAAAAAGATTTTTAAGGCAGCGGCGTATATTTGCTGTATAGCGATTCTGCTCTGCGGCTGTACGGCGGAAATGCCGGAAATGAACAAAGAAAAAATATCGGTTATAACCACGATATTCGCACCGTACGATTTTGTGCGGCAGATAGGCGGGGACAGAGTTTCCGTAAAAATGCTGCTGCATCCCGGGGCGGACTCTCATTCGTATGAGCCGTCACCGAAAGATATTGTAAGGATTTCGGACTGTGATTTGTTCATATATACCGGAGGCGAGAACGACGAGTGGGTCAGCGGGCTTTTGAAAAACAATAAGGACATCAACACCCTGAAAATGCTTGACTGCGTTGATACAATTGATGAGGAGATAAAAGACGGAATGGCAGGGCATGAACACTCCGGGCACGGCGAAGCCGATGACCATGTGTGGACATCGCCGAAGAACGCAATCGGAATAGTTGAAAAAATCCGTGAGCAGCTGTGCGCAAAGGACCCCGAAAACAGCGGATATTATACCGAAAATGCCGCTGCGTATACTGCGAAACTCCAAAAAACAGACAGTGAATTTCGTGAAATAGTAAAAAACGCAAAACGGAAAACCCTTATTTTCGGTGACAGATTCCCCGTGAGATACTTTGTTGAAGAATACGGACTTGATTATTATGCAGCGTTTCCGGGATGCTCTTCATCAGTTGAAGCAAATCCGAAAACCGTTGAATATCTCATAAACAAAATAAAAGCCGAAAAAATCCCGGCGGTTTTTTATATTGAGCTTTCCGATAAACGCATGGCAAAGGTTTTGGCTGAAGAAACCGGGGCAAAAATGCTGCTTTTCCACTCGGCGCATAATGTATCGGCGGAAGATTTCAAAAATGGCATTACCTATCTTGATATTATGAAAAATAACGAAAAGACATTGAAGGAGGCGCTGTCATGATATTAAAATGCAAAGATGTTTCGTTCGGATATGACGGCAAAACCGTTATTTCCGGCATTAATTTCTCGGTAAACGACGGTGACTATCTGTGTATCGTCGGCGAAAACGGTTCCGGAAAGTCAACGCTTCTTAAAGGAATTCTGCGGCTCAAGTCGCCTGAAGGGGGAAGCATGGAATTCGGTTTTAAAAGAAACGCCGCCGGATACCTTCCGCAGCAAAACCTTCACCACAGGGAATTTCCCGCGTCGGTGTATGAGGTGGTTATGTCGGGAACCGTCAATCGCATGAAGCTTTTCCACACAGCGTCCGATAAGCAAAAAGCACTTGCCGCAATGGAGCGGGTAAATATAACGGATTTGAAAAACCGAAGTTTTCGCGAGCTTTCCGGGGGACAGATGCAACGGACGCTGCTTGCACGCGCGCTGCTCAGCGCAGACCGCCTTCTTGTGCTGGACGAGCCGGTTTCCGGACTTGACCCGATTGCGTCCGAGGAAATGTATTCCCTGATTTCGGATTTGAACCGCAGCGGCATGGCAATCATAATGGTTTCGCATGATATTTCACAGGCGGTAAAATATGCTTCGCATATTCTGCATCTGGGCAGAAAGCAGCTGTTTTTCGGAACAAAAGAAGATTATATTGCCTCGGATATCGGAAAGAAATTTGCCGGAGGTGACAGTTTATGAGCGGAGTTTTTCATATGTTTTCGTATGCCTTTATCGGGCGTGCCCTTGTTGTAGGAATACTGGTTTCGCTGTGCTGTGCGCTTTTGGGCGTAAGTCTTGTGCTCAAAAGATATTCGATGATAGGCGATGGGCTGTCGCATGTCGGTTTCGGAGCACTCGCAATCGCCGCCGCTCTCGGGCTTGCGCCGCTGAAAGCCGCAATACCGGTTGTTATAATCGCCGCATTCTTTCTTCTGCGGCTGAGTGAGTCAAGCGCAATAAAAGGAGATTCCGCAATCGCCATGGTTTCAAGCGGAGCTCTCGCTGTGGGGATAGTGGTGGTTTCCGCCGTTTCGGGCATGAACACGGATATTATGAACTATATGTTCGGCAGCATACTTTCGGTAGGCACGGAGGACGCATACCTGAGCATTGCGGTTTCGATGATTGTCCTGATACTGTACATTCTTCTCTTTAACAGAATTTTCGCCGTAACCTTTGACGAAAACTTTGCAAGAGCGTCGGGCGTCAGGGTAGGACTTTTCAATACTGTCCTGGCGGTTCTTACCGCTGTAACTATAGTAATAGGAATGAGAATGATGGGCGCACTGCTTATTTCAAGCCTTATCATTTTTCCTCCGCTTACGGCAATGCGTATATGCAAACGGTTCCGCCCGGTGGCTGCCGTGTCTGCGCTTATATCGATATGCACATTTCTGGTCGGCTTTGTACTATCTTATATTTTTGAAACACCGACCGGCGCAAGCATTGTGTGCGTGGATATAATCGTTTTTATTATATTTGCCGCAATCGGGAAATTAAGAAATTAAAAGAAAGAAGGTTTTCGCCGAGTGCGAAAACCTTCTTATTTGCTATTTGCATATAGTTCCTAACTTTCTGAGTATTTCCTCAGACGGTGCGGGAATTCTGCCGAGGTAATCGGGGCCTACATTTAGAAGATAATTTATGCCCCTCTCGTTAAGGTGATTTTTGATTTCCAAAAGCTTTTCTGCACTCTTCCAGTTCTGGTCAAAGGTTTTGTAACCCCAAGTATCGTTAAGCGTGCAGGGCGCTTCGTACAACGAATCCTTAAAGTCATCGGGAATCATGTTATCGCCGGTCGTGGAGTAATCGCCCACACCGTTGCCGATTCTCGAATTAACAAGGCAGTTCGGCTGATACTTCTTTACCATTTCGTAAAGCTCCATGCTCTGCTCTTTTGTGATGTCGTGCGGAGTATCGAACCAGATAAGGCAGAGGTCGCCGTATTTTGTAAGGATTTCCTTCACCTGAGGCTTTATTTTCTGTTCAAAAGCTATTGAATAATCCTTTTTTGAATTATCCGGGAAGTCCCATTCGTTGTCCCATTTCATGCAGCCGCAGTTGAGATATTCGGTGCCGTAACCGCCGCCGTCCCTGCAGCGCCAGTCAAGCGCCTGGGAATAATAAAGCCCGAACTTCATGCCGTGCCTTCTGCAGGAATCCGCAAGCTCGGCAACCACATCTCTTTTGAAGGGCGTTGCGTCGACAATATTAAAGTTATCCGCATCGGACTTAAAAAGCGCAAAGCCTTCATGGTGCTTTGATGTAAGAACAATATATTTCATTCCTGCTGCCTGCGCAAGTTCTACCCATTCATCGGCGTTAAAGTATATGGGGTTAAAAATCCCGGCAAGCTTTTCGTACTCGGATTTCGGAATACGAAAATAACTCTGTGCCCATTCGCCTATGTGCTCCATTCGCTTTCCCCTGTATTCTCCGCCCAAAAGCGAGTAAAGTCCCCAATGAATCATCATTCCGAATTTCCATTCTTTAAAATCGGTTTTCATAAATTTCATCCTTTCCGTTGCAAATTACATGAATTTGTGATACAATTTGATTGTACCACCGAACGGGTGCATTGTAAATTTTCAAAAAAGATAAAATATGTTTCAAAATTGTGTTATTCAGGGAGGCGAACATCTTGAATTTTCCTTTTTCCACATTCGGGCGCGTTAAGCTCGGCTCAAAATGGAGAATTTCATATCAGAGTATTCTCGACTGCAAGCTGTACTATATCCTCGGCGGAAAAGGCTCAATACGAACATCCGGCGGCGAAACCGTTCTTTGCAGGGGCAAATTTTATCTCATTCCGTCACTTCTTGAAGCTGAATATATAAGCGACCCCGAAAATCCGATTGACCACCTGTTTTTTAACTTTATTGCAAATCCGCCGCTGCGGCTCGGGGAAATCATTGAAATTGAACCGACTCCCGAAATGAAGCTTCTCGGAGATTTTGCCGCCGAAGCGCTCTGCGGCAAAGATAAGCACAGCAAAAGCATTCAGCAAATTGCGCAGAATTCTTTTGATATCCTCTGGATTTATATAAGCGATATGATAAAACTCGATTCCCGAACGGACGAAAGAATCGTCGCCGCACTGGACTTTATACATAAAAACTATTCAAAGCCGATTGCAGTGTCCGATATGGCCGCAGCGGTTCATCTTGAGAATTGCCACTTTATAAAGCTGTTTTCAAAACAAATGGGGATAACGCCTTATAAGTATCTTAAAAATTACCGTATGGATACGGCAATAAAAATGATTAAAAACGGCTGTAAAATCGGCGTTGCCGCCTATCTTTGCGGGTTTGAAACGCCGTCGGCGTTTTCCGCAGCCGTTAAAAAGCAGTTCGGTATAACGCCCCGCGAACTTTAAAAGCTGCCGGGAAACCCGACAGCTTTTAAAGTTCTTTTTTTATCTTAGCTTTGCTGCAATTTTCTCCGGCAAATCGTCGATATACGCATCCGCCACAATAACAAAATCACTTGTTTTTTCACCCGAATCGGACGGAGCGTAAATATGGCACATATTTTCCCCAATCTCGTCATAATATCCTCTGCCGACCCTAAAAATACTTTTCATTTCGTTAATGTCCGTAATCTGAACCGACTTATCATTAGCGGGATTTCTAAGCTCAATCATCTCGGTTGCCGGAACAAAGAAGTAATTTTCAAGAAGATAATTTACCGTGTCCTCATAGCAGTCATAAACAACAAGCGAAAACGAACAATCGTAGAATTTATTCACATATGCAAACTCACGGGAATTCGATACATCCGCATAGCTGTACTTCTGAACATCGGCTTTCAGCACCTTTTTGAAGCCGTCAACGAATTTTTTATCGAAAGTGCCGATAGTATAATACGGGCATTCGGGCTGAAGGTCAAAGCCGTCATCGCCGTATTTGTCACTGATATCCAGCTTATCGATACCTGCGCAGAGAGCACGCTTATAGTCCTCGGTATCGTAGAATTTTCCGAAGCATTTTCCCATCATATCCCTTGTAACATAAGGAAAAACTCTGCTCATTCCGAACAGCGAACTGTCAAACCTGACAGAAAAACTGTCGCAGTATGCATTGTCGTCATCTTCGGTGGTCGGGTCGTAATTTCTTTCCTTTGCGGCAGCCTTGTTTTCATCCGCAAGCGTGAGAACAGCGTTTATGATATCCGGATTTGTAAATGTTTCTCCCTGATTCCAGTTTGCGGATGATAAGTAATCCATATTGTTTGTTACCGCAAAAGTTACGGATTTCGGATTATCCGGAACCTTGAAATCAAGCCCAAGCACATCGAAAATCGGTATCGTTATCAAAGCGGCAAACAAAACAGCGAACACCGCAAGATGCTTGAGATTTGAAAACATCGCCTTGAAGCTCTTTTCGAAAATCGCCTGCAGAATTATATATGCCAGCGCCGCGAAAATTATATATAATATGAAGGAAAATACTGCGTTATCGGTATAAATCGAAGCAATCGCACAGCCGATAACAAGACCGATAAGCACTGCGGCGCAATATTTTATAACTGCGTTTATAAATCTGAAAGCAAAGAACTTTTCTGCATTTTCGGCAGCTCTTTTTGTGCTGAAAACAATGCCGAGCGCAAAGAGCACCGCTCCGAGAACAGCCTCAAATACTATGTACTTTGTCTCTCCTCCGCCGAATCCGCAAATCATTGCAGGCGGAAATGCATAATAAATGTCAATATTGTATTCGGCTGCGTATGTCTGAAACCATGTTGAAATGTTGCCGCTTATCGCAAGAACCACCAGCGGATAAATAAGGAATCCGAACCCGGCAGTTCCGAGCATTGAAAGAAAGTTGCCCGAAAGCGCCGCAGCGAACGAAAATGCGGCAATCAGAAATACATACTGAGAAAACAGGAAAGCAAAGTGCTTCAGAATAAATGCATATTCATTCACCGAGAGCGCCGCAGACACCGCAAGATTCACTGCGCACACGGCAGCAATCGGCACAAGAACCGACAAAACCGCCGCGATAAATTTTGTTGTAAAAATACAGCTTTTCTTTTCGGGCATCGAGCCGTAAAAAATCACCGATTTTTTCCTGAACATGTATGAAAACAAAAAGTATGCCGTACCGAACGATGCGACCATAATCGCCATAAGCATAAATACATTGCTGCCGATCAGCGTCTCTGTTATCGTGTGTATGCGTTCGAATTCCGAGTCTCCGTCCCGAATCGCACTTTCGTTTAACAGTATTGCCGGAAGCGTTGTGCATAAAAGCAGCAAAATCGCATGAAGAAGCATAATATATTTAGTGCGTTTGAATTCTTTTTTCAAAAGCCCGGGATTACAGAAGTATTTCCGAAAAGTCATAACCGTTCGCCTCCATTTCGTAAATAAATATGTCCTCAAGAGAAAGCCCCACACTGTCGATAAACACAGGCTCAAGCGTTGAGAGTGCCTCGTTTATGACATCGCCGTTGCCGCGTGCGACAATTTCCATTATGCCGCCTCTTATTTCGGTTTTGAGAATGTCGATACCGAGATTGTTAAGTTTTGATTTTTCAATCATCGGCTTGAACGCCAGCTGGAATTTATGGAGCGAATCCTTTATGCCGTCCATGCTTTTTTCAACCACAATGCGGCTGCCGTTGAGGATGCCGACAATATCGCAGAGATTTTCCATTTCACGAAGATTGTGAGATGAAATTACAGCGGTCATTTCGCGCTCCGATACCTCGTTTATAATAAGCCTTTTAACGAGTTTTTTTATAACGGGGTCAAGCCCGTCAAAGCATTCGTCGCAAAGCAGAATTTCGGGATTCTGCGCAAGCGCAAATATAATCGCCGCCTGCCTTTTCATTCCCTTTGAAAATGAGCTTATTGGCTTTTTCGTGTCAAGCGGAAAGTTTTTCGCAACCGCCTCATACTTTTCCTGCGAAAAGCCGGGATAAGCAGTTTTCATAAAATCCGCCATTTCGTTCATTGAATACCCGTTGAAATAAAACGGCTCATCGGGAATATACGCAATTTTTGCCTTTTTGCCGGTATTTTCAAATATATCCTCGCCGTCAATTTCTATGCAGCCGCCGTCACAGCGGTAAATGCCGTCAATCATGTTAAGAAGCGTGGATTTTCCGGCACCGTTTGTTCCGATAAGCGCATAAATGCTTCCTTTCGGGATAACCGAATTTATGCCTTCAAGCACTTTCGTATCGCCGAATGCTTTTGAAACATCCTTGATTACTATCATTTTCTGTCCTCCTCAAAAAATTTTTTCACATACGCCCCGATGTCCGAAACCGAAAAGCCGTATGCTTTGAGTTTCCGAACCGATGCACCGAGTTCCTCCGAAACCGCCGCCGCAAGCAAAACTTTAAGTTCCTCTTTCGACACCGCCACGAACCGCCCTTTTCCGTTAACGGAATATGTAATTCCTTTTTGCTCCAGCGTCGTGTAGGCTTTCTGAACGGTGTTCGGATTAACCGCCAGACTGCACGCAAGTTCCCTTACCGACGGCAGCGGACTGTCCTTTTCAAGCAATCCTCTTATTATGAGGTCCTCGACCCCGTCGGTAATCTGCTCGTGAATCGGGTTGTTACCTGTTAGATTAAGCGAAATCAAAAAACATCCCTCCCAAACTGTACTATACCGATATAATACACGAAATTTTTCTTTTTGTCAAGGGGTTTTTAAAAAATTTTTATAAATCCGGATTTTTTATTGAAATTTCATGCTGATTTGTGTTATACTTATAAAACAGGAGGGGATAAAAATGCCTATAAATTATGTAAGTTCGGATGCAAAAGCAAATTCAGACCCTTATTATATCGATTTGAGATATATGCAGGACGATAAGAGAGTGCTTGAAAACCCGCATAAAGGCTGGTATTATCATTATGTTGACAACGGATTTTCGAATATAAATTACCGCAAAGGTATAGAATCCGCCAAAATGCTCCCGGCAAAGGGAATAAATCATATTTACATAAGATTTGACTGGCGCGATATTGAGAAGTCGGACGGAGAATTTGACTGGTCGGAAGTTGACGATATTATTAATCGCTTCGGCAAAAACGGTTATAAATTTTCGCTGCGATTCTGCACATTTGAAAGTTTTCGGCTTGAATATGCGTTTCCGAAATTTCTTAATATTCCGTGCACAAAGTGCGAAAAAGACGGCAAAACCGCTCTTGAGCCGGACTACGGCAGCGATGAGTTTTTCAAGTATCTTGAACGCTTTATGAAAGCATACGGAAGTCATTTTGACGGAAATCCGCTGATTGAATATATCGATATAGGCACCTTCGGAACATGGGGCGAGGGGCACACCTCGCACGGAAGCGGCAAAAAATTCGGGTTTGATGTGCTGAAACGCCATATTGATATGCACCTTAAATACTTCCCCAATACTCTTGTTTTTGTAAATGATGACATGATTAATCATCTGTTTGACACCGATAAAACCGGCTGTTCAAAGCTGTACGATTATTGCCTGAGCCGTAATATGGGGCTGAGGGACGACGGCGCCTGCGTGCATTATTACAGTGAGCATTTCGGATTTTCCACGCTTCGTGCCCCGCTGTTTTTCGAGCAGTTTTCAAAGAACAATCCCGTTGATATAGAAATGCATCATTATAATGATGTAAAACCCGACGATTTCGGAGGCGGTCTGCGTTTTCTCGAAGCGCTTTCCGAGGCCGGGGCGACATATGCGGGCTTTCACGGAAATTTGGATTTGTGGCTCAAAGATAACATTCATCTGCATAATCATATCGCAAATAAGCTCGGATACTGGTATTTTATAGACGGTCTTTCCTTGCCGGAACTTGTTTCCGGAACCTCTTGTTTTTGCGGAATTTCAATAAGAAATAAAGGATTTTCAAAAGCATACCGCAAATTTGACCTCAGGATTAAACTGAAAGGCGAAAACGGAGAATATATTCTTAATAAAGAAGGCCCCGACAATCGCCTGTGGCTCGGCGAAAGCAAAGTAGCCGAAACGGTTTTGCTTGATTTGAGGAGCGTTCCGTCGGGTCGGTACAGCCTTCTCATCGGAATGTTTGAAAACGAAACACCAATAAAACTCGGATTCGGACAGGAATTTGAGCAAGACGGAATGTATATAATTTCAGAAGTAAGCGTAGGGGAACTTCTTTAATTTTTTCAAAATCTTAAAAAAGTCTATAGACAAAACATATATTTGTATGGTATAATTATAGTAATATAAGACAATTTGAAAGCAGGGATATAAATTGGATATAAAATACAAAAGAATCTTACTTAAACTGAGCGGCGAAGCGCTTGCCGGCAAAAACAAGTTCGGGCTGGACTTTGATATGCTCCATACGATAGCGGTCGAAGTCAAAAAGACGGTTGAACTCGGTGTCAGTGTCGGAATCGTTGTCGGCGGCGGGAACTTCTGGCGCGGAAGAAGCGGAGAAAATATGGACAGAACGAGAGCGGATCATATGGGTATGCTCGCAACCGTTATCAATGCACTTGCGATTGCCGATTCGCTTGAGGCGGTCAATGTTCCGGTGAGGGTTCAGACGGGTATCGAGATGAATAAGATTGCCGAGCCTTATATAAGGGGCAAGGCCATCCGCCACCTTGAAAAAGGCAGAGTAGTGGTTTTTGCCTGCGGTACGGGCAATCCTTACTTTACAACAGATACCGGTGCGGCTCTCCGTGCGGTGGAAATTGACGCCGATGTTATCTTGCTTGCAAAAAATGTTGACGGCGTGTATGATTCAGACCCCAACATTAACCCGAACGCCGTTAAGTATGACGAAATCAGCTTTACTGATGTTCTGAGCAAGGATTTGGGTGTAATAGATTCAACTGCGGCATCGCTTTGCCGCGATAATAACCTTCCCATTCTGGTATTCGGGCTGGATCAGCCGGAAAATATTGTTAAGGTTGTAAAAGGCGAAAAAATCGGTACAATTATTAAATAAAAGGAGATCAGGATTATGAAGAAAGAATATGAAGTTTATGATTCCAAAATGAAAAAGACCATTTCGGCATTTGAGGGTAACCTCGATACGGTCAGAGTAGGCAGGGCAAGTGCGGCAGTGCTCAATAAGGTTACGGTTGACTATTACGGCGTTGCGACCCCGATTTCACAGGTTGGCAGCATTTCAACCCCCGACCCCAAAACGCTTGTTATTCAGCCGTGGGACGCATCGGTTCTTAAAGATATTGAAAAAGCAATTCTTAAGTCCGATGTCGGAATCACACCGAACAATGACGGTAAAATTATCCGTCTTTCGTTCCCGCCGCTTACGGAGGAACGCAGAAAAGAACTCGTTAAACTCGTGCATAAATATGCGGAGGAAGCAAAAATCGCAATCCGCTCGATAAGGCGCGACGCAATGGAGGACTTTAAGGTTAAAAAGAAGAACAGCGAAATCACCGAGGACGACCTTAAGGGAATTGAAAAGGATATTCAGACAATGACCGATGATTTCATTAAGGAAATCGACTCAATTTCCAAGGACAAGGAAAAAGAAGTTCTCGAAGTTTAAAAAATAAAACTATATCGGCGTGCGGTTCGGGAAAAGCCGCACGCTGATTTTCAAGGATTTGATTATATTGTTTTTTTTCAAAAGGAAAAAACCCGAAATTAAGACAGATTCCGAGCGTATAATTCCAAAACATATAGGGATTATCATGGACGGCAACGGAAGATGGGCGAAACACAGAGGGCTTCCGAAATCCGCGGGGCATAAAGCCGGGGCGGATGTTTTGAAGCGCATAGCGGAATATTGCGATGACCTCGGGGTCGAGGCAATCACGGCATACGCTTTTTCCACCGAAAACTGGTCCAGACCTCAAAAAGAGGTAGACTATCTCATGAATCTTATGTACAGTTATCTTAAAGACGCCCCGAATCTTCTTGCAGGAAAAAAGGCGAAAATAAGGGTTGTGGGAAATACCGCCGGGCTTTCGCAGAAAATCCGCGATGAGATTGTAAAGACCGAAGCAATGACGAAAAACAATACCGGGCTTTGGCTTAATCTTGCGGTAAACTACGGCGGCAGAGAGGAAATCACCCATGCAGCAAAGATTCTTGCGGAAAAGGCAAAAAGCGGAGAAATAAACCCGGAGGATATTACGGAGAACACATTGTCGGAGCTTATGTACACCAATTTTGTACCCGATCCCGATGTTATAATACGCCCCAGCGGAGAGCTCAGACTGAGCAATTTTATGCTGTGGCAGGCGGCATATTCGGAATTTTGGTTTTCCGATGTCTGCTGGCCCGATTTTTCCGAAAGAGACATTGACAGAATGATTGACGATTTTAACAAGCGTGACAGACGCTTCGGCGGAAGAAAGGATGAGGAATAAATGGCTGTAAGGCTAATTTCGGCGGCGGTAGGGATTGCCGTTTTGTTTGCGGTGGTGCTTTCGGGCAGCATGGCAGTGCTTACGATTGCGATTCTTATATGTGCCCTCCTTGGAATGTATGAGCTTTTTCATGCATTCGGTTTTATAAAGCGTCCGCTTATGATTATCGGCGGCATAATAATAACGCTTGCGCTTGTTCTTGAGGCGTTTATTCCCGAAAAGTTCATATTCTGCGCTTGCTTTGTATATGTTTTACTGTTGGCGGTTCAGCTGCTTGCGGCGCATAAGGAATTTAAGTTTTCGCAGATGGCAACTGCGGTTTTCTGCGCAATATATGTTCCGCTTTCACTGATGACGATTCTTAAAGTGCGTGCGGAGGAATACGGTTTCTGGCTTATGTGGATTGCCCTCGGCGGCGCATGGGTTACCGACAGCTTTGCTTATTTTTCGGGAAGGCTTTTCGGCAGGCATAAACTCTGCCCTCTCATCAGCCCGAAAAAGACGGTTGAGGGCTCTGTCGGCGGCTCGCTTTTCACAGTTATCGGCGGAATTGTTTACGGAATTATCCTTAATAACGCAAAAGGAATCCCGGTGGACTTTGCCGCACTTGCCGCTATCAGTCTTATATGCGCAGGTGTATCGCAGATCGGTGATTTAACAGCGTCGGTTATAAAGCGTGAGCACGGGATTAAAGATTACGGCAAAATCATGCCGGGGCACGGCGGCTTTATGGACCGTTTCGACAGTACCCTCTTTGTTGCGCCGGCAGTTTATATTTTCAACATGATTTTTACTATTTTCGGGTGATAACATATGACAAAAACAATTTCGGTTTTAGGGTCTACAGGCTCAATCGGAACACAAACGCTTAAAGTCATCGATAACCTCGGCGGAATTTCCGTGCGCGGCATATCGGCAAATACAAATGTCGGGCTTCTGGAGGAGCAGGCAAGGAAATATTCCCCTGCCCTGTGCGTAATTTATGATGAAGATTTGTATCTCGACCTGAAAACACGGCTGTCCGACACATCGGTGCGGGTTTCATGCGGCATGGACGGACTTTTGGAACTTGCGTCCGATGATTCCGATACGGTAATGGCGGCAATGGTCGGGAGCATCGGTCTGCGCCCGACTCTCGAAGCAATAAGAATGGGCAAAAAAATAGCACTTGCCAATAAGGAAACGCTTGTAACCGCAGGGCACATCGTCATGAGCGAAGCAAAGCGCTGCGGCGCCGAAATATTGCCGGTTGACAGCGAACATTCGGCAATATTTCAATGTCTTAAAGGCGAAAAGGAATTTAAAAAAATTCTTCTCACAGCCTCCGGAGGCCCGTTTTTCGGCAAAAAATATAAGGAACTCAAAAATATAACGGCAGAGGAAGCTCTGCGCCACCCAAATTGGAACATGGGCGGAAAAATAACCATCGATTCTGCTACCCTTATGAACAAAGGACTTGAAGTCATCGAAGCAAAATGGCTTTTCTCGGCTGATGTATCGCAGATTGAGATTGTCGTTCAGCGTGAAAGCATAATTCATTCCATGGTCGAGTTTGCCGACGGCGCCGTTATTGCGCAGCTCGGAACACCCGATATGGCAATACCGATTCAGCTTGCGCTTACATACCCGAAGCGCCTTCCGTCCCCGGCAAAACCGATTGATTTCAGAACTTTGAAATCCATTTCATTTGCAGAACCTGACGCAAAGACATTTAAATGCCTGTCGCTTGCACTTTCTGCGGCGAAGTCCGGCGGAAGCCTTCCGGCGGTCATGAATGCGGCAAACGAAGAAATGGTGTATAAATTTTTGCACGGCGAGGTAAAATTTACAGATATAGCGGATATTACGGAGCGTGCCATGAAAGCTCACGAAAATATCCAAAACCCGTCGCTTGACGAAATTTTCGAGTGCGACGCATGGGCAAGAAATTTTGTAAAAGAGGTAATCTGAATGTTAACCTTAATTTCGGCGATTATTGTTTTCGGGCTTCTGATAGGTATTCATGAATTCGGCCACCTTGCGGCGGCAAAGGCGGTAGGGGTGACGGTTCATGAGTTTGCAATCGGAATGGGTCCCAAAATTTTTTCGTTTACAAAAGGCGGAACAAAATATTCGCTTCGGCTGCTGCCGATAGGCGGATTCTGCAAAATGGAAGGCGAAGACGAAAACTCCGACAACCCGAATGCCCTTTGCAATAAAAGCGTGTGGGCAAGGCTTTTGGTCATGGTTTCCGGAGCGCTGATGAATATAATTCTCGGTTTTCTTATATATGTTCTTATAAATACCTGCTATGTAAGCGATTTCAGAGTCAATACCGTCGGGAAGGTTCTTGAAAATTCCCCGGCATACGAGTGCGGAATCAAGCCGGGCGATAAAATCGTTTCGATAAACGGAAGTTCCGTTCACATAACGGCGGAGGCAAGTTTTGCTGTATTTATAAACGGCACGGCAGAAAACGAAATTACGGTTAAAAGGAACGGCGAAAAACTCAAATTTCATGTTTCGCCCGCTATGTATATAGAAAATTATAAGGACGAAAACGGAAAAATCAGCGGCGGCTTCTTTGCCGACGATACAACCCCTGAGGAAATCAAAAACAATTACGGGCGGTATATTATAGGTTATGAATTTAAAAAAGCATCAAAAAATCCGCTCAATGTCATCAAAAACGCATTTTTCTCGGCAGGGTATACGGTTAAAGTGGTGCTTTATTCCCTTAAAATGCTCATAACGGGGCAGGTCGGAATGAGAGATGTTTCGGGACCGGTAGGAATCGTCAGCCAAATCGGACAGTCGGCTGCCGCAGGACTTGCGAGCCTGCTTTCGTTTACCGCCCTTATCACCATAAATCTCGGTGTTTTCAACTTGCTGCCGCTCCCGGCACTTGACGGCGGAAGGGTGTTTTTCCTCATTATTGAACTTATCCGAAGAAAACCCGTTCCTCCCGAAAAGGAGGGTATGGTTCACTTTGTTGGGCTGGCGCTTCTTATGATACTTATTCTTGTCGTCACGGCGGGCGATATTTACAAGCTGATTAACGGATAGAAGGTGTAATCATAATGACAAAAAAGATAAATATCGGCGGCACATTTGTCGGCGGAGGTGCTCCGGTTTCAATACAGTCGATGACAAATGTCAAAACCAGGGACATTGAAAAAACCGCAGAGCAGATAAATGAACTTTCCGCAAACGGATGCGAAATTATACGCGTGGCGGTTCCCGACATGGACTCCGCCATGGCAATCGATAAAATAAAGGAAAGAATTTCAATTCCGCTTGTTGCGGATATTCATTTCGACTATAAGCTTGCTCTCGAATGTATAAAACGGGGGGCTGATAAAATCCGTATAAATCCCGGGAATATCGGTTCAAAGGAGCGTGTCCGCAAAGTGGCGGAAGCTGCCGGAGAAAAAGGAATACCAATCCGAATCGGCGTAAACGGAGGCTCGCTTGAACCTCATATACTTAAAAAATACGGCAGACCGACCCCCGAAGGCATGGTCGAATCTGCGCTTTATCACATAAAACTTCTTGAAGACTGCGGCTTTTACGATATTGCTGTATCTTTAAAAGCCTCCGATGTAAAAACAACGGTTGAGGCATACCGCCTTATGAGTAAAAAATCCGACTATCCGCTGCATCTCGGCGTTACCGAGGCAGGGACGGCGTGGGGCGGTACAATACGCTCCGCAATGGGAATCGGCGCACTGCTGCTGGACGGTATAGGAGATACAATCCGTGTTTCTCTTACCGCGGACCCGATTGAGGAGGTCATAGCCGCAAAGGAAATTCTTCGCTCGGCAGGGTTGAGAGAAAACGGCATTCGGGTGGTTTCGTGTCCGACTTGCGCAAGATGCCAAATAAATATGATACCTATAGCCGAAAAGGTAACAAAGGCTGTTGAAAAATTCAAAAAGCCGATGAAAGTTGCGGTTATGGGCTGTGCGGTAAACGGTCCGGGCGAAGCGAAGGACGCCGATATAGGCGTTGCCGGAGGAAACGGCTGCGGACTCATATTCAAAAAAGGCGAGATTCTGCGGCGTGTACCGGAGGACAGAATTTTTACCGAACTGATGCTTGAAATCGAAAAAATGCAGGAGTAATACATAATGAGAAATTTTTTAAAGCTTTTGCCCGGAATAGGTTTTCCGCCGGCACTTGCAGAAGCTGAAATCAAACCCGAAAGCGAAATCGACCTTAATAAAAGAACGGTTCATATAATAATCGAAAGCGATGTTCTGACGGACTCCGATTTGACGAATTTCTGCGAGAATGCTAAAAATGCGCTTGCGGCAAATGAATTTACCGTTGAAATAAGGAAGTCGTTTCATAAAAATATGCAGTCGGAACAGGCGAAGCTTGTTGAAGAAGCGATGAAGAGCGTTCCGGATGAGTCGAAACCGAAGCCCGGCGATATTGTTTACGGAAACGGCATGAGGGGCGAACCGACACCGCTTATCGAACTCGGAAACGAATACGGACGGTATGTTGTTGAAGGCGATATTTTCAAAGTCGATGAACGGGAAACCAAGCGCGGGTGGATTATATATACAATCAGTATAACAGACCTTACTTATTCCATAAGCCTTAAGCTTATATTGTCAAAAGACGATAAGACCCCGAAACTCGGTGCGGCAATAAAAAAAGGCAACCGCATAAGAGTAAGAGGAAACCTTGAAGAGGACAGATATTCTCACGAAGCGGTTATCCGTATCGAGTCCATAATGCTTTGTGAAAAGCAAACGCGGAAAGACGAATGTGAGGAAAAGCGAGTCGAACTGCACTGTCATACAAAAATGAGTGCTCTTGACGGTTTTGCCGATGTCGGCGATGTTATAAAGCTTGCAGCGTCATGGGGGCATAAGGCAATAGCAATTACCGACCACGGCGTGGTTCATGCCTTTCCGGACGCCTATAAAACCGCGAAAAAATGCGGAATTAAGGTGATTTTGGGCTGCGAAGGCTATATTGCGAACGATGAGGATATAAAGATAGTTAAAGGCGTCACCGATTTTTCTCTTGAAGACAGATTTGTGGTTTTTGACCTTGAAACAACGGGACTCAGTGCAGAACGCGACGAGATTATAGAAATCGGTGCGGTAAAGGTGGAGAACGGCAAAATAACAGACCGTTTTTCCGAATTTGTCAATCCGCATATACCTATTCCGGAAAAAATACAGAAGCTTACCGGTATAAATGACGGAATGGTTGCCGACGCCGAGGGAATAGATGTTTTGCTGCCGAAATTTCTTGAATTTTCAGGTGACTGCGTTTTTGTTGCACACAATGCGGACTTTGATATGTCGTTTATAAAAGCAAAATGCAAGCGTCTCGGAATCGAACGAAGCTTTGTTTCGCTTGACACCCTTGAACTGTCAAGGGCAATGTTTCCGGAACTTTCAAAGCATAAGCTTGATACTGTTGCAAAGCACCTCGGCGTGAGCTTGGAGAACCACCACCGTGCCTGTGATGACGCAGGCGCAACAGCGGAAATAATGCTAAAATGCCTTGATATTCTAAAAAAAGAAAACGGAGTTACAAGAGTAAGCGAAATCAATCCGAAGTTTGCCGGAAGCACCGACTATAAAAAGTTAAAAACACATCATATAGTATTGCTTGTTAAAAACCTCACAGGGCTTCGCAATCTTTATGAACTTGTTTCGGAATCGCAGGTTAATTATTATTTCAAACGCCCGAGAATGCTCAAGAGCATGATAAGGCGGCTTCGGGAGGGGCTGATTTTAGGAACAGCCTGCAATGCGGGCGAACTGTACGAAGCAATCCAGAACGGCAGACCCCAGGAGGAAATCGATGAAATTGCGCAGTTTTACGATTATTTTGAAATTCAGCCTCTCGGCAATAATGAATTTCTGGTTCGTGACGGGATTCTGCCCGACCGCAGCGCACTTATTGATATAAACAAAAAAATCATAGCTCTCGGCGAGAGGTTCGGGAAACCCGTTGTTGCAACCGGAGATGTTCATTTTTTAAATAAGGAGGACTCGGTTTACAGAGAAGTTCTCATGACGGTTCAGGGATTTTCGGATGCCGATTCCCAGGCTCCGCTGTACCTTCATTCCACACAGGAAATGCTTGATGAGTTTTCATATCTTGACCCCGAAACAGCGCATAAGGTTGTCATTGAAAACCCAAATCTTATCGCAGAATCGGTAGAATCCGTAAGACCCGTTCCGGAAGGGCAGTTTCCGCCGGTTATGGAGGGCGCACCTGAAGAACTTGAGCAGCGCTGCTACGAAAAAGCAAAAAGAATCTACGGCGACCCGCTTCCGGAAATCGTTCAAAAAAGACTGGAAAGAGAGCTTGAGCCTATTAAAAAGCACGGTTTTGCGGTTATGTACATGATAGCTCAAAGACTTGTTGCAAAATCGAATTCGGACGGATACCTTGTTGGTTCAAGAGGTTCGGTAGGTTCGTCGCTTGTTGCGTTCATGGCAGGGATAACCGAAGTAAATGCGCTTATTCCGCATTATGTCTGCCCGAATTGCAAGCATAGCATATGGGTTGACGACGGTTCCTACAGTTCGGGCTGCGATATGCCGAATAAAGCCTGCCCGAAGTGCGGTACGGAAATGAATAAGGACGGCCACGAAATTCCGTTTGAAACATTTCTCGGATTCAATGCCGATAAGCAGCCGGATATTGACCTTAACTTTTCGGGCGATTATCAGCCGACAGCACATAAATATATTGAGGAACTGTTCGGTGAAGGGTTCGTTTTCAGGGCTGGAACAATCGGCGTTATTGCCGAAAAGACCGCATTCGGCTATGTAAGAAAATATATGGATATTACCAAAAAACAGCTGAGTTCCGCCGAGGTTGACCGCCTCGTGTGCGGCTGTACGGATGTTAAAAGAACAACCGGTCAGCATCCGGGAGGAATTATCGTTGTGCCGAGGGATAACTCCATTTATAATTTCTGTCCCATTCAGCACCCGGCAGACGACAGAACATCGGACATTATAACCACACACTTTGATTATCATAAGATTGACGAAAATCTTCTGAAACTTGATATTCTCGGGCACGATGACCCGACGGTTATCCGTATGCTTGAAGATTTGACTGGGTTTGACGCAACAACCGTAAGGCTTGATGACCCCGAAACGATGAGTCTTTTCACTTCTCCTGCGGCACTCGGTGTTACAAAAGAGGAAATTGACAGCGAAACCGGTACATATGCCGTTCCGGAATTCGGAACAAAATTTGCCCGTCAGATGCTTGTGGATACAAAACCCACAACATTTGCGGAACTTTGCAGAATTTCGGGTCTTTCGCACGGAACCGATGTTTGGGTCGGAAACGCTCAGGACCTTATCGTAAACGACGGCAAAACCCTTATGGAAGTTATCTGCACTCGTGACGATATAATGAGTTATCTTATCAGAATGGGCGTACCGAATTTTGAGTCGTTCAAGATAATGGAGGCAGTCAGAAAAGGAAAGGTCGCAAAAGGTGCGGAACCTAAGTGGCCGGAATATAAAGAACTTCTCCGCTCGCATAATGTACCGGATTGGTACATTGCGTCCTGCGAAAAGATTCAGTATATGTTTCCTAAGGCGCATGCGGTTGCGTATGTTACGAGTGCATTCCGTATTGCATATTTCAAGGTGCACTACCCCATTGAATTTTACTGTACATACTATACCGTCCGTGCGGACAACTTTAACTATGACCTTATGTGTGCCGGCGTTGATGAGGCACGCAGGAATATAATAGAATACAGTTCAAAGGGCAATGAGGCGACCGCAAAGGATAAGGATATTGTCACAATTCTTGAAGTCTGCGTTGAAATGTATTGCAGAGGAATCGAATTTTTGCCGATAAGCCTTACAGAATCCGACGCCGTTAAGTTCATGAAAAAGGACGGAAAAATTCTTCCTCCGCTTAACGCAATTGACGGACTCGGAGTAAATGCGGCGAAGGCGATTGTCGAGGCACGGAATCAGGAAAGTTTTTTCTCGATTGAGGATTTACAGGTAAGGGCAAAACTGAACAAGACTGTGGTTGAAAAAATGAGAGAAAAAGGAATACTTGACGGCATGGATGAATCAAGCCAGATGTCACTTTTTTAACAGAAAATCGGATGCGGCAAAAGTATTGCCTCATCCGATTAATTTTATTTATAATTTCCGTTTATGTATTTTCTGTATTCAAGCATATTTTTTCCGTATTTTTCTTTAAAGATTTTTCTGAAAAAGCTTTCATTTTCATACCCGATATTTATTATAATTTCGTTTATCGGCGTATCGGTTTCTTTAGGCAACCGAGAGTCGAACTCTCAATGGTTTTTATCGGCTGATTTTCCCCAATACTGCGCAAACTCGCTTGATAATACGACCGTATTAACTGCGTTCGCTTGCTTGTCTTGAGAAAAATCAGCTCGGTAAAAACTGCATGCACCTTATGGTGAGAAAATTTTTAGTCATTTTTGGTGCGGAGGAAGCCGATAGGCTGTCGCCTTTCAATGACGACAAGCCGAAAAGGGCAAAAATTTGCCGGCATAAGGCATTAAGGGTTCAACTCTCGGTTGCCTAAGCAGCTTTGCCGCAATATCGCATTTCCTTGACTGTATAATCTTTGACAGCGGTTCTCCGTAAAGCTTTTTGACAATCGTCTGAGTGTAAGACTGCGAATAACCAAGGACTTTTGCAATTTCTTTTACCGATACAGTTTTATAATTTGCATCGATATACTTATTAATCTTGTCTTTCAGAATACTGTTTGTGTTTTCTTTGAGATTGCCTATTTGTGATAAAACCGTATCATAAAGCGGAATTGACGGTGCAGCGCCGTTTTTTGAAACTGAAATCGCTGCCGCTGCCGAAGATATCCGAAGGGCGTTTTTATAGGATTCCCCTCTTGACAGCATGGAAATGAAATATCCCGTAAAAGTATCGCCTGCCGCCGTGGTATCAATCGCTTTAACCTCAAATGAAGGCTGAGAAACCTTCTGACCCTCCCCGAAAAAAACACTTCCTTTCTTTCCGAGAGTGAGTACAACATTGAGATTAGGATAATTTTCCGAAAAATATGCAAGAGCGCTTTCCGAATTTTCACATCCGGATAAGGTTTTTGCTTCGCCTTCATTTAAAATAATATACGAAAGCATATTAAAATCAATATTTTTAAGATTATCACTGCACGGAGACGGGTTCAGAAAGATTTTCATTCCCTTCCCGCTCGCTTTTTCGATTATATACTCAATATTGCTGATTTCATTTTGCAAAAGAAGAAAATCTCCGCTGCCGAAATTGCTGAGAACACTTTCTATATAGTCCTTTGTAACCATTGCATTTGACCCCGGATAAATAACAATTGAGTTTTCCCCGTCATCGCTTACCTGAATAATCGCATGGCCGTTCTTTTCGTTAACATATTTTATGTGCGAAACATCAACGCCGTTTTCTTTAAGTAAATTTACAAGCATTTCGCCGTCTGTGCCAAAGCACCCGGCATGATATACTCTTTGCCCCGCACGCGCGAGTGCAACCGACTGATTAAGACCTTTCCCTCCCGGAAAGATATTCATGCTTTTGCTTTTTACCGTTTCACCCGCCGAAACAATATGTTCGAGAGAATATACAAAATCCATGTTGCTTGAACCGAAATTTAAAATTTTCATTTTTTTCACCCTCCCGTTTATAATTATACCATAAAAAAATCATTGTATAAAGGACGGTTATTTCGAATAAACAGACCGATTTGACTTTTTTAAAAAATAATATTGTACAGAAAACTGTACAATATTATTTTAATTATTATAAAATTTCGGGAGCTTCTTCGGATTCGTTTTCATCAGGTTCTTCTTCCGCGTGTTCTCCGACCGACATTGAAACAACGCTTACGCCCTCGTCAAACCTCATAAGAGTTACACCCTGGGTACTCCTCTTGAATTTGCTTATATCCGCACACGACATTCTGATTATAACGCCCTCATTTGTGATAAGCATAACATCATTATCGTCACGGACGGTCTTGATTCCGGCAAGCTTGCCGGTTTTTTCGGTAATTTTGTAAGTTGAAATACCGATACCGCCTCTGGTCTGGTTTCTGTATTCGTCAAAATCGGTGCGTTTACCGTAACCGTTTTCGGTGATACAAAGAAGGTCAGCGCCCTCCTCGATTATTGCCATTCCGACAACATAATCGCCTTCACGAAGCTTAATACCTCTGACTCCCCTTGCGGTTCTGCCCATAGGTCTTGCGTCGCGCTCGTTGAATTTAATTGACATACCGTCATGCGTTCCGAGTATAATATCATCATCACCGCTCGTATATCTTACATCGATAAGTTCATCGCCGTCATCGAGTGTAATTGCATTAAGTCCGCCCTTTCTGAGCGAGCCGTACTGTACGAGAGGGGTCTTTTTAATAACGCCGTTTCTGGTTGCCATTGTGAGGTTGCCTTCATCAAATGACGAAACCGGAATCATCGCTGTAACCTTTTCTCCTTCTTCAACCGGGATAAGGTTAACAATTGCGGTACCCTTTGCGTGCCTGCCGGCTTCCGGAATCTGATACCCCTTAAGGTGATACATTCTCCCCCTGTCCGTAAAGAACAGAATGTAGTTGTGAGTATGGGTAACCATAAGTTTTTCAACAAAGTCTTCTTCACGGGTTGAAAGTGCCGATATGCCCTTTCCTCCCCTTTTCTGACTCTTGTAAGTATCAGAAACAAGCCTTTTAACATATCCGAAATGAGTTAAAGTGATAACGCTTTCATCGTTCGGGATAAGGTCTTCGTCCTCAATATCGTCAACGGCACCCTCTATGGAGGTGAGCCTTTCGTCTCCGTATTTATCTCTTATTTCGATAAGTTCCTTTTCAATCTGCTCCATAAGCTTGTCATGGTCCGAAAGAAGAAGCCTGTACTCATCGCAGCGGGCAACAAGTTCGTTATATTCGTCCTCAATTTTTTCGCCGTTCAGTTTCTGCAGCTGTGCAAGACGCATATCAAGAACGCTCTGTGCCTGAATATCAGACATCGAGAAACGCTGCATAAGTCTTTCCTTGGCATCATCGTATGAATTTCTGATTGTGTTGATAACTTCATCGATATTTGCAAGAGCAATTCTTAAACCTTCCAGAATATGCATTCTTGCTTCCGCTTTTTTGAGGTCAAACTCGGTTCTTCTTGTAACAATTTCTTCCTGGAATGATATAAAGTTTGCAAGAATTTCTTTAAGACCCATGGTTTTCGGCTTGCCGTTGTCGATTGCAAGCATATTTATCGAAAAACTGTCCTGAAGCCTTGTGAATTTAAATAGCTTATTGAGAACAACCTGCGGATTTGCGTCCCTCTTGACTGAAATTTCAACTCTTATGCCTACACGGTCCGATGAATGGTCGTCAATATCCGAAATACCTTCTATCCTCTTGTCCTTAGCAAGTTCCGCAATGGATTCAACAAGCATTTTCTTGTTAACCTGATACGGAAGTTCCGTAACTATAATGGACGATGTGCCGTCCTTGTGTTCTTCAATTTCCGTTTTTGCGCGGACGATAACCTTGCCCTTGCCTGTTTCATATGCAGCTTTTACGCCGCTTCTGCCCATGATTGAAGCCTTAGTCGGGAAATCCGGAGCCTTAATATACTGCATAAGCTCGTCAACCGTAATATCGGGGTTGTCAATCTGAGCAATTACGCCGTTCAATACTTCGGTTAAATTATGCGGCGGAATATTTGTAGCCATACCTACCGCTATACCGGAACTTCCGTTTATAAGGAGCGTCGGTATTCTTGTGGGAAGAACCACAGGCTCCACTCTTTTTTCATCGAAGTTCGGCGTAAAATCGACGGTATTTTTTTCAATATTTTCAAGCATTACATTTGCAAGCTTGCTCATTCTTGCTTCGGTATATCGGTAAGCAGCGGCACCGTCGCCGTCGACCGAGCCGAAGTTTCCGTGACCGTCGATCAGCGGATATCTCATAGAAAAATCCTGCGCGAGTCTAACCATCGCATCGTAAACCGAAGCGTCGCCGTGAGGATGATATCTGCCGATAACATTACCGACCGTTGTAGCCGATTTGAAAAACGGCTTATCATATGTAAGATGTTCTTCGTGCATTGAATAAAGAATCCTTCTGTGAACCGGCTTAAGTCCGTCCCTTACATCAGGAAGAGCACGGCTCACAATAACGCTCATCGCATAATCGATAAACGCCTCCCTCATTCTTTTTTCAATATCGATATTCAATATGGTTTGTGTTTCGAGATGTTCCTCAAAGTGGGAATCCTCATACTTTTTATTTTTAGCCATCCGTTAAATCTCCTTTTGGCGTGTTATATATCAAGATTTGTTACATACTGAGCGTTTTCTTCGATAAACTGCCTTCTGGGTTCAACATCATCACCCATAAGAACGCTGAATATCTTGTCCGCAGCAGCGGCGTCGTCCATTGTAACCTTAAGCAAAATTCTGTTTTTTGGGTCCATTGTGGTTTCCCAGAGTTCTTCGGGGTTCATCTCACCAAGACCTTTGTAACGGCTGATTTCAACCTTTGCATTCGTATCGCCGCCCTTGAATTCTTCGCTTATTCTGTCCCTTTCCTCGTCCGAAAAGGCAACCGCAGACTTTTTACCTCTTGAAAGCTTGTAAAGCGGCGGTTTTGCAAGATACACATGTCCCTGTTCGATTAATGGCTCCATAAATCTGAAGAAAAATGTCAGAAGAAGCGTCTGAATATGTGCGCCGTCGACATCGGCATCCGCCATGATAACAATTTTGTCGTATCTGAGCTTTTCTATATTAAATTCATCGGCGATACCGGTTCCTAAAGCCTGGATTACCGGAGTCAGCTTTTCGTTGCCGTAAACCTTGTCCGCTCTTGCCTTTTCAACATTGAGCATTTTACCCCAAAGCGGCAGAATCGCCTGATATTTGCTGTCACGCCCGTTTTTGGCGGAGCCGCCGGCAGAATCACCCTCGACTATATAAATTTCGGTTTTTGAGGGGTCTTTTACGATACAGTCTGTAAGCTTACCGGGAAGAGAACTTGAACCGAGCCCTGTTTTTCTTGTAGCTTCCCTTGCTTTTCTTGCGGCAATCCTTGCGCGCGAAGCGTTGAGAGCCTTTTCAACAACGGCCTTCCCTACCGCCGGGTTTTCTTCGAGATAATCCGCAAGTTTTTCTTTGAGCATATTCTCAACAAGTCCGCGCATTTCGGAGTTGCCGAGTTTAGTTTTCGTCTGTCCTTCAAACTGCGGTTCTTCAAGCTTTACGGAAATAACCGCAATAAGACCTTCTCTTACATCTTCACCCGTAAGTTCTTCATTGTCTTTAAGAATTTTAAACTTTCTCGCATATTCCACCAAAACCTTAGTAAGCGCCGCCTTAAAACCGGTTACATGCGTTCCGCCTTCGGTTGTGGAAATGTTGTTTGCGAAGCTTTCGTTAATCTCATCGTAACCGCTGTTCCACTGCAAAGCGACCTCGGCAACGCTGCCGTCCTTTTCGCCCGAAACATAAATAACCTCTTCGTTTATGCATTCAAGATTGTCTTTCTTTGCCTTTTTTTCATTGAAAATAAAGGAAACAAAGTTCTTTATACCGCCTTCGTAATGAAGTATTTCCTGTTTGGGTTCTTCGCCGCGGTCATCTGTAAATATAATTTTAAGACCGCCGTTAAGAAACGCCTGCTCACGAAGTCTTTTAAGAAGCGTGTCGTATTCATAAACGGTTTCTTCAAATATTTCTCCGTCCGCCCAGAATGTGATTTCGGTACCTGTTTCGCTGCAGGAGCCTATTTTGTGCACCTCACCGTCCGGAACTCCCCTCTTATAACTCTGAAACCAAATATTCTCGCCGTCTTTAACCTTAACCTCAAGATGTGTTGACAGCGCATTTACAACAGACGCACCAACCCCGTGCAGACCGCCGGACACCTTATATCCACCGCCGCCGAATTTACCGCCGGCATGGAGAACGGTGAAAACAACATCGATTGTTGAAATACCCATTTTAGGATGAATTCCGTGAGGTATGCCTCGCCCGTTATCCTTAACAGTTACGGAATTATCCTTGTTCAGAGTAACCTCTATATCCGTACAGTATCCGGCAAGGGCCTCATCGATACTGTTATCCACAATCTCGTAAACAAGGTGGTGAAGACCTCTTATCGAAGTTGAACCAATGTACATACCCGGTCTTTTTCTGACCGCTTCAAGCCCTTCGAGTACCTGAATATTGGACTCATCGTAGCTGTGATTTGTTTCGGTTATTGACATACAATCATTCCTTTCGTTCGTCAATAATGCGTCTATTCATCGGCGTGAACCGATTTTTTCAATAAACTTGCAGGTGAAAGCGATGAAAGAAGAACTCTGTTTTTTCTTTCGCTTTTTTTACCCTTATTTCTTTTTCCGCTGCATACCGCATATGATTTCGGGAGGTCGAAATCAGTTTCCCTGACCTCTCCCCTTGCCTGTGACTTTTCCAGAAAAATTCTGCTTTTAGCCGTGACGGTCGTGTTTTCCATATCAAAAACGCCGATTATCTCTTTTTCGCTTACTGCTGCGCCTTTTCCGAGATGAAAATACATAACCTGTTCCGCCTTTCCACAATATCCACAATATTATATATGAAGTTATTCACAAAATACACACCCGCCGCTGACCTTAAAAAAGCGGCAGTCAAGCCCATCAGCCTTTGCGCTGTCGGCGTCCGTACAGGTTATGATAACCTGGTGATTATCAATTTTGCCGAGAAGAAACGAACGCCTTGCGCCGTCGAGTTCGGAAAGAACATCATCGAGCAGCAAAACGGGATATTCCCCGGTATTTTTTTTAACAATTTCAATCTGCGAAAGCTTAAGCCCCAGGGCAATTGTTCTTTGCTGCCCCTGCGATGCGTATTTTGAAGCGTCTTTGTCATTTATAAAAAACTCAATATCGTCCCTGTGAGGACCGTAAAGACTCACACCCGCAGCTTTTTCCTTAAATAAATTATCTGTAGTTTTTTCGAGAAGAAAATCTTTTATTTCCGCCTCGTTCCCATCGGAAAACACACACTTATAATTAATTCCGAGTTTTTCTCCGCCCGTAATTTTTTCGTGAAACGCCGTCAGCACCGGTTCAAGCGCCGAAACGAAAGATTTTCTGTAAAGAATTATCTTTGCGCCGTATTCGCATAGTCTTTCGTTCCACAAAAGAATCATTTCACCGTTCGGGTTTTCGGATTTCAGAAGATTATTTTTATTTTCGAGAATCTTTTTATAATCCGAAATAAGCCTTAAATATCTCGGTTTCAGCGGAGAGATGCATAAATCGAGAAAACGCCGCCTTTCACCGGGAGCACCTTTTATAAGATTCAAATCTTCCGGGCAAAAAAGAACCGTATTGAAAACTCCGGCAATATCCGAAAATTTAGGCTTATTAACACCGTTTATCTTGATTTTTTTGCGTTTTCCGCGGCTGAATTCGATTTCTGCGGTCTGAGTTCTGCCAAATGCTTCAAACTCCAGAAAAGCAGACGCTTTTTCTCTTTCAAAGCCTATAATTTCGCCGTCCGACGCCCCCCTGTGGGATTTCAGACCCGAAAAATAGTTAACAGCCTCCAGAATATTTGTTTTTCCCTGGGCGTTGTTGCCGTAGAGAACATTAACGCCGTCCGAAAACTCAATTTCCTGATTATCGTAATTTCTGAACCCGGATAAAATCAGCTTTTTTGCAATCATTCTTTTATCACTTCAAACGAAACCGGCTCATCGGCAAAATCTATCATGATGATGTCTCCGCTTTGCAGCTGTCTTCCGCGCCTTGTTTCGACTTCACCGTTAAGATACACGGCGCCGTCCTGAATCATAGCCTTTGCAAGACCGCCGTTTTCGGCATACCCCGAAAGCTTAAGAGCCTGCCCGAGACGAATCTCGTTTTTATAATACACCTTTTCCATTTTAACCCCTCATTTTAACCGGAAGAACTATGTAAATAAACTTGTCCCCTTCAACCGGCTTTATTATGCAGGGATTGAGCATAGTGTTAAATTCGATGGACACCTTTTCACATTCGCACGCTTTGAGCGCTTCAAGGAGAAATCTGTAGTTAAAGCCTATTTCAAGATTATCTCCCTTCGTTTCAACGAAAACCGTATCGTCCATTTTTCCTACTCTCGAAACGCAGCTTAAATTAATTCTGTCAGTTTCAATCGAAAGCTTAACGGGATACTTTGTTGTCTCGTTTTCAATTATAAGCGCAGCTCTTTCAATAGCGTCACAGAGAGGCTTTACATCCGCCGTAACATAAATTTTGCTTTCTTTGGGAAGAATCTGATTGTAATCGAGAAATTCCCCTTCTAGAAGCCTGCTGATAATTTTATAGCATCCGATTTCAAACTGAACCTTGTTGTCCGAAACACCGATGTTAACATCAATATCCTCGTCTTTTATAATTTTGTTGATTTCCGAGAGAGCCTTTGACGGAATTACAAAAGAAACATCGTCCGTTTCGCTTTCAAGATTCTCACGGCGAAGCGCCAGGCGGAACCTGTCAAGTGAAACAACATTGAGAACATTGTTTCTTATTTCAAAAAGAGAACCTGTAAGAATCATTTTGCTTTCGTCTGTTCCTACTGCAAAAAGAGTCTGCTTAATCATGCTTTTTAGCATTGTATCCTTCATGATTATGCTGTGTTCGGACTCTATGTTTTCAATTTCCGGAAATTCCTCTCCGGGCATACCAGTGGTTTCAATTCTTGTGTTTGCGCACCTTATTTTAATTCTGCATTCATCGTCCGCTTCCATATGTACGGTTTCGCCGTCGGCTTTTCTTATTATGTCGCCGAAAAACCTTGCATTTACCGCAATTCTGCCTTCTTCTTCGACCTCTGCGGGTATTTCGCTTTCGATAGCAAGGTCGAAATCGCTGCCCGAGAGCTTTATAAAATGATTTCCGGCGGTTATGAGAATACATTCAAGAACCGGAGTGTTGCTTTTTGAACTTACAGCTTTTGATACTATGGATACCGCTTCGTTCAGTATCTCTTTTGAACAGGTAAAAATCATAATTATTCCTCCGCTTTGTAATACATACAAATAAATAATAATATTATATTATCAGTAGTGTGGTTGATAATGTTGAAAAGTCCGTTTTTATATTGCGGTGCCTTGAAAAGTTATTGTTTCATTATTCTTGATAATTTATAACAAGTTTTTTACAGAAATGTTTATCAACAATTACTGTCAACTTATTTATCCACAATGTTGATAAAAATGTGGATAATTACCCCTCGTTTTTAATGTTTTTGGTAAGATCGGTTATTGTATTTTTAAGTTCGTCGTTAATTTTCATTTCGTTTGCGATTTTTTTTATGTCATGCATAACCGTGGTGTGATGACGGCCGCCGAAAAAAGAGCCGACATCTTCAAGAGTGCTTTTCACAAGGCTTGAGCAGAGGTACATTGCAATCTGTCTGACATAAGCAACTTCCTTTGTTCTTTTTTTTGAAAGAAGCTCGTCCTTTTCTATATCGAAGTATCTTGAAACGGCGTCGAGAACGAGTTTGTTTGTAACGATTTCCTCGGTATCGGGAATTATATCCTTCATTTCGCGCATAACATACTCTTTTGTAATAGGTTCGTTCGACATACTGCAGTAAAGAGTAATTCTTTTGATTGCACCTTCGAGCTCTCTGATATTTGATTTTATGGATTTTGCGATGATGTCGAGAATTTCATCAGGAATACCCATATTGTTTTTCTGAGCTTTTTTACGCAGAATAGCGACTCTTGTTTCGTAATCCGGAGGCTGAATATCGACAATAAGACTGCTTTCGAGCCTTGTTCTTATTCTTTCTTCGAGATTTTGAATTTCTCTCGGGTGACGGTCGCTTGTTATAACAATCTGTCGGTTTGATTCCACAAGAGTGTTGAATGTGTGGAAAAATTCCTCCTGCATACCCTTTTTTCCTGCGATAAACTGGATATCGTCTATAAGAAGAACATCGACGGTGCGATATGAATTGCGGAATTCTTCTCTTTTGTCGTCCTTGATTGCATTTATAAGGTCATTTATAAATTTTTCGCTTGTAACATAAAGAACCTTTGCCGACGGATTTTCGGTGAGTATGTAGTGCCCGATTGAATGCATAAGGTGAGTTTTTCCGAGACCGGCGTTGCTGTAAAGGAACAGCGGATTGTACGCCTTGCCGGGATTTTCCGCAACGGCAAGGGACGCCGCATGGGCATGGTTGTTGTTGGAACCGACTACGAATTCTTCGAATGTGTATCTCGGATTAAGCGAACTGTTGAAAACCTTTTCCGCCGGTTTTTCGTTTTCGCTCATAACATCGTTGATTTGATTTTTGAGCACGATTTCAAAATCCGCCGTTTCGCCGAGAGCGATTTCAACGGAATTTCTCAGAAGATCGGAATGTTTCATCATAATGGTGTTTTTCTGAATTTCGTTTGAAGCGAGAAGAAAAAGCTTGTTGTTTTCAAACTTGATCGGTTTGAGCGGTTCAAACCATGTTTTAAACCCGACTTCGGTTATTTCTTCTTTCAGAATTGAAAGAACGGAGTTCCACGAGGAATTGATGTCCGCGGAAAAGTCGTTCATCATATCACATCTTTTCATAAGTTTATAAAATCGAAAAAAGAGGGCATAATACCACTCTTTTATTATTATAGTAATACCATACTATTATATAATAACACATTTTTTTAAAATATTCAAGCAAAATTTAAAATTTTTATTGACAAAACCCTATGTTATGAGTTATAATCATCATAAGCGTGATAATTTTTTGCGTTCACGCCGCCTGTAAAAAGATATTTATACCTAAGGGAGGTGTTTTAATTGTTAAGAACATATCAGCCGAAGAAGATTCACAGAAGCAAGGAACACGGTTTCAGAAAAAGAATGAGCACCAAGAACGGCAGAAAGGTACTGGCTCGCAGAAGACAAAAGGGCAGATATAAATTGTCAGCATAAAGGCCACAACAGTGGTCTTTTCTGTTTTTGAACGGGGCGAGGATGTTTTTGGTTTATGAAGAATACTCTTTCACTTAAATGCAACGGTTATTTTTTAAGACTTTACAGGACGGGGGGTACCGTAACAGGCAGGTATCTTGTTCTATACTATAAAAAAAATAATGCCGGCAAAAACCGCCTCGGCATAACGGTAAGCAAAAAGGTGGGGAAGGCTGTTGTAAGAAACAGAATCCGCCGCCTTGTAAAAGAGAGCTACCGTTTGTGCGAGGATAATATTAAGAGCGGCTATGATATTGTGTTCGTGTCGAGGGTGAGGACCGCCGGTGCGGATTTTCATACTGTCAGAGCCGAGCTTATGAATCACCTGACGGAGGCGGGCCTTATTTCGGAGGGTTCTTTATGATTAAGAAAGCATTGATCGGTATTATTAAGTTTTACAGAAGATTCATTTCGCCTCTTAAAAAACCGTGCTGCCGTTTTTATCCGACCTGTTCGCAGTATGCACTGACCGCAATCGAAAAATACGGCGCCGTCCGCGGCGGATTTATGGCGGTCTGGAGAATTATCAGATGCAACCCCTTTTGCAAAGGGGGATACGACCCTGTTAAATAACGCTTAGGGGTCAGTCTAACCAGAAAGGTTTACATAATCGGATGTGTAATATATTTTATATTTTGACTCCGGTTCTCGGACCGGTACTGAGATTCATTTACAATTTGGTAAATAATTACGGTCTCGCAATTATTCTTTTTTCAATCGTAATAAAGCTGGTTCTTTTTCCGCTTTCCATAAAGCAGTACAAGTCTACCGCTGCAATGAAGAAGATTCAGCCGGAGCTTAACAAGCTTCAGAAAAAGTACGGCAACGATAAGGAAAAGCTTCAGAAGGAGCAGATGGCTCTTTATGAAAAATACGGCATAAATCCTATGGCAGGATGCCTTCCTACGCTTATCCAGATGCCTATTCTGTTTGCTCTTTACAGAGTAATAATGATGCCTCTCACATACATTTCGGGTATTTCGGAGGATAAGGTTACCGCAGTTGCCGAGGTTCTTAAACTTGATACTAAAACTTTGGCTGCAAATCAGATTAAGCTGACGGAAATGCTCAATAATTCCGCAACACTGGAAAAAGTTAAGGATATAATTCCGAGTTTCAGTCAGATTGATTTCAGCTTTTTGGGACTGAATTTGTCGGAAACACCTCATTTCGGTATTCCGAAGTCTGCGGCTGAGGCTGCGCTTTGGATAATTCCTATTCTTGCCGGTGTTACATCACTTTTGAGTTCAATTGCTATGAATAAAATGTCCGGAATGCCGCAGAACGATGACAGTCAGAGCAGTCAGATGAAGGCAATGACATATATGATGCCTCTTATGAGCGTGTATTTCTGCTTTATTCTTCCTGCCGGCATGGGTATTTATTGGATTATCAATAATGTTATTGCTATCGCTCAGCAGTTTGTTCTTAATAAGATTATGTTTAAGGACTCTGATGTTATTGAAGGCAGCGTTGTTAAAAAGTAGTTTTATATTTGTTATTTGAAAGGAAGATTCTCTTGATTAAGGAATATGAATTTGAGGGAAAAACTATAGAAGAAGCTATAAATGCCGGGGTTTTGAAGCTTGGTATTGAGCGTGAAAACGCAAACTATGATATCGTTTCGACTCCGAAATCGGGATTTTTGGGATTCGGCTCAAAACCGGCGGTTGTAAAGTTCAGTGTTGAACAGCCGGATGAGGTGGCTTCCGATAAACCCAAAGAAGTAAAGAAAGAAACTAAAAAAGAAATCAAAAATGAAGTCAAAGCGGAAAAGAAACCCTCTTCGGTTTCCGAAAGTTCTGTAGCGGCAGCTGTTGATTTTCTTAAAAACACTCTTGAAAAGATGTCCGTTTCGGTTGAAGAACTTGAAACAAGAACCGAAGGGAACGAAATATTTATTAATATCAAGAGCAGCGAAAAAGGATTTATCATCGGCAGACGCGGCGAAAATCTTGACGCATTGCAGTATCTTACAACCTTGGCAGTCAACAGAGGCAGCAGCGAGCATGTAAAGATAGCGCTTGATATTGGCGGCTATAGGGATGAAAGGGTAAAAACTCTTGAGAGCCTTGCTTTAAGACTTGCCGCTAAGGCTAAGAAAACAAGAAGAAATGTTTCTCTCGAGCCTATGAATGCGTATGAAAGAAAGGTAATTCATTCCGCTCTGCAAAACGATAAGTCAATTACAACCTACAGTGTGGGCGAAGAACCGAACAGAAAGATTGTAATAAGCTGCAAACCTAAAAAGGACGCATAATTTTGTGCCGGGCGGAATTTTTCGTCCGGCATATTTTTGAGGTACGGCATTATGAATAATTCGGAAATTTTAATCAACGACACGATTGCGGCGGTTTCTACGCCTTTCGGCTCCGGAGCAATCGCTTTGGTAAGGGTAAGCGGTAAATCCGCATTTGAAATTATAAATAAAGTATTTGTTTCACCAAAAAATATAGAAAATACGCCCTCACATTCGCTTATTTACGGAAAAATAGTATCCGGGGGTAAAACTGTGGATAACTGTCTTTTGGGCATATACAAAGCGCCGAATACATTCACGGGCGAAGATATGGCTGAGATAAATTGTCACGGTGGTATAAAAGTCACTTCAATGGTGCTTGACGCTGTTCTTTCGGCAGGGGCAAGGATGGCCGAAAGGGGAGAGTTTTCAAAAAGAGCATTTGTGAACGGTCGTATGGACCTTTCGGAGGCTGAAGCGGTTATAGACCTTATCAATGCCAAAACCGAAGGTTCTGTTTTGCAGGCGGCAAAGCAAATGTCCGGAGGTGTTTCCGCAGAGATAAATAAAATCCGTGATTCTCTTGCGGCAATAAATGCAAAAATTCTTGCTGTTATTGATTTTCCCGATGAGGAAATCGATGAAATGCAGACCGAAGAATTTAAAAATGAACTTATTGAAAAAAAGACTAAAATAAGAAAGTTAATTGATAGTTTTTCTAAAGGCAAAATTTATAGAAACGGACTGGCGGCGCTTATAATAGGAAAGACAAATGCAGGTAAATCCTCGCTTCTTAACCTTCTGCTGAATGAAAAAAAGGCTATTGTCACTCCTCTTGCCGGCACAACCCGTGATGTTATAGAAGACTATATTGATATATCCGGAATACCGGTTAAACTTATGGATACGGCAGGTATAAGAAAGACTGATGACATGGTGGAAAATATAGGTGTCGAAATGTCCAAGTCGTTAATAAACGACGCAGATATTATAATAAATGTTATTGATTCTTCAAGGCCTCTCGATGATGACGATTTTGAAATATTTGACTTGATAAAAGATAAAAATGTTATTTATGTCATGAATAAGACCGACCTTGAAAGAAAGACTGATTTTGATAAACCGTTTATTGAGATTTCATGTGAAAAAAAGACCGGTGCAGAACTGCTTTGCGATGAGATAAAAAAGCGTGCCGGGAGTTTTTCGGCGGATGAAACTCTTATAAATAATGTCCGCCATAAATGTGAGCTTGAAAAGGCGGAAAAAAATATTAATGATGCAATTTCTGCAATAGATGCCGGAATACCGGCGGATATTGTTTCGATAGATATTGAAAATGCGTGTATGAATCTCGGAAATATCACCGGGCTTGATGTCAGCCGTGATACCGTAACACACATTTTTGCGGATTTTTGCGTAGGAAAGTAGGTAACTCAGATGGAAACATATAATGCAGGGCAGTATGATGTTGCGGTAATAGGCGGCGGCCATGCCGGGTGTGAAGCTGCTTTTGCCGCAGCAAGGCTCGGGTGCAGAGTAATTCTTTTTACAATCTGCCTTGACGCTATCGCAAACCTTCCGTGCAATCCCCGTATCGGAGGAACATCAAAGGGTCATCTTGTTAAGGAAATAGATGCTCTCGGCGGAGAAATGGGGAAGGTTATCGATAAAACATTTTTGCAGTCGAGGATGCTGAATAAAGGAAAAGGTCCGGCTGTTTATTCTCTCCGTGCACAGGCAGACAGGAGAATGTATCAGATTGAAATGAAACAGCGCCTTGAAAATGAGCCTAATATAGATATAAAGCAATGCGAAATAACCGACATTCTGTTTGATAACGGACAGGTTGTCGGTGTTCAAACGCATATCGGTGCGGTATTTTCGGTAAAAGCCGCAATTATCGCAAGCGGAACATATTTGCACGGCAGAATTATAATCGGCGATGTTTTTTATGACGGCGGCCCGGACGGAATGTTTGCAGCAACGCATCTTACGGAATGTCTGAAAAATCAGGGTATTGAGATGATGCGTTTCAAAACGGGTACCCCTGCAAGAGTCCATGCGGACAGCATTGATTATTCTGAACTTGAGGAACAAAAAGGCGATGAGAAAATTGTTCCGTTTTCGTTTGATACAAATGAAGAACTTCATAATAAAATATCCTGCTGGCTTACTTATACAAATAAAAATACACACGATATTATAAGAAAAAATATACACCGTTCTCCTTTATATTCAGGAAAAATAGAGGGAATAGGTCCGAGATACTGTCCTTCAATTGAGGATAAGGTTGTGAGATTTCCGGATAAGGAAAGACATCAGATTTTTCTTGAACCTACAGGGCTTCGTACAAAGGAAGTTTATGTGCAGGGGATGTCAAGCAGCCTTCCGGAGGAGGTACAGCTTGAATTTTTACGGTCTGTTAAAGGTCTGGAAAATGTTAAGGTTATGCGTACGGGATATGCAATAGAGTATGACTGTGTTGACCCGACGCAGCTTAAGCATACACTTGAATTAAAAAAAATCGGCGGTCTTTACGGCGCAGGACAGTTTAACGGTTCTTCCGGCTATGAGGAGGCTGCGTCACAGGGACTTATAGCGGGCATAAATGCCGCACTGAAAATCAAGGAAAAGCCCGAGTTCGTTATCGACCGTAGCGAAGGATATATAGGTACTCTTATAGATGATTTGGTTACAAAAGGAACAAAAGAGCCTTACAGAATGATGACCGCAAGAAGTGAATACAGGCTTCTTTTAAGACAGGATAACGCCGATATAAGGCTTACACCGAAAGGACATGAAATAGGGCTTGTTTCGGATGAGAGATATGAGCGTTTCTGCGAAAAATTAAGGCTTATAAATGCAGAGATAAAGAGGGTTGAACACACATCGGTTTCGCCTTCCTGCGGTGTAAATGATATACTTGCTGCAAAAGGAGAGACCGAAATCAAAACCGGGGCAAAGCTTGCCGATTTGATAAGAAGACCTCCCATAAATTATGATGACCTTGCAGCAATCGATACCGAAAGGCCGAAACTTCCGGATGATGTATGCGAGCAGGTTAATATCAGTATAAAATATCAGGGATATATTGAAAAACAGATGCAGCAGGTTGAGCAGTTCAAAAAGACCGAAAATATGAAAATTCCCGATATTGATTATGATGAAGTATACGGACTTCGCCTTGAAGCGCGGCAGAAACTTAAAGCGATAAAGCCGGTTTCTGTGGGACAGGCTTCGAGAATTTCGGGTGTTTCTTCGGCTGATATAGCGGTATTGATGGTTTATATTAAGGAGTTTGTTAAAAAATGACGGATAAGATTATTAACGCTGCAAAAGCTGTCGGTGCGGAACTTGATGAAGAAAAAGCAAAACAGCTGCTTGAATATTACAATCTTCTCATCGAATGGAATGAAAAGATGAATCTGACGGCAATAACCGATTTTGATGAAGTTGTTGAAAAGCATTTTGCCGACAGTTTAAGCTGTATAAAAACAGGAGTTTTTAAACCCGGTATGTCGGTAATCGATGTAGGCTGCGGTGCGGGTTTTCCTTCGATACCTCTAAAAATTGCGCTTCCCGAGCTTGATTTTACATTGGTGGATTCTCTTAATAAAAGAATCACTTTTCTTAATTGCGTTATAGAAAAGCTTGAACTTAAAAACATAAGAACCGTTCATGCAAGAGCGGAGGACAGCGGAAGAAGCGAACTTCGTGACAATTTTGATATTTGTGTTGCGAGGGCGGTTGCAAATTTACCTGTTTTGTGCGAACTTTGCCTTCCTCATGTCAGGCCGGGCGGTGTTTTTGTTGCAATGAAAGGTAAGGATGCAAAAGATGAAATTGAACTTTCCGAAAATGCGTTAAAGCTTCTCGGAGGAAGGGTTGAATCCGTTGAAAATGCCGGAATTAAGGGCTTTGAGCACTATAATATAGTAATAAAAAAGCTTTCGGAAACTAACAAAAAATACCCGCGAAAAGCAGGTATGCCAACCAAAAAACCGTTATAATGTTTCATGTGAAACATTAACTTTTTGTTACGAAATGTAAAAAAGCCTTTTAATTTCTGTTTCTGTATGTTATAATATTTACATCGGAGTGAGAAGTGAGCCGATTTGCGGCTTGCGCTCATGATTATAATTTAGATAGGGGGTTAGAGTAATTCCAATGACAAAGGTAGTTTCGATTGTTAATCAGAAAGGCGGAGTAGGAAAGACGACAACCTCCGTAAATTTGAGCGCCTGTCTGGCAGAACTGAATTATCGGGTTCTCGTTGTTGATATTGACCCTCAGGGCAATACCACAAGCGGTCTCGGTTTTGAAATAGAAGATGATACAAAAACCGTGTATCAGGTTATCAGCGGTGATGCGGAACCGTCGGAGGCGGTCTACAAAACAGAATTCGGTTCACTTTATGTGTGTCCTTCTGACATTCAGCTTGCAGGCAGTGAAGTTGAACTTGTTGATGAAGAAAAAAGAGAATTTAAACTGCGCGATGCGCTTGAAAAAATTAAATATCAGTATGATTATGTGCTGATTGACTGCCCGCCTTCACTCAATCTGCTGACACTTAATGCGTTGATTGCGAGTGACAGCGTGCTGGTTCCTGTACAGTGTGAGTATTATGCTCTCGAGGGGCTGAGCCGCCTTATGCAGACGATAAAGACGGTTAAAACCCGTTTTAATCCGAAAATTGAGATTGACGGTGTTCTTTTGACTATGTTTGATACAAGAACGAATCTCTCGATTATGGTGGCGGACGAGGTTAAAAAATTCTTTCCGAAAAAGGTGTATAAGACGGTTATTCCGAGGAATGTCAGACTCAGCGAAGCACCAAGCTACGGCGAACCTATAACTTCTTACGATAAATATTCCAAGGGTGCGGAGAGTTATATTGAGCTTGCGAAAGAATTTTCGGGTAAAAAATAAAGGGGAAAATACTATGGCAATTAAGAAAAAAGGCGGTCTCGGAAGGGGACTCGGTGCGCTTATGGGCACGGATGAGCCTGCCGAAACCCTGATTAGGGACAATGATGTTGTAACGGAACTTAAACTTACAAAAATAGTTCCCGATGAAAATCAGCCGAGAAAAGATTTTGATGATGAAAAGCTTAAAGCACTTTCGGATTCGATAGCTGAAAACGGCGTAATTCAGCCGCTTATCGTGGCTGATGAGAAGAACGGATTTTACAGAATTATTGCCGGGGAAAGACGGTGGAGAGCCTCAAAAATGGCCGGGCTTGAAACGGTTCCGGTGGTAATAAGGGATTATACCTCCGAGCAGAGCGCCGCTGTTTCGCTTGTTGAAAATCTTCAGCGTGAGGATTTGAATGCAATCGAGGAGGCGTTCGGTTATAAACGCCTTATGGAGGAATTTAATCTTACACAGGCGCAGGTTGCCGAAAAAGTCGGAAAAAGCAGACCGGCGGTTGCTAACACTTTAAGACTGTTGAATTTGCCCGAAAACATAAGGGATATGGTTATTTACGGCGAGATTTCAAGCGGTCATGCAAGAGCGATAGCGGGTCTTTCTGATGAGGATATGCAAAAAGATTTGGCACAGAAGGTAATTGCGGAGGATTTGAATGTCCGTCAGCTTGAAAAACTTATTTCCGATATTGCGGCAGATAAAAATGTTTCCAAGGCGTCTTCCAAAAAGGTTGAAATAGACAAAAACCTTAAGTTCCAACTGAAAATAATTGAGAAATCTCTTATGGAAAAGTTCGGAACAAAGGTTAAAATTTCAACAGGTAATAAAAAAGGAAAAATCGAGTTTGAGTATTATGACAGCGAAGAACTGGAAAGACTTATAAAACTGTTGAATGAATAAATGTTTCACATGAAACAATTTTCTTGCGAAAGGAAGGAATGAAAAAATGGCTTCTGAAAGGGCTCATAAATATTTTTGGGTTTATCTTATTTTGGTTGCGGCATTGATTCTCGGAATGATTTATTTTACTTCGATGACGCAGCAGAAGGAAGAAGAAAAATACAAAGCGCAGGAGGCAGAATCCCGTCAGCTTGCAAGTGAACTGGATAAGGAAAAGACTAATTCCAAGCAGCTTTCCGAACAGCTTGATACCGGAATCGCTCAAAGTGTGCAGTCGCTTCAGACGAAAAATGACAGCCTTAAGGCAGAGCTTGAACAGAAAAATATCGAGATTATTGATTTTAACGAAGAAACATTGGCTTACAAAAATTTCTGTTCGTTTCTTACGGCTTATGTGAATAAAAACACTGACGAGTGCAAAGCCTTGAAAGATAAGATAAATACAAAATATCTTACGGGCGAAAATATTGAATTATATAATAAAATTTGTGAAGAAATAAAGTAACTTCAATTGTGTGGACGGGACGGTTTTTAGTCCCTGTCCACATTTTGCGGTTTTTGGAAAGGAACGAATATGGCTAAAAAAAGAGAATACGATAACGAGAGTATTTCGTCACTTAAGGGTGCAGACAGAGTGCGCCTTCGCCCGGGAGTAATATTCGGGTCGGACGGGATTGAGGGTTGCTGCCACTCGTTTTTTGAGATACTTTCAAACTCTATCGATGAGGCGAGGGAAGGCTACGGAAACGAAATTATAGTAACCCGCCATTTTGACAAGAGTATAACGGTACAGGATTTCGGCCGCGGTATTCCGCTTGATTACAATCCAAAAGAGGAACGCTACAACTGGGAACTTGTTTTCTGTGAGCTCTATGCCGGAGGTAAATACTCCGGAGGCGGTGACGGAAACTATGAGTACAGTCTGGGGCTTAACGGTCTCGGTTCATGCGCAACGCAGTATTCGTCGGAATATATGGATGTTACGGTCTGCCGTGACGGTTTTAAGTACAGCCTTCATTTCGAAAAGGGCGAGAATGTAGGCGGTCTGACCAAAGAAAAATTCAGACACCGTTCTACCGGTTCCACAATCACATGGCGGCCGGATATTGATGTGTTTACCGATATTAATATTCCGCTTGAATTTTTTGTTAATACCATGAAAAAACAGGCGGTTGTTAATCAGGGACTTAAGCTTGTCCTTAAATATGAAACCGAAAAGGGCAGCTTTGAAGAATATGAATTCTGCTATCCCGAAGGTATAGTGGGGTATGTTAAAGAATTGTCGGACGGCAAGGAAATGACGCTTCCTTATTATTGTGAAACCGAAAGACGGGGCAGGGACAGAGCCGACAAGCCGGAATATAAGGTTAAAATAACCGCGGCATTTTGCTTTAACAATGAAAACAATGCAATTGAATATTATCACAATTCCAGTTGGCTTGAACATGGCGGAGCGCCCGAAAAAGCGCTGAAAAGTGCATTTGTCAGCGGTATTGATAAATATCTGAGAGATAACAACAAGTATAACAAGAACGAAAGCAAAATTATTTTTACCGATGTTGAGGACAGTTTGATTTTTGTAAGTTCGAGCTTTTCCACACAGACAAGCTACGAAAACCAGACAAAAAAATCGATTACGAATAAATTTATACAAGAGGCGATGACGGATTTTCTCAAAAGTCAGCTGGAGGTTTACTTAATTGAGAATAAAGCAGACGCAGAAAAAATCGCCGCACAGATTCTCATAAATAAAAGAAGCCGTGAAAATGCGGAAAAAACAAAACTTAATCTTAAAAAGAAACTTACCGGAACGGTTGATATTTCAAACCGTGTTGAAAAGTTTGTAAACTGCCGAACCAAGGACAAGGAACGCCGCGAAATTTATATAGTAGAGGGTGATTCTGCGTTGGGTTCCGTTAAATTGGGGAGAAACTCGGAATTTCAGGCGATTATGCCGGTGAGAGGTAAAATACTCAACTGCCTTAAGGCGGATTACGACAGAATTTTTGCAAGCCCGATTATTACAGACCTCATAAAGGTTCTGGGGTGCGGCGTTGAGATAAAGACAAAACACAATAAGGATTTGAATTCCTTTTCGCTTGAAAATTTGAGCTGGAGCAAAATCATAATCTGTACCGATGCCGATGTTGACGGGTATCAGATAAGAACCCTGATTTTAACCATGTTTTACAGGCTTATGCCGTCGCTCATAAAAGAGGGATTCGTTTATATTGCGGAATCGCCGCTTTATGAAATCAACACGAAAAAAGATACGTTTTTTGCGTATAACGAGCGTGAAAAAGAAGAAATTCTGTCAAAAATAAAGGATAAGCCGAAAATTATGAGGTCAAAAGGTCTTGGCGAAAACGACCCCGAAATGATGTCAAAAACCACAATGAATCCCGAAACGAGAAGGCTTATCAGGATTATGCCGGAGGACGAGGAAAAAACAAAAATGATGTTCGACTTGCTTCTCGGTGATAATCTTCAGGGCAGAAAAGACCATATTGCGGTAAACGGGTATAAGTTTGTTGACCCGACCGATCTTAACTAAAGGGAGGGAATATCATGAATTTTGAAGAACAAAATATATCCGAAACCCTTGAAACCAACTTCATGCCGTATGCGATGAGCGTTATAATTTCCCGAGCCATACCGGAAATAGACGGGCTTAAGCCTTCTCACAGAAAGCTCCTTTATACAATGTATAAGATGAAGCTTCTCGGGGGCGAAAAGACCAAGTCGTCAAATATCGTGGGGCAGACAATGAAACTCAATCCGCATGGCGACCAGGCTATCTATGCAACAATGGTTCGTCTTACAAAGGGAAACAATGCGCTGCTTCATCCGCTTGTTGATTCAAAGGGTAATTTCGGCAAGGTGTATTCGAGGGACATGGCATGCGCCGCTCCCCGTTATACCGAGGCACGGCTTGACAAAATATGTGCGGAGTTTTTCAGCGACATTGATAAGGACACCGTTGATTTTATTGATAATTTTGACGGTACAATGAAAGAACCTGTGCTGCTGCCGGTTACTTTTCCGAATATAATTGTAAATCCGAACCTGGGTATAGCTGTCGGTATGGCGAGCAATATTTGCTCGTTTAACCTCCGTGAGGTGTGCGACACAACGGTGAATTATATTAAAAATCCCGACTGCGATATCATGAAAACCCTTCTTGCGCCTGACTTTCCTACGGGCGGTCAGCTGATTTACAACGAAGCTGAAATGAAGAAAATTTATGATACCGGCAGAGGCAGTTTTAAGGTTCGTGCAAAATATAATTATGATAAGAAAAATCACTGCATTGATATAGTTGAAATTCCTTATACAACAACGGCGGAGGCGATTATAGACAAGATTGCCGAACTTGTAAAGGGCGGAAAAATCAAGGAAATTAACGATGTCCGCGATGAAACCGACCTTAGCGGTCTTAAAATCACGATAGATATCAAAAAAAGCACCGATGTCGAAAAGCTTATTTCCAAACTTTATAAGCTTACGCCTATGGAGGACAGCTTCGGCTGTAACTTCAATGTGCTTATGGGGCATAACCCGGTTGTTACCGGTATAAAGGGGATTCTCGAGGAATGGACGGAGTTCAGGCGGGAATGTATCAGGCGCGGTTTGACTTTCGATATTGAAAGAATCAAGGAAAAGCTTCATTTATTATACGGTCTTGCGAAAATTCTTTTGGACATCGATAAGGCAATTAAAATTATTAGGGAAACTGATTCCGAAAAAGATGTTGTGCCGAATCTCATGGCGGGCTTCGGTATTGATCAGATCCAGGCGGAATATGTTGCGGAAATTAAACTCCGAAACCTTAACCGTGAATATATCCTCAAAAGAACGGACGAAACCGATGACCTTGAAAAGAAACTTGAAGAATATGAGGATATCTTAAGTTCAAAAACAAAAATCAACAATATTATCTGCAAGCAGCTTAAAGAAGTTGCAAAAAAATACGGCGAGGACAGAAAAACCGAAATTCTGACCGATGACGATGTTGAGGAGTACAGCGAAGAAAAGTATATTGAGGATTACGGCGTAAAGCTGTTCCTTTCCGAACAGGGCTATTTCAAGAAAATCAGCCTTGCGGCGCTGAGAACATCGGGCGAGCAGAAGGTTAAAGAGGACGATAAAATTAAAACCGTTATCGAAACCACAAACAAGGCGGATTTGCTGTTCTTTTCCGACAGGCAGAATGTCTATAAAACCCATGTTTACGATATGCCGGACGGAAAGGCAAGTCTGCTCGGCGATTATCTTCCCAACCTTCTGGAAATGGAGGACGGCGAAAAAATCATAAGCATGATTGTAACTTCCGATTATTCGGGGCATGTTCTGTTTGCGTTTGAAAACGGTAAAATGGCGAAAATTCCGCTTTCCGCATACGAAACAAAAACCAACAGAAAACGCCTGCAGAACGCATATTCGGGCGCTTCAAAGCTTGTTGCGATGAGGTTCTTTACGGAAGATATGGAACTTGCGGCATTTTCAAGCAACGGCAAGGTGCTTGTGTTTGATACCTCGATGGTGAGCGAAAAGGCAACCCGCTCATCGCAGGGCGTGTCGGTGCTCCTTTCAAAAAAGGGAAGCCGTCTGATTGATTTGAGAGATGTTTCGGAACTCGCTTTTTCTGACCCCAAGTATTACAGAACAAAAAATATTCCGGCAATGGGATGCTTTATAAGAAAAGGCGACGCTGTAGATGAACAGATAAGCTTTATATAGTTTTGAGCAGTAAAAGAGTATCTGCGGTAAAATGATTTCATTTTATCGCAGATACTCTTTTTTGTGCACAGTGTACAATTTGTTGATATTACATTTGTGCAGTACGCTGAAAATAAAAAAACATGGCTTTTTCGCTTGACAAAACGGTCGGGGGGGGGGGGTAGAATAAAAGTGTATAATAATGAACGTGTGTTCAAAAAAAGAAAGGGAGAGACAGAGCATGAAAAGAGTTTTATCAGCGATACTTGTGTTGACAATGGTTCTTTCCGCACTCACGGCAGCTGCGGTTGTTTCCGCAGAAGGGGCCGGCAGAGAGGGCGAAGTCATCGTATTCTTGAGGGATTTTGAGAACGGCGAGAAAGCCTCCGGGGATGGGGGAAACATTGTTGATGTTAAGGAGGATTTCAACGGCAATCATTTCGCGTCTGTTATGATGAAGGCGGAAACGATCATGTCTGCTCCGACAGGAGATGAAAACCGCGTTACTTCTCTTTATGAAAACAGAGCAAACATCAGCAATAGTATTCCTTATATTTCGGGCAAAACATACTCGCTTTCATGGAAACTCGGCAAAGTTACCGAGAATAAGATTACTCCTGTCGCAAGAGGCACCTCGGGTATTGAAAGCATGTCCGGCGGAGCTTTGCTTGCTTACGCCTATGCCAACGGAGTTTGGACGCCCAAGCCCCAGACGCAGTGGTATGATACCGGATTTAAAATTGCCAATGGGTCTATGGAAAGCGCAAAGGCTTCGCAGGAAAATGACAAAAACGGCTGGAGAGTAAACACGTATTCAAACATTGCTTACAAGCTTTGCAAATCAAAACAAGACGCCACTCCTCTTGCCGACGGGACGGCGGCGAATATTAAAAGCTTGTTCTTCTCCATGAGCGGTGTAAGCGATGATATTGTAAACCTCCTCGTTGACAATATGGCTTATTGCGGCAAAGGTCTTTTTAAACAAGGGAGCAACGGTAAAGAAGCTCTTACCAACTCGTTTACGCTTGACGCAGAACATGTTTACGGCGATGAGGCGTGCATCGGTTCTGAAAAATATCCTACAAAAGAATCTCTTGTAGGAACAAAATGGACTCTCGGACAGGACTGCACAGGGCTTAAATCCGCAACAAGAACCGCAAAGTTCAAAGAAGCTCTTGCGGCATTTTCCACGTTCCATTATGCAATTGATGATGTTAAGGTTACCGCAAAGGCAATGTTTTACGACAACACTGTAAACGCCGGGGAAAACGGTAAGATTACGGTTACAACAACAAGCGGTCTCGGTGACGCAAATAATACGCCTACAGTCGTTTCAAATGAAACAAAAGCTATAGAAGTAAACGATTACTACGGCACAACATATGAAGTTACAGCTGATGACGGTTATGCGGTAAACACCGTTACATACGGCGGCGAAGAAGTTTCGCTGACCGACGGGAAGTACACCGTTGCACCTTCGGATGTTGCGGACGGCAAGGAATTTAAAGCAACCTTCTACAGGCTGCCGGGCATTAGAGTCAGAAGCTTCAGAGCGGAGCTTAAAGGCGGAACGACAGGCGATGATTTTGGCGGAGGCAAAGGCAAATTCATAGCTTCAAAAGACGGAATGTTAAAGGTAACCACCGCCGCGGGTGCGACGGGCAACCTTAACAACGTAAATGCCGAAGAGGGTTATTTTGAATGGATTACTGCAAGAAAGAGTATTAGCGGCGGCCCCAGAATGTATGTTCAGCTTCCGAACACCAAGATGGGTGCGGGGAGAAAGGTTAAGCTTTCCTTTGAGATGACCAATGCAGGTACAACAAGCTTCGGCGGCTGTTATTCGCAGCTTACCAGGGGTAGTACGTCATATTATGCAACCGGCAAAGCATACGGCGGAGAGTCCTGCCCGTGGGGAGCGTTCGGCACAAACACACCCGGACATCATGTAAACGGACCCGGAACGGGCTTGAGCGGGAGTATACCGGCCGGCGGAAGCTTTACATATTCAATTCCTGAATTTTCAGTAATCAAGTTTGCTCAGAACAAAACAAATCAGGAAGTATACAGCGATAAGGTTTATCAGGATACGATTTGGTTTGATTTTGTTGTTCCCGGTTGTGCGGACACTGTAACACCGAGGCTTCATGCGGTGACTTTTACAGAAACGACACCCGTATATGAAATCACTGCCGCTCAGAACGACCCGGCAGGCTCTGTAAAGCTTTATTCCGAAAGCCTTAACTTCGGTGTTGATAACGACAGCGTAGAAATAGGAAACGGTACGGTTCGTGAAGTTGAGCACATGATGACAGCCGGGTTCAACATCAAAGCTCCCGAAAACAAGGTCATAGAAAAGGTTGAATTTATCGATGCTAAGGGAGTGGCAACCGATTATTCCGCACAGGCGGCAAATGAATCGGCTGCGGAAATTTCTATGACAAATGTAGCAGCAAGCGGTACGCTGAATGTTACATACAAGGAACAGGCAGCAACCGAGCCTACAGTTTCGGCGGGTGATTTCAGTGCCGTTACCGATAGCTTTACCTACACTCCCGCAGACGGCGGCGAGGCGGTTACGGTTACAGGCAAAACATCAATCATTACTTATGCAAAGATTAATAACGGAACATCTTCAATCAGCGAATGCGGTTATTATATTTCAAAGCTTAATGATGACGGTTCGGTTTCGGGCAGTGAAATTAAGCTTAAAGCAATAGCTGTTCCCGAAGGTCTTACATACGGTATCAGAGCGTTCGGCGACGCGCTCACCGCAGGTAATTATTCCGTTCAGCCGTACATCGTTAAAGAAGGCGGAACAGAAATCAGGGGCGACGCAAAGACTCTTACGATTAACTCTGCAAGCGAATAACATTAAAATTCATAAACCGCAGACCGAAATTTTCGGTTTGCGGTTTTTTTGTTCTTTTTTGGGCAGAATAAAACCTGAAAGGACTGATTTTATGACTATAAATCCCGGTAAGGCGGCAATCATCGGCTGCGGTTTTGTCGGTGCCGCAACGGCTTTTACACTAATGCAAAACAGGCTTTTTACCGAGCTTGTACTGATCGATTCAAATGAGGAAAGGGCGGAAGGCGAAGCGATGGACATCGCTCACGGTATTCCTTTTGCCGGGCAGATGAAGATTTACGCAGGTGATTACGGGGACATCGGCGACTGCGCAATCATTATCGTAACCGCCGGGGCGAGCCAGACCCCGGAGGAGAACCGTCTTGACTTGGTGCACAAAAATGTTGAAATATTCAAAAGCATAATTCCGAAAATTGCGGAGCAGAAATTTGAAGGTATTCTGCTTGTTGTTTCAAACCCGGTCGATATTCTCACATATGCTGCGGTGAAGCTGAGCGGATTTCCCGAAAGGAGGGTTCTGGGTTCGGGCACGGTTCTTGACACCGCAAGGCTCAAATACTATCTCGGTGAGCACCTCGATGTTGACAGCCGAAGCGTCCATTCTTTCATAATAGGCGAGCACGGCGACAGCGAGATTGCCGCCTGGAGCAGCGCAAATGTTTCGGGTATTCCCATTAACCGTTTTTGCGAGATGAGGGGTTTTTATGACCACGATTCCGCTCAGGACGAGATTGCGGACGATGTGAAAAACAGCGCTTACGAAATAATCGCAAAAAAACACGCCACATATTACGGCATCGCGATGAGCGTTAAGCGTATCTGCGAGTGCATTATGCGTGATGAAAAATCCATTCTGCCGGTTTCAACAATTCTGCACGGAGAATACGGAATAAACGATATTGCGCTGAGTATTCCGACGGTTGTGGGAAAAACGGGGCTTGAAAGGCATGTTCCGATTGCGCTGTCGGACGATGAAAAAAAGGCGCTTAAGGATTCCGCCGCTTTGCTCAAGTCAATCGCCGCAGACATAAAACTATAGTTGATTTTTTCGATGTTTTGTGGTAGAATATATTTATGAATATATCACAGAACATCAAATTTTTGGGCGTTTCGCCCTACATATTCTGGGCTGCGGTCGGGGCGGTTTTATCGGCTGCGGTATTTTTGCGGCTTATAAAAAAAGACGGAATGGGACTTCGTTTGCCGTTTTTTCTGCTCATTTCTTCTTTTTTGGGAATGGTAACGGGGGCAAGAGGGTTTTCGGTTATTGCTTCCGAAATATATTTTCAGAATACCGGCAGGGAATCGCACGGAGGGCTGGTCTTTTACGGCGGTCTTTTCGGCTTTTTGGCAACCTATTATATTTTACAGAAAATAATGCTCAATTCCGAAAATGCCGGACTTTGGGACGCCGCAGCGGTTACAATTCCGCTTTTTCACGCTTTCGGCAGAATCGGGTGTGCATTCTCGGGCTGCTGTTTCGGAATTGAATTCAGCCGATTTTTCGTGATTTATTCGGACGGAATAAGGCGGTTTCCCGTGCAGTTTTTGGGAGCGGCATGTGAATTTTTGATGTTTTTACTGCTGATTACTTTATCCGAAAGGCGAAAATTCCGTGGGTCGCTTATAAAAATTTATCTTACGGTTTACCCAATCGGGCGGTTTTTTATCGAGTTTTTGAGAGGTGACGGTGTGAGGGGAATGATCGGGAATTTTTCGTTCGGTCAGGTTTGCAGCATTGCTTTGCTTTGCGCAATGATTAATGTACATTTCAGAAAAAGGAAGGTATGAATTATGAAAAAAATTTGTTCGTTTGTTTTGGTTTTATGCATGATGCTTTCGGCGGTGTCTGTTTTTGCGGACGGTATCAGTGTTACGGTAAACGGCGAAAATCCGGCTTTCGATTCCGAGCCGATAATCCGGAATGACCGTCTGCTTGTGCCGATGAGAGCAATTTTTGAAGCGCTCGGTGCGGATGTTTCATGGGAGGATTCTTCAAAAACCGCTTCTGCGGTTCTGGACAAAACCAGGCTTGAAATTACAGTCGGCGCAAATGAACTTTACAAAAACGGCAGCAAAATTTCGCTTGACACCCCGGCAGTTATCGAAAAAAACCGCACTCTTGTGCCGCTCCGTGCAGTATCGGAGGGGCTCGGTGCAGATGTTGACTGGGTTGCGGACACGAAGTCGGTTATAATCACCATGAATGAAAAAGTTTACGGTTTCGGCGAAATAGACAGTTCGGATTTGGAAAAATTCAAAGCCGACAACTCTGCCCGTACTGCATTTGAATCGGTGGATTTGCCCGGAGAGGTCGCAAAATACAGCGGCGATTTTGCGGACGATATTAAAAACAATCCGGAAAATGTTAAAAAATACATAAACGATGTTTGGAATCACTGTCAGGCGGAGGCACTCCTTAAAATTATGGATGAGTCCGCAGCGGAATACCAAATCGGCGAAAACATTGCGGAGCAGCTTTCCGAAATTATCGCAGAGGCTGCAAAAAATGCCGAGGCGCAGTTTGAAATCAGCATAAAAGATGATTTTCTCATCATTTCATTTAATGATGACAGCAACGGCTTTGCTGAATACATCGGGATAAAAGCAGATGACGGTTCGGCAAGGCTCTTTGCGGCATACCCCGAGGTCGGAAAAACCGTTATTTATGAAATAAAATCCGGCATTAAAGAAAAATTCGCCGAGCTTTCGGGAGTTTTTTCGGATGAGGATTTTCAAAGGGAAATTAATAAGTAAGTTTTTTGATAATAGATAGATTTTCAAACGCTTATTAAGGTCTTTTAAAAATTTTTTAAATTATTTCGAAATCTATTGACATAATTTAAAAACTTGAGTATAATAATATTAACAACAGACAACAGGTGTGTCTGTTAAAGCGTTGAAGTATGTCGGCGCACCGATATGCGTTGGTATACCGAGCTTTCGGGAAGGGTTTGTGTAGCGTTACCTCAAATCGGTGTAGGCTTATTGCCGAAAGAAAATGCACTGAAAGTCGTTCTGCTTCAGGCAGAACGACTTTTTCTTGTGTGAGAGGATTTTGAAATTGATTGATAAATTGCAAAATGACAGATTGTCAAGCGGAAAAAATGAAAGGTGATTGCTTTTTTGTGCGTTAATCTTCGGATTGGCGCACTTTTTGATTTTAGGAAAATTTTATGGGACGGTATTTACAAATTATAAAAACTGTGATATAATGGAATAGCCAAATAAAAATCCTAAAGGTGAATATTTCTTGAATATAAGTTTAAAACAGGTGCATTTTATACTTTGTATAAAAACGCACCTCTATCCTGTTTGCTTATATTCAAGCACTTGGATTTTTGTTTGGCGACAAATCGAGGTATTGCGTTTTTTGTGCGCTGACCTCGGTTGGCGCACTTTTTATTTTAAAATATTATATCGCTATTTACAAATCGGGTTTATTGTGATATAATAAATCTGCCAAACGAGTTTAATATCCTTACCAAATGCATTTTGTGTTTTATCGTTTTCGATAAAAACGCATATGCTCTGTTTAAGCACGAAATGTATTTTGGTGTATTAAACTTGTTTGGCGACAATTCGGGGTATTGCGTTTTTTGTGCGCTTATCTTCGGATTGGCGCACTTTTTATTTTTAAATCTTTATATCGCTATTTACAAACCATGTTTATTGTGATATAATGAAATAGCCAAGCAAACTTAATATAATTTTGGGAGTTTCATACTCTTTTTTTGGGTTACCATATACCTTAAGAACTTGTTTAAAAATGCAAATTCCGCAAGGTATGTGGTAAGAGTAATTAATATCCCATATTATTGAAGTTTGTTTGGCGACAACCGGAGTTTGCGTTTTTTGTGCGCTGACCTCGGTTGGCGCACTTTTTATTTTATGGAGGTTTTTTTATGGATTTATCAGACAATGAATTAAAGCATTGGAAGATGCTGGCATATTTTAATCAGGAATTAATGTATATGCTCATTTGCAAAGAGGAGTTTAAGTATTTCCTTTCTGACGAATACATCAACTGGTGCGACGAAATGCTTCACAAAGTAAAAAAAGAACTGGAGGATCCGAAATGGAAACTAATATAATGATAGGTTCAACGGCTCTCGACCGCTTTTTCGTTGAATGTACGCTCAGCGGCATTGACTTTGAAAACAAAGAAACCGCTGAGGCTGCAATGAAAATTGCAGATAAGTATGAACTTTCGTATGACTGCGGGATTGAAATGCTTTATATCAGAGCTTTTGAAAACCACAAGGGCATGATACGGAGAATGGGTATGAGTTTTTAAAAAAGTCCCCGGCTGCGCCGCGGACAAGAGAACGGCAAACCCTTAATGCCCTGTGCCGTCATGCTTTTGTCATTTTTTGGCTGCCGACTTTCAATGGCGGCGGCCTACCGCCTCCGACACCCCCCTAAAATGGCAAAAAATATTTTTGTCATAAGGTATACACGGTTTTTATCGGCCGAGTCCCCCCGGCGATAAAACCGTTAAGGGTTTACCGCTCTCCTGCCCGTGTACACGGCAGCGTCCATGGGCAATCTGAAAAAAGGTCCTCGGCTGATGCCGAGGGCCTTTTTACCAGAGCTATCTTCCGCAGCGGCCTGCGTTGCTTCTGTAATCAAAATCCTGCTCGTATTCGTCCCTTTTCGGAGGGTAAAACTCATCGTAGGGGAACTGTATTTTTTCAAAGAGTTCGCAGGGGTTGTTATCGGTTGCCGAAACACATTCCTTCTGCGGTATGCAGTAATCATACGAAGGAATAAGCAGCTGAACTTCCCTTTCAAGCTTACAGATTGTGAAAATACCGATTGATACAAGCACGGTCTTATTGCCGTTCGGCGACACAAATTCATCATTGAAGCATCCGCAGATAAATTCGGGAACCGAGCTTACATCGCACGGGAAGCGGCAGTCGTTTTCCAGCTTTGCCGAAAGACAAATCGGGTTTACAACTTCCACAACTGCTTTCGGCATATTGCTCTTTTCAACAAGCTGTGTGTCGGAGGCTCCGGGAATATAATTTGAAGAAAATATCTTTGCGTTGCCTTCCGAACCGAAAAGTATAACCTTTTTATCAAAGGTTGCAAGTCCGTCAACCTGAACCGGTGCGCTTATGCCGGTGAAAACATCAAGGGTTATTCTGAAGAAATACTTGATATCTACGGTATAGAAACCGTCGTTAAACGGCACTTCCTCTACATCGGCGTAAACCCAGATTGTCTGGGCGCTGCGGCATTTAACATTGATTGCGCGGTTTATAAGCTCCTGCTCGGGAGCGGTGAAAATGACGTTCAGATCTTCAAGACAGTCTTTTTCTTTGCACGAATCGTAAATCTGATTAGTCTGAATACATACCGATTCGCATGCCTGCCCGGGTTGCGGAGTCTGAGCGTTTTGTGCGGCTGTGATTTTTTCAGCCATACAATTTCCTCCTTTATTGTATCGTTCAAAAACATTGTATGATACTAAAGGAGTTTTTGTGAATTCAGAATGTTATTGTGATTTCCGTGCCTTCGCCGATTCGGCTCTTAAGGCTTATTTCCGCATTATGAAGCATCGCTCCGTGCTTTACGATTGAAAGCCCAAGCCCTGTTCCGCCCTCGGATTTTGAACGGCTTTTATCCACGGTGTAAAATCTTTCAAATATTCTGTCCTTATCCTCATCGGGTATCCCGATACCGTTATCGCGGACGGTAAGCCGTACTTTGCCCCCGTCATTTACGACCTCGATTTCAGCCGTTCCGCCCGGACGGTTATATTTTATTGCATTATCGGTAAGATTATATATCATTTCTCCGAGAATTTTCGCAGAACCGATGATTTCCGCCTTTTCAAGCCTGCATTTGAGCGTAACCTGCTTCTGCGCCGCAAACGGTTTGAGCCTTGAAACCGTATTTTCGGCGATTTCTTTAAGGTCGACAGCATTTTTATCAAACTTGCCTTCGCCTTCATCAAGGCAGGACAGGTTTATTATATCTCCGACAAGGGCAATAAGCCTTTGCGCTTCGGAATATATCGAATTTGAAAAATCTTTTACGGTCGCTTCGTCCATTCCGCCGTTTTTCATAAGTTCGGCAAAGCCCGAAATCGATGTGAGCGGCGTTTTCAGCTCATGCGAAACATTCGCCGTAAACTCTCTGCGCATTGCCTCCTGCTTTTCGCTTTCGGTGATATCGATTATGATTATAACCGCTCCGATTGTGTTTTTGCCGTTTTGCACCGGGTTCGCAATAAGGCTGTAAGTTCTTCCGGCGTGCGACATCTGGTTTTCCGCGCGTTTTCCGGAAAGCGCTGTTGCAATTGTGTTAAGAAAACCTTCGGTCCGATTCATTTCAAACACTGTTTTGGGTGCCGTTTCAAGATCAAACAGCTCAAGCGCTGCGTTGTTTTCGGACAGCACGGCGGCATTTTTATCAATCACCAAAAAGCCTTCATGCATATTCTCGGTTATAAGCCGAAATTCGTTTTGCTTCTGCTTTGCCTGCTCTACCTGTTTTTCAATCGTCCGTCTTTGGCTCGATATTTTCCGCAAAAACGGCGAAAGCTCCTCATATCCTTCAAATTTTTCGGGGTGGTCGGGGTCAAATTCATTGAGTGGTTTTAATATCGACTTCGCCGCCATTCGCGAGAGCAGAAACGCTATCACAAGCACAATTAAAATTACAAAAATAAGCGGCTGGAGCAATCCCATAATTACCGAAAAAATCGTGTACTGAGTTGTGGAAACCCTGAGAATATCGCCGTTTTCAAGCTTCTTGGCGTAGTATATTGTCTTTTCGGTCATCGTTTCCGAATATCTTACGGAGGTTCCGCTGCCGTATTCCTCCGCTTCGGAAAATTCCTTTCTGTCGGAATGATTATCCATCTCGGAAGGTTTTTTCTGCGTATCCGCAAGCACGGTTCCGTCCTTGGCTATGAGCGTTATGCGGTTTTCGCCGGACGAGAAGTTTTCAAAAAATTTTTGGTAATCGTCCTTAATTGCATACGCAACATAATCCGCTTCGCCGGCAAGCTCTTTCTCAATACGCCCTTCAAAAAAGCCGTACAATACTCCCATTATCAGCAGCAAACACGATATTACCGCCAGAATCGATGTGAAAAATGCAGAGCGGAAAATCTTTTTTGTCATGAAAATCACTCTCCGATTTTGTAGCCTATATTTTTTATCGTTTGTATTAGCGCCCCGGCAGTGCCGAGTTTTACACGCAGTTTCCTTATATGAACATCAAGTGTGCGCGACTCGTCATAATATTCGCCCCAAACCGATGTCAGAAGTCTGTCGCGGCTTACTACCGCTCCGTTTGCCTTCAAAAGCTCAAGCAGCAGCGAATATTCCTTGAACGACAAATTAACATCTTCGCCGTCAACCTTTATAATATGCTTATCGGGGTTTACATAAAGCCCTCCGATTTTGTATTCCGAAGGCTTTGGCGAATATCTTCCGGCACGCCTCAACAGCGCATTGACCCTCGAAACAAGTTCGGTTATTCCGAACGGCTTTGCAATATAATCGTCCGCTCCGGAATCTAATCCGGTTACCTTATCAAACTCACTGCTCTTTGCGGTAAGCATTATAATAGGTAGATTCTCCGTTTCACTTCGGGTTCTCAGCTTTTTTAATATGGAAAGACCGTCCTCGCCCGGCAGCATTATATCGAGTATAACGGCGTCGGGTGCGGCATTGCCGATTTCTGCCCAAAACGATGCCGGCTCGGCAAAATCTTTTACCTCATGCCCGTCCTTTGAGAGCGCATAGCACACTAACTTTCTTATGTTATTGTCATCTTCAACAAGATAAATCATTTTTAATCACCCAATAACATTTTATCACAAAACTTCGCCGTTTTCAATACTTTTATGACTTCCTGTTATCGAGTATATAACCCATTCGGCTATATTTTCGGCGTGGTCGCCTATTCTTTCAAAATATTTCGCTATCATCAGCAGGTCAATCAGCGCTTCGGCGGTGTTTCCGTCAGCGGATTTTACGCTCGATATAAGCTCGCCCTTTACTTTAAGAAAAAGCCCGTCCACGATGTCGTCGTGCGCAATTACCTTCTGCGCCATTACCATATCGTGCTTTACAAACGAATCTATACTGTCCGTTACCATAAGAATGGTCGCCCTCGCCATATCGGCTATATGCACTTTGCTTCCGATATCCGTTCGGTTTACAAAACACACCATTTCGGCTATATCGGACGCCTGGTCGCCTATCCTTTCCATATCCGAAATCATTTTAAGCGCCGACGAAATCGTACGCAAATCTCCGGCAACCGGCTGCTGCTGCAAAAGAAGCCGCATACAAAGCGATTCTATATCCCTTTCCTTACGGTCAATTTCGCGGTCTGTTTCAAAAACTTCTTTCTGAAGCTCGCTATTGTTCGTTTCGAGATATTTTGCCGCCTTTGAAATCGCTTCTTCACAAAGCGCTCCCATTGTGATAAGCTCGGTGTTAAGCTTTGAAAGCTGTTCGTCAAATTTATTGCGCATTATCCGAACCTCCCTGTAATATAATCCTCGGTGCGTTTATCCCGTGGGGTTGAAAACATTTTTTCGGTATCGTCATATTCTATGATTTCCCCTATCAGGAAAAACGCCGTTTTATCGGCAATCCTGACTGCCTGCTGCATATTATGAGTTACGGTGATGATTGTGTATTTTTCTTTCAGCTCTGTTGCGAGGTCTTCGATTTTTGAGGTCGAAATCGGGTCGAGTGCACTTGTGGGTTCGTCCATAAGAAGAATTTCCGGCTCAACCGCAAGAGCCCTCGCTATACACAGCCTTTGCTGCTGTCCGCCGCTCATCGAAAGAGCACTCTTTTTGAGCCTGTCTTTACATTCGTCCCAAATCGCTGCGCGTTTCAGAGATGTTTCCACTATTTCGTCAAGCTTGACTCTGGATTTTACTCCGTGGATTCTCGGCCCGTAGGCGATATTGTCATATATGCTCATCGGGAAGGGGTTCGGCTTCTGAAAAACCATTCCTACGCGTTTTCTAAGCTCCGTTACATCGGCATCTTTATAAATGTCTTTTCCGTCAAACACAACCTTGCCTTCTATCCGGCAGTCCTCCACAAGGTCATTCATCCTGTTAAGACATTTCAGAAATGTCGATTTTCCGCACCCCGACGGTCCGATAAGCGCCGTTATACAGCCCTTTGGTATCTCAATATTTATATTCTTGAGTGCATGGTTGTTTCCATACCAGAGATTTAAGTTTTCCGCAGTGATAATTCCGCTCATCTGCCTTTTCCTCCTTTTTCGCTCTTCTTTGCCGCAAGTTTCGCAGCAGTATTTATCAGAAATGTAAGTACAAGAAGTATAAGCGCAATCGAAAACGCTGTGTCAAAATCGCCCCGTTCCTTTGCGTACATATAAAGCGAAACCGTTAGCGTGGAACCGGCGTTTCCCGGAAGCGGCGCCTGAAACAGACTTATAATTTCGTTTGCCATTCCGGCGGTAAAAAGCAGCGCTGCGCTTTCGCCCACTATCCTGCCGACGGAAAGTATACAGCCTGTTACGATTCCGTCAGACGCACTCGGCAGAACTACCGTTCTTATCATCCGCCATTTTCCGCTGCCGAGAGCAAGCGCTCCCTCACGGTACGAATCTGGCACGGTTTTCAGGCTTTCCTGAACGGTTCGGATGATTGTCGGAAGGGTCATTATGACCAGCGTCAGAGCTCCTGCGATAAGGCTCGTTCCGAGCGAAAAAAACTGAACAAATATTAACATTCCGGCAAGACCGTAGATTACGGACGGGATTCCCGAAAGAGTTTCCGCTGCAAGCTCTATCGCCCTTACCAGCCGTTTGTTCTTTGCGTATTCGTTAAGGTAAATGGCTGCGCCTACTCCGAGAGGAAGCGCAAAAATCAGAGTCATAATTATGATATAAAGCGTATTTAGAATATTCGGAAGTATCCCCGCACGCTCCCTTATCAGGCTCGGCTTCGAGCTTACAAGTTCCCATGTGAGTTTCGGCACGCCTCTGTATACAATATATCCGATTAAAGACGCAAGCGTCAGTATTATTATCGCCGCTGCGGCATACATGAAAAATTTTACAACCGCCTCTTTCGCTTTGCGGCTCTTTGAATGTTTTTCAGTCATAACTTCACCTGTTTTTCCTTCCGGCAATATTCAGTATGAGGTTTATAATCAGTATAAATATGAAAAGTATCAGCGCAATTGAGAATAGCGCTTCACGCTGCAGTCCCGATGAATACGACATTTCCGACGCAACCGCTGTTGTAAGGAATCTTACGCTTCCGAACAGCTTCGGCATATTTGACGCATTGCCCGATACCATCATAACTGCCATCGCTTCTCCTATCGCTCTGCCTATTCCGAGAACAACCGATGTGAATATTCCGCTCTTTGCCGCGGGGACCGTCACCTTAAATACCGTTTCGGTTTTCGTCGCTCCAAGCGCAAGCGAGCCTTCTTCATATTCCTTCGGAACCGCCTTTATCGCTGTCTGCGAAACGCTTATGACCGAAGGCAATATCATAATCGCCAAAACTATTATCGCCGAAAAAAGCGTTGCGCCGTCCGGCAGGTTAAATGCTTTCCTTACAAACGGTACGATTATTATCATGCCCGCAAGTCCGTACACTACCGACGGGATTCCCGAAAGCAGTTCTACCGCCGATGTCAGAATTTTTGAAACTCTTTTTCCGGCAAACTTTGAAATGTATATTGCACATAAAAGCCCTATCGGAACCCCGATGACTATCGCACCGAGGGTTCCGAATACCGAGCTTAGTATAAACGGCAGAATGCCGTATAATGGGGTCTTTGCCGTCGGCTGCCAGACTGTTCCGAAAAGAAAATCTTTGATTCCGATTTTCCCGATCGCCGGAAAGCCCGACACAGCCAGAAACGCTGTAATAACAACCAGAAACGCTACCGATACAAGTCCGCACAGAAGAAACAGCGTATGCATTGATTTTTCGGTTAAATTCTGCTTTCTCATGCTATCAGCCCTATCTTACAACCGGAACCGCTCCGGCTTTTTTGATTAAGTCATCAGCTTCCTTGCTTGTTGCGTAATCATAGAATTTCTGAGCTTCATCCGAAAGTTTTTCGCCCTTCTTGGTTACAAGAACAAAATCTCTCTGGATTTTGTAGTCACCGCTCTGAACTGTCTTTTCCGAAGGTTCAACTCCGTCAACCGACAGCACCTTTACGCTGTCCGAAACCGCAGCAAGCGATGCATATCCGATTGCGTTGGGGTTCGAGGATACTGTCTGAATTACATCGCCGGTTGAGGTCAGTTCCTGGTTATATTTGCAGTTGTCCTTGGTTCCGGTAATCGATTCAAAGCCGTCCCTTGTGCCCGATGCCGCTTCTCTTCCTATTAATACGATAGGTGCGTCATCGCCGCCGACTTCGCTCCAGTTTGTGATTTCGCCGGTGTAGATTTTTGCAATCTGGTCAACTGTGAGGTCGGTCGCCTTGTTTTCGGGATTTACAACCATTGCAATGCCGTCAATCGCTACTACCTTTCCTTCAAGGGTCTTGGCTTCATCGTCTTTGAGGTCACGGCTTGAAAGCCCGATATCGCAGCGCCCTTCGGACACGGCCTGGATTCCTGCGCTTGAACCTGTGGGGTTGTAGGTAACCTTGACGCCGCTGTTGTCTTCCATATAGGCTTCGCTTAAATAGCCGATTACCTTTTCCATTGAGGTTGAGCCATCGGTCGATACCGTTGCGGATTTGCTGCCTGTGCTTGTCCCGCCATTGCCGCTGCTGTTGCCGCAGCCCGCAAGAAGGCTTACTGCTACTGCCATTGTTAAAATAATTGATACGATTTTCTTCATGAAAAATCACGCTCCTAATTTTTTATCTGAATATATTATACCCTCATCTGTGTTAACTCCGAAACCCGTTTTATGTTAAGTGTATGTAAATTTTCGATTTTCTTGCAAATTTGCTTTAAAACGATTGACAAATTGTATTTTTTGTGGTAATATAATTATTGTTGAATATTCCTCGTTAGCTCAGTCGGTAGAGCATCTGACTGTTAATCAGAGGGTCGTTGGTTCAAGTCCAACACGAGGAGCTTAAATCGGCATCTCTCACATGAGAGGTGCCGATTTGCTTATTATCGTAATTTTCGGGTGGTAAGATGAAAAAAATACGGATTGCAATTTTTGTGCTGCTGATAGTTTACATATTTACAGGTACGGCGATATATAATTACGGAAAAACCGATGAGAAACAGAGCGCCGATGTTATAATAGTCCTCGGTGCGGCCGCTTCGGATGACGGTGTATCGCCTGTGTATCGGGAGCGCATAAATCATGCAATATGGCTATACGAAAATAATTATGCGGATTATATAATCACAACCGGCGGAATCGCTGAGGGAAATATAAAGTCAGATGCGGAAATTGCCAAAGAATATATTGTTACTTGCGGCATCCCCGCAAGTAAAGTTTTCACCGAAAACAAGTCCTCTATTACTGAGGAAAATTTAAAATATGCAAAAGAAATAATGAAAAAAGAAAATTTCAGCTCCTGTATAATTGTCAGCGACCCTCTCCATATGAAACGGTCAATGCTGATGGCAAAGGATCTTAATATGAAAGCATATTCATCGCCGACGCCGACGACAAGGTATAAAAGTCTAAAAACGAAAATTCCTTTTTTGAATCGTGAAGTTTTTTTCTATCTGGGTTATTGCCTGGCAAGGCCGTTCAGATAATTAGTATATAAATAGGTAGAAATAATTTTTAGAAGGAAAGTAAAATGTTCAAAAAAAAGGGTTTTTTCCAAAAAACCAAAAAAAATAAAAAAATTTCAAAAAAAAGGCTTGACAAATCAAAACTTTGGTGGTATACTAATATAGCTGTCGGCGATGAGGGCAACAAAAACTCAGGGCGGCGGCGAGATGAACATTGAAAACTAAACAGCGTAAAGACAA
>CAKSKB010000007.1 GCA_934464705.1 uncultured Clostridia bacterium
TATTTTGCATAGACATCAGCCGTTGCTGTATCATTCGTTCTTCCGTAGTAAGAAACTACTGCGGAGAGGTCATAGATGTTAATCTTGCTATCCTTTACGATGTCGCCTGCAAGGAAGTTCTTTGTTACTGCTGTTTTACCTTCCTCAACGGATTTTGCAGTATCAAGAACATTGTTCCAGAATGTCAATGTTTTGTCGCCGCTCATCGTTACGGTGTGACGAGCCGTTCTGTAGCCCGCACCTGTAACCGTTACGGTGTATGCAATATTTTCGGTAAGTTCCGTCGTAATGCTCGCCTGACCGTTTGCAACTTCGTTTTCATCAGAACCGATTGCAAATTCTTTTTCAGCCGCAAGGTCGCCGCCGGAAACAGTCACTTTCATGTCCTGATAAGTTGCAATCTGATTTCCTACAGGGTTGTTGAATATAACATCAACGGTAAGTGCTGCGGTTTCAGGCTTAAGCTCAACATCTGTAAGCCTATCGCTTGTATCAAGAGTTCCTTCGTTTACAGCCGAAGGATTTGCGATATATGAAGTTACAATGTTATCCTGTACGGTTGTTGCATTTACAATATTTTTATCGCCGGTTACCGCAAAGCTGAATTTTCCGTAACCTGTAAACGCAGCCTGACCGATTTTAATTTTTGTTCCGGTTGCGTCCGCTTTAACACCGTTGAAGTTAAAGAGATACTTTCCGTTTTCTTCCTTAACGCTTACATTTTCAGCACCGGTAATATCGTACGAAATATCGTCAGCCGATGTAAGTTCAAATGCAAATTCTGCGGAAGTGAGTCTGTTTATAATCTTATCTTCGGCTTTGATGCAGATATCATAAACGGAAGAATCGTTCTCGGATTTTTCAAACAGAACGCTGACTTTTTCCGCACCGGTATAAGGTATAACCGTTTCGCCCGAAGCGGCAGCTGCTTCCTCGGCAGCTTCCATTGTATCATAGTAAATATCGCCTACGCTTGCAACGGGAACGATGGGCTCGGAAATAGTTTCAGCATTGTCATTAAGAATCTTCTGAACTGTAACATCGCCTTCACTCTTTGCACTAAGACAAAGAAGTTTTGTTGTTGAACCCGAATCTTTATCATCTTCATACGAATAAATCTTTACTTTTGAATTTTTATCAACAATAATCTTAGGAGCCTTTACATTTGATGCCGTGTAACCGTTTACTGTTATAGCGTCCACATTGGAATTTACAAGCTTAAGCGGATTTGCCGCCGCAACATTTGCCCAAATACCGCATGCAACATATGTAAACTTAGTTGTCGGATAAGGCTTACCGCTGTTTACATTTGTAATTTCGGAATCAGTAACAGTTGCACCGCTTGTTCCGTAAAGATTGAGTGCAAACAGATAATCTCCGCTGATGTTTACATTTGTAAGTTCCGCAATTTTTCCTCCGCAGAATTCAACAGCAAAATCAGCTTTGCCTGTCATGTTAAGGTTTTTAATTTCAACACCGTTATTATAATAGCTTTTTGTTGTTCCAAACTGAAGCGCCGTCTTTCCGGGAAGATTATAACTGATTGTGTGACCGTTACCATCAAATACAAAGCCCTTTAATGCTTCGGTGTTGGTAACATAAATACCGTCGGAAAGCGTTACATCATCGAGCAGCGTAACGGTATCTCCGGTCTTTACAGCTGCAAAGGCGCTTTCAAGATCGGCAAACTTAGCACCGTTTATCTCCGCAACCGCAGGAATTTCGATTGTGGAAGGAGCGTCAGCCTTTACGCTTATCTTCTCGGTCTTATCAGCCTGACCCGGGAACTGAATCTGAACATCAGCGTCCACGCCGCTTGTGTTAAGAGTTACGCCGGAATATGATTTTTCGTCCTTTCTTCCCTCGCCGAGAAGAATATCGCCGTTACCGACATTCTTATTGCCTTCCGTATAGGAAATGCTTGTGTTTTCAACATTTGCAACTGTTTTTGCACCTGTTCCCGAGGTTACGAAACGAACCGGAGCGGTAAATGCCTTCCAGCCGGATTCTGTTTTAGCCTCTGTTGCACAGTCAATAATTGTGCAGCCGTTTAAGGTTATATTCTGAGTTCCTTCCGACTTGTTATTGAAGTTGCAAGCCAGAGCAATGCCCTTAAATGAGCAATTATTGATATTAATTGTTCCGGGATTGTTGGAATATACGCTTGTACCGGGGTGGCTTCCGTTGTCGGAATCAAATGTGCAGTTATTGAGAGTATAGTTATTTACACCGGTTTTTCCGCTGATATAAATTCTGTTGAGGTTTTTGCAGTCATTGAGTTCAACATCAACCGTATAACCCGATGTTCTCTGACCCCAAACTGCAATACCGGAAAGATTGTTAACCGTGATTTTAATGTTTTTGTCAAGAGTTTTTTCGTTATTGACATTTTTGGGGTCAACAAGTTTGCCTGTGCTGCGCGAATAGTAATATGTGTCAACCTCCAAATCCTGGTCGCCGCCGGAAGTTACCTTTGCGCCGTTACCGTTGATAACGATGTTGTTTGAAACATGAGCGTGCGAAAGTTTTCCAACCTCTGCGCCCTTTTTGCAGTTGATTACCGCATTGTCATCATCGGCTACAAACACTGCCGCAAGCGCTTCCGCAAGGGTCTTGTAGTAGCTGCCGTTATACTCAACGGTTGTACCTTCAGCACCGCCCCAGCCTTTAGCGGTAAGGTTTCCGTCATCGTCAATAAGGGCATCACAGTCGGAATTTGAAGATGTCCACGAAGCTGTTGACGGGATATCGTTGTCGGAAACTGTGATATTCTTTACCGCACTGTTCATAATTCTGAAAACACCGGTATTGTTTGCGGATGAATTACCGATTACAGACATATCGGAGTCATCGTTAAAGGTGAAATCCTTTGCGATCTGAATAAGGTCGCCATTTTCTTCGTTGCAATTAAATTTGTTACCGCTGATTTTTACGGTTTTAGCGGCAGATGAGCTGAGCATGATACCGCTTCTTGTGTTTTCGAATGTGTTGTTCGCAATAGTAACAGAGCCTGCCTGAACATCCTTAAGTCCGTAAGAACCGGGAATATTCTTGAAAGTGCAGCCCTCAACCGAAATTGTTCTTGTCGAAGCGTCAACATTGTTTGCCTTAAGATTCCAAGGCGTTGCAACAACATTGTCAAATGTGCACCCTTCAAGCGTTACATTGCCTTTGTTATACATATGGAGCTGCGCTGTGGGGGCATCTGCTTTTGCTATTGAACCTGTTTGAGAAATACTGCGTTCATCATGGCAAAACTTAAAATCTGCTGCATTATACTTAAAATTAACATTTTTAATTTCAATGTTATCCAGTCCCTCAAAGATCCAGAACTGCGCCAATTTAGAATTAACCTTATGAGGTGTTGAAGCAGTCGCCGCAGGCAATTTGTCGGGGCATGTTTCAACAGTATGTGAACCGTTTGTAATGCCGCACCCGCTTTCGGGAGTCCACTCAACGGTAATACCATCGCCGTCGAAAGTACCGTCTCCATTTTCGACAGCTTTTACAAACTCGTTAAAGCTCATGGTATCATCTGCAAAAGCCACAACGCTCATGCTGCCGAGCACCATTGCGCAAGCCAAAAGCAATGCCAGAATTTTTTTACCTTTCATGATTATTTTCCTTCTTTCATAAATTTTAGATATGCAGAAATTGCCGACACCTGATTTTCTTTCCTCCCTTAGGCGTAAAATTAACACTTTCCGCATATACCCTCTCAAAAGGCATAAGTCATTATGCCTTTTGAGAGAGCGGAGAACCGAAGTTCTCCATCTCTTATTAATTATTCGCCCCAGGAAACAAGCACCATGGAAACATCTTTTGAATCGATTACACCGTCACGGTTGAGATCATATTTTGCATAGACATCAGCCGTTGCTATATCATTCGTTCTTCCGTAGTAGGAAACTACTGCGGAGAGGTCATAGATGTTAATCTTGCTATCCTTTACGATGTCGCCTGCAAGGAAGTTCTTTGTTACTGCTGTTTTACCTTCCTCAACGGATTTTGCAGTATCAAGAACATTGTTCCAGAATGTCAATGTTTTGTCGCCGCTCATCGTTACGGTGTGACGAGCCGTTCTGTAGCCCGCACCTGTAACCGTTACGGTGTATGCAATATTTTCGGTAAGTTCCGTCGTAATGCTCGCCTGACCGTTTGCAACTTCGTTTTCATCAGAACCGATTGCAAATTCTTTTTCAGCCGCAAGGTCGCCGCCGGAAACAGTCACCTTCATATTCTGATAAGTTGCAATCTGATTTCCTACGGGGTTGTTGAACTCAACATTTACGGTAAGTGCTGCGGTTTCCGCTTTAATAGTTGTATCGATTTTACCGGTTTCATCATCTGCAATTACGGGATAATCGCTCTTGTTTGCAGCGTCGTTTACAACGAGAGTTCCGCCTGCAAGGTCGTAATGGTCGATGATATTATCGGCCGATTTTGCGGTGTTTACAATGTTTATTGCGTAATCCGCTGTTGCTGCTTCATCAATGCCGAACACGGTCGAGCCGTAGCCGCCGAATTTAACCGTTCCGATTGTGATTGAGTCACCGGAAACCGAGCTTGCGCTGCTTCCGTTCATTTCAAAGTGATATTTGTTTGCAGAAGTTTCATTAACATTGATGTTTGCGGCAGGAGCAATTTCATATGTTACATCTGCGCTGTCATTTTTGAGCGCAATGTCTGCCGCCATAAATCTGTTGATTTTCTTACCTGTCTCAAGCGCTTTGAGTGTGATGTAATACTCATTTCCACCCTCTGTTACCGGCGAGAAAACAACGCCGACTTTGTTTGTAATTGTGCTTTCGTCAACCGCACCGGTATTATATGTGAAAGCATAAGTCGAGAACGAAGGAGCAGTAAACGATACTTCGTTTCCGTTCACGGTAACGGGTGTGATTTCCTCTGCGGCAGTTCCGTTTACATGGTAAACTCGAACACCGTTTAAGGGTGTTTCGGAAAGGGTAACCGTTACCTTCTGATTTGTAATCGTTCCGGAAATATCTTTTTCAGAGCCTTCGCTGTCGGTTTTGATTACGGAAATATCAAAAATCTGCTTTTCGCTGTTTTCATCTGCGGCAGCCTTAATTTTATCGTTTGCCGCCTTGATGTCGTCTGTCGGAGCGGTCTGTACAACAACCTTATATGTTGCGGCTTCATTCAAATCTATTTCGTCATGCATATCAAGCTCATCAAGCTTAACTTCCGCACTGTTTGTTTTTGCGGTATCAACAACTTTTGCTTCCGCTTTAACAACATTGTATCTTCCGTCAACAAGCTTGGTTGTGAAGCCTTCATCTGCATAGCGCTTTACATCCGTGCTGAAATTACCGCCGGAAATTTTACCGATTTTGGGGTAAGCTGCCTTCTGGTCATCGGTTCTGGAATCAACAATTTCACCGTTTACGGTGCCGTTTTTGATTATAAGGTTAAAGTTATCGTTATCAACTGTTGTACCCTTGCTGTTTGAAATTTCAATCTTACCGTCAATCGTACCGGTCATGCTTTCATCAAGAGTAACCGTCACGCCGGGATAGGATGAGAAACGGCAAACATCCAAAGCAAAGTTGCGTTCCAGAGCGGAAATATTTGTGTTTCCTTTCAGCACTGTATTACCGTTATTGTTGCTGAGTGTATACAGCGGCTGCTTCGGATTTTCATGCAAACGGTTGAGAGAAAGATTCATATCCTCAAGTGTAAGATTTGAATAATTCTGTATCAGGATATTTGCCTTTTCGGAATAAAGCGAACCGTTTCTGAATACGATATCGGAATCCTTCAAAAGCTGGAAACCGTTCGTTTTTGTATCCTCGGATGAACCGACAAGAGGGTTATTGAGAGTATATGTATGTCCGCCGAAGTCAATCGTCAAATCCGAACCGGAAGGAATTACAATACCGTCACCGCTTGCGTCGCAGAGCATGTTAACCGTGTCGCCGTCCTTTGCGGCAGCAACCGCATCGGAAAGGGTTAAATATTTAACTCCGTTGATTTCTGCAACGGCATTGTTTAAAACCTCACTGTTTGCAACCTTGAGGGACTCTCCTTTTATACTGCAATCATGCGAACCGTTGCCGTAGTGGATATAGAAATCAGCGTATCCGCCCCAATAATACCCATCATTAATCCAGTATTTACCATCAATCTTTGTACCGGTTCCGGCACAGCTTGCAACGCTGCCGTCACAGGTAACTTCGGTATCAAGTTCTTTGTAGTTATTATCGGAATCCAACGCCTTAAATGTTACATTTTCAACAGCATTACCCGACATAACAATTTTACCCTGTCCAAGACCGATTACTCCGCTGGCATCATAGTAAGCACTTATTTTAGAATCTTCAACAGAGCAATTTTTAACTGTGGTTGTTTTTCCGGGATCAGCCGCCATACCGATAATACCGCCAACCTTGCCGAAACCGTAAACACTGGAATTTTTAACATAAACATTTTCAAATGTACTGTTTCCGTAGGAATAACCGGAAACAACGGCAGTTATATTACAATTGGGAGTAAAAATATATGCATTATCAAATGTAACATTTTTTACCGTTGCACCGCTTATCTGCCTGAAAAATCCGCCGCCATATCTTATAGAATAGTTTGAAAATTTAAGATTACGGATTGTATGTCCCTGCCCGTCAAATGTACCGGCAAACATAACCTCGGGAGCGCAGATAGGCTTCCATTCTTTGACATCGCTTAAGTCAATATCATTTGTAAGAACTACTGTTTTTCCGCTGAAACTGTCCTTTTGGGACTGTTCAACAAATTCAAGCAGTTCAGCAGCATTGCCGATTGAAACTGTGTTTTCATCGGCAAAAGCGACAACGCTCATACAGCCGAGCACCATTACGCACACCAGAAGTGCGGACAAAAGTTTTTTGAGTTTCATGTTCTTCTTCCTTTCTTATTAAATAGATATTAATTATATCATAGGTGCAAACCGCCCTAGTTGATATCTACATCATCTTTCTTGCAATAATTTTACCGAGCAGCGGAATAAGCTCGACATAGAGTTTTGACATTTCACGCCGCCAGTATTTATATTCCGGCTCGCCCTGCGTTCTCTGCAATTCTGTTTTCACATACGCTCTCGTTTCGATAAACGGTTTTATTGTGCCGAGGCAATATGCCGTAATACACATCATCAAAACAGGCACCAGAATAATAAATGTAATTATAAAATCGCTGTTTGTTTTAATCATTTTATCAGTTCAACAAGCTTTGCGCACATAACAGCCACTTCGGCTCTTGTTGCACTGCCCTTGGGGTTCAAGTTGCCGTCGGAACCATTAATGATTCCCGCTTTCACCATAGACGCCATTGCGATTTGTGAATAGTCCGAAACATCGTCTTTATCGGCAAACGCTTCAAGCGAAGAAAGGTCCTCGGTTTCGGAAATATACCCTTTATTAAGGAACGCACGGTATGCAAGCGTAATTAAATCCTGCCTTGTAATGCTGCTTTCGGGATAAAAATTATCTCCGTCACCTGCGGCAACGCCTGCGCTCTTTGCGCTTCCGATTGCGTCATAGTAATACATATCTTCCGGAACATCCGCAAAGTTTTCGGAAAACTCATCGTTTATACCAAGCATTTTGGAAAGAATGAGTATGAAATCGCCCCTCTTGATATTGCTTGCCGGAGCAAACTCGGTATCGCTTACGCCGTTGATTATACCCTTATTTTTAAGAGCATATATCGAATCCTCCGCCCATGCGTGGTTTCCGAGGTCGGTAAAGGGTTTATTTTCATCCGTATTGCCGATATCGGTGTTACCGTCTGTGCCGGGGGTTACAACCTCTCCGGGATTTTCAGGGTCGGTCGAGGGTGCGGTATCGGAACCGCCTCCGCCGCCACCTCCACCGCCACCGATTTCGGATGTGGTTTCGTTAGAAGTTTTTGCGCTTTCAACATCAGAAAATGCGCCCGTGCCGCCGCCGTTTTTGGCTGCTATCTGCACATAGTATGTGGTATTTGCGGAAAGCCCCGTAATATCCGCGGAGGTGGACGCTGACCCGTCAACATTTTTTGTCTGCGCCAGCTTTGAGCTGTCCGTACCGTATTTTATAACATAGCCCGTTATTGAATCGTCCTGCGGCTTTGCCCATTTTACCGTAAGCTTTTTGCTGCCGCCGGTAACGGTAGGTTTGGGCATTTTTGCGGGCGCATTTTCATCGGAAGCTATTCCGGCAAACACATCAAGATCACTTGCATTGACCTTGCCGTCACGGTTAAAGTCCGCCGCTTCGCTGTATTCGCCGTTTGCGATGAGCTGTTCAGCCTCTTTTTTATCGGTTTTATCAACTTTACCGTCGGCATTAACATCGCCGGGGATAAAATCATCGTTTGTTATGCTGACGATGTCGTCAAAAGTTACACCGGTACGCCTGTATGTTACATAGCCGATACCGGAAACTTCAACAGTATAATCCTCGCCGTCAAGCACGGTGTTTTCAACCGTAAATGTCGGAACGCTTTCGCTTCCTCGGTGGCCGCCCTTTGATGTGAGGATATTGTTGAGCACCGTATAATATGTATAACCGTTTCCGCCGGTAATTCTGACTTCAATGCCGCTTCCGCTGTAGTTCCCGGAAGCATTGCCCGCAACAAAGTCCTCGACCTTATCCATCGTAAGCTTTATTACCGCGCGCTTTCCCGTGTTGGTTCTGCTGCTTGCCGACGCAGTTATCGACGCTTCGTCAGACGGGTTAATATCCTGTCCGCCGACTACGCAGTAGGTTCTGTCAAGGTTTGAGTTCCTAAGCGTTACGCTCTCCCCGGCATTACCCGAAAAAGTGAGCACAAAAAGGTCGGTTACCTCATCAAAATCCATTGCATTTTTTGAAATAATGCTCGGCATAAGCTCATGCTCCGCATTCGCAAGTGCCGCATTTGGCGAATACTGCACACATCTCGGCGGATTATTCTCACCCTTCAGAAACTGAATGGATTTATACTTCAAATCTCCGCTGAACGAAAGTGCAAGCTGCGCAATGGTTGCGCCGCCGGCAGCGCCCTTCACGCTCACCTTGATTTTCGCTTCGCCCGAAAGCGTTGTAAGGTCACTGTCCGTCACATCGGTGAAAATCACTTCAAGCTTGTCCGAGCCATCCGCAAACACAGTCACAGCCGACAGCGCAATGCACAAAGCCAAAATGACCGCACCGAGTTTTTTTGCTGATTTTAATCTCATTGCCGTTACCTCCCGAATTTAGTTTTTTAGTATTTTTTCCGCAACAAGTGAATAGATAAATTCCAGTTGAATCTGAGAATTTTTACCGCCCTCCCATATAACATAGTCCAGTACAGTGGATATAAACATATATACCATAGGAAGAAGCGTTTCCTTTTCGCAGCCGAGAACACCCGAAAGCTTCTCGGCATACTTATTGTAAACAACATCAAGTTCCTTGCCGCTCGCACGGATTCTTTCGCCGAAAACCGGGCTTGCCGCCATCTGGTATATGAACCGCAGTTCCTTTTTATATTTAATTATTTCGCCGAGGCACTCCGAGAAAAACTTTCTGAGATTGCCCATGTTTTCAAAAACATACTCAAAAATTTTGTCGGAAACTTTCAGAAAGCCGTACTCCGTAGATTCGCAGATAATATTCATTTTATCCCCGAACCAGTAATAAAGGGTTCCCTGCGCAAGGCCGGTTCCTTTGCAAAGCTCGCGGATTGTTACATTTTCAAGCCCGTTATTCACAAGAAACGAAAATGTACGCTGCAAAATCGACTCACGGTCAATCTGGTATGTTGCGGTTCTCATTTGTTTATCACTCCCACTTAATGGTTGAGCAGCTGTTTTATTTTGCTGCAAAAAAAATGTCTGCAACATAATCTATATTATGTTACAAACAAAAACGGAATTTGGTTCAAATTGTAAATTCTGAAAGCGAAGGTCCAAACATGACTGCAGCAAATGGAATAATAAGGTATGCTTATAAGACCAATGGAAACTTTGTACAAACATTGGTCTATAAGTTATGCGTGTTTTGTTACAGAAAGTGAAAATTATGTAATATTTTAATAAATCATTGACAAACGCTTTTTTCGGTGCTATAATATTAGTCGAAAGAAGTGTTATTTTTTCAATTTATCTACTACATAATATAGATTATGTAGGCGTTTGCTACATAATATAGATTATGTGGTTTTTTTATTTTCAGCACCGCAAAAGTCCCAGGCTTTGTATCTGCTTTCTGTGAATATCGCCGGTTTCCACAGTATAAATTCTTGTTGTGTTAACGCTCGAATGTCCGAGAATATCCGCAAGCCTAACAATATCCTTCTGAACCGAATAAAATGTTCTTGCAAAAAGATGACGGAAATTATGCGGAAAAACCTTTTTCCCCGAAACGCCGGCAACAGCGCACAGTGATTTAAGCATTCTCCATATATTTGTACGGTCGAGCGGTTTTCCGTTTTTACCGACAAACACCGAACCGTTCCCCGGCTTCTCTCTGCTTATATACCCTTTCAACATTCTGCAAAGCTGCTTTGGCAGAAAAATTCTCCTTACCTTACCCTTGCAGTTTATAACCGCCTGACCTTTTTCAACCGCGTCAACGCTGACAAACCTGAGCTCCGAAACTCTCATGCCCGTCGAACCGATTGTCTGAATAAGGTAATAAAGCTGTTCTTTATTCTGCTTTTTTGCCGCTGTTAAAAGCCTGTAGTATTCTGCCGTTGTAAGCTCCTTTTCACGGTCGGCGAACAGCTGACGCTGAATTTTCAGCGTTTTCACCTTCATCTCATGCCAATTCATAAACCCGAAAAACGCATTAAGTGATGACAGCATTGAGTTTACGCTTCTCGGGGCATAAGCATCGCACAGGCTTTTTTTATACTCGAGCACAAGCGGTTTATTAATCTGCTTTCCGGCCGTCCACACAAGAAAACCTTTGACATCTCTAAGATATTTTCCGATAGTGTTTTCGCTTTTTTCCTCCTCGTAAAGATACATCCCGAACTTTTCTATCTGCTTGATTGTAATACTTCTTTCGCGCATTACTTTGCACTCCTTTCAGGATATATTTTACCACAAAAACGCAAAAAAATCCGACAGAAGTTTTTAACCCTCTGCCGGATCTCATTTTTTCGCTTCGTAATCTATCCCCGCACGGACAGCCTGAGAAATCTGATATTTTCTTCTTATATTATATACTCTGCCGTCTTTTATAAATTTTGCACCGGTCTGATGAAATTTAAACGATACATTCTTTTCAATGCACTGACGGCGCAAATCCAAAATCCAGTCGTAATTGCATGGCCTTGCATCGTTTCCCGATTCACCGCTTGCGGCAACCTCCGTAATATCTTCGCCGAGAAATCCCGAAATGTCAATTCCTTCAAGAAGCGGCGCGGCAATTATCGTTTTATGCTTTATCGGAAGCCTTTTAAAAATTTCAAGACGGTATTCCGCCATTTTGCGGTTTTCAACAGTGCAGCCGACTATCACATTATCGTAACCGTTTCCCCAGTCCGAAGGCATACACTTTTCAAAACGGTCTATCCGCTTTGTGAAAAAATAAAACATACAGTCCTGCCGCTGCTTTATCATTTCCCAGCATTCGCCGCGCCATTCATCGGCGTCCGAAAGCAAAAAATCGGATGTAAAACAGGTAAAGACAAGCTTTCCGCCGGGAATCTTAAAACTCCCATCCCTCTTTTTCTTAACAGGCAGATTAAAATTTCCCGTTTTTCTGCAAAGGCTGCTCGATATGTCCGAACCGTACATCTTATCCTGACGGTAAACATAGCAATACTTGCACCCGGGACTTATCTTTGTGCAGCCGTGCCAGGGATTCCAGTCCGCATAAATGTTTTCTTTCATATCAGTCATCCGATTCGCCGCGGGCGGTTTTAACAATCATCTTAACTCCGATAAGTATAATAACAGCGGTTAAAATAAGCTTCCACACAATTTTATATGTTATTACATCTCTCGCCGCAAGCAAGAGAAGAATCCCCACCGCAAGCCCTACGGCGTTGCCGAACTTGTCACGGCTTGTGAAAAGTCCGCCTATACACGGAACTATTATAAATAAAGTCCACCAGCCGTCAAATGAAATATCTATCCCGACGCCCAGCGATGACAGCCCGTAAATTACACCTGCCAAGACAACAAGCGCTCCGAATATTATTCCGAATGTTTTGTTCATAAACACACCTCATTTCAATTATAATATTACCACAAACAGTCAAAACTGTCAACACGAAAAAGAATTTTGAAAAATTTTTCTAAAAAATTTTAAAAAACCCTTGCAAAATACGAAAAAGTATGGTATAATATACAGCGTTGCAGACAAATCGAGGTGTGGCCCAGTTTGGTAGGGCGCTTCGTTCGGGACGAAGAGGTCGCAGGTTCAAATCCTGTCACCTCGATAAAAGAAATAACCGCATAATTGCTGAAAAATCCAGCAGTTATGCGGTTTTTCTTTGTTTTGCGCAGTTGCAGTAAGTCACTCAAAATACCGTTTTTGACTAAAATAGTTCGTACATAGTTCGTAAAATTGTTAGTCAAATATTTAGTCAAATTCCGAGTGTATCTTTCAGCTGCTGCTTGTCCATAAAGCCAACGGAGGTTTTAACAGCCTGTCCGTTTTCAAAAAGCATTACTGTCGGAATACTTGTCACGCCGAACTTCAACGCAAGCTCCTGTTCCTCGTCGACATTAACCTTGCCGACCTTAACTTTTCCCGAAAGTTCCTCGGAAATCTCGGCAATCACCGGAGCAAGCATCTTGCACGGTCCGCACCATACCGCCCAGAAATCAACGATAACCGGGATTTCGGAGTTTAACACTTCCTCCTCAAAATTCTGCTTTGTGATTGTAATTTCGCTCATAATCAGTCCTCCTTCGACTTATAATAAAGCATACAGTGGCAAAACCCTTCAAAATCAGGGTCTGCAATCTGCTCTTTGAATTCCTTGCACATACACTTAAAATCTTCCGTTCTCTCAAGTCTGCACGGGCAATATCCGCCGGTTCTTTTAAGACCCTCCCTAACGGTTTTGACGATATTCTCATCGGGGTTAAGCTTAACTGCCATAAAAACTCACCTCTAAACATATTTTACCGCAAATCGGCTCCAAAGTCAACACCCATTTACAGTATGCCCGAAAATTCAAAAAAAGCCGCTTTTTGTGCGGCTTTTTTTGATTAATCTTCAATTGTTCTGATAAATTCCAAAGCTTTTTTGATAGAAGGAATACAAGGCTCAGCTCCCTCATATTCGAGAGAAAAAGTTCCGTTATACCCTGCCTTTTTAAGGATTGCAACGCACTGCTTAACCGGAACATCTCCGTAGCCTGCGGGAGCACCCTTAATTTTATTGCAGCCCCGTGTTACTATGCAGCCGTCGCTCGGATAATCAAACCCGTGCACATAGAAATCCTTAATATGCGCATGAAACGCATATGGCGCAACCCTCGAAACCGCAGTAACGGGGTTTTCGTCAACGCAGAGGAAGTTGCCTATATCACACAAAAGTCCGAAATTCGGGTGATTTACCGCATTGAAAATCTTTTCGACCCTTATGCTGTCCTGACAGATAAAGCCGTGATTTTCAACCATGGTTTTAATGCCTTTGCTTTCGGCATAATCGGCAATTTTTCTGATATTTTCAGTAAGTTCGGGAAGGCTGAGGTCAAAGCTTCTGTACTTGCACTGACTGAAGTAAGCGTCATGGCGCATAAGCTTTGCACCGAGAATTTCCGCAACATCAACCTTTTCCATGACTCTTTTGATTTCTTTTTCGGTTTCCTCATCGGATTCTGTTATAAGACGGGCACCTATGGTATAAGCGGTAATTTCAATGCCTGCCTTTTCAGCTCTATCACGGATAAGCTTTGCGTATTCCTTCTCGGTATAGCCGTCCTCCGGCTGAAGGTCAATAAATTCTATTGCGTCAAAGCCAAGTTCTTTAGCCTTTTCAACGCAGTCTGCCTGGGTCATTTCGCCGCTGTTTATAAGCTGCGAAAAAGAATATGAACTAACACCTATTTTCATAATTTTATCCTCTTATTTAATTATAGCTTCGTGACCTGTTTTTGCGGATTCATAAAGTGCGTCAAGAATCTTCATGATAACAACGCCGTCCTCCGCCTTTGACATACACTCGCATCTTCCGAGACAGCAGTCAACAAAGTGGTCGATTTCCGCATCAAACATCGGTTTTGCGTCAACATAGTTATCTGTATCAACTATTTTTGAATCGGTCATGAAACCGTTAATATCCGTATAAAGCATCATATTGTCAAGGCAAAGACCGCCCTTTGTTCCGTAAAGGGTTCTGCCGCCGGCCGGTTCGCAATTGAGCGCATAACTTGCTTCAAGAAGCGTTGACGCACCGTTTTCATAACGGATAATGCCGACAGCGTTTGACTCAACATCGCATACATCCTTCTTGGGGTCAGCACCCTTCGGATACCAGCCTACACGGGTTTTAAGATTTGCGCGCTCTTTGTGAAGAAGGTCGCTTGTTACGGCGTAAACCGAAACGGGTTTGGGATTGCCCATAAGATAACGGGTAAGGTCAAGCGGATGAACACCGATATCGATGATAGGACCGCCGCCCGAACGCGATTTATCAGAGAACCATCCGCCGGGGTTACCGTTTCTTCTCATATATGTAGCCTTGGCATAATAAACATCGCCGAGGTAACCGTTATCAATGAAGTCCTTTGCGATTCTCGCTTCGTTTGAGAACCTTGTAACAAAGCCGAGCATAAGAAGCTTACCGCATTTATCGGCGGTATCCTTCATCTTCTGTGCTTCCTCTGCGCTCATTGCCATAGGCTTTTCGCAAAGGCAGTCAAGTCCGGCTTCAAGAACCTTGATTGTACATTCCGCATGATTGCAGTTCCAGACGCATACATCGCAGGCGTCAAGCTCAACAGATTTAAGCATATCGTCAAGCGAAGCAAAGCGCTTTTCAATATTGAATTTATCTGCGGTTTCTTTAAGTCTTTCTTCGTTGATATCACATATAGCGGCGATTTCAACCTCATTGTTTTTCATGTAGCTGTCAAGATGAACATTTGCGATGTTTCCCGCACCTACAAGACCTACTCTTAATTTACTCATGCCATTGTCCTCCTAAGAAAATCTACTGCAGTTTTGATGTCCGCTTCGGGATTGTCGCCGACTTCCCTTTCTATTGTAAGGAAGCCCTTATAGCCGATATCCTCCAGTGCTTTAAGGTAAACCGAAAAGTCAACCGAGCCGGTTCCGAGCGGAACTTCTTCAAAATACTTCACATCCCATACATCATCGGGAATGGGATGAACAGCCTTATATATAAATTCGGGATTGCACTTTTTAAGCATACGCCCGTCTTTTGCGTGGGTGTGAACTATGTAATCCTTAAGATTATGAACCGCAACGGCAGGGTCATCGCCGGTAACCATAACGAGGTTTGCCGGGTCGAGATTTACACCTACACCTCTGGAACCGAGAGAATCAAGGAAGGTTTTAAGGGTTGCCGATGTTTCGGGGCCCGTTTCGATTGCAAAGTGAGCGTTGAGAGAATCAGCATACTCCGCAAGCTCCGAGCAAGCCTCCTGCATGATTTTGTATCTTTCGTGACCGGGATTTTCCGGAACAACACCGATATGGGTTGTAACAATATCGGTTTCAAGTTCTTTTGCAAGATCAAGAATCCTCTTGGATTTTTCGATAAGTTCGGGATTAAGTTCCTTATTGCCGAAACCTTTGCCCAAATCACCGCAGAGTGCGGAGAATCTAAGACCGTTATCCTTAACAAAAGAAAGGAGTTCCCTTCCCTTTGCGCCGAGAAGATTTTCGGGAGTATTCTCGCCTTTTGTACAGTAAAGCTGCAGACCGTCAACTCCCAGAGCAGCGGCCTTTTTGATTGCCTCACGGGTATCGCATCTGAACGATTCGACAATTACGCCGATAGGAAATTTATACATTTTCTGTTCCTCCATACTTGCTTTTATTGTAATTTTATTGTATAATATTTATATAGGAAAATCAATATGTAATTTTGCCTTTGTTTGACACAATATTGCTTTTTTGGAGTGTTTTTATGAAAATCTTTTATGAAGCGCACAATATAGAAAGCAAAAATCCGTACATATATCATACATACGGTTCGGGCTTTCATTCACACTGGCACGAAAATGTTGAAATACTTCATTTTTTCCGTGACGGAAAGATTATCTGCGACAGAAACGAAACTGCTGTTTCGGCCGGGTCATATGCGGTTATAGGTTCGGATGTGGTGCATACAATCGAGTGGCGGCCGGAACCGTTTTATGACTGTTTCATTGCCGACAGCACATTCTGTCTTGAAAACGGAATCGATGTCAGCAAGCTGGACTTTGACGCATGCATACAAGATGACAGATTTGATGCGCTTTACAGCAGACTCACATCGGAACTGAACGGAGAGGACAAGTTTTCCGAAGCCGGCAGAAAGGCGGCGATTCTTGACCTTATGATATATCTTTGCCGCAATTACAGCCGTGAAAGAATATCCGACAGCAGCAGGGATGAAAGCATAAAAAAAGCGATTGTCTATATAAACACCAATTTCAGCAAGCATATGACGATTGAAGAAATAGCTTCCAATGCGGCTTTGAGCAAGTATTATTTCTGCCGTGAGTTCAAAAAGGTTACGGGATATTCGGTGGTTCAGTATATAAATATGACAAGATGCCGTACCGCCGAAAAAATGCTCGTCACCGGAAAATTCACTGTAAGTGAAGCGGCAGCTGCAACGGGATACGACAACCTGTCATATTTTACAAGAACCTTCAAAACCATCACCGGTCACCTGCCCGGAGAATACAAAAAGGTTATTCAAGATTAAGCTTTTTTGAAAGGAAGTACCTTGACACGAAAAAGTACACTGCGGAATAAGCGGCAGTAAGTATAAGCAGCGGAACGGTAACCGCCAAAAAACCGTATATATTCATCGGGCCCGCTTTAACGCCGAACATCGGAACAACCGCATTACAAACCTTGAGCAGAAATGTGTTAACAATCTGCGAAATTATGTACAGTCCGACAAATGAACCGAAGGATGCGGCGGTTTTTCTGCGGTTCACTGTATGGCCTATTGTCATTGCGGCATAAAACATAAGGTTAAGTTCAAAGAGTATTACTATTCCCAAAACTGCGCAAAATGCAATTTCAGAAACGATTGCACATATATCCGCACCGTGGCTGTTCAGCCTTTCAAGCATTGCGGCAACAGCCCCGAACAATTCCGAAAAACCCGGAAAATCCGGAACGGTAAATGTAATCAGCATCACTATGATATGTGATATAAATGTCGCAGCTGCAGTGATTATCTGCCACAGCGTTGCCGAAAGCGCCTTGCTCATTATGTGTTTTCCCGGCGAAACCGGGAGCACATTTGAAAGATATCCTTCCGCGCCCAGCAGATTATTTTTAAACCGCCTTACCGAAAGATAAATGCTCATTATGCAAACCGCACCGAACAGTGCAAAGTACAGCACGAGCGTCACCATTGCAAATACCCCGATATTTTCGCCGGATATCCCGTAAAAGGCCGGTCTTAAAGATACTGCGGAAACCACTCCCACTATCAGCATTGCTCCGTACATCGGCAGCAAAATTTTCCCCATGGATAAGAAATCATATTTAAAAAGCTTTTTCAGCATTTGAATACCTCCCTAAACAGTTCGTCAACACTCTGACCTTTATTTTCACGGATTCTTTCAACAGAATCGCAGTATACGATTTTCCCCTCGTTTATGAACATAACATCATCAAGAATTTTTTCGACATCCGCAATAAGATGCGTTGAAATCACAACAAGCGCATTTTCGCTGTAATTTGCGATTATCGTGTTCAGAATGTAATCTCTGGTTGCGGGGTCAACGCCGCCCATCGGCTCGTCAAGGAGGAAAACAGACGCATTTCTGCTCATTGTAAGGCACAGCTGAACCTTCTCCTTTGTGCCCTTTGAAAGCGCCTTTATACGCTCCGATTGACTGAGTTTAAGGCTCTTCATCATATCGTCGGCTTTTGCTCTGTCGAAATCCTCAAAAAAGTCCTCATAATATCTTATTACCTCGGAAACCTTCATCCCCTCCGGGAGCGACAGCGAATCCGGAAGATAAGAAACCATGCGTTTTGACTGAATCCCGGGTGCGTTGCCGCCTATAAGTATACTGCCGGAGCTTGGGGTCAGCAGACCATTCGCAAGCTTGATAAGCGTGGTTTTTCCGCTTCCGTTAGGTCCGAGAAGTCCCACAATCCTTCCTCCGGAGAGCCTGAAGGTTACATCTTCAAGAGCCGTTTTTGACCCGAATTTTTTTGTCAGTCCTTCACATTCAAATAAATAATTACTCAAAATATTCACTTCCTATTTCTTTAATAATCTCAAAAACTTCTTTTTCCGAAAAACCGAGGGCATTCATGTGATGAATAAAATCCTCCGTTCTTTCGCGCGCAATCTCAGCTTTTGCCTTCATTATGTCGTCCCTGCTCTCAGTGACAAACCGCCCGGCGGTTCTGCTCGAATGAACCAAACCCGTCTGCTCCATTTCGGAAAGCGCCTTCTGCATGGTGTTCGGGTTAACACCGGCTTCCGCCGCAAGTTCGCGAACCGAAAGAAGCCGCTCACCCGGAGCAAGCGCTCCCGACACAATCGCAAGGCTGAGCTGATCGATTATCTGCGAATAAATCGCCCTGTCATTACTGAAATTCCACTTCATAGCCAACCTCCTTTGTACTACTGTATTAATTAACTAATACAATTATACAACACTTACATTTATTTGTCAAGAGTTTTTTAAAAAAATTCTTGGGAAACCGAAGAATCCCAAGAATTTTTATTTTAATATTTTCTTTTAATCTTGTTTGAAGTTGTTTTTTCAAACTCGGTATCACGGATTTTAATTGAAGTAATTCTTTTATATATAGGAAGCGCCTCCGTAACACGGTCGATGTCCGTCCTCAAAGTTTCGGGCAAGTTTTCGGGCAGCATCTCGGGGTCGGGGTAAACCTCTGCGCAAAGACCGATTTCACTTCCGTCCTTATCACGCTCACCGCTGACGATAACCTCTTTGACATAAGGAATCGACTGAATATAATTTTCAAGTTCCTCCGGAAAAATATTTTTACCGTTTGAAAGAACTATCAGATTTTTCTTTCTGCCCGTAATCATAAGAAGACCGTTTTCGTTCATTTTTCCGTAATCGCCGGTCATGAACCATCCGTCCTTCAAAACCTCCGCCGTAAGTTCGGGCATTTTATAGTAGCCCATCATAACCGTATCGCCCTTAACGCAGATTTCGCCCTCGCCGTCATCGGTTTTATTTATAAATTTAACTTCGCAGCACGGAATAACAACGCCCACGGTTGAGCAATCGTTTATTTCCTCACGGTTCGCAGAAACAAGCGGAGAACACTCGCTTATGCCGTAGCCGTTTATAAGATTTATGCCGATGCTGTCGAAAAAGTCACCGAGTTCCGGGCGGACCGGTGCGCCGCCGCACACGATTTTGATGAGGTTTCCTCCGAAACTTTCTTGAATTGACGAGAAAAACTTTCTTCTTTTATCTATACCGATTTTTCTGAGCGCATTGCTCAAAGCAATAAGGAATTTCAGTCCTTTTTCCTTGCCCTCTTTCTTTGCGGTCTGCCATATCTTTTTATAAAAAAGCTCGACAAACGCCGGAACAAGATATATATAATCCGGCTTGAAAACCTGCAGATTCTTAAGAACCTGCGTAAGCTGACTGTTTATGCAGATTGTTGCTCTTCTGTGAAGCCCGACGAGAATCCCGGCAACCGCCTCATAAGTGTGATGATACGGCAGAACCGAAAGGCATTTTGTATGAACATCGGAAACCGTAGGACCGAAGGACACTATCCCGGCAAGGTTATGCTCCGAAAGCATTACGCCCTTTGCCATACCCGTTGTGCCGGATGTGTAAACAAGCATTTTAAGGTCATATTCCCCCGTACCGGCAGAATCGAACGACCTGTCGCCGCTCTCTCTAAGCTGCCTTCCCCTCTCAACAAGCTTTGAATATGAAAGGAAATCGCCGTCGTCATCGGTTGCGGCAAAGCATATAATCTTTTTTATGAACGGAATTTTATCACGGTTTTCTCTGAAAATCTTTTCGTATTTTTCCGAGCAGAATACGATTTCGCTGTCGCTGTGGTGAAGAACATTGAAAATATCCTCCGCCGGAAGCTCCTTATCCACCGGAACAAAAACACCCGATGATTGCAGAACCGTCAGATAAACACAAATCCACGGATAGCTGTTTTCGCCGATTACGGCAGTGTGGCTTTCACCGAAACCGAGGTCAATCAGCGCCGTCCCGAGAGCATATGTCGTTTCGGCAAACTCCGAATAAGTATGCGAAACGATATTTTTCCCTTCCCTGTACATAAAAGCCGCCGTGCTGCCGGACTCATTCGCGGCAAGTTCCAGCATTTCACGCATGGTTTTTACTCTCGGAATATCATAAAGCTTAATGTCTTTTACAGACTTCATTTAAAGCACCTCAATAAACATAATATATATAAGTATAACATAATACGCCTAAAATGTCAAACTTTATCCGCATCGTCATCGAACATGGTATAAAATTCGCCGAAATCTATGCCTGCGATAATCCTGTTTTTATACGCATGGCGGATACTGTCACGCCCTTCGGCAAGCGGCTCGGAGGAAATTCCGTAGTGAATCGAAAGTGCCGCTTCGATAAATGCCGAAAGATGGTCGGCGCCCCGTATAAGCTGCCCGTCCACGGGTCTGTACTTATCATCATTGAATTTACTGCTTATTGTATCACTGTCGGAAAACACAATTTCACCGTTATCGATATACTTGCTTGTAAATTCGTCACGCATAAAATACATGATTTCGCCGTGCCATTCTTTCGGAATAAGCGGAAGAATGTTTTTCGTTATTGCTCCGTTTTCCATTTCCTTTATAATATCGTCAAGCCCGGCAACCGAGTTTTTAACCGGAGAAACTATGTCGCGCGTGAGGACCTCCGGCAAATCGTGAAACAGTCCGCCGAAAAAGTTGTTGCACAGCCGCTCACGGCAGCCGCCTACCTTAAGCGTAAACAAATACGAAAAAATCGCCACAATAAGCATGTGCCCCATAACCGATGTTTCCATCGCCCTTGTGCACCTCGCCCAGCGCTGCTGAAGCCTTAATTGCCCGACAAGATTCATAAAGTTTTTAAGTTTATAGTTTCCGTAGTATTTCTGCACCGCTTCAAGGTCGAAAAACGCAGCAATTTCAGATTCAATCTGCGCCTTGGTTTCCTCGATTCCGTAAAGAAACGATGACATTCTGTACACAATATTAAACTCCCACGATGTCGCAAGATAATGCGCAGCGCTGATTATCCGCTTTTCGTGAGCGGCATAGGTTTCGTCAAGCAGGTACCTTTCAAACCGACCGTAAAAACCGTTTTCGATATCCCCGCAGGCGCCTTTCAGTTCATCGAGAACCCACCTGTTTATCTGTTTTCCCTTCTCATGCATCATTTTGTGAAAAACCGGCGGCTTTATATCCGTCAGAATCACCCTGTGAAGATACTCAAAAATACATCCCTCAATAAGCTTCACCGGGTCTGCGGAATCGTCAAGCTTATGCAAAACATACATAAAAAATGCCTTGTGCGCCTGTTTGTCAAGCTCGGTAAAACCTTTATGCGGTCTGAAATGTTCGTTCCAGCGCTGTATGCTTGCCCCCTGATGAAGCAGTAAAATTAATTGCTTGCTAAGCAAAGAAATCACCTCTTAAACGGAGTTATTTTAAGTATATTATACCATATCTATGAAAAAAATCAATATAATCATAAAAAAAAGCTTAATTTCGCAAATTTGGGGGTTTACTTTTTCTCAAAATTAGTGTATTATGTTATTACATTTTATATTCGGAGGACACTGGATATGGACGTTATAAAAAAGTCTTGGGAATATTTCAGGCCCTACAAAAAAACGGTGTTTCTGTGTTACTTTATGAGTATACTGGTGGTTATTCTAAACATGGTCAACCCAAAAATCACCGGTTACATTTTCGACAATATTTTTTCGGAAGGCTCCTCCGGCGTATCGCTTCGGTATATCCTTCTTCTTTTCGGCGTTATGATCGGCGTTACGGTCATAAAGCATGTTATCAACTACTCCAAATCACGGATTCTGGAACGCAAATCGATGGATGTTATAAATGCTCTCCGCGAGGACTGCATGGCAAAGTTCTTCTCGATGTCGTTTGAAACTTTCAACAAGGCAAAAACCGGTAATGTTATCACTACCCTTGCGGACGATGCCGAGAATGTCAAAAACATTTTTTCTTCAATTATTCCGGTTATATTTGAATCGGTATTCTCGTTTGTTACGGCAAGCGTAATACTCTTTTATATGAACTGGCAGCTTGCGCTGGCATGCTATGTTGTTTTGCCGTTTATATACCTGGCAGTGCGCAAATATTCGCTGCAGTCACGCCCGGTTTATATAAACATGCGTGAGCAGACGGCAAGGCTTGCAACGGTTGCGCAGGAAAACATCAACGGTGTGCGCCAGGTAAGGGCTTTTGCCAGAGAAGAATTTGAAACCGCAAAAATGGATAAAGTTAACGAAGATTTCAAGCAGTCGAGGCTTGATTATGTTCCGGTTTGGTCGAAAAACTACTGGAAAATGTTTATGCTCACCAACCTTACATATATTCTGACAATAGGCTTCGGCGGAATTTTGGTATGCTATAACCGCCTGACCCTCGGCGAGATGGTTGCATTCACAGGCTATATCACATACCTTATGAATCCGCTTAATCTCGTGCCGACATATGTTACAAACTTCCTTACGGCGCTGATTTCGGGTCAGAAAATACTTGACCTTCTCAACAAAAGACCTTCAATCGAGTCACCCGAAAAACCGGAAGTCACCAAAAACTGGGACCTTGATTTCAATAATGTTTCGCTTTCATATGACGGAAATGTTGCGCTCTCGGATATTAACCTTCATATAAAACACGGTATGAAGGTCGGGATTGTCGGTGCAACCGGCAGCGGAAAATCAAGCTTTATCAATCTTATTCCGCGGTTTTACGACCCTGTTTCCGGAAGCATAACACTCGGCGGCGCAGACCTTAAGGACATTGACCTTAAAACATTACGCGACGGAATATCTATTGTAATGCAGGATGTATTCCTGTTTTCAAACACAATAAAATCGAACATCGCCTACTGTACCGACGGAAAGGCAAGCGATGAGGAAATAAAAAATGCTGCGCGCCTTGCGTGTGCGGATGAATTTATATCCGAAATGCCAGACGGCTACGACACAATCGTCGGCGAACGGGGCGTAGGGCTTTCGGGAGGTCAGAAGCAAAGAATTTCTATGGCAAGGGCATTTATGAAGCCATGCGAAATCCTTATTCTGGACGATTCCACCAGTGCTCTTGACAACGAAACCGAGCGGGAAATTCTGAACAACATCGACGGCATGGGCGGCAAAAAAACCGTAATAGTAATTGCGAGCAGAATTTCATCCGTCAAGTCATCGGACATAATTCTCTTTATGGACCACGGCAAGATAGCGGAATCGGGTACGCACGACGAGCTTATGGCACTTGACGGCAGGTATGCTGATGTTTACCGCCGCCAGTACAGCGAGTAGGGGGGGATTAAAATGGCTAAGAGAAATACATATTTTGAAGACGAAGTCATAAAACACCGCCTTGACGCAGGTCAGCTGAAAAAACTTTTTTCATACGCCGGAAGATACAAATGGAGAATTATCATTGCCCTTATAATTATGTTTGCGGCGTCGGTCAGTTCCCTCATAGGTCCGCTTATTTCCAAAAAAATCCTTGACGATTTTATTCCGCACAAGGAAATAAAGCTGATACTGATTTTCTCGGTTTTCTACCTCGGAACCATTGCGGTGCAGGTTATATTCACAATCATCAAGGCTTACATAATAAACGATGTCGGGCAGTCGATAGTGTTTGACATAAGAAAGGACCTTTTCGACCATATGCAGGAGCTGTCGTTCAAATTCTTTGACGACCGCCCCACCGGAAAGATTCTCACAAGGCTCACAACATACATTAACGCTCTCGGTAATATCATGAGCGAAGGCATTGTGTGTATGTTCAGTGACATCGTAACGCTTGTCGGCATTGTAATATTCATGTTTTCGATAGACGCACCGCTCACATGGGTAAGCATGGCAACCTGCATACCGATTTTTATTCTGGCGGTGGTTTTCAAAAAGCTTATACACACCCGTATGCAGAAAATGATTAAAAAGACCTCGAACCGAGGTGCTATGATTCACGAAAACATAATGGGCGTAAAGATAATTCAGGCGTTCACGAGGGAAAAGTCGACCAATGCCGCATACGCAAAAATCAACCGCGAGGTAACGGACTCTTATTTGGAAGTTTTCAAATTTACCCAGGGCTTCGGGCCGTGCATTGACATCACAAGCGTTGTCGGTACGGTTGCAACATATTTTGCGGGGTGGGTTCTTCTCGGGAAAGGCGCAATCACCCTCGGCGTTATATTTGCGTTTTCGCAGTACATCTCAAAATTCTGGACGCCGATTAACAACATGACAACAATTTATAACCAGGTTGTAAGTGCGCTTGCGAATGTCGAAAGCGTGTTTGACATGATGGACGAACCGGCGGAAATCAAGGATATTCCCGGAGCGGTTGACCTTCCGCCGATAAAGGGCAAGGTTGAATACCGCAATGTAACATTCGGATACGAGCCCGGAGTAAATATTCTTGAAAATGTAAGTTTCAGTGCAGCCCCGGGTGAAACGATTGCATTTGTCGGCCCGACCGGTGCCGGAAAAACCACAACGGTTAACCTTCTTTCAAGGTTCTATGACCTCACCTGGGGGAAAATCCTGATAGACGGCACCGACATTCACTCCGTAAAACTGAAATCGCTTCGCTCGCAGATGGGAATAATGATGCAGGATTCATTCATATTTGAAGGCAGCGTCCTTGAAAACATACGCTACGGCAGACTTGACGCAACCGACGAAGAATGTATCGAAGCGGCAAAGGCAATTTATGCAGACGATTTTATAAACCGCCTTCCATACGGCTACCACACGCTGATTTCGGAGCGCGGAAGCGAGCTTTCCGCAGGTGAACGCCAGCTGCTTTCATTTGCAAGAGTTGTCGTTTCAGACCCGAAAATCCTTATACTGGATGAGGCAACAAGCTCAATAGACACAAAAACGGAAGCACTTATTAAAAAAGCTCTTGACAGGCTGCTTTCGGGAAGAACCTCGTTTGTTATTGCGCATAGACTCTCGACCATTCAGAAAGCCGACAAAATCATGTGCATTGCAAATAAAGGCATTGAGGAATCCGGAACTCACGAAGAACTCATGGCGAAAAAAGGAATGTATTATAAGCTTGTTACGGCACAGAAAAGCTGAAAATGTTGAAAAAAGCCTTGAAATCATCGAGATTTCAAGGCTTTTGCTTGCTTTTACCTTCCTTTTTCTTATTTTCACATTTTAAAATACCAATTAAGATGCGGCGCAAAGTTTAAACTTTGCGCCGCTCAGCTTTATCGTTTTAATTTCCGCATTCTATGCTTATTTCATTAAACATTTTAAGATAATTGTCTATGCCGTAGCCGGCCTTTTCCTCACCGGAAATATCAAGCACCACATTTCCTTCATGCATCATAACGGAGCGTGTTCCGAACTCCACGGCATAACGGAGATTATGCGTTACCATAAGGGTTGTGATTTGCTTTTCGCTCACGATTTTTTCAGTCAGCTGCATTACAACATCGCCCGACTTCGGATCAAGCGCTGCGGTATGCTCATCAAGCAGCAAAAGCTCCGGTCTTACAAGCGTTGCCATAATCAGCGAAAGCGCCTGTCTCTGACCGCCCGAAAGCGTACCGGCTTTTGTATCAAGGCGGTTCTCAAGTCCCATGCCGAGAATTTCAAGCTGCGACTGATAAAATTCCTTGCGCTTTGAATTGAGCCCCGGTGTAAGAGAATACCTTTTCGCCTTATTATCGGCAATTGACATATTTTCAAAAATCGTCATTGACGGGCATGTTCCGACCGAAGGATTCTGAAAAACCCGTGCAATCTTCGTTGCCCTTTTATAGTTTTTCTGTTTTGATATATCCGCACCGTCCAGAATAACTTTGCCGGAATCCGGCAGAACATCACCCGAAATTATATTAAGCATCGTGGTTTTTCCGGAACCGTTGCTTCCGACAACCGCCACGAACTCGCCCTTGCCGACCGAAATATTAAAGTCCGAAAACAATACTTTTTCATCAATCGTACCCTGATTGAAGGTCTTGTTGATATTTTCAAGTTTAAGCATTAAATGCAAATCCTTCCTAACGCTTTTTAAGCGATGTCTTGTTAATCAAAAGCGTTGCGATAAACAGCAGCGTTATTATAAGATTCGTGTCGGAGGACTGAAGCCCCGCACTGATTGCGCCCGTAATACACGCTTTGTAAATTATCATACCGAGCAGCACGCCGGTTGTCAATCTTAAAAATCTAACACGCTTGAAAACTGTAGTTCCAATTATAACCGCCGCAAGCCCCATAACCATCGTGCCCGTACCGGAGGTTATATCAAACTGCATATTTCTCTGACAGCTGAGCGCACCCGAAAGCGAAACAAGAGCGTTTGCAATCGCAAGACCGATTATCTTAACCGTACCCGGGTTTTTTGCAAGCGTTACGACAAGTCTGTCATTATCTCCGGCGCTCCTCAAAAGAAAGCCGGACTTTGTTCGGAGATACCAGTCAAGAGCAAATTTTGCGAAAAGGGTAATCAGAACAATCCACAGGAGGTACTTATACGGCTGCGCCCATGCCGGAAACTCACCGGCAACCGTGAATATGGTTTTCTCCTGCATAAGGAACTTATTAGGAGCACCGACAATTCTGTAGTTTACCGAATAGAGCGCCGTCATCATCAATATACCGGCAAGAAGGTCTTTAATTTTCAGCTTCACATTGAAAAAACCTGTAATTCCGCCGGCAATCGCTCCGGAAACGGCAGCGGCAATAAGGCAAATCCACGGGTTAACACCCTTGCACATAAGCGCGGTTGAAACAGCCGCCCCGAGCGGAAATGTGCCGTCAACCGACAAATCCGGAAAATCAAGAATTTTATAGCTTATATATATTCCCAAAGCCATAATTCCGTATATGAGCCCCTGTTCAAACACGCCTATAATAATACCGCCCACCGAAAAACCTCCTTAGGGTTATTTTACAATATCAGCTTTCCCGGAAACTTCTTCCGGAATTTCAATACCGAGGTTTGAAGCAACGCTTTCGTTAACCGTCAGCTTGCTTTCCTTAATTGTTTCAAAAGGCATTTTTGAAATATCTTCGCCCTTAAGAACCTTAGCTGCCATATTTCCTGCCTGAACACCGAGAGCTACATAATCAAGCCCCGCAGAAGCAATACAGCCGTTTTTAACCTGTTCTTCTTCAGAACCGAATACAGGAATCTTCTTGGCATTTGCCTTCTCAAGAACCGCCGACAGTGCCGCAACAACGGTATTATCGGTAAGATTCGAGATACAGTCAACATCGTTTAAGAGAACATCCGCCGCCTGTGTAACCTCCGCCTGCTTTGAAATACCTCTGTCAACGATTTCAAATCCGTATTTTGGAGCAAGGTCTTTGTAAATCTCAATCGTACTTACGGAGTTTGCTTCACTTGTAGTATAAAGAATACCGATTTTCTTTGCCTCCGGCAGAACCGCTCTTATAAGCTTAAGCTGGTCTTCAACCGGCAGAAGGTCGCTTATACCGCTTATACCCTCCATAGGCTCGGTTTCGGAAACCGCAAGCCCCGCACCGATAGGGTCGGAAATTGCATTGAACACAACCGGAATTTTCTTTTCTCTGCACGCAACATAAAGTGCCTGTGCGGACGGTGTTGCGATACCGCACACCAAATCCATACCGCTGTTTGCAAAAGTCTGGGCAATCTGTGTGTTCATCGAATCGTTTGCCTGTGCGGCTTTGTACTCAATTTCAAGATTATCGCCTTCGGTAAATCCGTTTTCCTTAAGACCTTCGATAAAGCCTTTTCGGCAGTTATCGAGCGAGGGATGATCCGCATATTGGGTAACCCCGACCTTATAAACCTTTTTACCCGAATCGCCCGTTTCACCCGAGCCGCAGGCGGTGAGCATAAGCGCCGCCGTCACCATTGCCAGAACCATCAATACTACTTTCTTCATGTTAAACCAATCCTTTCTTTTTTGCGCCCGAAAAAGGAATAAAAAAAGCCCTGTCGATTAAACAAGGCTTAAAAAGTCAAATTCAGCTGTCTGAACTCGTCTGTTCTATTCACTTTCAAGCTAATCTAATCTAATCTTTTTACATTATACACCGAATTTTCGGATTTGTCAAGTGCTTTTTGAAATTTTTAATCCAATTCAGCTTTTCCCGTGTAAAGTTCGTAGTATCTTCCCTTTTGTTCCAGAAGTTCCTCGTGAGTTCCTCGTTCGATAATCTCGCCCTGCTCAAGTACCATGATTGCATTTGCATTTCTTACGGTCGAAAGCCTGTGAGCAATCACGAAGGTTGTTCTGTCGGTCATAAGAGAATCCATACCCTTCTCGATAAGCTTTTCGGTTCGGGTATCGACAGAGCTTGTTGCCTCGTCCAGAACCAATATCGGTGCGCGGCTGAGAGCCGCCCTTGCGATATTAAGAAGCTGCCTCTGCCCCTGGGAAAGGTTTGCGCCGTCGCCCTCGAGCATTGTATCGTAACCGTTTGCAAGACGCTTTATAAATCCGTGTGCACTGGCGGTTTTTGCCGCTGCTATTACTTCTTCGTCGGTTGCGTCGAGCCTTCCGTAGCGTATGTTTTCCATAACGGTACCGGTGAAAAGGTGTGTATCCTGAAGCACCATTGCGATATTTTTGCGCAGAGTATCACGCTTTATATCTTTTATATCGATTCCGTCTATCGTAATCGAACCGGAATCGATATCGTAAAACCTGTTAAGAAGATTTGTTATTGTGGTTTTGCCCGCACCGGTTGAACCGACAAATGCAATCTTCTGCCCGGGCTTTGCATAAAGCGAAATATTTTTAAGAATAACCTTATCGGGATTATATCCGAAAGTTACATTGTTAAGTTCCACAAAGCCTTTGAACTTCGGGTCAAGAGCATCGTTTTTATCCGGCTCCTCCGATGCTTCATCCATAACATTAAATACCCTTTCCGCACCGGCAAGAGCGGAAAACACCGTTGTCATCTGCATGGAAACCTCATTAATCGGTCTTGAAAACTGGTTTGCGTACTGCACAAACACGGTAAGTCCGCCGAAGGTGAGCGCCATCACGCTTGACGGCGCTATGCTTCCGCCGTAGGTAAGCGCACACAGTACGCCGCCAAAACCTGCGGTAATTGCATAGCTAACCTTGCTTAAATTGCCCATAATCGGTCCCATAACGCCGCCGTAGAACTGCGCTTTGAACTGTTTTTCGCGAAGATCGCCGTTGAGAAGCCCGAATTCCTCCGTGCAGTCCCTTTCGTGGTTAAACACCTTTACGACCTTCTGCCCGGTCACGGTTTCCTCAATATAGCCGTTAACCGCACCCAACGACGCCTGCTGACCTCTGTAAAACTTACTGCTCTTTGCACCTATAATCATACCGCCTTTTGTGAAAATCGGTATAAAAATCAGCGTAATCACAGTCAGCGGAATATTGGTGTAAATCATGAACGCAAGCGTTGTAATAAGCGTTGCCGTACCGGAAACCACACTTATAATCGAAGTGTCGAGCATGGTGCCGATATTATCGACATCGTTTGTAAAACGGCTCATAATCTCTCCGGTGGTTCTCGTATCGTGGTAACGCAGAGGGAGCGTCTGAACCTTATTGAAAAGATCGGTTCTGATTTTCTCGATTGAGTTCTGCGAAATATGCAGCATGATTTTCGACTGCGCATATGTGCAGCCCGCCGAAATAATATACACAGCCGAAAGCAGCACACCGCCGGCGATTACATACATCATCACAGAGGAAACACCCGTGCCGAACGCCGCCGTCATGCTTTCCGACAGCCTTCCGATAATTCTGCCGGCAAAATCGTTGTCCGCCACCTCGGCGTTTGCTATTTTATTTAATATAGGCGACAGAAAATATGTTCCGAGAGAGGCTGCAACCGTGCTTATTATAAGACACAGAAACACAAATACAAAGTGAATTTTATACGCACCGACATAGTGCATAAGCCGCTTTACGGTTTTCCCGGCATCCTTAGGCTTGCCGCTTGCCATTCCTCTCGGTCCGGGTCCCCTGTGGCGTTTTGGAGCACCTGCTTTCCCGGCGGAAGAATGTATATACTGTTTTTGAAGCTGCTCAAGTGACCTTGCCATTTATGCATCCTTCCTTTCGTTCTGAGAATAGTAAATTTCCTGATACTCACTGTTTGAATTGAGAAGCTCATCATGCGTGCCGATACCTGTTATTTTTCCGTCATCCATAACCACTATCATATCGGCGTTTTCAACCGAGCTTATTCTCTGGGCAATGATAATTTTGGTAGAGCCCTTAAGGTCTGTTGCAAATGCTTTTCTTATCATTGCTTCGGTTGCGGTGTCAACCGCGCTGGTGGAATCGTCCAGAATAAGAATCTTAGGCTTTTTGAGAAGCGCCCTTGCAATACAGAGCCTTTGCTTCTGTCCTCCCGAAACATTTGAGCCGCCCTGACCGAGGTCCGAATCGTATCCTTTTGTAAAGCTGCTGACAAACTTATCCGCCTGCGCAGCCTCCGCTGCTGCCCTTATCTCGTCATCCGAGGCATTTTCGTTGCCCCAGAGAAGGTTCTCTTTAATCGTTCCCGTAAAGAGCACATTTTTCTGCAAAACCATGCCGACACACTCTCTGAGGTTATAAAGCGAATAATCACGGACATTCACGCCGTCTATCAGAATCTCACCGCTGTCGGCATCGTAGAGTCTCGGAATAAGCGAAACAAGCGTTGTTTTTCCGCAGCCGGTAGAGCCGATTATCCCAACTGTCGAGCCGGCTTTTATTTTAAGATTTATATCCGACACAACATTTTCGCTGTTGTTTTTATAGTACCGAAACGACACATTTTTAAATTCTATTTCGCCGTTTTTAACATGAAGTTCCATGTGCTTTGCGTCATCATCGGTAATATCAAGCTTTTCGTCAAGCACTTCACAGATTCGCTTTGCCGAGGCAAGCGCACGGGAACTGTTCATGAAAATCATAGTAACAAACATCAGCGACATAAGTATCTGATTTATATAGGAAATAAATGTTGCAAGGGTAGGCGCATCGAGAGCCGCGGCATTTCCCAGAATCAGCTTTCCGCCGAGCATCAGAACCGCAACCGTTGTTGCGTTCATCATAATCATCATGACCGGCTGCATAAAAATCATCACATTAATTGCGGAAATGCCGGCATCCTTAAGGCTTCTGTTCGCCCTGAAGAATTTTTTCTTTTCATAATCTTCCCTTACAAAGCTTTTTACAACACGGACATTTGTTACATTTTCCTGAACGGTTGAGTTGAGGGCGTCGATTTTGGTCTGCATTTTAGTAAACCTCGGGAAGCCCTTCGAAATTATTATCGCCTGCGCAATAATAATCAGCGGAATCGCAACTGCAAGCACAGCCGAAAGCCTTATGTTGAGCGAAATCGCCATAATCAGCGCACCTATAAGCATTATCGGCGCACGAAGGCACATTCTGACAAGTATGTTTATAAAATTCTGCATTTGCGTTACATCGTTTGTGAGCCTTGTTACAAGCGAACCGGTTGAAAAACGGTCGATATTGGCAAACGAAAATTTCTGAACCTTTTTGTAAATGTCCGCTCTTAAGTCAGCCGCAAAATTCACAGCTGCCTTTGCACCGAAATACGCACCGCCGACGCCCCCGGCCATCATCGCAAGCGCAAGGGCAACCATCGCCGCCGCAACGCCTATAATGAACCATATATCACCGGAATCCGTTGTGCCCTTAGCGGTGCTGAGCGACACAATTCTGGTATTGATAATTTTAAGCAGCATGGGCATAAAAATTTCGCCCATGGATTCAACAATCATGCATAGCGGCCCTATAATGAAAAACTTTTTGTAGGGCTTTACATATTTCATCCACCGTTTCATAAAGACTCTCCTTTGCTGTCAATATTTTTAAGATTTCCGCCCATTTTATCAAGACATTTTTCGAAGGTTTCAAGCTCTGCCGCAGTAAGACCTTCGCACATTTTTTCGTCCACGAACGAAAAAATCTCCCTTGATTTTTCAACGATTTTTCTGCCTGAATCCGTTATCGAAATTTTATTGAACCGCCCGTCGGTATCGTCCGCCTTTTTTTCGATATATCCGCCGTTTTCAAGCTTTTTGAGCGTTACCGCCACCGCCGCCGGGCTGATTTCGGTCATCTCTGAAATTTGTTTCTGCGAAAGACATTCGCCGTTGCACGCAAGAAACATCAGCATCATGTGTTGGCTGCGGTGCAGACCGATTTTTGAAATCATTCTGTCCACGCACGCCTTATGAAGCCTGTCAGTGCAAATAAACTTTTTAATTATCGTGCTGCCTATTTTAACCACCCCATTAGTTAACATGTTAATTATTATAACACATCTTATGTATTTTGTCAATAGTTAACTATCTAATTATTTTGAATTTTTTATATACGGTCAATTGACAGGCGGCGCAGATAGGTGTATAATTATGCATGAGGTGACACAAATGAACACAAAATTAAAAGGCAATCTTCTTTTGCTTCTGACGGCAATCATATGGGGATTTTCATTCACTGCGCAAAGCGTAGGCGTGGATTCTCTCTCCCCCAGCACATTCAACGGTATAAGAACCCTCCTAGGGGCAATCGTTCTGATACCGTTTGTAATTCCTTCGGCGAAGAAGTCGTTTAAAAATTCGTCGGTTAAGAAAAACACCGTCACAGGCGGCATTATCTGCGGTATTATTTTATGCCTTGCCGGAACAATTCAGACATACGGTCTTAAATTCAGCGGCACGGGCAAAGCGGGCTTTATAACCGCACTTTACATAGTTTTTGTTCCGGTCTGCTATCTTTTTGCCGGAAACCGCCTCAGTCTTAAAATCGTTGTATCGGTTATAATTGCGACCTTCGGAATGTATCTTCTGTGCGGCGGAGGTTCGTTTCATATGGGTACCGGCGAAATCGTTCTGCTGATATCCTCCCTCTTTTTCACGGCGCATATACTTGTAATCGACAGGTTTTCCCCGAAAGCGGACGGGGTTGTGATGTCATGTATTCAGTTTGCGGTTTCGGGAATGCTCAACATTATATATATGTTTATTTTTGATAACCCTCACATTGCGCCGATACTTAACTGCTGGCTTCCGATAGTGTATTCCGGCGCACTCTCGTGCGGTGTTGCATATACGCTTCAGATTGTCGGGCAGAAGTACGCCGACCCGACCTCCGCTTCGCTCATAATGAGCCTCGAGTCAGTTTTTGCGGCAATCGGAGGATGGCTGATTCTCAATCAGAAAATGAGCATAAAAGAAACAGCCGGATGTGCGATTATGTTTATAGCCATAATACTCATCCAGCTGCCGTCAAGGTCTGCAAAATCCAAATTACAGTAACTTTTCAATAACGCTGCCGAAAGCTTTCGCCATACAGAAAAATCCGAAATCGTTCGGGTGGCAGCCGTCAACAGTCATAATTTCGGGGTCGAGAAACTCAATCATGCTTTGTCCGCTGACAAGGTAGATGTTTTCGTCCCCGTCTTTTTTTGCCTTTTCGTAAGTACCTTTTATAATATTGAATCTCTCAAGCCACCCCTCGTTAAGCTTCACCGGTGCGGAAGCAAGAATTATGGGAAGCTTCGGATTTTTGTCACGGATTGTTTTATACATCTTATAATGCGTTTTGAGAAGATGCTCCGCCGTGGGCGCATTGTGGTCATAATCATAAACAAAAACACTCATATCGAGGGTGGAAATATACTCCGCAATTGCATCTTCCGCTCTTGCATTGCCCGAAAAACCGAGGTTTTTGAAATCGGTATCGAACCACCTTGAAAGAATACTCTCGTAAGAGTTGCCCGGTCTTGATGCACATCCGCCCTGCGTTATTGAAGAGCCGTAAAACACAATCGGTTTTTTATGCTTATATTCTCCGCCTTCCAAAAGCTTTGCGCCTTCGGCAATTCCCACATAAACCTCCGACACATCGTTATAAAGCGGAAAATTGATTATAATATCACGCATTTTTTTGCTTTTGAGGTCGATAATCGCCTCATATCCGCCTTCTGCGCTGAAATTTGCCAAAAAAGGCGTATCGTATGTAATCTTCGGCGCAAATGTGCCGCAGTACTCACCGTCGGCATACATATCGAATCCGCAGCTGCCGTCAGCCGTCATCTGCGGCATTATGCAGGTATAAGGCAGCACAGATTTCAGCACGACATAATCGGAATCCGTTCTGAACCTTACCCTTCCGCCGGCGGTATTGGTATGGAGAAAATATGCGCCGTTGCTCATTGCTTTTGCAGTAGCCTCCGGAATCCTCCTGTAAGGCTCCAAAAATCCGTAAAGCCTGAACGGCTCATCCTTCACATTAAAAAGCTGCATACCGGGGCGAAGAACATCCTTATTCTTAAAATTCTTATCAATCTCCGTAATTTTCATAATTTATACTCCTATCATATCAAACGGCGGAATAAAGCTTTCTTCGGCTGCTCCGCCCTCCTGAATAAACACATTTTCAAACCCAAGCCGTACGGCATGGCTGAGAACACGCTCATACTCCGTATTTTTAAGTTTCCTTGAAAGTTCCGGAAATTCCGCAAACTTTTTAACCGGAGTATACTGGCTCATTATACTCACATAAATGCTATCCTTAAACTCCGAAAGATAATCGAGAACAAGCTTTGACTCCCTCACATTTTTAGGAAGGCACAAATGACGCACTATAACACCGCGGCTCATAAGCTTTCCTTCAAAAGCAGGCTTTCCGCACTGCGAAATCATCTCCGAAAGCGCCGGCTTTGCAGCTTCTGCATAGTCTTTGCACCCCGAATACTTTTCCGAAACGGACGGCGTTATATACTTAAAATCCGTAAGATAAATATCAATCATACCCCGAAATTTTCTTAGAGTTTCAACGCCGCAGTATCCGCTTGTGTTATAAACTATCGGAATTTTAAGCCCCCTGTCTTTTGCCGTGCCGACAGCTTTTATTATATGTTCGGCAAAATGGTCGGGCGTTACAAGGTTTATATTGTGGCACCCCTTGTCTTCAAGCTCCAAAAAGATTTCGGACAGCCGCTCCGCCGTAATCTCTTTTCCAAAAACACCTCTTGAAATCTCGCTGTTCTGGCAATACACGCACCTAAGCGAGCACCCCGAAAAAAACACGGTACCCGAACCCCTGTCACCCGATATACACGGTTCCTCCCAGAAATGCGGAGCGGCACGGCTCACAAAAAGCCGTGCGCCCATGCGGCAAAAGCCTACGCTTTCGTTACGGTCAACTCCGCACCGTCTTGGGCAGAGCATACAGTTCTCATACATCAGCTTATGCCTTTTATGTATTCTTCTGCGGTTTCCGGAAGCGCCGCGAGAAGTTCCGCCTTGATTTCCGCAAGCTTATCGCTCTGATACCCCGGACCGATATCGCACGGCAGACCTCCGCACTTGTCATAAACAAACGCAGCGTCGCCGACCGTCAGCCTTACGCAGCCGTCCGTTGCCTTTGTGCCCAGGTCATAATATGACGCACGGACAAGCGAGTTCGGATTGAAAAGATTATTGAACAATATGCTGTGGAAGCAAAAATCGCCCCTTATCTGCACGCAGTTTACTATCCATATTCTCGAATTCGGGAAATAGAACCACTTGTGATATGACGGTCCCATTGTCAAAGGTCTTAAATAATATCTTCCTTCGATTGTTTCCTGACCGGGTCTTCCGGTGCTGCATACGGCATACCATATGGGTGTTTCCTGCCCGTTCATATCCTTACCGTAGACCGTCACAAGCTGCATTTTTTTATTAACCTCAACCCTTGAATAGTTCATGGGCACCGATTTTTTAACCGTTACCTTTCCCTCGGGGTAATCCTCGGGGGCTTCCGCCGTATATGAAAAGCCGGCAGGGTACGAATAAACATCAAGCGAAATCATAACCGTTCCGTAATCGTCAACATACGCCGGTGCGTCATTATACCACACGCCGTTTACCGCAACCGAAGAGCTGCCGATAACCTGCCATATCGAAACATTGCCGAATTTTGCATAAACTGCCGTACCGTCTTTTGTGCGGTACGCCTCGGAAAAACCGAGATGCGTTTTAAGATAGTTCATCGGAACATAAAACTTGCCGTTTTCATCATAACGGCAGTTGCAGTCACCGAAAATCCAGTTTCCGTTCTTTACAAACCACCTTGAACCGTTATGAAATGTCACGCTCGTTTCAATACGGTTATCCGGATAAACATACTTCCCCGCGAAAACCGCAGTTGCGTACAAAAGCATAACCGCTGCCAAAATCAGGCCCATAATTTTTTTCATCAGGCACACCCCTTATAAATAATTACTTATATTATAATACATATTAAATATAATTGCAAGAAAAATAATACATATTTTTAATTTTATTTCGGTTGACAAAATAGAATTATATGTTAAAATATAATATGTAAAATTTTACTGAAAACGGAGATAAATATGAAAACATTTATTAAAACAGCCGCACTCACGCTGATTATTCTGCTTGCCGCAGCAGCTGCTGCTTTTGCAGAGCAGGATATAAGACCGAAAGACCTCACATTCACCCCCGAAGGCGGCGGAAAGTACATTTATTCAAACAATCCCGAGTTTATAACGCGCGATCTGCTCGCCGACTACTCCAACCCCAACCCGACATTTCTTATGACCAACGAGGACATGGGCAAGGATAAATATGCAATGTTCATATCCCATGTAAACCACACCAAAATTCTGAAAGATGCCTCAACCATTAAGGAAAAGGGTTTTGAAGTTGAGCTGGATGTTCTTTTTTCGGCAAAAGAGGACACCGAAATCACATTCACCGCTCTTGGGTTTGAGGTTCCTGAAAACAAATATTATTTTTCAAACGGTATGCGCCACACATTCGAGGAGCCGTGGGGCTGTCTTAACGCATGGTCCGATTACCTCGGTGTGCCGATAAGGCAGATTGAATCGGGCAAAAAGTACACCCCGAAACATACCGGCGAAAAAACGGTAACAATCAAAAAGGGCGAAAACTTCTGGATAAGCGAAATTATAGAGAATTACCGCACCGTTCCGTTTTTCAGACCGGTTCATATGCTTGCGGATTTCGAGATAAAATCGGGGCTTTGCGACATAAACATCGCTGCACTCAAGTCCACCGGAACGCTTCGTGACAGGAGCAACTTCAACCCGAAATCTTCGTTTGCAAAATACGAAAAGGACAGACAGTACAAGGGAATTGCCGACTCGCTGAATATCGTTTCGGCAAACCTCGAGTATACCATTGACGCCTCCGTGTATAACAACACGAAGCTTCCCGTAACGGTTTATAACCAGACCGCCCCCGAAAAAGGCAACTACACCCAGACCTGGGTAACCCACATAAACCCCAAAGCGAACATAACCGAAACCTTTCATGTGGCGGAATCTGATATGCTGAAATTTACTTACCGTGACGATAATAAGCTGAAGCTTTACGGAAAATCGGTTCCCGAGGACGAAAAGGATAACATATGGAGATTTGACACCCTCCACAGCGACTCTGACGCATACCCCGGCAAAACCTCGGGATATTCAAAATCGGATTACATTCCGAACTATGAAATTCCGAAAGAAACCACAGACTACACCACCTGTAATCTCGGAAACTACGGCGTTAAAACACGCTACAATCTCAAAATCAAAAACGACGGCTGGAAAACAAGATACCTTGACTACGGGCTTATATGCGAGTCCAATATTATTGTCATGCTGTACGATAAAGACGGCGAACCGCTTCTTCCGTACGCCCTGTGCAAAGGCGCAACGGCGGCGGTCGAAACCGACACGGTTCTGAGCATACCGATTCTTGCGCAGCAGACCTCGGAATTTACAATTGAGGTAATTCTTCCGACGAATTACAACGGCGCAATAATGAATACGCTCACAGTTATGAACAGCGAAACCGATGTTATGGTTTATGAGCCGTCAATCGATATTTACTCCAAAAACCGCAGGTTTACCGGACAGGAATATATCGCCTGGGAGGGCAGAGATTTATACACTTCAAAAGACCTTGAAACCTGGGAAAAGCGTGATATTACCGAGCAGGCCAAAAAGATTTTCGACGGCTGCCGCGATGAATTTGAATTTATAAAAACCGACAGCGGATACATGGCAAAACCCACGCTTTATGACGGACGGTCTTACTACCTTGCCGAGGATTTTTACACAACCGTGTATTTTCTCGATAACGGATTTAACCTGAAATCGTCCTACAAATTCGGCAGCTATCCGACATATATGTCCTACGCGAACGGAATATACTATGTCTATGCCGGAAGCCCCTATCAGTCATCGGACGGCACAAACTGGTACCTTGTCGGCACAAACGACCCGTTTCCGGTTGATAATCTTACGGGGGCACCGCTGAAAATGACCGGCAAAACCGCAAATGTACTTCTCGGCGGCAAATATGTTCCGCTTAAAACGGAAGGCTTTTTTGTGCCGTACATTGACCTCATCGGGCAAAGCTACTTTTTCATAAACGGCGGAAAAATCCGCACATCACCGGACGGAGTTTACTGGAAAAGCGATGATTTGAGCGAACCTGCCGAAACAATCGACGCTTTGAACGGCGAAATCATCATAAACGGAAATCAAAAAATAAGTGCTCCCGAAAAAACCTCCGCACCGATAATAATTGCGGACGGAAGTGCTCTCGGATTCAGAATTCCGCCCGAAATTTCAACCGACGGCGTAAGTATGGTTCCGCTTAGATTTCTGGCTGAAAGCCTCGGAAAAGATGTTTCGTGGGACGATGAGGAATCCTTGGTAACGGTGGACGGCATTAAAATTATTCCGTGGTCATCGGTAATCGGCTCGACCGACGCGGTAACCAATGTTTATTATAAAGACGGTCAGCTTATGGTTCCTCTGCGTGCACTTTGCGAGGAGCTCGGCGCAGATGTCTCTTTTGACGGCGAAAATAATATCATTACAATCAACTCGGCAAATCTGTAATACAGCATAAAAATCCCTCCGCAGTAAGCTTCCTGCGGAGGGATTTTCGGTTATTTGTTATTCTCAATAAACCTTTGCAATATTGCCGCAATTTCGGCTCTGGTTGCATTGTCTTTCGGGCTCAGGGTTGTTTCGCTTCTGCCCTTTATGAGTCCCGCACCTGCCGCATACTGCATAGCGGAAACCGCATACTCGGATATATCGTCAAAATCCGTATAAGAAAGAATATTTGTATTCTCGCCGACGGATATGTCATATCCTTTGAATTCCGCATACCTGTATATAATTGCCGCTATCTGTTCACGGGTGATGTTTTCATCGGGGGCAAACTCGGTTTCGGTAACACCGCTTACGATTCCTTGCTGCTTAGCCCAGCTTACCGCATTTGCATAATATGCATTTTCATCAATATCCGCAAACGGTGCGCCCTTATCTGCAAAAGGCTCACCCTCCGCGCGGTAAAGCACTGTTACAAGCATACCGCGCGTAAGCAATCCGTCAGGTGCAAATCCGGTTGGCGTCATACCGCTCATAAGCCCGTTCGTGCTCACATATTTAACATCGTCATAGTACCAGTCATCATTCTTTACATCATGGAAAGGATTTTCCCAATCGGGCAGGTCAGCCGCAGATTCGTCTTTAATCCATTTTGCGTAAAGAGTAAAGCTTTTGTTGACGCTTTTTTCAAAATCGTAAGGCAATGACAGCTGCTTATCGGTATACCATCCGCCGAATATATATCCGTCTTTTATCGGGTCGACCGGTTTGGCTGCCTTCTGAGCGCTCCGCACTTTTTGGCTTTGAATACCGTTTCCGCCGTTTGTATTGAACGAAACGGTGTAATACGCCGTCCTTCCTCCTCCGGAGGAGCCTGAAACGGAATCTTTCTTTTCAAGCCCGGCAATCGCATCCGAAACAGCAGTTGCGGCATTATCAATATCGCTTTGCGTCACACCGCCGGACGACAAAATCTGTTCTGCGCCTTTTATTGTATCTAAAAGGTCATTCCAGCTTTTATCCGTGTATCCGCTGTTTGCTATCTGCTTAGCCTCTGCCAAAACCTCCTCAAGAGCGGTATAAATCAGCGCATTGTCTAAAGTTTCAATTACGATTCCGTCATAAATGTATTCGTCCCCTCCAAGAGCAAAACCGGCGCGTATCATTGTCTGCCCGGCAAAACCTGAGGTCACTTTTGCACCGTCAAGCACCGCCGATGTGCCGCCGATTACCTCAAGAGTTACGGCGTTCATGTCGGTGACATCAATTTTATCGCCGCTTTTGGTTGTTCCCAAAACCCTGAGGGCTGCGCTTTCGCCCTCGCCGAGCGTAAGCTTTCCGCCGCTGACGGGCTTATCCGCAGGCGTTATGCTTATTTCCGTAATTTCGGCAACCGCTTTATTTGTTAAATCAACATTTTTAACCGTTTTATTTCCCACATTATCTTTTGCGGTAATCTCAAGATTGATTTTTGCAAGCTGCTTTGCATCTCCGAGAGGAAGCGTGCATTTCAGGATTCCGCCCGAAAAGATATTGCTTTCCTGCGGATAAACCGCCATGCCGTTAATCTTAAAAGAATACTCTGCACCGTATTCCGCCGACGCCTCTACGCTTATGCTGTCACCGCAGAAACTTGCGCCGCTCTGCGGTGATGCAAGCATAATTACCGGCGGAGCCGTATCGATGTTTATTATTTCGCTTACAATAGCTCGGTCACCGTCACCGTCCACAGCATGGAATTCAACAGTGTATTCTCCGTCCGCAAGTGTAACGGCCTGCAAAAATTCCGTGCTTTTTTCAGAGAAATCATACCATTCTTCGCTCTCCGCACCGTAATTAATATACAATTCTCCGCTGACCGGCACATCGGTTACAACCTTAATTGCGCTTTTTTCTCTGTCATATCCGATATTTACGGAAGGCTGCGTGGATTCTTTCAGAGTTACCGCAGGTGTTGTTTTGTATGCGCTGCAGTAATAAATCTCATTTCCGCCCGCGTCCTTTTTTATGTTGCAGAGTCTGACCTTTGCCCTGTACTCCCTGCCGGGTGTGTACCCGACGGGAACGCTCTTTCCGCTCGGAGTTCCGTCCCCGTTCATGACAGGCATTTCGTACCGTCCTCCGACGATAATTTCTTCACCCTTGGCAAAGTACAGCCCCGTATCGGCAATTTTTCCGTCCTCGTACACCTCGACAAGATAACCGTCAAAATTCTCATCGCTTGCGGTCACATTGATTTTAAGCTTATCGTTGCCGCAGTTTTCAATTGTAACATTTTCGCATGCCTTCGGCGCACTGCTGTTTGTCAATGTAACCTTTCCTGCATCAAAGCTTTTGTATAATATGTTTTCATCGCTTAATATAATCTTAATATTATACTCGCCGCCCGGTATTTTATCCGGAATCGGAATATCCGCTTCTTTCGATTTTGCGAAAATTTCGGTTTCGTTCAGGATAATACTGTTTTCTTCGCCGTCATCCGTTGCGGAAACGATTATTTTGGCGCTGTCGCTTATGTTTTCGCCGTTCCAATTAACTTTTAGCGTATTTCCGTTCATTTGTGCGCTGCACGATGTGAGCGTACCGAGAGGATTTACCTTCACGGCGCTGATATCGTATGCGCTGCCGTCCGAAAATTCAATCAGCATACTCTGAGAAACATCGGTTTTCGGCACTGCAATATATGCGGAATTTTCGGAAACATTGACATTTGCGGCTTTCAGAGCCTCCTTTTTCTGCTCGTCGGACGAATCGTGAGGCGGAGCGGTATAATATTTCAATTCGTACAAAGAGCCGCCCTGTTTTACCGCCATATTCTTTTTCAGTTCATCTGCCGACATCGCCGCACCGTCAGCACGGCTCACCGAAAGTATATAATCGCAGTTTTCGCCGAAGCTTACGATATGGCTTGTTCTTTCGGCGTTTGTAAATATTTCGGTCTTAGAGTTTTCAAGGCTCATCAGGCTGACGCCCGAATTATTTAATTTTTTAACTCTTTCATCAAAATCGGAAACCGCCGTGCTGCCTGCACAGTATGAGAGGTTTCCTCCGACGGACGCAAACTGTTTATTTCCTTCGGCAGTATCTTCGCTGACTTCAACCGGCTGAAGCATTTCGTTATATTTAAGCTTTGTTCTTCTCACGCCTTCGTCATCGGAAGCCGATAACTCCGCAATGTTCTGATTTCCGCTCGGATTACCGTGAGTGAACTCGATGTTTCCGCCCCAATAATATGTAAATCCTACCTTAATAAGACTGAGCACCTCAACCGAACCCCATACTTTTTCGCTGCCACCGCCAAGCTCCGCCGACGCAAGCTCCATACCGCCGATAATCGGGATATACCCCGGAAGTCCGATTGCAACATTCAGGACAAACTGAACAAAATCAGCCGTGTCTTTCCCTGCCGCTGCCGTTATGGTAAATCTGCCCTTCATAATCCCGGCAAAATTCACACCGGCGGACAGGTTCAGATTAAAGTTCGGATACCACCCGACAGCAATCTCTCCGCCTTCAACAAACTTTGCATTTTTGAGCATTTTAAGGCTTAAATCGTCAAACGATATTTTAAGCGAACGCAGCGAAAGCTCCAGGTCGGCATTTCCTGTCAGTATCTTTGTTATATCAAATTCAACATGCAGTAAAACCGTAATCGGGGGAATACCGTCTTTTCCGTAAATAGTATCGTAGAGGTTGTCGATTCCGCCGCCTCCGCCCGTTACCCAGACAACGCCGAGACTGTCTACATTGATACCCGGCTCAAAACCGCCGATGCTGAAATAAAGCTTGTCGGGAATCGGTGCGCCGCTCGGTGAAGATTTTACAACCAGCGAAAGCGCCATGGAAATGTTAGCCGTTTCAACCTCCGCATCAAACCCAACACGGTATCCGCCGATTGTGTTAACGCTCAAATCGCCTTCGATTTTATTCGGAAGAAATTTCACAATCTGCGGCAAAGCTATGTGAGCGTCCATGTTTATGCCGATATATCCGGGGTTTTTGCCGCCGTAAAGAATATCGTGTATGGATGCGCCGGCTTCAACCCGTTCCGCATCTTCGTTTGCGGGCGGAACATCCTTTTCCTTTGTCTGCGACTTGAATTCTCCGGAATCCTCATCGAATGTCAAACCGAAAGTGTATCCGTCGTCAAGGTCGTCATGCTGCACTTCAACAAGGTCGGTCGTCCATCTTGCGCCTGCTGCGGTATTCTGTCTGACCGCCGCCGCGCCGCCCGGAGTCATAAATCCGAGGTCAAGGCTTCCGCCGAAAGATATAATGTCCGACTTTGTTCCATCGTCGTTCTCGATTTTTCCGAGAACACCGTATTTCATATCAATAAGAAAACCGCCGACGGTCGTTAAAATATCAAAAGCGTTATCCCATCTTAATTCAATGAAATCCTGATTGCCCGAAAGCTCTCCGTTTTCGGTTACCTCGCCTTCCGCACTGTACCCGGGAATGATATATTCCGTGCCGCCGTTTAACCGAAACGCCGCAGTGCCGCTGCGCACAGTAGTGTTTGCTCCGACAGTCGTTATTTTGCCGTCCATCAGAACCTCAACCGTTCCGTTGTCCTTTTGTTCCAGGGTCAAATCGTCACCGTTATAATTCAGAATATAATTTATGTTTACATCCTTGTCTTTTCCGAACAGACGGTAAAAGTTTTTATTGCTTTTATCCTGCTGAATATCACCCCTGAATGAAAGCAGCAGGTCCTCCTCTTTTACAGCAGCCCTTTCAAGTTCGGATTCCGTTTTATAAGGCACAATCTTATATTTTTCCTTACCGTCACGCTGCACGGTTACAATGCCGTATGCGGTATTGTAATACTTTTTGTCGCTCGAAACCCGGAGCGTCATGGCATCTGAGGTAAAATCGGAGGAAGCACCGCCGAACGACTGAAGACTCAGAGCGTCTTTCCAGAGAAAATGAAGCTGATACATTCCCGGCTCCATATATTCTTCAAGCATGATGCTTACGCTCTCAGGATTTTCGCCCTGCTCGAAAATAAGATTATCAATCGGTATTTCATAATTTGTGCCGTTTTCACCGTAAAGATAGATTTTATCAAGCAGATTGCTCTTAAAAAGTTCTGCGCCTCTGCCGGTAACCGTAATATAGCGGACATCCTGATTATAAATAATCCCCGGTGAAAGATCTGTCAGCGTAATCGCCGGAAGGTCTTTATCCGCCCCCGGAAGTATGATGTGGTTTTCGGTAGTTCCGAGGCAATAGTCCTCCGCATAATAGCCCAGCTCGTTCACCTCATCATCCATATCAAAAACCTTGATAATGAATGTGCCGAGCTGCGCACGGTCCTTCGGAGTAAATTTGAAATCAAAATATGTAACTCTGCTTTCTCCGCTGCCGAAATCGACAATATCGGTGTAAATCGGATCGTTATTGTCATATGTTATCCATGTTCCGCCGTCGGTTCGGCGCTGCGTTTCAAACCCGAGAGCATAAACAACAGCCGCAAGCTTTTTATAGTTTTTTCCGGCAAACTGCGGATTTGTAAGATTAACATTGATTCTGACAACATTATCCTCGCCTTCCGAGCCTTTGTATGCGCTGCGCGAATCATCCGTAAACTCCAGCTTTGACGGCGCAGTTGTGTTCATTATAATTTTGTTTTCCTTATTTTTCAGGTTTGCGGTAACACCGTAGTATGTAGAAAACGACTTTTCGCCCCCTGCCGCAACCGTACCGAGATTATAATAAAGAGCCGCTGCGCTGTCCGCCGTCTTTTTGCCGTTAATGCTGTTTGTAAAGTTCAGCGTTTCGTCAGGTTCATAGTCAAACACGGTTGCCGCAATGTTTGCCCAATGCGCAAATGTCATTTTATACGGTTTTTGCTCTGTGAAAACGCTGTTCACACCGTATCCGACAATGCTTGAAGAATACGGATTATCCCTCACAAAATAATCGGATGGCATTTTAACCGTAGGGTCAGCCGATGAATCCCAGGTTCTTTCAAACTCGAAATACTCGTACCCCTGTCCCAGATTCTGTTTCGGCACCTCATAGTAGCCGTAATCGTTTTCACCGAGCTGCGTATCGATAAGAATACGGCTTTTAACCTCTTTTGCGCTCTGCGAATGATTTTTCACCGTATAGGTTATCATTGCCGTTCCGAGCTGCTCGGAGGTATCGTTATTCACAAGAGAAATATTCTGCTCAATCTCAAAATCACCGACGCTCCAGATGCTTTTTACAAAGTTTCCGTTCACATCGGTTTCCGTAATAACCTCCGACCCATCTTCACCGAAAACATACTCATCGCCTTCAATCTTAAACGAAGTAAACGATGTATCGTAATTTTCACCCCTGTGGGTAATGGAAACATTATTATCGCTTTTTTTCAGAATATCTCCCTCAAGCGTTGAAATAACATATCCTCCGTTTTTACTGTTTACAACAACCTTTATGTACTGATTTGATATTTCCGTGATTTCCGCATCTTCGGCAAAAACAACCGATGCCGGGAAAGCGGAAATCAGAACCGCAAAAATCAAAACAGCGGATATAAACCGTTTAAACATATTTTTCAGCACCTCCGTTTCTCAGTATACATACACATAAAGCAAATATATTTTTCTGCCCGTTTCCTGCACCAGAACGGTGTAATATCCGCTTTCGGCGGCATCAAATCCCTTATCGGGTTCAAATCCTTTGGCATATTTCATCTGTGCGGCGGTTTTGTGACCTTTTGCATAATAGTATTTTGCCTCCGCATTTGCATTGCCGATGCATATTTTCCCTTTCGCCGCCGTATACACATCGTTTGCATAAACATATGTTCCGCCTATATTAAATGTATATACATCTTTCATAACAATAACTGTGCAGTCTTTTTCGGCGGTATTTCCGAGTCTGTCCGAAGCGGTAATTTTGACCGTATATTTACCGGGCTTGTTAAAATCCGCACCTTCCGATGATACGGCAAGCGTAACGCCGTCGGATACGGTGCCGAATTTATCGCCTATGGGAGAATTCGCTCCCGACTGCAAATCAAACGCCGAAACCTCCGACAGAATTATGTTTTCCGCTTCTTCTGCGGATATTCCCGCTTTCAGCACAACGGAATTACCGGAAACTCTTACCGTCGGGGCAGTTCTGTCTATAACGGAAACGCTTGTTTCCACAGAATTTTCGTTCCACCACTTATCCGCCGCCGTAATCCTGTAAGAGCCGTTCTCGGAAACAACAAAGCTGTAATTGTATGTTTTTCCGTCCGCGGTGACCGATTCTGCTCTGATGTCAAGATGGGCGCCCGATTTCGTTTGTGCGGCAACCTTAATTCCGTCTTTTGTTTCATCTTCAACCTTCAAAAGAATACGCACATTTTTGCTTGTGTACATATTGCCTGCCTTGTAGGCGTCATTCCCGGAAAGCACCTTGCCGTCGCCGACATAATCAACATTCATTTTAATGTTCGGCGCAAGACTGTCAATTCCCGATATAACCGGATAATCTGAAAACACATTTCCGGCTCTGTCGGCAAAATTGAGTGTACGGGCACCGTTTTTGCCGAACGCAACGGTGTGCCTGTTTTTATATCCGTCCTCATGATTTTGCAGCAGCATAACCTCTTCGCCGTCTGCAAAAACATACTCTATTTTAACGGTGTTGTCATTTTCCGCCGTCATCTTAGGATAGCCTTCCGCAAGCTTTGGAATATCCCTGTCAATCACGGTAATCGGACCGTCCTCCGGCCGCCACAGCGTGAGCGCATTACCCCTGAGATCGTAAACCGTAAGCTTTGCCATGCAGTTCTTCTTAAACTCAACCGTTAGGGCATTTCCGCTTGCGGATGCCGTAACATATTCGTCGGTCGGCGTAAGTTCATCGGGCGTTTCCGAATCGCTGTATGCAGCAGCATCTGCACCGCTAAGCTGCTCGTTGAAGGTTATAAACAGCTTAACCGTACTGTTAGTCGGCGTTTCAAGCAGCTTTCTGATTTCTTCTTCATTTGCTGCGTCAAACAGGCTCTGCCACCCTTCGGAAACAATCTGCGGCGGTTCGTTGTCAATACTTAAAACAGCAATCGAAACCGTTCCTATGTTGCCTGCCTTATCAATCAGAATAAATTTACCGACTCCGTTTTTATCAAACTCGGTATAATATCCGCTGCCGTCTTTTTTGAGTTCAAACGCCGTTCCGTCCGTTTTTGTTCCGCTTACATAAACGCCGTCTTCTGCCAAATCGGCATCTTTTGTTACAAGATAGGCCTTAACCGTATTCCCGTCCGCCAAATAGTTTACCGTACCGGTCGGGGCGGTAAGGTCAAGTGTATTTCCGGGAAGAACCACCGGCACCTCAATCGAATTTCCGCTGCCGGTCCCGGTAAGCGTAAGATTAACGGTTCTTTCCGCGGCACTCTCGGAGGTGAACACAACAAGCTTTTCCTTTTCGTACACTTTTGCACCGCCGGGCAAATCGCCGCTTACGGAAACAACTGAAGAAACAGTGTCGCCGTTTTGATTCAGCGCTTCCGCAGTGACAGACACCTCACGGTTCAACAATCCTATGCTTACCTGCTCATTTGCCCTGAACTCGCCGATAGTTCTGAAGCCGCTGCTGTCAGGGATTTTATATGTCAGGCGGTAATCCGTTATTTTACTGTCCGCCCTGCGGGCAAAATCAATATCCGAAACATCAGCCGTGTATGCGCCCTCGTTCCCGGCTTCGTCACGGAAACGGAAAGTATATGTCATAACCTCCGATTCGGCGTCAAACATGATACTTGACGGTGCTGCGCCGCCTTCGGGCGGAGCAAGCGTTACGCCTTCTTCGCTGAAACCTTCGACAGAGTACGAAACCGAATAGATTATCTGTGCTCCTGTTTCGGCGTCACGCTCGATGTCACGGTTAACGGTTACGATTGCCTCGGGGGCTGTTTTGTCAACATTCGTTACGGGAATATTAAACGCTCTCGTCTGTCCGAGTTCGGAATTTGTAAGCGAATAGCTTAAGGTTTCGTTTTCGGAAAATACAAATTCCGATTTTCCGCCGTCAACCGACAGATTCTTTGTTTTTCCCGTATCAACGGCTACCGTTACATCGGCGGAAACCTTAGTCTGCGGCGTTATCTCTTTGCCGCCGGATGTAAATTTCAGAGTATGTGTAAATGCCGTACCGAAAATATCCGATAAGATGTTCTCGTAAAAGCTTTCGCCAAAGAGGTCGTTATAACCGATTTGCACGATTCCGTCACTGTATATCGGAATGTTTTCGTGCGACAAAGCATATCCGCCGTAAGCATCGTCAAGCTTTACGGGTACGGTGAAATCAAGCGTTTCGCCGTATCTGCGGACGGGATAGCCGTTTTCATTTTTCGCATTTGTAACCGCTGCCGCTTTTCCGAAAACAGGTGAGACGAAATTATATGAATATTCCGTTTTGTTACCTGCATTATCTTCAATGATAACCGATGCGGAAGAAAGCGGAACGGTCTCGGAATGTTTCACATAAATTTCTGCGGATATTTCTCCGGTTTCGCTGTCAAATCCGCCCGAAGCAATACCCGGAACATTTTTAATGTTATAAAGATTTTCAGACTCCGATGAATCCCCCGAAATCAGTTCCGAATATGCCTTATCAAATTTAAGATAAACATTTTTAACCGTTTCGCCGCATGTTGCGGTTACTGTAAATTTACCGTCACCCTCGATGAAAGCAGGCTCGGAAACAAACTGCGGAGGCGTACTGCTTACATTATTTATGTAATAACACGGAAAGTCCATGCCATCCTCTTTGATTACAACCATCCTGCCGTTAATCAGAACCGATGTGTTTATATTGCCCGCCCTATCCGAAGCCGACGGCACAAAATATCCGTTGCTTGTAAAATGCATAATTCCGCTGTCATCCGGGTAAACGCTTATATAGTCCTTGTAGACGCTCTCACCGGTTTCCTCATCATAAGAAATCCATTGGCTGATGATATCCTCCTCCGGTATTTTGCTGAGGTCATCGTTTTCCGTAGCTTCGCGGTATGCGTAAAACATATAATACATTCCGTTTTTCAAATCCGACTCGCTCGTGTCAACAACGACCGTTCCGTCAGATGCCGTCTGCGTGTCGGTTACGGAATTAAGCTTAACCAATACTTCGTTTGTTGTCCGCTCGGTTTCGGATACCGAAAAATCAAATACCGGCGCCTCGTTATCCCTTCTGATTATCATAACATAAACCGGAGAAAGCGTTCCTCTTTCGGGATGTTCAAATCTGTAATAAAGCTTAACTTCCCGAAGCGCCGTTTCATCGCCGAAAAGATACCTTCCTATATCTAAAGGCTCGGACAGAAATTCATAGTCTTCTGTTTTAAATTCCAAAACCTCCGACAGATTTTCCCTGTCTGTTCCTATGTGTATTTTGAGTTTAGCCGTATTATCCGAATCAACCGTATTCAAAACCGGCGTATCATAATATGAACGGTCGCCTTTATAGTAGCTTCCGGCAGGCCCCGAAAAACGAAGGTATTCTTTATACCCCGACTTCTCCGGATAGCTCGTTGATACGGTGTAAACGGGTATATCTGCGGTTACATCTTTTCCGTCACGGTCAAATACCGCCTCGGTATTTTGCTTTTCGTAATCGTCAAAATCACGGTAACGCATAATAAAATTGCCCGTGTCGTACTGAGTGCAGTATACAAAGCCCTTCGGAGTATTATTGAATGAAAAGTATGAAATCGGTCCGGTTTTCGGCGCTATGCCTCCAATATATTTCATATTATATTCAAATTCATAACGAACGGTTTTATATGATTCCCCGACAATTTCATAATATCGTGCGTCAATCAGCTTTGGGTCAATATCCAAAACCGCACTCATTGTACCGCCTGCGGTTTTAACAAAATTCAAATCGCTGAAATTCCATTCTTCAATCACGCTGCTTGAATATAAGTTTTCGGCGCTGCATTCTCCGTCATACAAAACCTTTTTGAGCGTTACAGAACTGCCTGCCGTATCAACTCTGTCAAGCTTTGTAACAGGGTCGCCTACAAGCTGAATTTCAGCCTGTGCAAAACCGTACAAATCGGGTGTGTTTGTCGGGTTTGCATAGTTGTCGTCCGCCCATAAGAGCCCTCCGCCTTCGCTGTTTCTTATGTAGTCAACTCTTTTTCCGGTGCTGTCGTTGGTTGAATAACGGGTTTGGCGAACAGCCGCTTTCGGCGCACCGCAGAAGGTGTTAAATTCCAGTGTTTTAATAAGTGTTCCGCCGTCCTCCTTATCTGCCCCGATTACAAGCATAATCGGGCGCGATGTTTCTTCCGCACGGATATCCCCTCCGTAGCTTTCATCTGCGGAATCAATCTCCGCAACCAATGAATAGCCGCTAAGTTCGGCCACGGGTTTTGTAATAACGCCCGGGTCAAACACATTTCCCTGCTCTACGGCGCGCGCCTTCATGTTTTCAAGGTAATTATCCGATATATATGAAGCCGTATCCGAAACGCATGCCGGTTTTTCAGCCCAGATATACCAAAAAGACACTGCATTTTTCACTTCATACTCAACAAAAGGATACTCGCCGTTCAGATACTTCTTTTCAGTATCGGCATTGCATATTATTTCGGTATATGTTCTGTCATATTTTACGTCAAGCTTTGAAACAGCGCTTTCATTGCCGCTTGAATCCTTTGCTTTTATCCAAAGCACCCGCTCATAAATCTCATTTCCTCCCGGGAGTTCCGGAGGAGCAATAATGCCTTGTTTTCCCGACGCCTTTATATATGCGGGTTCTATATCCACGCTTTCGGAAAATCCGTACTCATATGTAACCGATTCATCAATATCAGAAATATCAACGCTGACAAATTCATCCTGTACCGATAAATTAACTGTCGGCGCAAGCGTATCAAACCCCGTCCAGTCCGGTGCGGCAAGCGCAGTTTCCGTGACTGCACTGTTTTCGGCTTCATCAACCGCGGCGGCGGTTATCGTTATTTTGTCCGCTTCGCTGCCGCGTGGCAGCTTAACGAATCCGTAAGCCTTGCCTTTTCCGTCCGACCCTATAACCGGAGCACTGAAAGACGCAATTAATGCGCCGTTTTCACATTTTACCCATTTTGAATCGCTATAAACCTCCGACGAAGCCGCCTGATAGCTTATTCCTTCTCCCGAGGTGTTTCCGTTTATTTTTACGGTGAACGATACATCGCAGCCTGTTAAGAATTTATCCTCTGCCGCAGCCGTCACCGAAATAATTCCGCCGCCCTCATCGCTGACAGACAAATCAATACTCGGCGCCTCAAAATCAATCTTATACTGCTTATCGGGCGCAACGCTGTATTGTGACTTCTTCCCTGACGCACCGTTCGGAATATCGGTCGGGGATAATGCATTTCCGTCCCATGCATAATTCATCAGGCTGTATCCCGAATCATCCAAAACCCTGCTCTTGCCCGACGAAACGGCTGTAACTTTAACGGAGGTTCCGTCCATAACATGCCCACGGGAAAACGCTGTACGGTATTTAATGCTGTCTGCGCCGAAATCATACGGTTCAAGCGTCACATACTTACCGTCGGAATCCTTAACATTAAGGGTTATATTCGGCAAATTCTCTTTCTTTATATTTTCGGACATAGTCTTGTTAAGTTTAAGATTTATACCGAATGTTTCCCCGGATTTAATGAATACGGCAGTATCATCGGTTTTTTCAGTTGTTATATTTTTGATTCCGAAAGGCATTAAATCAACTTTTGCGGAACCGCCTACCGGCGTAACAAGCTTTCCTGAGGGTTGGATTCCGTTTTCATCCGCTGCGAATTTATTTCCGGAAATATCGTATATATTATTCCAGAGTTCCTGATTTTCTTTTTCGGACACAGTTACATTGCTGAACTTATAAAAATATCCGCGTTCCTGCGCAATTGAAGAAGCGTCATTATAAGGGTCGGCAATTTTGTATTCAAAAACCATAACGGGTTTTCCGTCCGTTTTTGACGGTTCAAACTTAAGAAAAGGCGCTTCGGCAATAATTCCGCTTGTACCGTCAATGCCTAAGGTTTCCACATTGAGGGATAACCCGGCAATTTTTTCTTCCGTCATACCGCCGAATACAACCGGCTCATCCCACTGCACCCTGAAATAAACGGTGCGGTCATCAAGCCTGTCTATCGTATTGAGGGTAACCGTGCCGTTTTCGATTTCTTTTTTTCCGTCCGCATCCGCCGTCACCCTGACAGAACTTATTTTCGGGCCTTTTATATCCCTGCCTACAAGCATTGCGCCCGACAGATATGAATCAACCCGATTGTCCTTGTCGCTCATTGCGATAAACCCGATGTAATTAAGGTCCTTTCCGTTTTTCCATGCGGAGTAATTTCCGAGGTTCGGTCCGTCGGCAACCGTGTTATATTTTTTCCATCCGCCGCCGCTCGATTGTATCAGTTCGCCCAAAACAGATGTTAACCCGATATCGTTGCTTTTGTCGGATATTCCCCACTTTGTCTGAACGGTCTTTACCTTCCACGAGAAAAAATACTGTATATCGCCCTTATTATACATATTTAATATATTACCGTTTTCCATTTGGTCTTCATCGGCAAGCACACTAAAGCGCACATTGGCATACCATTTGCGCACATTGGTCGGCCCTTTAAGCGCAGTCTGCCATTCGCCCTTTGAATTGAAGCACCCGGAAGAATAGGCAGTAGCATCGGATTTTCGCCCGAAATGATTCAGAAGATAATTGTTTTCCGAAAGCCATTTTACAGATTCCGCTTCGCTTCTTGTAATACGGTCGCTGAGCGTCCCCCACTTGCTGACCTTAGCGTCAAAAAGCCTTAACGGCTCGCCGCCGGTATAAAGCGCGGTTATAGGTTTGTAACTCACGGTGTGACCGTATGCGTTCTGCACGGCTGCCGCAAACACGGGTGTACCGTAACCGAACATCATACCTGCAAGCATACCGAACATCAGTATAAATGCTGTAAATCGCTTTTTCATATCAATAATTCCTCCCCGCCTAACAGCCGACAATAAGTATTTTCAAACGAACGCTTCAAAAAAATAAACCCCCGACGGCTTTAAACCGTCAGGGGCACAGTTTTTCTCCGCTATACTAATTATAACAGAAAAAAGCACATTATTTAAATTGTTAGGAAAACCTCACAATTCAGTTTTCGGTAAAGCAATAGCCCTTCCCGTAAAGCGAGATAATGTCATAATCTTCCGAATTCCTGGTATCTATTTTCTTTTTGAGATTTCCTATATGAAACCGCACCGTGCGTGTATCGTTTACGGACGGCGCACCCCAGACGGCATTATACAATTCGTCCGGCGAAAGTGTCTTATTCTCGTTCTTGATTAACAAAAGAAGCAGCGCAAATTCTTTTGCAGTCAGTTCCGCATCTTTCCCGTTTACAAAAGCTCTGTTTTTTGAAACATCAAGCCTCAGAGAGCCTTTTGTTATATATTCAAGCTGCTCGTGTTTTTCCCGTTCTCTGAAATGGCGGGTCAGGAGTCTTTCCGTAACCGCAATAAGCTCATCAAAGCTGTACGGCTTTGTAAGATAATAATCACCGCCTCTTCCAAAGCCCTCAACCTTATCCGAAACCCCGTTTTTACCGGTTAAGAATATGACCGGATTATCACTTCTGCGGCGGAACTTTTCGCATATATCATAACCGCTGCCGTCAGGAAGCATAATATCCAGTATAAGCATATCGGGCGTACATTCGCCGAGCCGCTCAAGACATTCTTTTTCATTCATTGCGGTTATAACATTGTAGCCTCTTCGTTTCATCATACGCGAATTTGTTTTCAAAACATCGGCTTCATCTTCAACAATAAGTATTGTTGCATTTTTTTGTTCCATTTACTTTACCTCCGAATCGGGCAGCGTAAAAGATACAGCTGTACCTCTGCCGGGCTCGCTTTCAATCCATATTTTTCCGCCGTGCGCCTCGACAATCCGACGGCTCACATAAAGCCCTATTCCGTGCCGCCAATATTCATCGCTTACGGAAACATACCCGTCAAATGCCCTTGCCTTTATTTCATCGCTCATTCCCGTACCGTTATCGGAAACCGAAACAATCTGCTCGGAATTCTGCTTTTTAAGCGATATTACAATAACACCGTTCTTCGTATGCCGCAGACTGTTTGAAAGCAAATTTGTTACCACCTGCATAATTCTTGCATAGTCGGCAGAAATCAGCGGCAAAGTATCGTCAAGCTCTAATACGAGTTTGTTGTCAGCCGTATCGGCTTTTCCGAAATATTTTTCCGCCGCCTCGCGCAGAAGCTGCGACAGGCGCACGGGTGCAAGGTCAAGCGAAAGACGGCCCTGCTCAATGGCAACGGTATCCATAAGTTCGACAACGATACGGTCAATCCGCACAACCATTTTTTCAATGGTTTTCTGGTTTTCCTTCATAATTTGTATTTCCGGGTTTGGCTCATCGAGCAGTTCAAAGGTATCGCGCGCATGCAGATTTATTGCGTTCAGAGGATTTTTAATCTCGTGCGCCACGGTTGTAAGGAAAACCGATTTAACTTCGTCATTTCGTTTCAGCCTGTCGTTTTGCTCCGCAAGTTTTACCCTTTGCGCCTCATATTCGCGAAGGTGAAGGTATAAAACAACTCCGCAGGATACGGCGACGGCTGTCGTTGTAATAAGAATATCCGCAAGCATTTCGGACTCCGCCGCAAACCATGTAACAAGCCCGGGATTGAGGTATCCGATAACCGAAACCGCAATATATTCCAGGATTTCGGCAACCGATACAAACAGTGCGGTTTTCCCTTCAAGCATCAGCACGGTAAAAAGAACCGCAAAAATGAACATCGACGGCATACCGCCCCTGTACCCTCCCGATGTGAAAAACAATATCGGAAATAGCAGCATAAAAATAACAGCAATCGTAACAAGATACCCCACACGGTATTTCCCCGTCTTATATGTAAATATCAGCAATCCGGCGGAAAGCACCGTAAGAACCGCACTGAGCGCTGCACTTGCCCACATTGCCGTTATCATATTCAAAAGGAGCGTTGCGGCGCTGATTGCGGTTCCGGCTATGGCAAGCACATTAAAAAGCCGTACACGGAAATCGAGTTCACGGTCAAAAAAATGCACTGCGAATTTCTTTATATTCGTCCTCAAAATATCAAATCCGTTTCTTAATTATTAATCAAATCAGTCGGAAATGCGTCCGCTTTTGCAATTTATACCACAAACATCAAAAGGAATTGCTCTATGAACAGCGGAATAATAAGTTTCCGCAAGTCCCTGTCGAAAAACATCATATTATATCCCCCTTACAGAAACATATAAGGCTTTGAGGTCTCCATGTTTCTGTACTCATGCTTTTCGTAGTACCCGATGAGGTTACCGCTTTCATCTCTCAGGGCAACCATATACACATCTTTGTTTTCTTTTTCATTGTGATATGTAAACATTATATTGTTATCCGCACTATTTTTGAACCATGCAAGCACCTTATCTATCAGTTCGCACGACTTTTCGTTATGGCAGTTTTTAAGGCTGCTGCCGGTCAGATTCCCGTGATAACGCTTCACTGCGGAAGGGTTCATATACACGATAACGGAATCCGTATCGCATATTACAACTGCGGCACTGTCCTGATCGATAATACTTTTAAACATTAAATCAAGCATATTTATTCCTCCGAAAAAAGTGCGCTTTGGCAACGGAAAAACGAAGCCAAGGCGCACCTTATTATATAGTTCTGCTTAAATGGGCCAATGAAAGCGCCATATTCTCGTATTTCACAGAAACACCCTCCGGCACCTCAAGACGGCACGGCGCAAAGCACAGAATACCGCGTATCCCGGCATTTATCATACGGCGGCACACATCCTCTGCAGCGCTTGCCGGTACGGCGATTATTCCGATTTTTATATTCTCTTTACGGCAAAAGCCTTCAAGTTCCGATATATCATACACCGGCTTAACGGATTTTTTGACGTGTGCGTCAATATCGAATGCCGCCGAAATTTCAAGCCCGTACTCGTCAAATCCGCCGTAATCGAGCAGTGCACTGCCGAGCTTTCCGGCGCCGACAAGCACAACCTTGGTTTTATCGCCGCCGACAAGAAAGCCCTCAAGAGCCGCAGTAAGCCTGCCGATATTATACCCCGTTTTGGGTCTGCCGTCACCGCTGACTGCGGCAAGGTCCTTCCTCACCTGAACATCCCCAAGACCGAGTTCTTTTGCAAGAGCGGTTGCCGAGATGTTGCCGCCGGGGTCATTTTTATCTTTTAAGTATTTAAGATACATCGGCACACGCCCAAGTGTTGCGCGCGAAACCTCCGCACGGTTCATGTTAAGCAGCCCCCTTTAGATAATTCATTTTGCGGCGTCGGCAAGTTCGTCAAGCTTTTTGTTTCTGAAATAGAGCGCAACATCTATCGAGATTTCGATAAAGTTGAGCACATAGAAGAAAAAGCTGAGATAGAACAGAAAACCGGAGCTTCCTTCCGTTACCTGTATGATTTTGCGTGCTATTCCGCAGGCATAACCGATAAGAAGGAAAACCTCAAAGAACAGGCTTTTGCCCTTTGCGGTTCTCGAAACTATCGACTTTCTGATTGATATAGGCCATGAAAGCCCGAAACAAAATATGGTTAACGCTTCAAGTAAATCCGTCATGCTTCTTTATCCTTTCTTGTGTAATCGGGGAGGAGTTTAGGCGAAACCGCATCAGTTTCAATGCCCGCTTCGGCTCTTTCCCTATCGAATTTTGATATATGCGAAAGGGAAAGCTTTCCGGGTTCGGTCGATTTTGCTTTTTCGGCAGCGTTTTTACCGGCACTTCTTCCGAACACGATTATGTCAAGAAGCGAATTGCCCATAAGTCTGTTTCTGCCGTGGATTCCGCCGACTGCCTCACCCGCAACGAACAGATTTTCAACATTCGGGGTTGTTCCGTCAACATTGATATCCAGACCGCCGTTCTGATAATGAAGCGTAGGATAAACCAGAATAGGCTCTTTTCTTATATCTATTCCGTAGCTCATGAACATACGGAGCATCGCCGGAATACGCTTTTCGATTGTGCCCTCTCCGCCGATTTTTTCAATCATCGGGGTATCGAGCCATACAGCCTTGCCGCTTCCGGTGTCAACACCCTCGCCTCTGTCGGAGCACTCTCTTATTATCGAAGCTGCCGCAACATCACGGGTTTCAAGCGGATGCATGAACACCTTGCCGTCACGGTTAACAAGCTTTGCACCGAGAGAACGGACTTTTTCGGTTACAAGCGCACCGAAAATCTGCTGCGGAAACGCTGCGCCGGTCGGGTGATACTGGAGCGTATCTGCATAAAGAAGCTTTGCGCCTGCACGGTAGCCGAGCACAAGACCGTCCGCCGTTGCACCATAGTGGTTTGATGTCGGGAATCCCTGATAATGCATTCTGCCCGCACCGCCGGTTGCGATAATTACGGTTTTTGCCCTTGCAACCATGAGTTCCTTGGTTTCCATATTCATAAGTACAGCACCGGTAACCTTGCCGCTGCCGTCCGTTATAAGCTCAACAGCCGATGTGAAATCAACAACCGGAATACCGCGGTTCAGAACCTCATCACGGAGCGTTCTCATAATTTCCGCACCGGAATAATCCTTTGCAGCGTGCATTCTCTTTCTCGAGGTTCCGCCGCCGTGGGTTGTAATCATTGTGCCGTCGGGCGCCTTGTCAAATTCCACGCCGAGGTCGCCGAGCCACTTAATTGCACCGGGAGCGTCGCACACGAGTTTTGAAAGCAGCTCACGCTTGGCAGCAAAATGGCCGCCGCCGAAAGCGTCCAGAAAATGAATTGCCGGGGAATCGTTTTCCTTATCCGCCGCCTGGATTCCGCCTTCCGCCATCATTGTGTTTGCGTCGCCGATTCTGAGTTTTGTGACAATCATTGCCTTTGCGCCTGCCTCGTCCGCCTCAACCGCCGCAGAAGCACCCGCTCCGCCGCCGCCGATAATCAGCACATCGACATCATATTTTATATCGCCAAGGTCAACATCGCCCTCGCTTATCCTGCTGTGAGCCTGAAGCATTTCGCAAAGTTCATGCGGAACCTTTTCGCCCTTATTGGGTCCTATTTTCAGTTCCGAAAACTCGCTTTTTTTATAGTCCGGATGATACGCGGCAAGGAGGTCCTCCTTTTCCTGCGCAGTCATACGCGCCGGTTCATACGCCGTATTTTCATCCCTCGCCGTCTCAACGGCCTTAAGTGATTTCTGAAATTCTTCCGAATACATAAATTCCGCCTCCTTACTTCTCGATTTCTCTGTTATTGTAAAGCTCCTTCAGTTCCTCAACGGGCTTGCCCATAAGTGCCTCGATAAGGTCGTTGAAGGTACCGTTTTCGATTTCCCGAACACGGTTTTCAAGATGCTCGGACTTAGGAGCAAGATACTTTCCGTTGAGCCTTCTTGCAAGCATTGCAACCTGAGGATGCGAAATTCCTGCCGGGCATCTTGATGAACAAACACCGCACATTACGCAGTCAAACGATTCCTCTGCGCACTTATCGAACTCGCCCCTTTGAGCATATGCAATGTACTGCATAACATTAAGGCTCTGCGTGCACGATTTTGTGCAGGCATTGCAGCCCACGCAGGCATAAATCTCGGGATAAAGCTGCATCATTATCGTTTCCGTAGGCTTAACCTTTTCGATGTCGTACACTTCCTTCACGAGCGGGAAAAACGGCAGCGTTGCAACATACATATTGTTTTCAACCTTGGTCTGACAGGCAAGGCAGGTTTTAAGCTCCCTGTCGCCCTTTATACGGTAAATCGTTGCGCACGCTCCGCAGAATCCGTTACGGCAGCCGCAGCCCCTTACAAGCTGATAGCCGGCATATTCCATGGCACGCATTATTGTGAGGTTATCCGGAACGCTGTACTTTTTTCCGAACAGATATACATCAACCATATTTTCCATAATTTCAACTCCTTATCAATATTCATCGGGGAGCTCATCAAGCTCATCACATCTGAAAACCGGACCGTCCTTGCAGACATATTTTGCACCGATATTGCACCTTCCGCACTTACCGATACCGCATTTCATACGAAGTTCCATAGTGGTGTAAACCTGGGTTTTATCGAACCCGAGCTCCAGGAGCCCCGAAAGCGTAAACTTAATCATTATCGGCGGTCCGCAGAGAACAGCGGTTTTATCGGTCGAAAAGCCGAGTTCTTTTACATAGTTCGGAACAAACCCGACATGCCCGTCCCAGCCTTCCTGTTCACGGTCGATTGTGAGGTAAACATTCACGCCCTCGTCCTTTGCCCACTCGTCGATTATTTCTTTATAATCAACCAGATCCTGCATGCTTCTCGAACCGTATACAATATCAATTTTTCCATATCTGTCACGGTAATGGCGGCAGTAGTTTATAACCGAGCGGAGCGGCGCAAGACCGATACCGCCGGCAATAAACAGCATATCCTTGCCCTTGAACTCATCGTCAACCGGGAACGGTCTGCCGTAAGGTCCGCGGATTGTGATTTGCTGACCCACCTCCATCGAATGAAGCCAATCCGTCACACAGCCGCACTTTTTAATGGAGAACTCCATAAATTCCTCGTTCGTGGGTGAAGATGTGATAGAAAACATCGCCTCGCCCACACCCGGAATCGAAAGCATTGCGCACTGCCCGGGCTTATGCTCAAACGCTTTTTTACCGTCCGGCGTTACCACACGGAAGGTTTTGACATCGGGAGTATCTATTCTTATATCGGTAACAACGCCGATAACCGGAATAAGAGTTTCTTTAATATCAGCCATTTTTCTTACCTCCCAGCTTTTTCATAACCTTTACGATGTTCATCTGAATAGGACATTTCGCAAGACATCTTCCGCAGCCGACGCACGAAAACAGTCCGTCATTATTCGTGGGATAATACACAAGCTTATGCATAAATCTCTGGCGGAAGCGCTCCTTCTGGGTAAGCCTCGGCTGTCCTGCCGACATCTTTGTAAAGTCCGAATACATACAGGAATCCCAACATCTGAATCGTTTGATACCGTGACCTGTATTGAAATCCTTTATATCGTAGCACTGGCAGGTCGGGCACACGAATGTGCAGGTTCCGCACCCGAGGCAGCTTTCCGAAAGCTCCTCCCACTCGGGAGCGTCAAAAAATTCCGCCGTCTTGTCTTTTCCGAATTTATCCGCCGAAAGAGAACGGAGCGGCAGTTTATTCATTCTGTCGTTTATAAGCTCTTTCTGCGCCGAAACCTCTGATTCATCCGCATTTTCGGTTATCCCCTCAAGGGCACGCAGAAGCGTTTCGCCCTTTTCGGTTTTGGAATTCATGAAAAGCGCAGACTCGGTTTTATAGCACTCAATATCCCCCGAAGGCTCGGAAGGGTCAATCCCGAAGTTTTTGCAAAAGCAGGTTTCGGAAGGCTTAACGCAAGCCATTGACATTATAACCGCATGCTCTCTGCGGTTTTTGTAATAGGTGTCCACAGGCTCCGAAAGGAAAACACGGTCCAGGATTTCAAAGCTTTTCACATCGCACGCACGCACACCGAAAAGCACGAAATCTTCACATTCTTTTCTCGTATCTATAATCTCGATTGTTTTGCCCTCGGTTTTAAAATCCATAAGATTTTCCGTCTGCGGGAAGAAAAAGTCCTTTGCCGACCTTACGGTGTTAAGCGCGTCCGAAAGTTGCTTCCCTTCCGACCACGGCTCGAATTTTGCGCCGCCGTTTTCATCAACCGGGATATAAAGCTTACCGTTCTCCAAGATTTTCGCAAAAAGAAGGTCAAGTTTTGAAAGCTCGATTTTACGCATTTGAACCGCTCCTTTCCACAGCCTCGGAAGGCTCGCAATCGTTCTCGGTGTAGTTAACAACCGGCGCACGGCTGCCGACCTCCGCACCGGCCTGATACTCACCGTAAAAACCGTTTATATCCTTTATAAACTTGCGGTTGAGAAGATGCAGCGGTATCCTCTGCGGACATACCCTTGAGCACTCTCCGCAGTCGGTACATCTTCCGGCAACATGGAACGCACGGATTATATGAAACATTTTTTCTTCAAAAGAGTCAGCAGCCGCCTTGTTTTCAACGCCCGAATCGGGGTTGCCGAATACGCACTTTTCACAGGTGCATGCCGGGCACACATCACGACAGGCGTTGCAGCGGATACATCTTGAAAGCTCGCCCTGCCAGAAGCTGAAACGCTCATCGGGAGTCATTTTTTCGATTTTTTCAACCTCGTCAAAGCGGTCGGACTCCAAAATTTCGCCGTCCTCACCCAAAAGCTCGTCATAAGCCATGTGCTTTTTCGACTTGCAGTTTTTGCACCTTTCGGCAAGAAGAACGGCGGTTCCGATCGTAACATCACCGTCATAAAGTGTTGAAATCACGGTATTTTCGCCGTCTGCCGATGCGGAAACCACACCGTCAGCCGCATTTTTCAGTTTATTGATATCAATCATGCCTTCGCACGGAATGCCAACCACATAAACATTTTCACGGTTAAACCTGTGCTCGGTCAGCAGCTGATTGAAACTGTATGTGTCGCACGGCTTAAGGAAAACAAGCACCTTGCCGTCCTTTGCTGCCTCACGTACCAAGTATTTTGAAAGGTTTGCTCCGCAGAAATCGTTCCAGACAAAGGAATCCAGTTCCTCCTCCGCCTTAAAAACAGCCGGAGTTACATCGTACGAAAACTCGCCCTCACGCCAGCCGAGAACCCTTGCGACAGTTCCGTTTGCAAGCAGTTCCTTTGCTTTTTTTACGAGAATTTCACGCTCTATTTTTTGCATCGTAAATCCTCCAATCTTTTGTTTTCGCCAAGGCCCGCAACGGTTTTTGCAAAGTCGTTCATGGTTTCGGCAAACTTTGCGCCCTCAGCCGCGCTGACCCATTCTACTCTTGTGCGCTCCTTTTCAATCCCGAGGTAGTCGAGCATTGAGAAAAGCAGCGACATACGCCTTCTTGTATAGTAATTGCCCGATGTATAGTGGCAGTCGCCCGGGTGGCAGCCGCAGATGATTACGCCGTCGGCACCCCTCTGGAACGCCCTCAGTATGAACATCGGGTTTACCCTGCACGAACAGGGCACTCTGATTATCTTTACATCAGCCGGATAGCTGAGCCTGTTATTACCGGCAAGGTCGGCGCCGGCATATGAACACCAATTGCAGCAAAATGCCACAATGAGCGGTTTGTATTCGTTTATTTGCATATTGCGTCCACCTCCGCCATAATTTGTCTGTTAAGGAATCCCTTAAGGTCCATCGCCCCGGACATACAAGCGACCGTACAAGCGCCGCAGCCCTGACACACCGCCTCATTGACCGATGCAACGCGGCGAACCTTTGTTGTTCTGTCGGGCATTCTGAACTCCTTGTCGATGTACGAAATTGCGCCGTACGGGCAGACATTTTCACAAGTCGAGCAGCCGTTGCACATCATCTCGTCCGAATGGGCAACGCAAGGGTTGCCCGTAAGCTTATCCTTTGCCAAAAGCCCTATTACCTTGGATGCAGCCGCACCCGCCTGGGAAACGGTTTCCGGAATATCCTTAGGACCCTGGCACGCACCTGAGAGGAACACGCCCGCAGTCGGGCTTTCGACGGGTCTTAACTTCGGGTGAGCTTCTGTGAAGAAATCGTTGGTATCCATGCTTGCGGTAAGCATCGTTGCAAGGGGTCTTGCGGACTTATCCGGCTCGATAGCGGCCGCCAGAACCACAAGATCCGCATCGATATGAAGCTGCTCACCGGCAAGAAGATCGGACGCCTGCACCTTAAGTTTTCCGCCTTCGGGCGAAACCTTGCCGACCATGCCCTTTATATAGTGAACTCCGTATTCCTCAACCGCACGGCGGTAGAATTCATCAAAATTCTTACCTGGCGTTCTTACATCTATATAGAACACATAAACATCGGTATCCGGGTACTTATCGCGGGTCAGCATTGCATGCTTTGCAGTATACATACAGCAAATTTTGGAGCAGTATTCCTTACCCTTATCGCTGCACGCAGAGCACCTCGAGCCTACGCACTGAACAAACACGATTGTATGAGGGTGTTCGCCGTCGGACGGTCTTAAAAGCTTGCCGCCGGTAGGGCCTGCCGCATTTGTAAGCCTTTCAAATTCCAAAGATGTGATAACATCCTTTGACTGCGAATACGCATACTCATCAAACTTATCCATCGAAATGGGGTTAAAGCCGGTTGCGGCAACGATGGCGCCGTACTTTTCTGTCACAAACTCGTCCTTTGCGCTGTAGTCGATAGCACCGGCAGTGCAGACTTTTGAGCACACGCCGCATTTGCCGGTTTTGAGCATCGTGCAGACGCTCGGGTCGATAGTTGCGACCTTCGGCACAGCCTGTGCAAACGGAATATATATTGCGCGGCGGTTATCCATTCCGAGGTTGAACTCGTTCGGAACCTTCTTCTGAGGACATTTCTCCGTACAAGCGCCGCAGCCCGTGCAGACATCCTCTTTTACATATCTTGCTTTTCTCTTTATGGTAACCTCGAAATTGCCGACAAAACCGCCGACTTCGGTTACCTCCGAATAAGAGAAAATCCTGATTTTATCATTCTGCGCCACATCAACCATCTTAGGCGTAAGAATACAAGCTGCGCAGTCGAGCGTCGGGAAAGTCTTATCAAGCTGCGCCATTTTTCCGCCGATTGTGGGCTTTGTTTCAACAATATCAACAGGGAATCCCGCATCCGCAATGTCAAGTGCGGTCTGGATTCCGGCAATTCCGCCGCCTATAACGAGGGCACGCTTGGTAACGGGGCTTTCTCCCGGGGTAAGAGGCGTATTGAGGTTAACTTTTGCAACCGCTGCTTTTCCGAGGATTACCGCCTTTTCCGTTCCGAGGGGCATTTCTTTATGAACCCACGAGCACTGCTCGCGGATATTGGCTATTTCAACCATATACGGGTTTATTCCTGCTGCTGCGGCGGTTTTTCTGAATGTCGCCTCATGCATACGGGGTGAGCAGGAGCACACCACTATTCCCGTAAGGTTATGTTCCTTTACGGCGTCTTTAATCATGTTCTGCCCTGCCTGCGAGCACATGTACTGATAATCGGTGGAGAAAACAACTCCCGGCTCCGATTTCAGGCGTTCCGCCACGGTTTTGACATCGACCGTTCCGGCGATATTCGTGCCGCAATGACAGACAAACACTCCGATTCTTTGCATTGGTTTTGCTCTCCTTTCTATTTTGAATATTTTCTTAATGCGCTCATGACTGCCTGCTGGGGCATATCATCGTCGATAATTTCGGGTATATCGTTTGCGGTCAGGTGATTTGCGCCCTTTTCGCGGATTACCGTAAGCCTTAAAGCCTCGACAAGCTTTGCCGGCTCAACGCCTCTGGGGCATCTGTCCACGCACGCAAAACACGACAGACATTTATATATGGAATTCGATTTCAAAAGAGGCTCTATATTGCCCGTTTCCACCATATATACAAACTGGTGCGGATGGTATTCCATTTCGTTATACGACGGGCAGGTACCCGAGCATTTGCCGCATCTCATACATTTTTTCGGATTGACGCCGCTCATTCTCAGTATCTGCTCCCGTTTGAGTTCATTTTTATCCATCGTATTCCTCCTTCACACCGAGGGCCTCTGCAAGCAGCTCGGTAAAATACACAACCGGAATATCGCTTCCGCTTCGGGCAAGATTGTACTTACAAAGCGGACAGGCTGTAACAATCATTTCCGCACCGTGCGACTTTGCGCTTTCGGAAACCTTCATACTGCGCGCGCCTGCCTGCGCCTTATCTTCAAGCACAACATAACCGCCGCAGCATTCGTTCCTTTCGGGATACAAAACCGCTTCCGCACCGAGAGATGAAATGAAGTCTTCAATAATCTTCGGGTTTTCGGGATCATCCATCGCCATAACCTTGCCGGGGCGAAGAAGCAAGCAGCCGTAATATGCCGCAATTTTTCTTCCGGTAAGCGGATTTTTAACCGCAGCTTTTATTTTGTCGAACCCGATTTTATCACGAAGCAGTTCAAGATAATGAAGAACCTCCGTTCCGCCGTTATAGACGGAGGGTTCTTTATCCTGCGCCATATACGCCGTAACCTTTGCCGCAAAATCGGGATTTGTCAAAAACTCATGATTTGTCTGCTTAATAACATTATGACATGCTGAGCAAACCGTAACAAGGGGTGTACCGTCCTTTTCCGCAGCGCAGAGCGCACGGACACTCGGCAGCTTTGACGCAATCTCATCTTTGGCGCTAATATAAACGCCGCCGCAGCACTGCCAGTTTTCGATTTCACAAAGCTCGGCACCCAAAACCTCACCGCAGCGCCTTGCGTAAAAGTCAAGCTCTTTTGCTTTTGTCCGGAGAGTACAACCCGGAAAATAACTGACCTTCATAGTTCTACCTCCATTTATACCATCTGTTCGGGGTGGAACACCTCATCAAACCGCTCCCCGGTCAAAAATCCGAGTTTCACGCAAGCCTCTTTAAGCGAGATATTTTCCTTAAACGCAAGCTTTGCGGTTTTTGCGGCATTCTCGTAGCCGATATAAGGGTTAAGCGCCGTAACAAGCATAAGCGAGTTATGCAGATTATGGTGCATTTTTTCTTTATTTGCCGTAATTCCGACAGCACAGTTCACGGTAAACGACACAATCGCCTCCGCCAGAAGCCTTGCCGACTGCAAAAAGTTATAAGCCGTAACGGGCATGAATACATTTAGTTCAAAATTACCCTGCGACGCAGCAAAAGATACTGCCGCATCATTACCCATTACCTGAACCGCAACCATAGTTACCGCTTCGCACTGGGTGGGGTTGACCTTACCGGGCATTATCGATGAACCCGGCTCGTTTTCGGGAATATGAATTTCCCCGAGACCGTCTCTCGGCCCCGAAGCAAGCCAGCGCACATCGTTTGCAATCTTCATCATATCGCAGGCGGTTGCCTTGATTGCGCCGTGAGCGAAGACGATTTCATCCTTGGATGTAAGCGCATGGAACTTATTTTCCGCCGTGACAAACGGTTTTCCCGTAAGCTCCGCGGTTTTCTTTGCTACAAGCTCGGAAAATCCCTTGGGCGCGTTAAGCCCGGTTCCGACAGCCGTTCCGCCGAGAGCAAGCTCGTAAAGCGGTTTGAGCGAAAGTTTCAGAAGTTCAACATCGCGTTCAAGACTTGCCCTCCAGCCGCTTATTTCCTGGCTGAACTTAATGGGGGTTGCGTCCTGAAGGTGCGTTCTTCCCGATTTCACAATCCCCTCATTTTCGGCTTCAAGTTTTTTGAACACTTCAATAAGCCCCTCAATTGCCGGAATCAGTTTGTCGGAAACAATGCTGACAGCCGAAATGTGCATTGCCGTCGGGAATGTATCGTTTGACGACTGGCTCATATTAACATCGTCATTTGGGTGAATTATCTTTTCGCCGGCAATTGCGTTTGCCCTGTTCGCAATAACCTCGTTTGCGTTCATGTTGGACTGTGTGCCCGACCCCGTCTGCCATACAACAAGCGGAAAATGGTCGTTAAGTTCGCCGGAAATCACCTCATCGCACGCCTCAGCAATTGCGGAGAGCTTCTTTTCCGTCATTTTTTCGGGTTTAAGTTCGGCATTGGCAAGCGCCGCCGCTTTTTTGAGTATCCCGAACGCATGCGTTATTTCACGCGGCATTGTTTCAATCCCGACGCCTATCTTAAAATTCTCATGGCTGCGCTCCGTCTGCGCCGCCCAAAGACGATCCGCCGGAACCTTAACCTCACCCATGGAATCATGCTCAATTCTGTATTCCATAACTAATTACCACCTTTATATATCAAGATTATTAATTACTTCTTTAAGCGTATCGCCGCTGCGGCGGAGCTTAACCGTTTCCTCATCGGTAAGCGGCATGAGAACCTTTGAACGAACCCCGTCTTTACCTATTATATTAAGTACACTGAGAGCAACATCGTCAACGCCGTACTCGCCGTGCATCATTGTAGAAACCGTCATCGTGGTATCGATACCGGTAAGAATGCACTTGCAGATGTGACAGACCGACGCCGACACCGCATAGAAGGTTGCGCCCTTTCTTTCAATTACTATTCCGCCGGACTTTCGCACATACTTTTCAACATCATTGTGGTTAAAACTCGGGAGGGTTATGTTATCGGGAGTATTTATAAGCTTGTCGCAGTCGTTAATCGGAACATTCGAGATGTTCGCAACCGACCACGGTATGAAAGACGAATCGCCGTGCTCACCGAACACATATGCGTGCACATTTGTCTGGCTGATATTATAGTACTCCGAAAGCCTTGCACGAAGGCGCGCCGTATCGAGTATCGTACCCGAGCCGATAATTCTGTTTTCGGGAAGTCCCGAATTTTTGCAGAATGTATATGTCAGCACATCAACCGGATTGCTTACTATTATATATACGGCATTGGGAGCGTGCCTTGTGATTTCCGGAATAATCTGTTTTGTGATATTAACATTGGTCTGCGCAAGTTCAAGCCTTGACTGCCCGGGCTTTCTCGCAATTCCGGAGGTAAGTATTACGATGTCCGAATCGTTCGCATCGCTGTAGTTGCCGGCATAAACCGAGCATGCACCGCAAAACGGCGTACCCTGTCTTATGTCAAGCGCCTCACCGAGTGCCTTTTCGTTATTGATATCAATCATAACGATTTCGGAGGCGATACCCATAACGGTAAGCGTATACGCAATCGTAGAGCCTACACTGCCTGTTCCGATAATTGAAATTTTGTTCATAGTGCACCTTCTCTTCTTAGTATTATACATATACTATTTTACAACAATTTACGACATTTTGCAAGTGTTTATTTTACATACCGGTAATATATTTATCGATATACCGCTGCCCGATTGCAAAAAACCTCCCCGGCGGTTTCCGCCGAAGGAGGTTTAAATAAGGAGAGAGATAAAGCTATTTATTTATCAAGTAATCGCTTAGCCGAGCAGTCGCCTTACAATACTTGCCGCCTGTGCGCGGGTTGCGTTGGCTGACGGCGAGAATGTTCCGTCGCCCATGCCGGAGATTAAGCCGACTGAACTTGCCGTGTCAACCGCCGCTTTTGCCCAGTCCGCAATTTTGGCTTTATCGGTGAAGTTATCGATTCCGCCGTTTGCGCCTTGCTTTTCAAGGTAGGAATAAGCGTTAACTATAATTACTGCCATTTCCTGTCTTGTGATATTATCGTTAGGTCTGAAATATCCGTCATAGCCCGATATAATTCCTGCATCACTGGAAGCACCCACATAAGGTGCAAACCATTCATCGCTTACATCTTTGTAGTCTGCCGTTTTATCGTTAAGCTTGAGCGCTCTTGCGATAATTGCGGCAAATTCTGCTCTTGTGATGTTTCTGTCGGGGTCAAAGAGAGTATCCGAAACACCCGAAACTATGCCTGCCTTGTTCATTGCCAAAACATCAGCCGCTGCCCAATGGTTTACCATATCCGTAAACGGATTTGAGATACTCGGGTTTGTGGTTTCGCCTGAATAGAACCCGTTTGTTCCCTTGTTGCCTGAAGGTTTGGTGGTTGTTCCGCCTCCGCCACCGCCGGGGTTGTCGGGGGTCGGGTCATCGGTCTGATTTGCAGACTTCGTATAAAACACAATTTCGCCGAGTTTTGTTGTTTTAATTTTAACTCCGTCGCTCTCGAATTTTTCCTTCGTATATCCGTTCGAGCCGGAGATAAGAGATACTGCCGTACCGTTCACATAACCGACGGTCTTTCTGAATCCACCGCCGACGGTAAGTTCAATATCAGCGCTTGCATTGATTTTTTCGTCCGTCAGCTTAAGCGCCGTAATCTTTTCGCCTTCAACCGAAACACTCGGGGAAGCCTTTTCGCCGAAGAGATTTACGGTTACAAAGCCGCTGCCCTCAATCACCGTTCCCTTGGGGATTGTAAGCGTTGCCGGCTGTTTTGTGCCGTCAATTGTAACATAACCGCTTACCGTTACCTTCGGAAGTGCCTTACCTGCTTCGAGCTTAAGTGCAGAATTGTCGGTTATTTCAAAGGTTTTGTCGGTCATAAACGAGAATATCGGAAGCGTTCCCGAAACCTCGCCGTCCTTCTGATTTATTGCAGATTTGAAATTGCCAATCGCTTCTTTTACGGAAATTACGGTTTCCATATCCGCAGTTTTTGCGTTGTCAACGGCAGATTTAAGCTTGTTGTAATCTTCCTCTTTAATCTGACCGAAGCTTTCGCCTTTTTCAACATTTTCCAAAAGCCGATTTGCTTCGTCAAGCTGTTCTTTTAGCGCACCCGACAAATCCTCGGTTTTGTCGGTGTTTACAGCATCCGACTTAACCGTTTCGCCGTGCAGACCCTGTGCGTCGTAAACCGTCAGTTCGGCATAAACGAACTTGCCCTTAAGACTGTCATCAAGCGGCAAAACTCTGTCGTGTTTATCACGGATGAGAGTGTATTCACCGTTTTCGCTGTCGGACACATACCAGTTCACCTTCGTGAAGCCCTCATGGTCGGAATCTGCGTCCTCAAATCTGTAGCCGAGCTTAATTCCGTCTGCATTTTTGGTAAGCACAAGCGCGGATGCATTCGGCTTGTTTCCGCCGACTGCCGATGTAAGACCGATTCCTTCCATGCTGATATTTTCAAAGCCGGGAACACTCTTTCTGATTGCTGCCAGACCTTCTTCCGTAAGCGAAAAGTCCTTGCCGTAGTCTTTGAAATATGCTTTACTTCGGTCATTTATTGCTGTGGAGTAGTTTGTACCCTTAATTGCGGCTTCATAGCCGACAGGAGTTCCGAAAAGGGCGTTTTCGCCGAAATAATTCACATTCTTCGGTGCATGCTCCGCCGCAAATTCCAAAAGCTTGTTCGCATCCTCCGTACCTTCTTTGTTTGAAAGGTCTTTTATCTGATTATAAAGGTCAATCGAGAAATCGGAGAAAATATTTTCCCACTGCGTGCCCTTATAATGCTCCTTCCAAAGCTCGTTTTTCATATACTGCTCGCCCTTATTGTATGTCCACTGTCCCCACGGGTCGGGGGAACCGTCTTTATTAGGCCATTTTCCGACAACCTTGAGCCAATATCTGCTCTGCGGAACCACCTGGAAATACCCGGCATTCGGAGTATCAATAATCAGGTTGTTTTCAAGCTTTGAATAGTTACCGCAGTTGGTTTTATAAGCATAAGTGCCGGCCTTATAAAGGATATTGTCCGCCATATACGGTCCCGAGCCGCAGTCATCAGTAAATACGCCCTGCGTACCGTAACCGCCGTACTCATTGCCGACATCGTGAATGTAATTGTGAAGCACACGGTTGCCGAGGGTGGTTATATCCCTTCCCCAGTAGATTGCGCCGTTATCGGAGGTATAGCGAAGCGCATTATAGATTTCGTTGTCGCGGATTGTAACATCGTTCGCCCTCCAAAGCCTTATCGCCATGCCGGAGCAATCGTAAATTTCATTATTTGCGATTTCAAGCCCGTTTGCATAGCCGATTGTTACAGGATAGCTTACCGACTGCGAAATTCTCGATGTGTTGTGTATTCTGTTATTTATGATTCTGTTGCCGTCAGGGATAAGCTTTTCGCGGTTTTCCTCGGGGCACTCAAGGTTAATTCCGTTTCCGGCGATGTCAAATATATTGCAGTTTTTAACCGTTATATCCGTACCTACTGCAGTTACGGCGTTTTCGCCGATATCAGAAACCGTGCAGCCGTCAATTGTTATGTGGTTTCCTTTAATGTTTACCGGCGTCATCTTGCTGTATGCAAAATCAAGGTCCTTGAGCGTAATCCAGGCGGCACCTTCGCCTTTGATTACGGCATCTTCAAGCTGCGAAACCACAAGCTCGGAATTTTCAATATCGTCCGAAATCGGGTAGAAATACAGCATTTTATTTTCATTGTCGATGAAATATTCTCCGGGAACATCAATTTCGTCAAGAATATTCATGAAATAAAACTTGCCCCATTTTGTACCGGGAACCTCTATCGATTTCTTTGTTGTAACCTTATTTTCCTCTGCATTAAGAGCGCTTACGCGGCTGAACGCAATTGTATATTCGGTTGCAAGGCCGCCCTTTATATACATACTTTTAACAGCGTCCGCACCCCATCGCTGCGCACGGTTTGTCGGGTCATCATAGCCTATGGTTATCGGCTTGCTTTTATCACTTCCTTCAACCGAAGCAACTTTTACGAATGCGTCCGTTTTTTCATCGTTCGGCCAGCGTGCAATTGTCATTGCGCTGCCGTTCATGAAAAACTCGGTTACCCACGGGTGCGAATATCCGCTGTCGGGAATATTATAAAGATTTTTTGCACCTGCTGCGCCGAGGTCAACCTGCACGAGCTTGGTTTTTGCGTAAGGGTCGATGATTCTGTTCAGGATATTTTCATCTGTAACCTTCTGAACCGTGCTCGGGTCAAGCTTCAAGCCGCCGCTGAATTTTGCACGCTCTCCGGGATACGAAGCAATTACTATAGGAGAGGTTTCTGTTCCCGAATTTGAAGAATCAAACGAAAGCGACGATGTTCTGTTATATGTGCCGCCCCTCAAATAAACCGTGATTGTGCCTTCATCGAGAAGGTCGTTATCTTTAAGCCTTTTAACCTCGCCTAAAGCCTCCTCGGGGGTCTTAAAGGGGTTATCTATTGTGCCGTCGGGGTTTGCGGAGCCTTCGGGCGAAACATAAAGCGTTACGCCGCCATCCTCCGAGGGTTTGATTACAACCGCAAGAGTTGCTTCTTTGTTTTCAATATTTACCGAAACAGTCTTTTTGCTTTTAAGTTCTATCTGACTTCCGTCATATGTAACGGACTCGATTTCAAAGCCTTTTGCAGCCGTGATTGTCGCCTTATCTGCTGCGCCTACGGTTTTTACGGTCTTGCTTTCGGTGTAGGTTTCGCCGCCGTATGTAACGGAAGCGTTTCCGCCCGAAATGTTTATTGAAAGATTATAGAAATCACCCTGCGTATAGGTTGCCGAAATTGTGCCGTCCTTTTCAACCGTATTAAGGTCAAGTTCATAAATCGACTTACCGGAAGCATCGGCAATTTCGGTAGGCTCTTCGTCGCTCTTTGTATATGTAAGCTTTTCGATGAGCGAATTTTCGGGCGCTTTTACGGTTACTTTTGCGTTCCTTTTGTCCTCAACCGCAAATGCTGTGCCGCTTTTTACCTTAACATTATCGTTATCTTTTCCAAAGTTAAGACTTTCGCTCGAAACGGTCATTGTTCCTTCGCCGATTTCCGATTTTATTGCGTGATACGGTACAGTTTCATTAAAGCTGATACCGCTTACATAAACATGACCGTCACCGTATCCGCCGATACCGGGATTAATAAAAATCGCTCTTCTGAGTGTTGCATACACGGATTTATCTGTTATTTCTTTACGGTCACTATCAGTAAATGATTCAACAGCGAATGCAGCACCTGGAACCGCTCTTCCAACCGTGGAATTGCTTACTGTATTTGTTGTCTTAATTGCTGCTGCCTTCGCATGCCAGCTGTCATTGCAGCCGTTTATGAATATCCTTGTATTTGAATCATTCATAAATCCGGTATAAATCTGAACCTGATAGAACCATACATTTATGTTCCATTCGGGATGTGTATTGGTATAGTAAATTACCGGTTCATATGTTCTGCCTACAGCGGTTCTTGCAAGGCCACCGTCCGCAGGCTCCCTCTGCAGCGTCATTCTTTCCTGATTATTCCCGGTTCTTGAAATCTCATAGCCCGCCGTGCCGAACGCAGGCACACTTCCGCCACCTGAATTTCTGCTCATCTGGAGTTTGTTTACAGAATCTTTAACGGAAAGTCCGTCATTTGCAACAACACCGTTTTCCATTACAACTTTCGGTGTTTCGCGGGTAATGCTTTGCGCCTTGCCTTCAAACACTGCCTCATAGGTGCTTGCGGAAGATACGGTTGCCTTGTTGTCCGTGACCTCAACCAAAGAACCGTCAACGGTAAACGACTTAACCTCGTTTGCCGCACCCGGAGTAAGCGTGAAGGTTACGCCATTTTCACCGTTTTCAAACGAAACCGAACCGTTGCCCCATACAGTCCCGGTTATCTCGCCGTCCGCCATTGCCGGAAAAACCGCCAGGCATGAAACAATCATAACCAAAACCAAAAACATTGATAATGTCTTTTTCATGTCATTCTCCTTTATGTTTTGGGGAAAGGCGACCCTCTCCCCCTGTTTACAGAACTTTATTTAAGGGTAAATGTCTGTTCATCGGCGCTTACGCTGCCGCCTGCATATTCGGCAAACGGAACATATGTATATTCATTGCCGCTAACCATTGCCGCGCCGAAAACTCTTATTCCGAAAGTTCCGGTCGTAACAAGCGATTTGCCGTCGGAATTATATGCGTTGAGCGTAAGCGCATGCCCTTCCGAGTCCTTAAGAATAATGCCTGTTTTGCTTGCATCGCCTTCAACCTTTGCATAAATTACAGCCGACGGCTGACCGTTATAGGTTGAATTTGCGATTACACTTGTTGACGAAACCGCAGGCTTATTTTCAACAGAAGTTATCGGCTTGTAGTAAAGCTTTTGAGATGTACCGGAAACATAGTATTTATCCTTATTCTGAACCGTTATCTTCTTAATTCCGGAAGTGTTGCCGTCAAGCTTTATGCTGTGAACGAGATTATTATCCAAATACACATCATAACTGTCTGTGAATGTCTTGATAACCATCGTATGTGCGCCGGCGCTTCTTGCAACCGTAACCTCTTTTTCGCTGGCAACAGGCGTTCCGACATCCGCAACAAATTTATAGTTTTCGCTGTCGTAAAGCTTTAAGTATTCCGAAAGAATGCTTGCATCGTTATCCTTGAATGCAACAAGTCCGCCGGTTACGCCGTTATCGTAAAACTCGAATGTAACGGTGCTGTTTGCATAAGGCGTAAGATATGAAATTTCCGTTTCACCCGATTTATCATAAGCGGCAAAATTGAATGCCTTTTCGTAACCTTCGGGAGTTTCGGGGGCTTTGTCTTCATATATAACAGTGATTGCGCCGTTTTCAGAAACACAAGGAATTGTATATACACCCTCCGCTGCCGTAAGAACATCATCGCCGAACTTAACTTCTTTTACGGCCTTTCCGCTCGGGGCGGTAACGGTAAATGTTGCAGGACGGTTATCTTCAACTGCCAAAGCAACACCGTTTTTAACCTTTACGCTGTCATTGTCTTTTCCGAAGTTAAGGCTTTCGCTCGAAAATGTCATCTCGCCTTCGCCGATATTAGCGGTAACAGTGTGATAGGAAACCGTTTCTTCAAACCCAACACCGTGAACATAAATCAATCCTCCGCCGCCTCCCGAATAGCCTCCGCAGCGGGAACCGTCAACCGTAATCTGGTCAAGCGTTGAGTAAGCGGACTTGTCGGTTATTTCCGCCCCGCCCTTTTGATTAATGGAGCTGACTGCAAACGGCGTAAGCGGAATTTTTGTAACCGCATCCTTCGCTATCCCTTTTTTTGTCAGGGTTTCGGACATAATCCGCCATGAGCTTTCGCAATTGTTGACAAATACCTTTTCGCTTCCGCCGTTCAAATATCCGGTATTGATATAGTAGCTGCCCCAAACATCGATGCCCCATGTTTTATGGGTGTTCATGAAGTAAAGCCCGGCTGTATAGCTTCTTCCCGATGCGACATTTACCAGACCGCCGTCGGAAACGCTTCGGTTAATCTCCCATTTTTCTTTCGATGTGCCTGCGCCGTCATTTCTTGAAAGCAGGTATCCGTACTGCCCCGCAACAGGCGTTGCAACGGGCTGTGTTTTGTCGGTATTTGAATTCCATTTTACAGTAAGATTATTAACCGAATCGGTTGCGGAAAGCCCGTTTTCAGCCACCGCACCGTTTTCCATAAGATACTTGATTTCTCTCGTTACTTCCCCTGCTTTGCCCTCAAACACCGCTTCATAGGTGTTTGCGGAAGATACGGTTGCCTTGTTGTCCGTAACCTCAACTTCCGAGCCGTCAACCGTGAAGCTTTTGAGTTCATTTGCGGTGCCGGGTGTAAATGCGAAGGTTATGCCTTCCGTTCCCTCATTCACAGAAACGCTTCCGTTTCCGTAAACAGTGCCCGTAATGCTGCCGTCAGCATATGCTGTTGGTACCAACAGCATACTTACAATTGTAAGTACGGTGAAAATAAGTGATAATTTTTTTAACATTTGTCTGATCCTCCTTAAAAATTATAATTTTTTTATAACAAATCTGAATCTTGTATCATCCGAATACCACATCGGAAAATTCGTGTTCCAGATATTGTTGTAGAGATTTAAGTATAAATCCTGCCCGGAAGGCGTAAGGTCATAATCAAGAAGCCTCTTTCCGAAAGGCGCCGCAAGGCAGGCATCAAGCGACTCTATTTCAAATTCATCATTTCTTACGCCTCGGTCAAACGCCGTTATAAGCGGACTGCCTGTTATGTCTTCGGGGTCAATCCACTGCCCCATTTTATGTATCTGCCACTTCTCGGAAAGCCCCGTAAATTTGAGCCATAACGCATGAGGCAGACGGTTTGCTTTTTTGCCGATCCAGTAAATCTCAAGATTTTCGCCCTCACGCTCAACCCACACCTTCGGAAGCCCGAATATTTTTTCCGTATAATCAGGAAACTCCAGAAGATAAATCTTTTTATTGCCTTTTTGCCACGAGGTTGTTGTCCATGTCCGAAGTTCCTCCTTCGGATAATCCGGAAGGTTTACTTTTGTAAAGTCCCATTCCTTCCATGAGCACATCGGCGGACGGATATATTTTTCCTTGTACCGCTCATAATCTTTTCTTGTAAAAAGTTCAAATTCCAGAAACAATCCGGGGTCATCGTCAATTTTTTCAAAGCCTTCAAGATTGGGTTCGCAAACACTGTAGCCGGTTGACGGAACACCCATAATTTTTTCGGCACATTCTAAATATTCACGCTGTTCCTCCCACGATTTTTCCATTATTATTCTGTCGGGGTCATCCTCGGTTTTTGAAAAGCTTTTAAGCGTCCAGCAGTCTATGTCCGGATAATATCTCTTAACGCACAGCCCCCATGTGTGCTCCGGCACAAGCAGAAGGCTGCCCGAAATATCGGGATCCGAATTAACGCCGCCTTTAATTTTCCGCATAAGCTCGCGGTATCTTCCGACCTTTTTCGGGTCCGTTCCCGCGCCGTGAATCCATGTATCGCCGATTTCCTTATCTACAACGGGCAAATTTTCAGAATTTCTCAGCCTTTTTGCAACATCGTCAAGCGTTGAAGGAATTATCCTTGAACCCGGGTGATTTTCACGAAGCTCCGCATAAATTTTCCTTATAGCGTCGGCAGACTGCGGTCCGCAGTTGTCGCCCGTATGCCCGAAGCAAAGTATAAAATCGTCAAGCTCCGTTTCGGTTCCGTAGCCGCCGTCATACATAACGGTTATTTCCGAATCACCGCACCTCCACTTAAAAAGCGGCGGAACGGGCGGTATAGGCGTAGCGCCGTTCACGCCTATATGCAGAAATTCCACACCGTTTTTTTGAAGAATCGGCACCATTCCTATCGTGTGCCCCGGCACATCGGTCATTTTTGCGGCAACGGTGGTTTTCGAAAACCGCCTGTCAAGCTCTTTTGAAATCGAAAGCCCGTACGAAAACAGCTCTTCGTTCATAAGCTCGGTATGGGTTGTGAACGGGAGCGCATGCCATGCAATCACGCCGTCACGGATTGCCTTTTCAAGCGTGCCGTCGTCGGATTTAAGCGCCTCCCATATGAGCCACGAGCCGACCGTCCACACAAACGGTGTATCGCTGTCTTTCAATTCATACCCGAGTTTTATTGCCCTCGGGATAAATTCGTTTATATATCTGTTTACCACATTTTTTGAAAAATCAGTAAAACCTATATCAAGGTGTGTTTTGAATATCAGTAAAATGTCTTTTTGCATCTTTAATCCCCATTATTTGTTAAAATGATTTTGAAATTTATATTGACAAAAGAATTTTTGTGTGCTATATTTAATTCAACCGTAATATTATCATAACTTATTTTTTAAGGCTGCGCAACTTGTATATTGATATAAAAATTCAGTATATTGATATTGTTGGCAAAGAGGTGCAATTATGAAAAACTGCAAACTGCTTAAAAGCGAATATCATCTTGACTGGCCTGAGGGCTTCCGCTGCCGTTTTATAACAAGCGACACGGAAAAAGAGGTGCTTCACACGCACGAGTATTATGAAATTTTTCTTACCCTGACCGATCGGACAAAGCATTCCGTCAACGGTTCGGTAGAATTTTTAAGGCGCGGAACTCTTGTTTTTATCCGACCGTCGGATGTACATTCCTACGGTCATGAGCAGTCGTCTTACAGCTTTATAAACCTTTCATTTTCGGGCGAAATAGCGGACAGTCTTTTTCTTTACTTAGGAAAGGAATTCCCGTCACGGAGCATACTCTCCGCAAAACAGCCGCCAAAAGCGCTTCTTTCGGAGGCGGACTGTCAGAGAGTACAAAAACTTATGCGAAAAATCAACTCTCTTCCTTATAATAACAGCCGAAAGAAAAATTTGTACTGCAAGTCGCTCATCGCCACGCTCTGCACCGACTACTTTGCACGCCGCACCGAAGAATCGGAAGAAATTCCGAAATGGCTTTCAGACCTTATGAAAAGGATGCAGGAATACAAGTATTTTTCGGAAGGACTTGACGCCATGGTGCGCCTCAGCGGCAAAACCCAGGAGCACCTTTCAAGAAGCATGAAAAAATACTGCGGTCAGACAACCACGGAATTTATAAACAACCTGCGCCTTAACCATGCGGCAAACCTGATAATGAACTCAAACCTGTCCGTAACCGACATCTGTTTTGAATCCGGCTTTAACAACACCGGCTGGTTTTTTACATGTTTCAAAAAGCAGTTCGGTGTTTCTCCCACAAAATTTAAAAAAATGCAAGTTCACGGATAAAAAATTGCAAAAAAATATTGAAATCGGATTTTAATTGTGATATAATGGTATTAGATTTTCTATATTGGAGGTTTTACTTATGTCATATGTTCAAAGAGTTTTGGACGAGCTCAAAGCCAAGAACCCCGCTCAGCCCGAATTTATACAGGCTGCAACAGAGGTTCTCACAACACTTGAACCGGTTATCGAAAAGCATCCGGAATTTGAAAAGGCTGCGCTTTTGGAAAGAATTGTCGAGCCGGAAAGACAGATTATGTTCAGAGTGCCGTGGGTTGACGATAACGGAAGCGTTCATGTAAACCGCGGTTTCAGAGTTCAGTTTAACAGCGCTATCGGACCCTACAAGGGCGGTATCAGACTTCATCCTTCGGTTAACCTCGGAATTATCAAGTTCCTCGGTTTTGAACAGGTATTTAAAAACTCGCTCACAACGCTTCCTATCGGCGGCGGCAAGGGCGGCAGCGATTTCGACCCCAAGGGCAAATCCGACAACGAAGTTATGGCTTTCTGCCAGAGCTTTATGACAGAGCTTTACAGACACATCGGAGCGGACACTGATGTTCCCGCAGGCGATATCGGCACAGGCGCAAGAGAAATCGGCTATATGTTCGGTCAGTACAAGAGAATCAGAGACTGCTACGAAGGCGTTCTCACCGGAAAAGGCCTTACATGGGGCGGCTCTCTGGCAAGAACCGAAGCTACAGGCTACGGTCTTGTTTACTTCGCAAACGAAATGCTCAAGGACCTCAACACATCGTTTGAAGGCAAAACCGTTGTTATCTCAGGTTCGGGCAATGTTGCAATCTACGCAACCGAAAAGGCTCAGTCACTCGGCGCAAAGGTTGTTGCTCTTTCCGACTCCAACGGTTACATATATGACGAAAACGGCATAGACCTCAAAGCCGTTAAGGAAATCAAAGAGGTTAAGAGAGGCAGAATTAAAGAGTATCTCGAATATCATCCCAAAGCTAAGTACACTGAGGGCAAGGGTATCTGGACAATCAAGTGCGACATCGCTCTCCCTTGTGCAACCCAAAACGAACTTCTTATCGATGACGCAAAAGCACTCGTTGCAAACGGATGCTTCCTCGTTGCGGAAGGCGCTAATATGCCTACAACTCTCGACGCTACCGAATATCTCCAGAATAACGGAGTTTACTTTGCTCCCGGCAAAGCTGCAAATGCAGGCGGCGTAGCAACATCAGCTCTGGAAATGAGCCAGAACTCCCAGAGACTTTCATGGTCGTTTGAAGAAGTTGACGAAAAGCTTCACAACATTATGATTACAATCTACAAAAACGCACGCACAGCCGCAAGCGAATACGGCAAGGAATTCGGCGGAAAGGCCGACCTCGTATCCGGTGCAAACATTGCAGGCTTCTTAAAGGTTGCCGACGCAATGATGGCTCAGGGCGTTTGCTAAAATATTATAAATACTACAAAACGACTCCTTCGGGAGTCGTTTTTGTAGATTTTTTGTTAAAACATGGTTAATATACAAAAGCGTCTTTTTAAAAAACAAATTAGTGGAGAATGAAAAAATGAAAGAAAATTACGAACTGCCTCAGCAAATTATAGATGCATACAACAATAAAAATCTTGTCATATTCATAGGAGCAGGGATATCAAGACTGATGGGCTGCAAAGGCTGGGATAAACTATCAAATGATTTAATAGAAAAAATATATAATTTTGCAGATGCAAGTCAAATACTTGCAAGCGATCTGAGTCCAAAAGAAAAAATTACTATTGCCTTCTATAAAGCAGAAAAAGATAATAGACTTGATGATTTTTACAACAAAATGAGAGAATCATTTATTCCAAATCCTGATTCAGTTGATATATATCAATACATTGTAAAATTTAATTGTATTTTCGTAACAACTAACGCAGACGGTCTTTTAGAGAAACACTGCATGTCTCACAAAAGCACAACTATATGCAAGGCAGAAAATCTTGCAGCAAATGGATATCCTTATTTATATTATGCGCATGGCCGATTAGGTAATGGCGATTCAGAAGATTTGAAAACATTAATATTTACAACTAAAGATTATTTAAAAAAATATAATGATAATGAATATATTAATTTTCTTAAAAGAATTTTTAACGATTATACAGTACTATTTTTAGGTTACGGACTTAATGAATTCGAATTATTGGATCATATTATTTCAAAAGGGAAAAGCAACATCAACAATACTAACTATATAAATCATTATATTCTTGAAGGATTTTGCTCTCAACATGAAGCACTTATTGAAGCAAAAAAATCATACTATAAATCACTTGGAATTGGTCTGCTCACATATTGCCAAGATGAAGACGGATACAATCGTCAATATGATATTATTTCCAATTGGGTAACCCAAATTAATTCCTGTACATATAATTTTAGTAATTCTATCAATAAATTAACACAAATTGCAAAGACTTTTAGTAGCAAGAAAAAACAGGAACTAAAAATGATTCTTATAGAATTGGATTCGAATGATAAGGTATTTTTAAAGCATTTTTTAAACAATCTAAAAAACTCAAATTATTATTTTCAATATTTAAGCTATTTATGGAATAATAATATCGTAAGCGTACAAGATATTCCAAAAGTCAACAAAACGAATAATGGATTCACTTCACCATATTGGGAATTCTTACAAAGTTTAGTTGAAATATTGTCTATTAATAGAAATGACACAAAGCTTCAACAATTATCATGTAATATTGTCAAAGAATCCATTAAACATATCATTAATGATTGCGATTTGTTTAGTAATTTTAATGTCAAAAGAAATATAATTGATGTTGTTTTGCTTTTAAATGAAAAAATTATTGATACAGACTTAATTGATTCTATATTATCATTTGATGAAGACGGTTTTGATATGGATGTGATTGGTTCTCAAATCTGCAAAAGTGATTATAGTTGGCTTAATTGGGAAAAAAGCATCGTAACTCAGGTGTTATCATATGTTTTTACGCTAAAAAATGAAAATGACTCTGTTAGAAGCAATGTACAGGATTTTAATTTTGAAGAAATTTACCATAAGATAAAGGATAGAATTAATATTTCAATCAAAAAAGAAATTACATTGCACATAATAAACACTATTTTTCAAGCAATTGATACAGATGACTATTATTATGGCGAAAGTTTTGATACACAATTTATATTTCATAACGAAGTTGTAAGTTCAATGCATAAAATACTTATGGATTTACTGAAAAATTTTCAGATAAGTAACTTAGAAATAATAAAATTGGCAAAAAAATCCAGAACAAAAATTACTGTTCAATTTGTTTTAAATCTTTGTTTACTAAACAACTGCAATATAAGTATTTTAAAAGAATTCGAAAAAAACCCTTTGTCACTTTTCGGTGTGTCATGTGATTACTATAGATTTTTAGAATCTAAAAAAGAGTTAACTTCTGCCGAAATCGGGATAATTAAAGAACAGCTTCAGAATGCTGAGTTTGATTTTGACCCTAATAATGAAAACGATCAAAAACATATTATAACATGTAAACTTGAATTATTGTCAAAACTGAAAGACAAAAGCGAAGAATTCCAAGTATTATATAATAATTTGATAAAACATGCCCATTATACTATCACCGATTTTGAAGAAAATGCCCTTAGGCGCATTCCGACGGTTTCCTTTTATAACTCTCTCGATGATTTAGATAAATCACTAGTATTAAACAAAACATTAAAAAAATCCTTCGATATAATTTCAAGAGAAAAAGATGTCAGACAAATATTTTATATTAGAGAACAATTTGAATATATTATTGATCAATATTTAGCCAAGAATAACATAGATGATATTTTTTCTTTCGTTGATGAACATTTTGAAGAAAAATACAGATATGTTATTATATCAATTTTAACTCATGAAAAATATATTGAATACTATATTTTTGACTCAACTCTAAAAATAATAAAATCAATTATTACAAAAACATCTTTAAAACCGGATGATGAGATAGAAGTTATCTTTAGAAAAAACATTATTACGCTTTTGGAATATTTTTTTCAAAAACTCAAGGATAAGAAGGTAATATTTGAATTATGTTTACTTATTGATAAATTATTATTCTTTCAGACCAAAACTACTGAATGCACATATTTATCGGAAAGCGAAACATACCTTTGTATGATTAATGATGGCGAAACCAAATTGTACATGCTTATGTTTAATATAATAGCCAGCTTAAAAAATACTAAGGATTTTGAGTATTTATTTAACGAGTTTAAAAATATAACAACAAAAAAAATAAAATGTAATAATCCGGCATTCTTGAATGCATTATATTTTAATATGCAACAGTGTATTTATATAAATAAAGATTGGGCAAACCACATTTTTCAAAATCAACCTGACGCAACTAACTTAAGTAAATTGCTTGGATTGGCTTGCATGGGTTCAAATTATATAATTGATATTCTTTTAAACGCAATGGTCAAAAATATTAAATCTATATTTTCCAACCAAAATATAGATAAACAACTAAACAATATAATGATACAGTTCCTTGTATCTTCATATATGTTTGAAAAAATTAATGAAGCAACTTATTCCAATGTTCTTGAAACAATTAATGAAAGTAATTATTATGTAGTTTTTAATGCTATTGTGAATCAAAAAAGCAATGATATTAAAATATCAAAATCCGACACATTTAAAACCACTTTTGATATAATAAAGAATAAAATAAACGAATACAAAACTTATGTAAAAATAATCTCAAATGCCAAATCACTTCCAGAATTTGATAACGAAATTTGGCATATAATAACAGATTGCTTAAATGAACTAAAAGATAAAGTTCCATGGTTCAACTCGGAGGATATTTTTAAAAATGGTGCTTGTGATTCAGAAGATTTTATAAACTGCCTTTTAGTGTATATAAAATCATTTTCAATAAGAAACTTCGATATTTTTAAAAGTATTATTGATGAATTAATAAAAATAAACAAAAAGGATAAAGCAATAGAGTTGTGTAATACCTTAATATATCGAGGTGTCTTTATAGAGGAATCAAGAAATATTATTAATAAAATCAAAAAGACAAGATAAATTAGATTAATTTTACATTAGAGAAATTACTATATGTGAACATTTTACCTAATGTCAGTAATAATTATCCCTGCTTTGTCTGATACAAAGCAGGGATTTTTTATTCGGAGGTTTTCGGGAAACCCGAAAACCTCCGCTTATTATTTCACCGCAATCCATATCTCACAGGTATAGTCGGGATTTTCTATATCGGGCGACGGATAGACCTCAAGCTCCGCTCCGCCGGCGTATTCATAATCGCTCTGCGGAAAAAACTCGGTGCATATACGCCTGTATGTTTCGGTGAAAGCTTCCGGCATTTTTCCCTTGACGGTAAACACCGCATAGGTATAATCCGGAAGTTCGACAACATCAAAACCGGTGCTGTCTACAGGGGTTTCGCCGAGAGCAAAGCCGATACCGTACGGAAACTCCATATTCTCAATATCTGCAGTGAAGCACACACCCAAAAGTCCTTTTACGGGCGAATCGTCCGGATACATTTTGCAAAGCTTATCGATGCTTCCGTCCGCCTGTGAGTCAGCCCAGAACTTAGAAATATCCGCCACAGCCGAATCATTCACCGGCTTTCTGACGCGTTTTCTTTTGCAGAGAATCTTCATTTTACCGCACTTTTCAATTCTGTAATCCATAGTATTTCCTCCGATTAAAATTAATTTTACGGAAATCCTGGAAAAACTCTTGATTCTGCCTCCCCGTCTTGCCTCGCTCGGCGTTATTCCATGGAATTTCGAGAACGCCCTCGTGAAGCTTTCAGGGGAATCATAACCGTATTTAAGCGCAATATCGATCATCTTGGCGCTGCCCGAAATCAGCTCGCCGCCCGAAATCGTAAGCCGTCTTGCTCTGATATAATCGCCGAGGGTCATTCCGCAAAGCAGACCGAACACCCTCTGAAAATGAAACACCGACATACATGCGCACTTTGCCGCCTGTTCATAATCGATTTCGCCTGTGAGGTTACGCTCAACATAATCTATTGCCTTTTGTATTCCGGTTACATAATCCATAGCCTTTCCTCCGTTTCCGAAATCAATTATAGCAGAAAAATCGGTAAAAATCCTGACATTGCGTGCTTTCTTATGTCAATTTTTCAATTACAACATATTGAGAATCCATTTGCTGCATTCTTTTTTCAAACAGCTCCTTCGGATAAGTGCATACGCCGGAATAAGGGTCGGACAAGCTGACGGTTCCGGCTTCGTTATCAAAACCGGTAAGCACCGTGCAGTGTTCCTGGGCGTACCAGTTCTGTGTTTCACCGCTGCCCTTTACCTTCCACGATTCAAGAAAATAAGGCTCCTCCATACAGATTGTAGCCCACACTATTACGGGGTTTCCCCTCATCAGTTCGTTGTAAACCTCCGCCGTATCGGCGGAAACAAAGCTGTATACTCTAAACTCCTCCGAAATCCCCTTCGCCTGCAAAAATCTGTTAATCATTTTGTGTATGACGGGCGCCGTGCAGCCGTAGCAGTCGCTCCTCGGGTCACCTACAAACTTTTCCCAGTACGAAGCACGGTATACTTCGCCGTTTTCAACCTCGTACTCACTGTCTGTATCAAGATAATCTATAAGTTCTGTTTTTTCGGTCGGGATTCCCAAATAATTAAGCACCATTGCGGCGGAAGTTATTTCGCAGCCGCTCGGTAGTTCCGGAAACTGCAGTATATTCTGAACCTCCAAAGATACACTGTCCGAAACGGTTATCCCGCGCCTCGGCAGAATCGTATCGGCTTCTTTTTCAACCGCGGCTTCAACGGCTTCGGCCGCATCGCTCTCGGGTTCATTTCCGACCGAAAAACCGGCGGCAAATATACACACCGCAGCAAGCAGAACCAAAAGGTATATTCTTTTGTTTAACATATTATCACCTGTAAAAATAAAATGCAGAACATAATATTCTGCATTTTATTATACTAAATTATTAAGTTTTTGTCAACCGTGTACCCGGTTATTTGCCAAACGAGAAAAGACCCTTTTTTACATACGGTTCTTCATCGATTCCCGTAAGCTTATAGCCTGTCGGAGCAAGCGTCTGCTCAATCCGGTCATGAGAAAGAGGCTGCTCGCTGATAATTACCGTTTCGCCCTTTGAGTGCGATGATGAAACCTTTTTGACATTGAAAGCCTTTCTGATTGCGTCATTGACATGCGCTTCGCACATTCCGCAAGCCATACCGTCGATTTTAAGTGTTGTTTTGGTCATTTTTTTGCATCTCCTTTAAATAAATTAAGCCGCAGCGCATTTGAAACTACGCAGAAGCTGGATAAACTCATTGCAGCCGCACCGAACATCGGGTTGAGCATCAGTCCAAGCTTTACAAAACACCCTGCCGCAAGGGGTATTCCTATAACATTATATATAAACGCCCAGAACAGATTTTCGTGAATATTGCGAAGCACCTTGCGGCTGAGCGCTATCGCAGCCGGAACATCCGTAAGACGGCTTTTCATTATAACAACATCGGCAGCGTCGATTGCAACATCTGTTCCGTTTCCTATGGCAATGCCTGTATCGGCGGCTGTCAGTGCGGGTGCATCGTTTATTCCGTCGCCAACCATTGCGGTTTTCGAGGATTTTGAAAGTTCTCTTACCGCCGCTTCTTTTCCGCTCGGCAGAACCCCTGCTATAACCCTTTCAATACCGGCACGCTTTGCAATTGCATTGGCGGTTTTTTCGTTGTCACCTGTCAGCATAACAACGCTTATTCCCATATTTTTAAGCCGGTTTATCGCCTCGGGAGCTTCGGGCTTTATAGTATCGGCAACCGCAATCATTCCTAACGGTTTACCGTCTTTTGCAAATGCAATCGGTGTTTTTCCGTCCCCCGAAAACTCCGCAGCTTTTTCTTTAAGACCGCCCAAATCCGAAGACTTTTCAATAAACGAAACGCTTCCGCCCAAAATACGGCTTTCTCCGGATTTTGCCGCAAGACCGTTCCCCGGAAGAACCTCGAAATCGGTGATTTCAAGCGGATTAATCCCAGTATCCTCCGATTTTTTCATAATTGCCTTTGCAAGCGGATGCTCGCTTTTTGATTCAAGAGAAGCGGCAAATGTCATAAGTTCGGCCGCAGACACTCCGTCTGCCGGAAGGATATCCGTAACCGAAGGATTTCCGCTTGTTATTGTGCCGGTTTTATCAAGTATTACCGCTTTGACTCTGCCGGTTTCTTCAAGAGAAACAGCGGTCTTGAAAAGAATACCGAGCCTTGCTCCAACGCCGCTTCCTACCATTATCGCCACAGGAGTTGCAAGTCCCAGAGCGCACGGGCAACTTATAACAAGAACAGAAATTCCTCTCGCAAGAGCGTACCCGAAATCTCTGCCGATTAAAAGCCATACAACGGTTGTTAAAACCGCAATGGCAATAACCGCAGGAACAAATATTCCTGAAACCTTATCAGCAACCTTCGCAATTGGTGCCTTTTCGGTGGCTGCGTCGCTCACCGTCTTGATAATTTTCGCAAGCGCAGTATCCTCTCCCACACGCACCGCACGGCACTTTACAAAGCCCGACTGATTTATCGTTGCCGCCGAAACCTCATCGCCCGGCTCTTTGTCAACCGGAATACTTTCGCCCGTAAGAGCAGCCTCGTTAACAGCGGTTGCTCCCTCTGTAATTTCGCCGTCAACCGGAATACTTTCACCCGGACGGACAACAAATATATCGCCGACCTTCACTTCTTTAGCCGGAATTTTAATCTCAACTCCGTCCCTTATAACCGATGCAGTATCAGGCGCAAGCTTCATCAGTGCTTTCAGCGCATCCGTTGTTTTGCCCTTCGAGCGTGCCTCGAGCATTTTGCCGAGTGTAATCAGCGTTAAAATCATGCCGGCGGACTCAAAATAAAACTCATCCATATACCGCATAACGCCCGTATGGTTTCCGACCGTCTGCGCTTTTGTCATCAAAAAAAGCACAAACACGCTCCATATAAACGATGCCGCCGAACCGAGCGCAACAAGCGTGTCCATGTTGGGCGCACGGTGAATAAGCCCTTTAAAACCGCTGACAAAGAATTTCTGATTTATTACCATAATCATTCCCGAAAGCAGCAGCTGAACAAGCCCCATCGCAACATGATTTCCGTCAAACCATTTCGGCAGCGGAAATCCCCACATCATATGCCCCATCGAAAAATACATCAATATTACAAGCAAAATTACAGATGATATCAGCCTTGCCTTAAGCGGATTCTCGTTACCCTCATCGCCGCCCTCGGTTTTTCCGCCCTTAAGCTTTGCTTTGTAACCGGCCTTATTCACGGCGGAAATTATACTTTCGGGGGCTGCCGTGCCTTCAACCGTCATCGAATTTGTAAGCAGACTGACCGTGCACGAACTTACGCCTTCAACCGCCGAAACCGCCTTTTCTACCCTCGCCGAGCACGCCGCGCAGCTCATACCCTTAACCGAATACTGTTCCAAACAATCACGCCCTTTCTACTTCATGAGTTTCTGAACCGTTGCCGTAAGTTCATCAACAACATCAAGCTTTCCGTCCTTGATATCCCTCACAACGCAGGTGTGAATATGCCTTGACAAAATTTCTTTGTTAAATGCATTAATCGCCGCATTCGCCGCCGCAGACTGAATAAGAATATCATTGCAGTATGCGTCTTTTTCAAGCATGGTCTGTATACCCCTTATCTGCCCTTCAATTCTTTTCAGGCGGTTCATGAGTTTCTTTTTATCTTCCTCCGTGCGGACGGTCGACTTTTCGCAGCAACATTTATTCTGTTCCATACAAAACCTCCTTATACCTATATGGGGTATTTTTATTATATACCCTAATGGGGTATTTGTCAATAGTGTTTCAAAAATTTTAATAATTAATGCAGAAAATAATAAAAAAGGCTTGACAAAACCTGCATATTGTGGTATAATCAAATCTGTTGCACGCAGGAGTGGTGGAATTGGCAGACACGCTATCTTGAGGGGGTAGTGGCCCACGGTCGTGCGGGTTCAAGTCCCGCCTTCTGCATATATAAAAGATACAGAGCAAACGCTCTGTATCTTTTATATTGGTAAAAAAAAGAGGGACTTGAAGCCTAAGAGGGCAGAAGCCGTTTAGAAAACCTGCCGGTGACAGGTTTTCAGGTTTTTGCGTCGCAGCCGGGTACCGAAGCGCATCTGCGCTTGGGTCGGCAAGGCATAAAGATTGCATAGCAAGCTTTGTCCCGCCTTCTGCATAAAAACCACACAGGGTTTTAACTCTGTGTGGTTTTTTATAAATAAAAGGGACTTGAAGCCTAGGCAAGCGAAGCCCGAAACCTTAATGGATTTTATCGTCTGATTTTATCCAACACTTCGCATTCCTTATGGCGAGAAAATTTTTAGTCATTTTTGGTGCGGAGGACGAAGTTAGGCTGTCGCCTTGCAAGGACGACAAGCCGAAAAGGACAAAAATTTGCTGTCATAAGGCGTTAAGGGGTCGGGCTTCGCTTGCCTTAAAGGGCAGAAGCCGTTTAGAAAACCTGCCTGTGACAGGTTTTTAGGCTTTTGCGTCGCAGCCGGGTACCGAAGCGCATCTGCGCTTGGATCGGCAAGACATAAAGATTGCAAAGCAAGCTTTGTCCCGCCTTCTGCATATAAAAAAGGATACAGAGTTTTTTCTCTGCATCCTTTTTTGATTTTAAATATTATCCGAAATCAGTCAGGCATTACAAGCGCAAAAAGAAAATATGCAAGTATACCCGTGCCGAAGCAGAGTATAAACAACACCCATATAAGCCTTACTATTGTGGAATCGATGCCGAGATATTCAGCTATTCCGCCGCATACTCCGCATATTTTTCTGTCGGTCTGTGATTTATATAATTTTTTCATACTGTACCTCCGATTAGGCAAGCTCAAGCCGAAGCGTCAATGGTTTTTATCGGCTGATTTTCCGCAATACTGCGCAAGCTCACTTGTTAATACACAAAGTATTGCCCGCACTCGCTTGCTTGTCTTGAAAAAACGACGCAAAGAGCTTTCCTCCCCCAATTATGCGTTCCGTATTAAATTACCAATTGTCAATCGTCAATCAATTTTTCAATCTGCATATCCTTTTCGCAGAGTGCGACGTGGACGGTCTTCCCGTTCGGAAGAACCGTATCGAATTCCTCGGCGGCGCAGGAGAAAAATCCTATGGCACGGTTGTCGCCGTACACCGTCACGCCGCAGGGCGCGTACATACGGACGCCGCTTTCCTCGGCAAGAATTCTAAGGTCGTGCGCCGTTAATGACGGATACGTGCAGAGAACGCTTGTAAATCCGCAAAAAGCACGCTTTGCGGTTTTTATTCTGCCGTCGGAGTAGCGAGACAGCACACTTATTCCATCCTCCGGGACAATCTCAACCGTCGGAAAATCAAGTATTCCAGGTGCACCGCCGTAAGTCTTTTCGCACACCTCAGGGTAACCTTCGCTCTTAATGTCCATGCCGCTTGGCGAAAACTCACGTATCGAAAATCCGCAGGTGCGGCGAACATTCACGGGGTCGAAGTCCGGGGAAAGAATACCGGGTGCATAGTGATGAACAACGACGGTATCCTTGCTTATTTTGCCGAGTATCCTTTCACGAAACTCGGATGGAATTTTGAAAGCGTCCGCGAACACTATAAGCTTATATCCGGCGAGGTCGCAGTCTGCAAGGTCAGAAAGGCGGAGAACGTCAATCGGAGTTCCCATCATGTGAATCTGTGCAGGAAGCTCAAGCCTCAGGCCACTGTTGAGCGCATAGCAAAGCGACATCGAGGCTATCGTATGCTCGTCAGTCAAAAAAAGCACCTCGGAGACGCTCTTGTTTTCCGCTTTCGCACAAAGCTCTTTTCCGAACCTCGTTATATCCGAGATAACGCCCATGATTTCGGGCGAATCAAAACTCCCCTCGCCAAGATCCATCCACCAGAACCCCTGATTTCTCGTTATGTTCTTCAAGCCCTCACGCCAAAGAGTCACCTTCGTTTCGTGAAAATCCTTCACTTTTCCATTGTTTCTCGGATCGAGGTGCGTGAGGTTGTCTATTTCATCGAGCCACACCTTGCGTCGGTTTATCGACTGCGCCGGAGACTGCTCTCCTCCCGGTTCGCCGGGCAAACATTTGTAGTAGCCTTTCGGCGATGCCGCAAAATCGATGTGGGGCGACGAAACAAGGCCGTCTATAGCGAGATGACCGGCAACGGCGCTTCTGGGGACCGTCAGATATCCGTAGAAAATACCGGCATAAAGCTCGGGGTGTATTTCCTTAACAGTTCGGCAGAATTCCTCAGCGGCATGTATGTTGCTTTCTGAAAGAAACTCCTGATAGTCGGCACAGACGAGGTTTTCCGCACGATCGAAGAAAAGCTTTCGGAGAGAGGAATTGTCGTTTTCGCGGAGAATCCCGGACGGCACGTCAACTTCTCCGAAGTCCGAAAATCCGAGAGCCTCAGCAGCTTTTTCGCAGGAGCCGTATTTTTTAACCTCAAAATTTCTGAACGCTTTGCGTGCGTTTACACCGAAATCGCCCAAATGCGGCTTGTTGCCGTAATATCCCCACATAGCTGTCTCTCCGCAGCAGCCGTAGGCAATGTGATATCCGATTATCTGTCCGGCATAGGGGGAGGCATCGATGTGTGCTATGAGTCGGCGGAGAGCCTCGCAGGCATCGCTTATCCACTTCTCTGACGAAAAGCTTTGAAGACCGATAACTCCGCCGACGTTAGGACGGTCATCCTTGTAGGAATTGTATCCGCCGTTGACCGAATATCCGTAGCTTTGGTCGTTTCCGAACCAATCGTGAAGCGGCGTGCCGACAAGGGCGGCTATTTCCTCGGCGGTTCTCGGACCGTCCTCATACACGAATGTATCGCACGGGTTCTCTCGGCACCATTCGGGCGGTACGTTTAGCTTTACCCTCGGCATATAGTAAATGTCGGGGTTGCCTGAAAGCAGGGCGTCGAGAATTTCATCGGTGAGAGTGTAGTCGTACTTTCCCGGGGCGACCCAGCCACTGTGAAGAATTGTTGTATGACAGCAAATCCCGGAGTCGCGGAAGGAATCGTGTATGCGGCGGTACTTTTCAAGATTTTGCGAAAAGAGAATCTGTTTTCCGTTTTTGTCGGCACGGGGCGGATCGTAGCAGAAACCGAGCCTCGACCAGAAAAACGGGTTTGTTCTTAAATTAAGCTTCATCAAAATCACCTCGTCGTTTTTTACGATTATACCACACTCATATATGTTTAGCAACCTCGTTATCGTTCAAAAAGGTTGACAAATTACGCTTTTTGCATTATAATCACCTTGAGGTGATATCATGAGAAATACCGATATTCCGACACTATGCGATTTCAGTGCCACAAGCGGCGGAGTTGTGAAATCGCTTCTATGCGCACCTGCTGCCGGTGTGTGCGGAGTTGCGGTCAGCGAAATAGGCTTCGGCACTTCCCCCGAGGGAAAGCGAAGAGTTCTCGTCAGAGAAGCATATATGCTCCAATTCATCACGGACGGCGGAGGGGTTTTCTGCGGAAAACGCTTCGGTCCGGGCGACGTATTGTTTTCGACGCCGAGAGAGCCTGAGATACGGCAGACGGGCAAGGGAGAGAGGTATTCGTGTGCGTGGATATTTTTCACGGGTGAGAACGCCGAAAGGCTAATATCAGAGTGCGGAATTGCGCCTGCCGGCAACGTAAAAAACGCTGTATTTTCCTGCAAAAGGTGCGCCGAAGCGGCAGAAAAGCTCACTGCGGCGGCGGGCGCTTCCTACGGTGAGCGCAGCGGACAGGAGCTTTTATCAGTGCTTTACGGAGTACTCTCGATGCTCGACAGTACCGAAAACACGGAATGCGATTCTTATGTCAGTGCGGCACGGCGGTATATCAAGGAAAACTATGCGCTTCCGATAACGGCTGACGGTACGGCGAAGTTTGTGTCGCTGTCGCAGAACTACCTTTGCAAGCTTTTTATCCGTGAGTGCGGGCATTCAATAAAGCGTGAAATAACGCTCACAAGACTCGAGCGTGCAAAAGAACTTCTCGAAAACACCATGCTCTCCGTACGCGACGTGTCGCTTGCCGTAGGTTTCGGCGATGAAAAACATTTCTCCTGCGTGTTCGGAAAGGAATGCGGTCTTCCGCCGTCAGTGTACAGAAAAAGCTGCCGTACGATTGACGGTTAATGGTTGGACTGAAAACCGAAGAACAGAGACCGGAGATGACGGTATATCCGATGGGACATCCGACGGCGGACCGACACAGACATTCTTGAAATTTATAAAGATAATCGGAATTAAAACACCAAATACCGGCGAGAATGAACTAAAAAATACGACACCCGAACGGCAGAGGTAAAGGAAATCGACCGGCTGAAGCAGGAGGCAGAGATGCTGTCAAAGAAAAACTAATACCCGAAAGCCGAATTTTGCTTTCAGCCAACAAAAACCAATTAGATTATATAATCATTGCGGAGCTAAATTTGAAGTTTATACAAAATGAGGGATTGACCTGTAATCTCTGCGCAAAACGAATATGTTTTATGACACAACATAATTCTTGTTCATAAAATCACTCCCTTTTTTACTCCTCCTAAAAATTATCAAAAGGAGTGCCTATGGAAATATGGCCCATATAACACCCCTATTTGTTATTATATCATATTTTCTTTATTCTTTCAACCGCCGCCCTCAACTCCGATAACAGTCATTTTTGAATGATTTTTGCATTTATTCGTGTTTTTATCGCAGACAGTTGACAAATACCATTTAAAGGTTTATAATTAAAATGTCCGGTTTGGGTATAAGATTAACCACTCGCTTTGATATCCAAACACGCTCAAACACTTGTAAAATCCGCCTTTTCTGCGTTGTCGGTCTTGACATACAGCAAGTATGCCTTCGACCTTTCGCCTTGAAAATACGAATTTTTCAAGCGTTTGAGTTCACAGAATTTTTTAAGAAATGAATTTTGATACAGTACAAGGAAAAAGCACAGCTAATACTATTCGTATTTGCGAGCATTTTGACGCAGTAATGTGCAAAATTCATCCTAAAAAACGAGTTCGGATATCAAAGCGAGTGGTTAGGCAACCGAGAACTGAACCATTAATACATTATTTCAAAAATCTATTCTTCTGTTTTCTCCTGCCCATGATTTTCGGTTTCGGGTTTTGCTTCCATAATTTCAGCAAACTCCTCACCGGTAAGCGCTTCTCTTTCAATAAGCGCATTTGTTACTTCGTGGAGCTTATCGATATGCGACTTCAGAATTTCGGTACATCTGTCGTGGCACTCATCAATAATGCTTCTGACTTCCTTATCAATTTCAGCCGCAAACTCCTCGCTGTAAGGCTTTGTGCTGCCGAAATCCCTGCCCATAAACACTTCCTCGTGCGTTACATATGCGACAGTGCCGAGCTTTTTGCTCATACCGTACTTTGTAACCATATCGCGCGCAAGTTTGGTTGCCTGTTGAATATCACCGGACGCACCGGTTGAATAATCGCCGAAAATGATTTCCTCTGCTGCTCTTCCGCCCATGGTCATAACGATATTCTCGATAAGTTCCTCACGGGTTTTGTAAAGCTGGTCATCTTTAGGAAGGGTCATAGTATAACCGCCGGCCCTGCCCCTGGGGATAATGGAAATCTGATGCACATTATCAACCTTAGGGAGAAAATATGCCGCAAGAGCATGCCCCGCTTCGTGGTAAGCAGTATTTTTACGATCCGCCTCGGAAACAACCCTTGACTTTTTCTCGGGTCCCATAGTAACCTTAAGCATAGCCTCTTTAAGTTCGGGCATATTAATAACCTTTTTATTCTCTCGTGCCGAAAGCAGCGCCGCTTCGTTAAGAAGGTTTTCGAGGTCTGCACCGGTGAAGCCTATAGTTGTTTTTGCAACAACGGAAAGGTCAACATCATCACCGAGGAATTTACCCTTCGAGTGAACCTTAAGTATTTCCTCTCTGCCCTTGACATCCGGTGCGCCGACAACCACCTGACGGTCAAAACGCCCGGGTCGGAGAAGTGCCGGGTCGAGAATATCGGGGCGGTTTGTTGCGGCAATAATGATAACGCCTTCGTTAATTTCAAAACCGTCCATTTCTACGAGCAGCTGATTCAAAGTCTGCTCTCTTTCATCGTGACCGCCGCCCAAGCCTGCGCCTCTCTGTCTGCCGACGGCGTCGATTTCATCTATAAACACAATTGCCGGAAGATTCTTTTTTGCCTGGTCGAAGAGATCCCTCACACGGGAAGCACCCACGCCGACAAACATTTCAACAAAATCGGAACCGGAAATCGAGAAAAACGGAACCCCCGCCTCGCCCGCTACAGCCTTCGCAAGAAGAGTTTTACCGGTTCCCGGAGGGCCAACGAGAAGAATTCCCTTCGGGATTCTTGCGCCGAGTTCGGTGAACTTCTGCGGATTTTTAAGAAAATCAACCACTTCCGCAAGTTCCTCTTTTTCCTCATCGGCACCGGCGACATCTTTGAATGTAACCTTATGGCGGATATTCGCCGCCCTTGTTTTAGCCTTGCCGAAGGACATCATTTTTCCGCCGCCGCCCTGCGTCTGACGGAACATAAAGAACATAAGCGATACAAACAAAATCACCATAACAAGCGAAGGAATTATAGAAATAAACCAACTGTCGCTGTCATGCTTAACATTAACCGCAAGTCCGTTTTCGATAAGCTCGTTCATGCCGTCATTTCCGACAGCGGCTGTGAGCCTGTCGATACTCCCGGGAACATCAACCGAATGAAGCTTTACGGAATTGCCGTCCTTGATTTTAATTTCCGCGGTGTAATCGTCAAAAAAAGTCATGCTTTGGATTTTTGCCTTACCGCCGTTTTCGACCGTCTGAATATCCGAGTTGATATCCTTCACGAGGTCTGAATAGCCGTAGGTGTCAACCTCCGCCGTCATGTTCATGACCGACCACATTGCGCCGACAAACACAAACAGCAAAACGAGGAAGAGTACATTTTTGAATTTAGACATACAAACATACCTTTCTGCCCACCAAAGTTACCCCCTGCGCTCCAACGCGGGCAATAGAAACGCAGCCCTCAAAAAGAGTTTAGTTTTCGTAAACCTCTCTTTTGAGAACACCGAGATACGGGAGGTTTCTGTAATAGCCGGCATAGTCAAGACCGTAGCCGACAACAAATTCATCAGGGAGCAGAAAGCCCCTGTATTTTGCTTCAACATTAATAACCCTTCTGTCGGGCTTATCGAAAAGAGCACAGACCTCAACCGACGCCGCACCTTTGCTTTCGAGATAATCCATAACATAGCGGAGGGTTCTGCCGGTATCGATAATATCCTCGGCGATGATGACATGCTTGCCTTTGACCGGCTCTTCGATATCCTGCTTTATAATAACATGCCCCGATGATTCGGTTTTGTCGCCGTAGCTTGAAGCAACCATGAAGTGCATCGAAACCGTATCGGAATCGATTGCACGCAGAAGGTCGGAAGCAAACACAAATGCACCCTTCAAGATACAAAGGAGCATTACATCCTTGCCCTTATAGTCCTCGGAAATCTTTGCGCCGAGTTCGCGCACCTTCTGTTTGATTTCGTCCTCGCTGAAAAGGATTTTATCGATTTTGTTATTCATTATATTTTCTCCAATCAATAGTAATAAAATTTACTGTATTTTCATCAGGTAAAAATTCCTTGTTTATTCCGAGCCCAAGCACACCTGCACATTTGCCGTCCGATTCCAGAACCGCAACCGAAGCCCTCTCGTATTTCGGAATTTTAAGGTCAATCAGAATATCCTTTAGTTTTTTGGTATGACCGTGATATTCGCACCTGTCGCCGTTTTTTCGGCATCTGACGGTTAAATTCCGTACCTTGTCCGCATCAAGCACATACCCTTTATGCCTGCCCGGCGTAAGCCTGATTTCAATGCCGATTTCGGGAACAAGTGTCTTTTCAGAAAGCCTTACATTAAACTCCGGCTTTTGAAATTCCCTTCCGACGCTGAAAAAATCATACTCTGTTTCAAGGAATATTCCGCCGAAAAGGTCTGCACGCCTGCCGGTTTTACCGGCTTCTGCTATATCTGCCGCAGCGGAAACCGCAGAAAATCCGAGGTTTTTATCGCTGCCGTAAGACTTTTCATACATGCGCCTTATAAGCTGCAAAAGCACCGGTCTTTCGTAAGTTTTAAGCTTTGCGTAATATCTGCCGAACCTTTTTTCAAGCGGAATTTTGTCCGCTTCCGCCTTAATATACTCATGCTCTGCCGCAGAAATCTCTGCAGCCCGCAGGATTGCGTCACAAAAGCTCGGGTTAATTTTCTCAAGCTGCGGCATAACCGAAAGCCTGAGTTTGTTTCTGGTGTAATCCTCCCTGAGGTTTGTGCTGTCGGTTCTGAAAGAAAGACCGTTTTCTGCACAGTAGCTTTCGATTTCATTTCTTGAAATGCCGATGAGCGGCCTTAGAATACCTTTTCTTTCCGGTATGCCTTTGAGCCCTCCGCTGCCCCTCAGAAGATGCAGAAGTACGGTTTCGGCAGCGTCGTTTTTATTATGAGCCGTTACGATAATTTTATTATCTTCGGGAACACTTTCAAAAAATTCATATCTGACGCGCCTTCCCTCGTCCTCGCAGCTTGTGCCGTGCTGCTCCGACAGTGCCGCAACATCACGGCGAGCCGTATAAAGCTTAATACCGAGAGATTTGCAAAAATCCTTAACAAATTCCTCATCCGCATCTGCCTCGGCACCCCGAAGGCAGTGATTGACATGAGCGCAGGCAACGGAAAAACCGGCATTTTTCAGAATATGCGTAAGGCAGACCGAGTCCGCTCCGCCGGAAAGACCGATAACCGCCGTATGCCCCCGAATCGGCGCGGCAGCCTTTATAACAGATTTGACTATTTTATCAGAAACCGTCATTTTGCTGTTTCTCCAAATTGCAGAATCTTGTATACTGCCCAAGCCAGCACACATTCACCGTACCGGTAGAGCCGTTTCTGTGTTTTCTTATAAGAATTTCCGCCTGATTTTGTTTTTCTTCATCATCCGTTTCACGGTGGATGAACATAACAATATCGGCGTCCTGTTCGATTGCGCCCGATTCACGAAGATCGGAAAGATTAGGGCGCTTATCGGTACGGCTCTCAACGCCTCGCGAAAGCTGCGAAAGCGCAATTACCGGAACATCAAGCTCTTTAGCCAATATTTTAAGTCCTCTTGAAATCGCACTGACCTCTTCCTGACGACTGTTTTTCTTTCCGCCGCCCTCCATAAGCTGAAGATAATCTATAATCACAAGCCCGAGGTTCTCCTTAAGCTTAAGCCTTTTGCATTTTGAGCGAATTTCGTTAATTGTGGCATTTGCCTTATCGTCGATAAAGAACGGAGCGTCCATCATCTCTTTTGTGGCATTGAACAGTTTTTCCCAGTCATAGCGGTCAAGATTGCCCGTTTTTACGCGGTTTGAATCCACAAGAGCTTCGGAGCAGAGCATTCTTGTAACAACCTGCTCACCGGACATTTCAAGCGTGAAATACGCAGTCGGAATATGCTCATGAACCGCCGCATATTGCCCGATATTGAGCGCAAGACTCGATTTTCCCATAGCCGGTCTTGCGGCAATCAGCACAAGGTCGGAATCGTGAAGCCCCGAAAGAATTATATCCAAATCCTTAAGACCTGTAGAAATACCCGTTACCGCCTCGTTTTTCTGAGAAAGCAGCTGAATATGGTTCATAGCTTCGGGAATAAGTGCGCCGACTTTTGTAAGCCCCTTTTCGCTCCTGTGCTGCATTATATCGAATATTGCCTGCTCGGCGCTGTCCATGATTTTTTCGGTCTCGTCGGCCTCCTCAACGCAGTTTTTGGTAATTTTACCGCACGCCGCAATGAGCCTTCTGAGATACGATTTATCCTGAACGATTTTTATGTAATATTCAAGGTTTGCGGTTGTCGGAACAACCTCCGCAAGTTCGATGATATAACTCATTCCGCCGATAGTTTCAAAGCTGCCGTCCTGCACAAGCTGCTGCTTTAAGGTTACGGCATCAATGGGTTTGCCCTGCGAAAAAAGCTCAAGCATTGCGGAATAAACAGCCTTGTTTGCACCGATATAAAAGAAATCGGGATTTATAAGATTTTCCGCAACAATTGTAATCTGCTGCGGGTCAAAAAGAACCGAACCGAGAACCGAAGCCTCCGCTTCGGCGGAATAAGGCACCGTTACACCTTCCATATCAGCCGCCCTCCTTTCATGAAACCGTAAAATTATTCAGCGGAAATAACAACCTTGAGTTCCGCTTTAACCTTCGGGTGAAGCTTTATTTCAACCGTATGCGTACCGGTACTCTTTATACCGTCCGGCAGAACCATTTTCTTCTTATCTATAACAATATGATGCTGATATTTAAGCTTTTCGGCAATTTCCTTAGAGGTAATCGAGCCGAACAGCTTACCGTTTTCGCCGGCTTTTGCGGAAAGTTCCACAGTTAAGGCTTTAAGCTTTTCGGCTGTTGCTTCTGCGGATTCAAAATCCTGCTGGCGGCGGTAATCCTCCGCTTCCTTTTTACCCTTAAGGTCGTTAAGATTAGCTGCGGTTGCCTCTACGGCAAGACCCTTCGGCAAAAGAAAGTTCCTTGCGTATCCGTCATTTACATTGACAAAATCGCCTTTTTTGCCCTTACCCTTAACATCAGCATTCAAAATAACCTTCATATTATATCATTCCTTTCAAACAGTATTTTATGAAATGCAGTTTGCAAAATAAACATCAATTGCGTCAAGAAGCATTTTCTTTGCTTCCTCCATGGAAACGCCCTTAAGCTGCGCTCCGGCAACAACCATGTGACCGCCTCCGCCCAGGGATTCGGCAATCAGCTGAACATTTATATCCCCTGTCGAGCGTGCGGAAATGTGAATATAATCATCGGTTTCGCAAAGCACGAAGGACGCCTTTATTCCGCTTATATCCAAAAGTTCATCCGACGCCGCAGCAGCAGTCTGAATATCCGCTTTTCCCGCTGCTATAACCGTGATGGTTCTGTAAACCTCTGCGGAATCGATGATTTTCATGCGCTCCTTATACTCATCAAAACCAACCTTGAAAATGTCACGCACCTCCGTTGTATCCACTCCCCTTTTTCTGAGGAATGCAGCCGCATCGAAGGTTCTCACACCGGTTTTTACAGTGAAGTTTTTGCTGTCAAGCATAATGCCTGCATAAAGCGCCTCTGCCTCAAACTTCCTGATTTTATCGCCGTTTTCGGTATATTGCAGAATTTCCGCAACCATTTCGCAGGTTGATGAAGCGTAAGGCTCATGATATGTGAGAATAGTGTTTTTAATGTAATCTTTGTTTTTGCGGTGATGGTCAATAACCACAATTCTCGATGTAAATCGGAGAATTTCGGGGCACTGTGCCCTGTCCGCCATATGAGTGTCAAGCAGAACGACAACTGTTTTGTCATTCATTATATTAAACGCCTGGTCATTTGAAATAAACGCAAATTCGTACTCTTTGTACTCCGAAAATTTTGCGATTTCATTTTTGATAACCCTGTCGTTTTCATCTACTATAATTCTTGCACGAATGCCCATTGAGTGAGCAATCCTAAACACGCCGACTGCGGCGCCGAAGGAGTCTGCGTCCATTCCCTTATGCCCCATTATTATGAGCTGATAGGCATTCTGAACAATTTCGGTGAGGGCCTGAGCCATAACCCTTGCCCTGACTTTGGTTTTCCTTTCGGTTTCCCTTGAACCGCTGCCGAAAAAGCGGTAATCGTCGCCGATTTTAACAACCGCCTGGTCACCGCCGCGCCCAAGGGCAAGCTCTGTTGCGGAGCGTGCATACGAAGCGCTTTTGGAAACGGATTCGTCCGCACAGCCGACGCCAATACTTATTGTAACCGGAATTTCATTCGAACCTTTAATCTTTTTTATATCATTCAGTATTGCGAATTTATCCGCCATAAGTATTGAAAGATGTTCCATATCCAGAACCAGAAAATACCTGTCGCGTTCAAGCCGCTGAATAGAACCGTCGCAGCGGTCTGCAAGCCCGGAAAGCTTTGATTCTATTTCTATCGCAAGCTTACCCGTTTCGTTTGAGGAAATGCCGCTCATAACCTCCTGAAAATTATCAACCGTTATAAAGCAGGCAACGGTTTTGATTGCGCTGCACCTTGCCGATACGGTCTTAAAGTCAGTTATGTCGCGAAGCGATATGAAATAAAGCTTCTTTCCGCCCTGAACGCATCCGATAAAGCTGTATTCAAAGTTCCTGAGATTAATTGCGGTTTCGCCCTCACCGCTTTTCCCTTTTATGTTCTCCGCACCGCCGAAAAGAGATGTAATTTTAATGCCGCAGAGTGAGTCGTTTTCAAAAATATCCGCAGCGGCGGCATTGAACCACAGCACGGCGCCCTCAGAATCCGCAATAATGCACGGAACCGAAAACTCAAGCATCATCTGCCTTGTAGAGCTTTCGACCGTAAAATCGTCAACAGAGGATTCGGTACGGCAGCCTTGGGCGCTTTTATCCATAATAAGCAGAAGCGCCGCAAATACCATCAAAGAAAGCGCTGTTGAAAGCAGACCGAAAACAAAATTGATTTTCAGCCATATAACAATATTCAGAAAAACAAGAATAAACAAAGCAAGAAAAACAATCAGACCCGAATTATTCTTTTTCATTATCAAGACTCCTGAATTTAAAAATACCGTCAGCCATTCCGACAAATGTAAGTATAGTGCTCATGGCGAAGCAAATCGGAATAAATATTATAAACACCGCAACCGATACCGGCTTAGGTTTAATCTTATCGGTCAGATACTTGACAACCGAAAAGCCGCACAGCATCATGATGCACGAAAGCACCAGAACCGCATTTGCGACTATAAAAGAAGCCGTACCGCTGCCCGTGATAAAGCCGGAAGCGATATACATAAGGCAGAACACATACACAATTACTTTCGGAGCACGGATGCCCGAAAGCGGAGGCACCGGCATACCCTTTATGCAAATGCGGGAAGCAATCAGCACAATTATGCACACCGCACCGCCGGCGGTGATTATAATACCCGGCAGCATAAGCTTGACCGCATCCGCCATAGCAGATATGTACTGACGCATAAAATCAAGACTTTCAGCCGTATAGCCCGAAACATCTGTCAGGGAATTTATGTTTTTGAGAACAACCGCAAAAACCGAATCAACCGCGCTCCCGAACATCTTGAAAAGACCGCCGCTTGGGTCCGACATTTTTGAAAGCATATCGATAATCATAAAGCATACCGAAAAATCGGCGATTCCGGCGGCGAAAGTATAGCCGAAATCCGCCGTAATCTTTATAACAAATGTCATAACAAACGCAAGCGAAACCGCAAGCAGCCCCAAAAGGAAAACATAAGACGCACCGCCGAAAAGCGCAGCCGTGCACAAAAACAGCACATTCATGCCGATTGCCGCAAACCGGTCGCCCGCCATATCGATAATAAAAAGAGCAAACACGGCGGCGATATAGCATATTACGGTAAAATTCGCCGTGCAGACCCCAACGGCAGCCAAAACAGCCACCGCCGCAAACGGTATTAATCTCAAGAACATTTTATCCATAATTATCACCAAATAACAGTATTAGATTATTATATCATAGTTTTTTAAAAAGTACAATACATTTTTAAAACTTTTTGTGGTAATCAAGCCAAAAAGCGTTAAGAGCATTACCGAAAAGCATCGAAAAGCTGAGAAGGTACAGCCACAGCATGAGTGCGATGAAGCTTCCGAGGGTTCCGTACAGGAAGCTGAAACGCGAGGATTTATCGAGATATATACTGAAAGCAACGGTTGCGAAAATCCAGATTATACCCGTCGAAAGCGCCCCCGGAATAACGCTTTTATATGTAAGCTTCCTGTCGGGCACAATCTTGAAAAACACCGCCATAAGCGCAACAAGCGCCGCATAAAGGGCAACCGAACGGAGTTTTTCGACATAGTAAATCTGAATATCGGAAAGCCCGATAATGGATATAATCTGATTGCTGAAAATAAAGAGCACTGCCGAAACCACCACAAGCGCAATTATCGAAAGCGTAAGTGCGGGCGCAATGATAATCCGTTTGTAAGGCGCACGGCGGTTTTCGGAGCGGTAGCTTTTGTTAATCGCACGGATAAGCGCCTTTGAACCCTTGCTCGACGCCCAGATCATAGAAACAAAACCGACCGACAAAATGCTCACACGCCCGTTTGCGAGAATCTGAGAATTCTCACGGATAAGAGCGAAGATGTTCTCCGGAACATAGGTTCTTATGATATTGAGAATTTCCTCCATATCAAAAGGCAGGAAGGCAACAAGCGACACAAGCACAATTACAAACGGAAAAAACGACAGCATAAGATAATACGCCAGAGCGGCAGAACTGCTCCAGATATCGTCTTCCGAAAGCTTTCTGTATAAAAAATATGCTTTTGAAATCAAGGCGGCAAACCCCTTTCAATTAAAAATTAAATCAATTTTCAAAAATGGTATTTACATTTCATTCAAAATAGGTTATTATAATATTATCACGATAACAGAAGGTACATAGCTTATGAAAAACAATAATCACAGCATGACCGAGGGTTCAATTCTGAAACCTCTTATAATGTTTGCATTTCCGGTGCTGCTTACGGCACTGTTTCAGAATTTATACAATGCGTTCGACTCGATAATGGTCGGCCGCTTTGCATCGGACGGCGAATACGCACTTGGCGCAGTCGGTTCAATGGGTTCGATGATTGACCTTTTCACAGGCTTTTTCATCGGAATGTCCGCCGGGGCGTGCGTTATAATTGCGCAGTGCTACGGCGCAGGCGATAAAAAAGGGCTTTCCGATGCGGTTCACACCTCAATTGCGCTGAGCTTTGTTATCGGCGCAGTCATAACCGTGCTCGGCGTACTGCTCACGCCTTATGCCGTAAGGCTCACAAATTCACCGCCGGAGGTTGCCCCGCTTGCCGAGGACTACCTGCGCATTATATTCGTAGGTATGGTTCCGTCCACCGTGTATAATTTCGGCGCCGGGATTTTAAGGGCAATCGGCGATTCCAAAAGGCCGCTCATATATCTTGTTATATCAAGTATATTCAACATCGTGTTCAACTATATATTCGTTGTGTTCTTTGATATGAGCGCAAAGGGCGTTGCATGGTCGACGGTTATTGCGGAAACCGTTTCCGCAGTGCTCGTTATGTCAAGGCTCATACGGACAAACGAAGATTACAGGCTTAATCCGAAAAAAATCCGAATTATAAGGGGCGTTGTCAAAAGGACGGTTCGCCTCGGGATACCGTCGGGGCTTCAGTCAACAACATTCAGTATATCGAATGTTATTATCCAGACCGAAATCAACGCCTACGGTGCGTCCGTTGTTGCCGCAAGAGCGGCGGTCAACAAATGGGAAAGCTTTTTGTGGGCTGTTGCATACTCCTTCGGAATCGCCGCAACCACATTTTCGGGGCAGAACAAGGGCGCGCTTAAATACGACCGCATAAAACGCGGAATGTGGATTACCCTTGCCGCATCGGTTACAACAATAGGAATCATGACGGCGTTTTCGCTTATTTTTCCCGAAGTTATCATCAAAATATTCAACGGCTCGCCGGAGGTTGTTTCCGTCGGCAAAGACATCATATTTGTGCTTACCTCATGCTACTTCCTCTGCGGAATGATGGAGGTGCTTTCGGGAACCATACGAGGCGCCGGAGCACCGCTTTTCCCGATGATTTCCACAATGCTCGGGATAGTCGGCGGAAGGCTTGTGTGGATTTTCGCCATGAAGCACTTTTTCCCCGGAAACCTCAATGCACTTATGCTTTCATATCCCGTTTCGTGGCTTGTAATATGTGCCGTTTTGTTCACATTTTATAAAAAAGGCCGTAAACACTGGCTGTATTTTTAGGAGGAAACATGGCAGCAAGCAATATTTTTGAACTCAGAAAAAAAGGTCATCTTATTCTGATGATTACCGCACTGATGTACATAATACTGTCCTTTGCGCCGTCACTTGACAGATATTTTTTCGTATTCCAGCTGATACTTTTTGCACAGTGCCTTACACTCATTGCGCAGGCAATTGCAGGTTTTGTCAGGCTGCATGAGCAGAGAGAACTTTTAAGAGGATTTCTTGCGGTTTTCATTGCCGCAGCTTCGCTGTGCGTCGGCGGAATAAGCAATACGGTTCTTATAAACAAAGTTCCGGCATGGCTTTATATTTACTATTTTGCCGGTTACACCCCCGCATTTATAGTTATCGGTTTGATGAGCAGGGTTTATTCATACCCCAAAACGGTTAAAATTTCTGTAAATATTCTTTCGGCTCTCGGAATTATATGCTGTTTCGGATACTTTTTCCTGACAGCAAAGTACAATAAATATATCGATTATTCATTTCCGTTTTTCGGCAGCAGCCCGTGGCTTCTTAATATTGCGTCGTCTGAAATAATATTTCAGATATGCGTTATGGCACTGGCCGCACCGCTCTTCCGCTCGAGAGATAAAAACGCCTCGGCGGACTATTGATTCTGCCTGAACATCTTCGGGGGTTTGCCCATATATTTTTTGAAGGCATAGCTGAAATAGTTCTGGTCGGCAAAGCCGAGCCTGTATGCCGTTTCTTTAACGCTCATTCCGCCGCGCAGATATTCCTCTGCGCGGCGCATTTTCATTGAGTTAAAATAAGTCATAACACCCATTCCCGAATATTTTGAAAATACCTTTTTAAGCTTCGGGCAGCTCATCCGGCACATCACCGCAATTTCTGAAAGACTGAGCGACTGCCCTATGTGCTCTTCCAGAACCCTTATAATTTTTGAATAATCCTCAGCAGTTTTTGTTTTAGGTTCAATGTCCGAACGGTTGCGGATAAGCTTCATGAGAAACCTTTCAAGAGAATTAACAAAAAGCGACTGGTCGCTTTTTCTCCCGGATTTAAGCGTTCTGAAGCAAATATCGTCAAATGTGAAAATTCGGTTTTTCTCGGCGGAAAGGCGCAGAATTTCATTTATTCCGTCGCCCATATCAAACACGAACGAATTTTCCGGAAGCTCCACAAAACCGCTGAAGCTGAAAATCACTACCGATGTTTTTTCATCGCCAGACGCCCAGATTTTATGAAAAACATTAGGTTTGTGTATAACCGCCTGACCGCACCGCAGCACAAACGCACTGCCGTCTGCGGTAATTCCCGCCTGACCGTCAATCACGCACACCACCTCATAAAAATCGTGTGCCTCGCCGTCATAATAATACCCCTTTCCGTAGCTTTCCGAAAAGAAAGTATAAAGTCCGTCTATCATAACCGTCCTGTCAAATTCAAATTTTTCAAATCCCATAACACCACCACACCCGATTTCAAAGAAAATTTATCCGAATTTCAATATACACAGGATTTCAGATACATTATAATATATATATAAGAATTTGTCAATAGGTGAACGATATGAAAAAAATCCTTGAGCATTTCAATATTTATAACGATATTGCCCCCTACGGTGACGGGCATATTAACAGAACTTATAAATGCCCTTCCTATATTCTTCAGAAAATCAATACCGGCATATTTGAAAACCCGGAAAAACTGATGGAGAATATCGATAAGGTCACATCTCATATAAGAAAAAAAGCGGAAGCCGCCGGCGAAAATCCCGACCGCGCAACCCTCACGATTGTTAAAACCAACGATGACAAGCTTTTCTACCGCGATGAAGAAGGCGGATGCTGGAGGGTTTATAAATTCATCGAAGGCGCGGTTACCTACAGCAAATGCGAAGATCCTTCGCAGATGTACCATGCAGCAAAGGCGTTCGGCAGATTTCAGAATATGCTTTCCGACTTTCCGGCAGAATCGCTTTACGAAACCATCAAAGATTTTCACGATACGGGCAAGCGCCTCGAACAGCTGAAAGCAGCCGTTTCAGAAAACAAAGCCGGAAGGCTCGGAGAAGTCACGGCAGAGCTTGAATTCGTATCGGCTCATGAAAATATGGTAAATGTGGTAACGGACGGAATCAAAAACGGAAGTATTCCCGTTCGAGTAACCCACAACGACACAAAACTCAACAATGTTATGCTTGACGAAAAAACCGGCGAAGGCGTTTGCGTGATTGACCTTGACACCGTTATGCCCGGCTCGTTTCTTTACGATTTCGGCGATTCGTTAAGATTCGGCGCTTCAACGGCAGACGAGGATGAGCGCGACCTTTCAAAGGTTTGGTTTGACCTCGATATATTCAAAAGCTTTACAAAAGGTTATCTTGAAGAAGCCAAGGGTGCACTCTGCGAAGAGGAAATTAAGCTTCTGCCGTTTTCGGTAAAGCTTCTCACGCTCGAATGCGGAATGAGATTTCTTGCGGACTACCTGAACGGAGATACATACTTTGCAACCCACCGCGAGGGGCATAATCTCGACCGTGCAAGAACGCAGTTCAAGCTGGTATGGGATATGGAGCGCAAGGCAGAGCAGATGAAAAAAATTGTGGAGGAACTGATATGAGATTAATACTTTGCGAAAATTATGAAGAAATGTCAAAACAGGCTGCAAAGCTTGTGGCAAGTCAGATAACGCTCAAGCCTGACAGTATCCTCGGCCTTGCAACAGGCTCAACGCCTATCGGTCTATACGATAATCTTATAGAAATGAATAAAAACGGCGAGATTGATTTTTCGGAAATCACAAGCTTTAATCTCGATGAATACTACCCCATAAAACGGGACAATGACCAGAGCTATTACTATTTCATGAACGAACATTTGTTCTCAAAGGTCAATATAAATAAGGAAAACACACATATTCCGAACGGCGAAGCGGAGGATCCTGAGGCAGAATGTAAAGCTTACGAAAAACAGATAAATGCCGCAGGCGGCGTTGATTTGCAGATATTGGGCATCGGGCAGAACGGGCATATCGGTTTTAACGAGCCGAGCGCTCAGCTTTTCTCGGAAACCCACCTCACCGGGCTCACAAGGAGCACAATCGAAGCAAATTCGAGATTTTTCGAGTCTGCCGATGATGTTCCGAAGCACGCCCTCACAATGGGTATTTCAACAATACTCAAATCAAAGAAGATAATTCTCCTTGCAAGCGGCGCAAGCAAGAGCAGGGTTGTAAACGCACTTCTCAATGAAGACATCGATACATCGATTCCGGCAACAATGCTCAAGGTTCACCGTGATGTTGTGCTGATTTGCGATAAAGAAGCATACAGCGGTTCAAGGCTCGGCATTGACATCGGCGGCAGCGCAATCAAGTTTGCCGTTGTTGAAGGCCCTGAAATCAAATACAAAAGCTTAATCCCGACAAATCATGATTCCTGCGAAGAATTTATTAAAGGAATCGCCGATGAATGCAATAAAATAAGGAAAGAACATCCGTACAACACAATCGGCGTCGGAACCCCGGGCTGGATTGAGGACGGAATCGTTACCGCAGTTAACCTTCCTCTTAAAAAAGTTGATTTGGCGGCGGAACTCAAAAAATATATTTCCGTTCCGGTAAATATCGATAACGATGCAAACTGTGCGGCGCTCGGAGAATTTGAGTTCGGCGCAGGCAAAAAAATGGACAATATCATCATGGTCACTCTCGGTACGGGAGTAGGCGGAGGTATAATTATAGACGGCAGAATATGCCACGGAAAGTACAGCACCGGCGAAATCGGTCACATCATCGTTCAGGCAGAGGGCGGGATCCCATGCTCATGCGGTCAGACCGGCTGCTGGGAAAAATACGCTTCCGTTACGGCACTCTGCAGTTCTGCGGAAAAAGCGGCTAAGGAAAATACAGACAGCGAGCTTCACAAAATATATTCCGCAAACGGCAAGCTTAACGGAAAGCTTGTGTTTGAAGCCCTCGACAAGGGCTGCCCCGTTGCAGAGGCTGTATTCGACAAATATACCGACTGGCTCGCAGTCGGTGTCAAAAGCCTTATAAACATCTTCGGTCCCGATGCAATAATTTTTGCTGGCGGCATAACCGAAGGCGGCGACAGACTGGTAAATGCAATCCGTGCAAAGGTTGACACGCCGGTTAAGCTTGAAACTTCAAAGCTTCAAAATGACGCAGGCGCACTCGGCGCCGCAATGCTTTAATTTGCCCACACACAAAATTCCATATTGAAAACAGGAAGGGTTCCCACACACACGCCCTTCCTGTTTTCCTTTTAAATATTAAGGCATTAAGGGTTCGACTCTCACTTGCCTAACCGCTCGCTTTAATATCCGAACACGCTCAAACGCTTGTAAAATCCGCATTTTCTGCGTTGTTGGTCTTGACATACAGCAAGTATGCCTTCGCCCTTACGCCCTGAAAATACAAATTTTTCAAGCATTTGAGTTCGCAGAATTTTTCAAGTAATGAATTTTGTTGCAGTACAAGGAAAAAGCACAGCTGATACTACCCGTATTTGCGAGCATTTTGACGCAGTAATGTGCAAAATTCATCTTGAAAAACGCGTTCGGATATCAAAGCGAGCGGTTAATCAATGTCTATGACATTGTATTCCGACTTACACCCGGTTTTGAATTTTATTGCCCAGTCTGATATTCCGGAGGTCACAATGAAATCCGTGCCGTTTCTCGTTTCTGTACCGTAGGTGCGGTCGTTAATCCCGAATACCTTGTCAATGAGCATTATCGGAATAAGCTGTCCGCCGTGGGTATGCCCGGAAAGCACAAGGTCGGCTGCGGTTTGGGATTCGTTTTTGTAATCGACCGGCTGATGGTCCATCACGATTATATATTTTTCGGCGTCAAGCCCTGATATAAGTTCGCCGGCATCCGTGCGGCTTCCGCCCCTTTGCGCCTCCGAAGCGTCATTTCGCCCGACAATATAAAAACGGTTATCAATCAGCACCGACTCATCTTCCAAAACCGTAACACCGTTTTTCTCAAGTTCCGCTGCAAGGTCGGCTGCATCATATCCACGCCTTGAGCTGTCATAGTAACCCTTATCGTGATTGCCGAACGCAAAATACACACCGTATTTTGTATCGGCATTTGAAAGCGCATGACATGCGTCAATCATATCACGCTTTGATGTGTCATCATCAACAAAATCTCCCGTAATAAGCATAATATCGGGCTTAAGGCGGTTCATTTTTTCTATATGGTTTTCAAGTTCTTTGCCTGAAAACGATGTCCCGACATGAGAGTCGGCAAACTGAACTATACGGATTTTACCTGTCGGCTTATCGGTTGAAATGCGATAGTCCGTCTGCCACACATTGTGCAGCAAATACCACCCGGCAGACAGATAACAAACAGTTACCGCAAGTGCAATCGCCGACGAATACCGCTTGGAAAAATCTTTTCTGCTGAATTTTTTAAAAATCCAAAACGCAAAATCGCATATAATACCGAAAACCGCCAAATGAATTATTACTATTATCGCATTCACCATGTCCCACAAAAGCGTCAAACCGAAAAACAACGCAAGCGGTACGGCGGTTCCGATTAGAATTCCGGCAATCCGCCTTTTTGCAGATATAAGTTTTGTCGTTCTGCGACCTATATATATAAAGCAGAGCGCTAAAAGCACAAGAGATGCGAAAGCAATCAAAGTCCAGAGCATAGAACAAACCTCGCCAAAATAAAATATGAGGGCAGATTCTGCCCCCATGAATATTATAGTATAAAGTCAGCCGATTGTCAACAGTTTTCTTTTTTTCCAAAGAAAATCTTTTCTGAAGATTATTTCAGCGTCTGTCCAGGCGCTGTCAAAATATCCGTTCATCTTATCTTTCCAGCCCTTTTCCGGAGTGTTGTTCGTCCCCAAAGAGCCGCATCTCGGCTCTCCCGGGAAGGACGGTGTTTCATCATAACTCACAAGAATATTTCCGAAAAGACCTATTATGTAATATCTGCTCCACCTTTTTCGGGTTTCCTCCTGAAGCTGATAATGATAGAAAACATACGGAGAAACACTGTCATATTTAAGCCTGGCAACCCGAAACAGCGGAACGGACGGTCTGTTTCTTGCCCAATCGTCCGTGTTTTCGGGAAGATTGTAATAGAAAATATTCGGCAGTCTTATCCAGCGCTTTCCGTCCGGAAAGGCAGTCATATCAGCGTCAACCGCCTCCTCCGGCGAAAAATCGGCAGAGCCGCTTTCGGCATAGAGAATCACCATGCTTCCGAGCCTTGCGGCGGTAATATAAGACGCAAGGCAGTTTTCTTTAGGAGATATTTCACCGTCCGAATAACCAAAAAACAGATATCTTTCAAGCATAACAAGCTAAGCCCCCAAAAAATGTCTGATATATTTGCGGAATGTTTCACAGCGTTCCAAAACAGTATGATTTTTCTTACCGTTAAGCGTAATCTTATAAGAAAAATCCTTGTTTTCCACAAGCCCGCGCACAAGTTTTTCCGCCTTTTTGTCACCGTTTGCGGCATTTCTTACAAGCGCCGAAAACGCCGTCGGCAAAAGCTTTCCGTAAAGTTTCCCGGCAAGCAAATCGGTATATTCGCCATGCTTGTTAATCTTTCCGAGAAGATATACGGCGCCGGGAATTTCCTCATCTTTAAAATACTCCGCACCTATCCCGAAGCCCTGCATGGCAAGCGCCTTGGCGGCGCATACGGCAGTATTTTTATTATCGAGAAACTTCATAAGTTCTTCTTTTGTCATCATTCTCGATGCATAATAGACAGCGCATCTGCGCAGTTTAGGTGAATCCGATGAAAAATACTCCGCGGCTTTTTCGTTAATGTTTTTCGCAGTTTCGGAAAGTTCGGGAAGTTCCTTATAAATTCTTTTAGCCTTCAGTTTTTCCGTAATTTTCTCATAGCACGAAAAAACATCGCAGCCCTCCGTTATCGCAGTTTCCGCAGCAATTGCCGCCGCCGTCCCTGCACGCATAACATTTCTTTTAAGCCTTACGCTTGCAAGAGCGTCATGGTCTATGTCCATACCGAGCCCGGCAGCCATGATATTTTTGCCGCCCTTCGGGACAAGCGCTCCCAACGGTACGGGCTGGGTCAGAATATCGTCAACAAAATAACAGTATTCCTGCACCGTTTCGGTTTCAAATTCGGGGTCGTAAAGATGGGTATCGTATGTCGATGATGTATAAAACAGCGGTTTATCAACAGGAAGAAAATTAAGCATCTGTTCTCCTGTAAGACTGTCCTCGCCGACAATCGTAACACCCTCACGCTTGCCGAATATACTGCCGAGGCTCAGAAGACGGTTGCCCTCAGTGCTTGTGTATGCGCCAGTTTCGTCCAGATTTTCAAAACCGTCCGTAACGGCGCGCGACACCTCAAAGCAATCGGAGGTATCAACAAAACCGTTGTCACGGTAAACATGTTCAAGCTCACCGCTGCCGTTCATCACAATCCCGACAAGAGAATACGCCTGGCACTGCCCGTCCGATTCCCTGCCGATTTTTGTTTCAAACCCGGCAAGACGGCACACATTTGCCTCCGCCGTTGCGTCAATGATGAATTTTGCGGCAATGTCGGTTTCGGTTCCGCCCGAAAGCACTCTTACACCAACCGCCGCCGTTTCGCTCATCCAAACGCCGGTAACTATGGATTTATACATCAGTTTGCCGCCAAGGTCAAGGTATTCGTTCTGGTAACACTGCTTTTTTGCGTCGGGATGAATACCTTCGCACCACCCCTTGCACTTGCAGTAATTTTCTGCCGAATCCAGCTTAATTATCTCGTCAAGGCTTTGGTCCTCAAGGTCGGAGCCGTAGTAATATCCGAACACGATTCCGCTGCCCATACCGCCTAAGAATGTTCCGCGCTCAATGCAAAGAACCTTATTGGTTTCCGCTGCGGTAAGCGCAGCACAAACCCCGGCTGTACCGCCGCCGACAACGATAATATCGAACTCCTCCGAAAAGTGCGGCAATATATCCTGTTTTACTTTTTCATGATTGATAATAGTGTTGAAAGTCAATAAATTCAAAGCCCCTTTGCACTTTTGTAACCTTGCTCGAAAGCGGCGAACGGAGATGTCACACCGCCCTTTTCAGCCTCTGCCGCGGCGATAACGATTTTCAGCCCGGGCTGATTTTTTTTAAATTCTTCAAATTTTTTTCTTGCGTCTTTAAAATCGCCCGAAAACTCAAGCCTTATAATGCTCAAATCGTCATAAAAGTGGTCAATTGAGCCGGGAACCTTTCCCTCAACGATAATATTCCAAAAATACTTATCGCCGCACGGTCTTAAATCGACCACCCTTTTGCCTTCAAAAACCGTTGTACCGTCGTCATTTGCAACAGTGACGGAGGTTTCGGAGATATTCTTTACAAATGTATTGTAAAGAATATCCGCACCAAGGCTTTCATACATTCTGCAAATAATTTTTGCGCCGCGGACGGTATCTGCAATTCCTTTTCGGATTAGCCCCAATGAATCAAATTCATTATGCAGCTGTTTTCCGATTTCCGTTTCGAACCCGTCCGTCGCCTGCCTGAGGCAAGAGGAAAACTCATCGGGATATATACTGTCGCAAATCACGAGGTTTTCCCCTCCGGCGGCGCTCATCCACCCGGCAGCCGCGTATCCGCCGCCGATTATAATTGCGTCATACTTTTTCATACTAATTTATGCTCATCTTTCTGATAAAGTGATCCACAGTAAAGCTGTCGCCTTCTTCAATAAGAGCGGAATCGCTCATAACGATAAGTCCCTTATCATCCCAGAACACTTCTTTTCCGAGAGCCTCAACAATCGCGCGGAGCGGAACCATTGTTCTTCCTTCTATGCTCTGCGCCGGAACATCAAGCGCAGACTTGGTGCCGTCAACAGTGATTTCCGCACTGCCCAGCGTAAGGTTAATTTCCTTGCCGCCGTTTTTAACGGTTACGGTTTTTGTGTCGCCGTTCCAGTCAACATCTGCACCGAAAGATTCAGCGATAAATCTTACCGGAACAAGTGTTCTTCCGTCTGAAATAAGCGGCTGAACATTTGTGTTGTCGGGGTCAACAAATGTTGATTTGCCCTTTGCTATCGCTTTAGGCGAGCCGATAAGAAGTGCAACGGACTCGTTTTCCTTTTCGGTAAGCTTATCTGTAAGAAGTCCCATTTCTGAGAAAGGAATATCCTCAAAATCGGGAATAAGCTTGTAAACTTCGCTGTCTTTGAGGATTGTGAAATCGTGATTTCTGTAATCTTTAAAGCAGCTTGTGTTTTTAACCGTGAAATTGTTTTCAAATGTACCGTACTGTGTAACTTCGGGTGCAAGGTCATAGTCGGGAACATTATAAGAAATATTGTTCTTTATAACCGCATACTTCGGAACATTCGGGTCATCATCGAGAATATTCACAAGTTCGGGATATGTTTCCGCCCAGATGCCGGTCTTGTAAGGCATATCCTTAAGACGGGTCATAATCGGGCTGTTTTCGCTTGTGTCCATCCAGTCAAGACCTCTGTGGTCGTAAACGAAAGGTTCAGTACAGTCAATCATAACATTGTTTACAAAGGTGTTGTTTCTTCCGCCGCCGTAGAGGGTTACCGCACGAAGGTTATAGAACACATTGCCGTAAACCTCAGTCGAGGAATGCATATCGTCAAGATATACGCCCTGGATTGTATATGAGGTTGTTGCGTCAATCATTTTCATGTCGTGAATATAATTGTACCTGATTTTGTTTCCGCGGCAGGTCCAGTTTCTTCCGGAATAAATCGCACCCTGGTCGGAGGTTTCGAGGCACGCCTTGGAAACATCGTTATACTCAACGGTATGGTTGTTGCCGTAGTAAAGAATTGCGATACTTGCGCACTCGCTTACATAGTTATGTGAAATTGTTCCGCCGACACCCTGGAGATAAATACCGTAGTTGCCGGTTTTGTTTACCTGCTGGAACCTTACAATCTTGTTGTTGCAGATGAGGTTGTTCGAGGAAGTTAAGGTTATTCTGTCGCCGCCCTCAAGGTAAATTGCGGTTCCGCCGACATCGTGAATATAGTTTGAAACAATCTGAATATTGCTGCCCCTTGCTTCAAAAACGGTTGCGGTAATGGAATAAGCTTCGCAGTCCGCAATGGTTAAACCGTCAGCTGAGGCGGCGTTTATTGCACCGCCGAGGTTTCTTGCGAATGTGAGGTTTTTAACGGTTACATCCTTTGCGCCGTCGATTTTAATGAAAAGGTCGGTGCCGGTTACATACTCGATGTCCGCGCCTTCCTTGAACGACTCGCCGGGATAAAGATAGATTATGCCGTTTTCGCTGTCAAGCCACCACTCGTTTTCGCTGTCGAGCTCTTCAAGAAGATTGAAGAAGTATACTCGCCTGTTGGTTGTTACGCCGTATGTGCTGGGATATTCGGTCGAGATGATGTTTTTGTTATCAAAGTCGATTTTGATGTTTGCTCTGCCTTCCGCCCAGTCATGCATGAAATACCCGAAAATCATGGGTTTTTCTGCGTTTTTCCAGTTATCGAGACGGGAATCGTTCACACGGATTTTGAAGCCCTTGCCCTTCCAGCCTTCCGGCGGATCTGCCTGATCGCGCGGAATGCCGCCTTCTTCGATAACCTCGGAAATATAAAGGTACTCGTCACCGTTGGGGTAGCGCGCAATAACCTGCTTATCATCGCCCACATAAAGCTCGGACGAAGGAACCTTATCCTCCCAGCCTACGCCTCTGCCGTTTGCTGCAATAAAGCCGTAGTTTTCAATGCCTGCCGCCTTCAAATCGTAAGCAACGATTTTGTCACGGGCGGATTTATTTACGATTCTGCCGAGAATATTTTCATCGGTAACCTTTTTGAAATCCTTGTATTCAAGCTTGTTGCTGCCGGTGATTTCGGCTTTTTCGCCGGCATAGCCTGTGATTGTAAGCCCGGAATTCTTTGCCGAAAGCTCAACTGTTTTCGAAACGTTGTACTTACCTTCTCTCAGCACAACCGTGCCGCCGTTTGCCATCGAAACAGCTTTTTCAAGGGTTTTTACCGGCGAATCAATCGTACCGGAAGCTGAATCGTCGCCGTTTGGTGCGACATACACCGTCACGCCATCGGCATGAACGGCAGTGCACATTGCAAGAATCAATGTGAGCGCAATTACAAATGATAAAATTCTTTTCATAAATCTTCTCCTTTAATCTGTAAATTCTGTTGTTTTATCGCCGCTGACAGTTCCGTCTGCGGTTGTTATAAAGGGAGTGAGCGTGCAGGTCTGCCCCTTAAGCCCGTCGCCGTAAACCAAAATTGCAAATTTGCCGATTTTCTGCATACCCGAAACATCTCCGCCGGAAAGTTCCATTTTTACATTTTCCGAGTTTTCGAGAACCGCACCGTAAGCTGTAACACCCGAAGCACCCGTTACCGACGCATATACCGCATATGTATTGTATTGCTTATCGCCGACCGTTCTTGTGCCTGTTATTAATTCGGTTTTTGCTATCCCTGCGGTTTCCGCCGTTTTGAATGTAACGGCAATTTCGGTATCTTCATTTATTGTTACATCAAAGCTGCCGGAAGCATTTGCCGTCGGGTAGGTTACGTTCTCGCCCTGTGTTACGGTGATCGTGTCGATTGCGCAACCGTCGTTGGCAGCGGCAGTATAAGAATATGTGCCGGATTTAAGCGCTTCTTCCGAAGGTGCAGCCGTTCCGCTTTTTATAAGCTTTCCGCCCTCGGAAGCAGAAGCTTTTACAGTGAACTTTTCGGTTGCTTTTACATTGTCGATATAATGATATTTTGTGTTTGTGTCAACCGATGAATAAACTTCAATCGCACGGGCGTCCACCGGCGATGCATTAAGCCATGCCGTAAGCCCTTCATCCACAAGAGCGCCGTCAAGATAAACATCAAATTTAGCTGTTTTTTCGTGGAGCTGAATTTTCAGGTTATACCACTGTCCGTAGTTCAGCGCCGGTGTTTTGTAAGCCGTTGTACCTACGCGCAGCTGATAGCCTGAAGAATTCGGGCTACCCACGGTTACAAGCATAATCGTCTGATCTCTGCCGTTCTTTACGTCTGCAAGCTTTATATTACCGTTTGAGATGTTCTTGCCGTCAAATGCTTCGTAGCAGAAATCAAAGGAAATCTCGCTTTCTCCGCCGTAAGTTTTGTCAAACTGAAGCCTTGCCTTGTTCTTGCTTTGGAGAATCGAGCGCAGCACGCCGTCCTTTGTACCGTCGGGTGTATAAGCCGCACCGTTTTTATCGACGATTTCAAAACCGTTTAAGGTCACGCCTTCGGAATTTTCATTAAATGACTGAATATAAGAATAAGGCTTTTCGATATTAAGTTTTACCGTGTAGCTTTTTGTTGTTTCGTCCTCGGCGGTGATGATAAGAACATCGCCGTCCGAAAGCTTACCGGAAGTTTTTTCAACGCCTTCCGCCGAAGTAACCTTTGCGGTTGCCGCATTGTTATACGAAATGCCGGAAAGCAGATCGATTACGGTTGCGCCGTCCCAGACGCCGATTTCATTTTCGGAAACCGAAAACTCCTCCGATGTAACCGAATTGTCGGACGAAGCCGCACGCTCCTTCGTAATCTTGATGTTGTCTACAATGAAGGGGAATGTGCCGTCTGCTGCCTGATAAAGCTCGATTGTTGCCAAATCGTTCAGATTGCCGAAAGCTTTTCCGTTTCTCGAATAACCCTCGCAGCGTTTTTCACCGTCGATATAGAAAGCCATTGTACCCATATCGGCATCGGCATCGGTTGTTATTTCAACCTTGAGATGATACCATTTTTTGTATTCGAGATTTGCGCCCGCCTGACCGACATGCAAGCTGCCGTCCTCTTTTGTGTAAACCGGACGGAAGCTGTAGCCGTCCGAAAAACAGGTTCCGCTTGTTATCATAAAAATGTTTTTGCCGGTTGAAGAAAAGGCGTCGAAAAACTTAACCTGCCCGGAATTTGTTGCATACGCCCTGCCTTCCAGCCTGAAATCTGCCTCAAAGGCAAACGTGCCCGTAAACTTTTCGCCAAATCTGACTTGGGCCTTAGATGTGCTCGTGATGTCCGAAATGAACGCACCGTCCTTGCTGCCGTCCGGAGTATAGTCGGTGTATGTGTCGGAACCGTCCGCCGGGCGTTCAATCGTTTTGAAAGCCTCCTGTGTTACGCCGCCGAGATTGCTGTCAAAATCCTGTTCAAATAATGTGTCTGTTACTGTTTTTGCGTGTGCCGTTGAAACAACCATGGAAAGCGCCATTGCAATTGCCATTATAAAGCATACTGTTCGTTTCATGATATACCTCCGAAAATTTTTTATTTATCAACCAACCGACAGCCCGATTTTCAGGGATGTCGGTCGGTTTTTTATAGGTGTGAGGCGACCTCACTAAATAAAGGAGAGAGGAGTTAGCTATTTAATAAGTCTGTAGATAAGGCTTGCTGCCTGTGCACGGGTTGCGTTTGCACCCGGTGCAAATGTTCCGTCGCCCATACCGGAGA
>CAKSKB010000008.1 GCA_934464705.1 uncultured Clostridia bacterium
GCTTCAAAGATTGCACGGAGCGGAACCATCGTTCTGTCATTGATGATTGTGGGCGCTACGTCAAATTCAACCGGCTTATCGTTTACAATAACCTTGATTGTATCGTCGGACGGTGCCGGTGCCGTTCCTTTTTCAATGTAGTTATCTTCAACGGTATATTCATATCTTCCGATTTCATTGAACGGAATCTCGGTAAAGTCAGGAATCTTTGTATAGATTTCGCTGCCTTCCTTAACGGTAAAGTCCTTACCGCTGTAGTTTTCAAAGCTGCTTGTGCCCGAAAGCTCAATATTATTTTCAACAGTACCGTATTTTACAACATCGTTATGAAGGTCAAATCCCTGAGAACGGTATTCTGCGTTGTTTTTGATTACATTGTACTTAGGAACAAGCGGTTCATCCTCGAGAATATCCACAAGATACGGATACTGCTCTGCCCAAACGCCGTTTTTGTAATCGAACGCTTTAAGTTTTGTATAAGTAGAGGACGGGTCGCTCGGAACAAGCCAAGGCTGCTGCCAGGTTTCTCCTCTTGCGTCCATAACGAAGGGCTTTTTGCACTCAAGAATTATATTGTTTTCAAAAGTATTGTAGCGGCCGCCGCCGTAAAGCGCAACGGAATCAACCTTGTAGAACACATTGTTGTAAACCTTTGTGGACGAGTGTGTATCGTCAAGATATACAGCCTGCATTTCATACCCTGTTGTAGCATCAATCATAACGAGGTCATGGAAATAATTGTATCTGATTTCATTGCCCTGAGTTGACCAGTCACGGCCGGTGTAAATTGCACCGGAGTCTGATGTATCTGTGCAAACATTATAAATATTGTTGTATTCGATTATCTGATTGTTTCCGCCGTATGTGATTGCGAAATGCGGAGAATCGTTGATTTCGTTATGAGAAGCAACATTGCCGCAGCCGCCGAGGGAAATACCTGCCGCATATGTTTTCTTGTATCTCATCATGCCTTCGATATGGCAGTTTTCAACGAAGCATTCGCCTGCCGTAAGGGTTGCTCTGTCACCGGCATTAACCGATACCGCGCCGGAACCAACATCGTGAACATAAGAATTTTTGATACCGGATTTCTTTGAAGAACTGATTATAACAGCGGTATTGCCTGTATTTGTAATATCGCAGTCGTTGATAACAAAGTTTTCGCAGTCTTCCGCCTTTATGCCGCTCTGCCTTGTTCCTGCAAAACGAACGCCTTCAAATGTAATGTTCTTTGAATTTTTAACATTAACAAGGTCCTTGTCGAAGGAGTTGAATGTAAGCTTATCATCTGCTTTAATATCCGTGGGAGGGATGAGATAAAGCACACCTGTTTCATAATCGAGGTACCATTCACCGGGCACATCAAGTTCTTCGAGAAGGTTAAAGAACTTAACTCTTCTGTCGCTCTTAATCGGTGCATAACCGGAAACGGATTTTATTGTGCCGTCAGCCTCAACGGTTGCCGGAGCGAGCGTTTCAGCCCAGTCATGAACATACCAGCCGAGAGCATACATATCTTTAGCTTCCGCCCATTTTTTAAATCTTACATCATTAACGGTAAAGCGGACAACCTTCATTCTGCCGTACTCAACTTCTGCGTCCGAACCTTCGGTTTTGATTGAAGCTGTGTAAAGATAATCCGTGCCGTTGGGATACTGAGCATAATCAAGATACTCATCATTGTATGTAAGAGTTGTGGAATAACCGAATTTGTCCGCAAATTCGTCAGTCCCTGCGACACCGAAGCCGATTGCCCTCATGCTGCCGAGGTCGGTAATGCCAAGGTCGGAAAGTTTCGCCGAAACAACCGCGTCTTTGCCTTTTTTCTCAACAATTCTGTCAAGAACGGCCTCATCGGTTACCTTTGAAAATGCGCTGAACGGAATGTCACGGCTGCCGCGGATTGCCGCTTTGCCGTTGCCTCTGATTACAATACCGTCTGCATCTTCAATTTTGATTGTGTCCGTCAGGTTGTAGTCACCCTCGTCGAGGTCAATAACAACCGTTCCGTCGATTGCCTTTGCGGCATCGATTGCGGACTGAATGTCCTTGTAATCACGGGTTTCGCCGACTTTAATGAAAGTCGCTTCGATTTTCTGTGTGTCTGCAGAAATAACGGTGAACATAGAAAGAACCATAATTGCCGCAAGCACAAATGCTGTCAATTTTTTCATGTGTTTACTCCTTTATTTTAGTTTTGTACATATATTATAAATGATAACAACGGTTTTGTCAATATCAAATTCTGCAGTTTAATGTCATTTATTTATACAAAGTTCCAGAAGGTCATCAAGCTTTGCCGTTGCAAGGCATTCTACAGTGTCCGAATGCATCATACGGAACATCATCTTTTGTCAGAATCGGATTACCTTCAAATTTTTTTATAACTTTGCTTGATTTAAGCTCAGGATACATTTTTGGCATAAAAAGCCCCTCCGTAATTTTTTCTTCTATTATAGTATATAATTAAAATAATGTCAATAAATATAATAACAAATATCAATAGTTTTATAATAAAAGTCAAGCAAACACAAAAATTGCACCCGAACTCAAATTCGGGTGCAATAAAAAGCACATATTAACCTATAACTTTAACGGTTTTTGTTGCGTCGTCCCAGTCAACATCTGCGCCGAGAGCCTCTGCCACAAACCTAGAGGGGGTAAGGGTTCTGCCGTCAATGATTGTTGCGGGAACATCAATTTCAACTTCCTCGCCGTCGATTGTTGCGATATTGCTGTCGATAACGAGTTTGATTGTCTTGGTGCCGTTTGTAACGGTGACTGTCTTGGTTGCATCGTCCCAGTCAACATCTGCGCCGAGTGATTCGGCTACAAATCTCGAGGGTGTCATTGTTCTGCCGTCAAGAATCTGAGCAGGAACATCGATTTTAACCTCTTTGCCGTTAACGGTGGGGGCATCGGAACCGATAACCATTATGATTTCGGTTTTGTCCGATGATGCACTTCCGTCACCAACAACAACTGTTGCCATCGAAAACAGCTTATTGTAATTTTCATATTCACCGGCATCGGTGATGTTACCTGTAAAAAAGTATTCGCCGGGGGTGTTTCCGTCAAAACCCGAAACAAGCGAACCTGCGGTCCATGTCATTTTAACGGTACCGGTTGTGCCGTCATCAAGCTTAACTTCAACATCGGAAGGAAGCTTTGCAATAACTTCGTCAGCGGAAGTACCAACAGGAACGGTAATTTTATCAACACCAACGATTTCGGTAATCAGCTTGGATGATTTACCTTCGCCGACCATAACATTTGCATTTTCCATTGTTATCGGAGCTTCGGTTGTAAGATTGTCGGTGAACACCATTGCACCGTCAGTAAACGAAGAATCGAATTTTGCAGTTTTGTCTTTAACCGCAAAGCTCAGCTTTGCATCACCTTCTGCAATCGCCTTGAATTTCAAAGTGCAAAGCGTAACATTTTCTTCCACTTTTGCAGGGGAATCTTCCATTGTATCAGGTGTGAAGCCTGCTGCATAAGTAACAACACTATCAGCTGCCTTGGAATAAATTGTACCCATGCCGGCATCCTTGAGTGACGAATCAAGCTTTATCGGGTCAGCTGCGTCATATTCAAGAACAGAAGCATTATAAAAAACAGCAATCTGATAAGACCTGAGTTCTTTAACCGTGTTGCCATTAAGCGTTACATTAACCGTAACCGTATCCCCGACCGCAACTTTTTCAGCCGAAGCTTCAAGCTTAACCGTCATGCCCTCGCCTTCTGCAAAAACAGCAAAGCAGGAAAGGCAGAGCGCCATTGCCAAAACAAATGCAAGTATTTTTTTCATGATTGTTTTATCCTTTCTCTATGGGTTTCTGATAAATATAGGGCTGTCTTGCGACAGCCCCATATATTACAGAGTCTAATTATTTCTTAATGTAAAGGTTGTAAACAACAACTGCTGCCTGTGCTCTGTTAGCTGTTGCAAGAGGTGCGAATGTTCCGTCGCCCATACCGTTGATTACGCCGATACCGGACATGTAAAGAACTGCGTCATGAGCATAATCGGAAATTTCACCGTCATCTTCGAATACGCTTGTGAGACCTTCGTCAGGCTTGATACCTGCAACATCAAGTGCTCTCTTAGCGAATACAGCCATATCTTCACGAGTGATTACTGCGTTAGGATCAAATGCGCCGTTTTCGTAACCGTAAGCGATTCCGAGGGAACTTGCAATCTTAACTGTTTCATAGAACCAGTCGCCTGTTGAAACATCGGTAAATTCCTTAATTTCGGAACCAGCCTGGAAGTTATAAAGTCTTACGAGCATTGCAAGGAATTCAGCTCTTGTTACATTGTCTGCGGGAGCAAATGCAGAAGAAGTCTTACCGCTTACAATACCGAGAAGTCTCATTGTTTCAATCTGAGTTGCTGCCCAGTTGTAACCTTCAAGATCGGTGAACGGGCTGGACTTGATTACTTCTTCTCCGGCAATATCGTCGTCTGTTGAAGGAAGAAGCGAGTTGCTGCCCTTGTTTCCGCCCTTATAGGGTCCAACAGGTGTATTATTGCCGCCGCCGTTACCGTTTACATAAAGTGTAAAGGAAGCCGATACACCGCTGCCTGTTCTTGCAGAAATAGTAACCTTACCGGATGAGTTCTTTGTCTTAATTGTTGCAGACTTGTCACCGGTTGAGGTAACTGTTGCATATGCTGTGTTAGAAGAAGACCATGTAATTGTGTCTACTGCATCAGCGGGAGTAAGAACTGCATATACTGTCTTAGCGGAAAGTGTGTTCATTGTAAGAGAAGTAATTGCAGCAACAGCTGTTGCGCTGTTCTTAATCTCAATCTTTGTTGCGCCTGAGTTTGTGATTGTAACCTTAAGTACAATTGCCTGAGTGTGAGCATAGATATCCGACCATGTACCGTTGATTGTGTATACAGCAGCTGTCTTGCCGTCAAATTTTGCAACGTCTGCCGCATTCCATGCAATATCCTTGCCTTCAACAGTAACCTTTGTGTTATCGGTATATGTTGCTGTAAGCTTAACTGCACCTGTAGCCTTCTCAGCAGTCATACCTGCATCGTTCTTATAAGAAACTTCAACAGTTGTCTTATCAAATGTAACATCTTTCTTTCCTGCAGGAACGGAAACTGTTACGGAAACTTCAAAGTCACCAAAGTCAAAACCTTCAACTTCAGGCTTGAACTTAATTATATCTCCGACTTTGTATCCGCCTTCGGGAGCGGTTGTTGTCTTTGTCCAAGTTGTTACATCCTTGAATATCGGAGCATTGGAATTATTTGTACCGTAGATTGTTGCCGGAAGAACTGCCTTAGCTGCGTCTTCAATATTTTCAGCATCAACATCTACCTTAGCGGTAGCCGGTGTTGTAATTGTCTTAAAGCTTGTTTCTGTTGCAGCTGCTGCAAATGTTACATGTGCAACTGCTTTTTTGCCGTCAACATCAATGTTGCTTGTTCCGGCAAGTGTACCTTCAACATCTCTGGTACCTGCGGTCTTATCTGTAACTGCTGCCCATGTAACAGCAAGTTCAGCTGTGCTGTCATCATTAAGAGTTACAGTGATTGTTGCAGGAAGAACCGGGTCAGCGTCAGCCTTAGCGTTAACGGAGATTTCTGCATCTTCCTTAACCTTAAGCTTATCAACGGTTACATTAGCCTTAACCGTGATTGCAGTGCCTGTGTAATTTACACCTTCGGGAGCAGTAACGGCACCTGTAAATTCATAAGTGCCTGCTGCATCGGAATTGTAGTTTGCGGGAGCTGCCCATGTGATTGACGCTGTTTTGTCAGCCGTGCCGCCCTCATCGTCTGTGTATGTAACCTTAACTGTTGCAAACTTTGCTGCAAGGTCAGCTACTACTTCATCAGCTGTCTTAGCGCCGATTGCGTAGTTTGCTGTGAATGTTGCTGTTTCGGGAGTACCGGAAACATAAGAAACATCACCAACTCTGAAAGCAACGGGTTCAACTGTAACTACAGCTTCGGAAGGAGTTGTTACGAGAGTTTCGCCTTTCGGGTCAAGCGCAAGACCGGTTTGACCGTTTTTAATTGCCTTTACTCTGAACTTAACAACTTCGATTTCTGAAACATTATCAACCTGCTTAACACCTGCATCGGGAGACATAGCAAGAGTATATGTCCACTTACCGTTCGCAGCATCTACGCTCGGTTTAATTTTAACATAATAGCCTGTTTCTTCATCGGCATTGTAAAGATCGCTTCTGTCAATAAAAACATCTTTTGCTTTAGTAGCATCATTTCCGTCTTTATCCACGAACTTAAGAACATCTTTGTCAAAGCATACAGCTAACTGTGCGCCTTTGAAAGCATTTTCTGAAATATCGGAAAGCCGAACGCCGATCTGATATGTATTGCCGGCTGCCAGATTTCCTGTTACAGGAGTGCCGTCATTATTATAAGCAACGAAGCTCAGCGTAGCGGTAGCCGCAGCAGCGGAAACGGAAATCGCCGAGAAAACCGTCACCATCATAGCAAAGACAAGCACTAATGAGATAATTTTCTTGAGTTTCATAATTTGTCCTCTTCTTTCTTAAAATTTTTATACTTTAATTCTTTTCAAAAATTAAACAAAAATCAATAAGCCTTACCAAAGTTATCGATAACAATGTTGTAGTCAAGCAAGTTAACTTTACCGTCACCGTTAAGATCAGCTTTCTCGTTAAATCCTGCTGCACCGGAAGCTGTACCAAATGCATCTATAATAATGTTATAGTCAAGCAAGTTAACTTTTCCGTCCCCATTAGCATCGCCGGCACCGCCTGCTGCAAACGAAAGAGCTGCGGACTTGGGAGCTGCAACGCCCGTACCGCCTACATACACGGTGAACTTTTCGCCGAACTTTGCTGTGTCAACACCGAGCTTGAATGTTGCCTTACCGCCTGTTGCCTTAGCCTGGTCAACATATGCAATATCGTTTTCGCTTACGCTTGCAAGGTTAACACCGTTTTTAACAACAAGGATAGTAACATACTGCTCTGCTGCAGGGTCTGTAACAGTAACTTCTACATCAGCTGTTTTTGCTTCTTTATCAGCTGTAACCGCAGGTGCCGCAATCTCAGCCGCAAAAGCGGACACGGACAGAAGCATTACCAAAACCAGCCCGAAGCAAATTCCCCTAACCAAATTTTTCATAACATTTTCCTCCTTCTAACTTAAAAGCTTAAACGCACGACATACCTCGCACATTAATACAATATATAACTATTGTAACACAAAAATCAAATTTTGCAAGTGTTTTTTTAAAATTTTTTATTAATATTTTTTTACAAAAAAGGAAAATCAAATATTTTGTGTCTGCTTTTCCGCATAAACACTATATATAGTCAAGATTTTTCCGACAATAATTTCAAAAATTTTTTTGTGCTTTCTTCGATATTATTTTTACCGAAAACCGCCGAACCGGCGACGATAACATTTGCGCCGGCGTAGAGGACTTCCGAAACATTATCCTCGGTTATGCCGCCGTCAACCTCGATATCGACGGGTCTGTCGATGATTTTTCCTTTAAGTGCACGGATTTTATCGGTTATCTGCGGAATGTACTTCTGACCGCCAAAACCCGGGTTTACCGACATCAGCAGCACCATATCCACATCATCGAGAACATAATCGAGCACCGACAGCGGTGTTGAAGGGTTGAGAGCGATTCCGGCTTTTTTGCCAAGCTCCTTAATCTGCTGAATGACCCTGTGGCTGTGAGGGGTTGCCTCCGCATGGAAGGTGATTATATCCGCCCCGGCGGCAGCGAAATCCGCAATATACCGTTCGGGAGAATCAATCATCAAATGGACATCGAACACAGCAGAGCTGTGCTTTCTCAGCGACTTTATAACCGGAATACCGAACGAGATATTCGGTACAAAGCTGCCGTCCATAACATCAAGGTGCAGATAAGGCGCACCGGCATTTTCGGCAGTTTTAACCTGCTCGGCAAGGATTCCGAAATCGCACGAAAGCGCCGACGGCGATAAATAATTCATATGTATTCCTCCTACCATTTTTTTACCGATTTAAGTTCCTCAAAAAGTTTTTTATAACTGTTATGCCTTGACTTGCTCACAATTTTTTGCTTAACCGCATTCATAACCGCACAGTCCGGCTCGGCGATATGATTGCAGCCGGAAAACCGGCACATACCGTCAAATGCCCTGAACTCCGGAAAATAGTTTTTAAGTTCCTCCGCCTCCATGGAATCAACTTCAAAAGAACCGAAGCCGGGCGTATCTATAACCAGTGCGCCGTTTGAAAGCTCCATGAGTTCGGCGTGCCTTGTTGTATGCCTGCCTCTTTCGATTTTGCTCACCTCGCCCGTTTCAAGCACGAAATGCGGCGCAAGGCGATTGAGAAGGCTTGACTTCCCGACGCCGGAATTACCGGTAAAAGCTGAAATTTTGCCCTTAAGCAGTTCTTTCAGTTCCTCCGTACCGCTGCCGTCATCGGCACTTGTCACAACAACGCTGTAACCCGTTTTGCCGTAAATCTTTTTAAGTCTTGCGGTATCTGCAAGGTCGCTTTTATTGATACAGATTATCGGCTCTATCCCCCGGAGTTCCGCCGCAACCGTCATTTTATCGAGAAGCACGGTATCGGGCGCCGGGGAGGTAACCGCAGCAACGATTACAACGCAGTCAACATTGGCGACGGCGGGTCTGACAAGGCTGTTTTTCCTCGGGAAAATTTCCGCCAGAAACAGTCCTCCGCCGCCGTCGTCGGAAACCGACGCTCTGTCGCCCACGAGAGGGGTTATCCCGTTTTTTCGGAACACTCCCCTCGCGCGGCATTCTATAACCATTCCGTCTGCGGTTTTGACATAGTAAAAACCGCCTATTCCTTTTACAATAACACCATTATTCATCAAAATTTACATTCTCGCTTCTTGCAAGTTCTCCGTCAAAATATACCTCAACATTTTTCGTGCCGCTGCCGGTTATTCTCACATCAGCGGTGCCGTTGCTTGTGCTGTAGTTCTGATTAAACACCTCTTTGCCGTCGATTTTGATAGTTACATCAACCTTTTCGCGGTCTGTCGGAAGATCAACGGTGAGATAAACCGTTTTAAGTTCCGGCTGGTCCTGGGTTGAGCCGATTGACTCCGAAGTGGTATTTTTCTTGGGTGCTTCGCCGCTGCTTATCACAACATTTATTCTATATCCCTTTTTGATTTCGGTCCCGGCGTCGGGCGACTGCGAAATAACCGTACCCTTAGGCTCGCTGCTCTCCTGCTCCGTTACCGACCCCCATGTAAAGCCGCTCGACTCAACCTCCGACTTTGCGTCCGCAGAATCAAGCCCGACGATTCTCGGAACTCTTTCAAGCTTTTCGTCATCCTTTGTCATATTGACATAAAGTTTAACCTTCGTACTGCCCGTAAGCTTTTTGCCGGCTTTTGGCGTCTGGCTTATAACATAGCCTTCGGGCTGATCGGAGCTCTCATCGGGTATTATTTCATACTCTATATTGTACTTATCAAGCGTCTTGACCGCATTTTCGTAGTGCTTGCCGGTGAAATCCGGAACCTCCGCAAGACCGTCCTTATTGCCCTTGCTGACGGTAACGGTTATCGTTATATGCTTATCGGTAACCTTTTTTCCGGCTTTCGGGGTTTGTTTCACGATATAGCCCTCTTCTTCATAATCAACGGACTCGACTCTTTCTGCAGCCTCTTTGATTGTAACGGTCTTATCGTTTTTATACTCTTTTTTTACATCTTCGATTTTGCGCCCGACAAGATTCGGATACTTATCGATTACAAGCTGTGTTGAATCGCTGCTGAAAATATCCGGCTTTATCGCACGGACGAAAACAAACACGAATATCGCAACAATAAGCACAGAGCCGATTATCACGAAAAGCTTTGCTTTTTTTTCGTTTTTGGTTTCCTTTTTGGTCTTTTTGGGTTTCTGAGGCATCCTGTTTTCCTCCTTATATCTATGCGTTACGGGAACATCCCGTCTGTCGCCCGGGTTCAGCACAGAGGATATGTAATCCTCATAATCCTCTACGGTTTTCGCCGGTTTATCATTTGAATATTCCGCCGCTATTGCACGAAGTTCGGAAAGCATTTCGCCGGCATCGGCAAAGCGTTCAGCCGGGTTTTTCGCCATTGCCCTGAGGCAGACCGCCTGCAGTTCATAAGGTATCGATATAACAAGGTCACACGGCGGAACGGGGTCCTTTCTCATATGCATAAGCGCTACCGAAACATGAGAATCGCCGTCAAACGGAACCCGTCCGGTAAGCATCTCATACATCACTACGCCCATGGAATATATATCCGAGCTTGCGTCCACATAACCGCCTCTCGCCTGCTCCGGCGATATATAATGCACCGAGCCGATTGCGGTTGTACCGTCGGTTGTAACATCTTTATTTGCGGTTCTGGCGATACCGAAGTCCATGACCTTGAGTACATTGTCGTCGGTCACCATAATATTCTGCGGCTTTATGTCCCTGTGAACTATACCCTTCCTGTGAGCATGATCCATTGCATCGCAAATCTGAATAGAAAAGTCCAGCGCCTGCGTCCATGGCAGCATACCGTGAATTTTGATATACTCCTTCAATGTAATTCCGTCGAGAAGTTCCATTACTATATAATGAATACCGTCCTCATACCCGACATCGTAAACCGACACGATATTGTTATGCGAAAGGCTCGCCGCTGCCTGGGATTCAAGTTCAAAACGGCTGACAAATTCACGGTCCACATTGTACTGATCCTTAAGAACCTTGACCGCCACAAAACGGTTAAGCTTTATGCAGTACGCCTTATACACATCCGCCATGCCGCCGCTTCCGATTTTTTCGCGGATTTCATATCTTCCGCCCAAAATTCTTCCTATCATGCGTCGTCCCCTCCGTTAAATTCCGCTGCGGTAAGCGTTATATTGTCCGCTCCGCCGCGGTCGTTTGCAAACTCAATGAGCTTCTGCGCACCGCTCTCTGCTCCGTATCTTTTTACGGTTTCAAAAATTTCATCGTCCCCGAGCATATTCGTAAGCCCGTCGGAACAAAGGAGAACGGTATCCCCCGCCTTGCACACATGGCGGTAAACCCTCGGTTCGACTCCGCCCTTTGTACCGACCGCCTGGGTGATTATATTCCTCTGCGGATGTGTTTTCGCCTCATCCGGAGTTATTTCGCCGCGCCTTACAAGTTCGGCAACAACCGAATCATCGGCGGTTATCTGCTTTATGCCGAATTTGTCCATAACATATCCTCTGCTGTCGCCGACATTCGCAAAAAACACCGTAAATCCCTTAATCAGCGCCATAACCACCGTTGTGCCCATCTCTGTATATCCGGCATTTTCGCCCGCTTTTTTAAGTATTTCGGAATCCGCCTTTGCAATTGCACCCTTAAGAAGCACCGCCGCTTCGGCTTTGCCTGCGTTTTCTGTAATATATTCCTTTATGGCTTTTACCGCACATGCCGACGCAACCTCTCCGGCATTGTGCCCTCCCATTCCGTCCGCCACAAGCATGACTTCAAAATCCGCAGCCCTGAACACCTCAAAGCTGTCCTCATTGATTTTTCTCACTTTTCCTATATCCGTTGCGGATACAATATTCATTCCGAATCACATCCTTTCAGTTTGCTTCTCCTGAGCTGACCGCACGAAGCGCTTATATCTCTTCCGAGTTCACGGCGAACCGTTGCGCTCACGCCCCGCCGCTCAAGTTTTTCGCAGAACTCCCTGACGCGTCTGCTCGATTTGAAATCCCGTTCCTTTATCGGGTTGACGGGAATCAGATTTATATGGCATATCAGCCCGTGCGTCAGCTTGACAAGATTGTCTATATCCTCATCGGTATCGTTAACGCCGCCGATAAGGGAATATTCAAAAATCATTCTTCTGCCGGTTTTTTTCACATAGGCACGGCAGGATTTCATTAACCGTTCTATATTATATGTACGGTTTACCGGCATAATTTCGCTTCTTTTTCTATCGTCCGCCCCGTGTAGCGAAACGCACAGTGTTATACCCAGGTTTTCCTCCGCCAGAGCGTCGATTTTATCCGCAAGGCCGCAGGTGGAAAGGGATATGTGCCTCTGCCCGATATTTACGCCGTCCGGATGATTGACAAGATGTATAAATTTCAGCACATTATCGTAATTATCCAGAGGCTCACCGATACCCATCAGCACAATATTGCTTATTTTCTCGCCGCTGTCTGCGCCGATAAGGGTAATCTGCGATAAAATCTCACCGGGGCTAAGCCGCCTTACAAGCCCGCCTAATGTCGAAGCGCAGAACCTGCACCCCATGGGGCAGCCGACCTCCGTTGACGCACACACCGTAAAGCCGTGTTTATATGACATAAGCACCGATTCTATTATATTTCCGTCATCAAGTTCGATAAGATATTTGACCGTTTCATCAAGCTTTGACGGATATTTTTCAAGAATTTTCGCACCGCAGACGGAGGCACCCTCCGCAAGCTTTTCGCGAAGGCTTTTTGAAAGATTTGTCATTTCGTCAAAGCTGCACACGCCCTTATGTATCCATGAAAAAATCTGTTTTGCACGGAATTTCGGTTCTCCGAGCCCGGCAAGATATTTTTCAAGTTCTTCGGGCGTGAAATCCGCCAGATTTACCAAATTCCCGTCACCTCCTGCTGAATTTTGCGGCAAAAAAGCCGTTTGTTCCGTCCCTTGACGGAAGGTATGTTTTCATAAATTCAAGATTCATGCCGAGAGATTTTATGTATTCGGCAACCTCCTCGTTTTCTTCATTATTAATGGTACAGGTGGAATAAATCATGCTGCCGCCGTGTTTCAGGTATCTCACCGCATTTTCGGCAAGCTTTTTCTGAAGCGCGGGCAGACCGCCCTCTCGTTTTCTCCATTTTATATCGGGTTTTTGCTGAATCACGCCGTAACCCGAGCACGGTGCGTCAAGCAGAACAAAATCAAAGGCGCCTTCAAAATCCCCGTTGAACTCCGATGAGTCGCACGCAGCGCACTTTACAATCCCGATACCCATTCTCTCTGCATTTTTTTCGATAAGCGCCGTTCTGTGCGGATAAAGGTCGCAGGCGGTGATTTCGCCCATGTTTTTCATAAGTTCCGCAAGGTAAAGCGTTTTTCCGCCGGGGGCTGCGCACATATCCAGAACTTTCATTCCCGGAGCAACACCCGATTCGTTACACACAAGAACAGAAGATTTCTGCATAACTGTAAAACTCCCGTTTTTGTAAAGTTCCGAATTTTCAACATCCAGTCCGCCGCTTATCTCTATAAGGTTCGGCAGAACCGCTTTTCCGCCTACAGCTGCGGCAACTTCGCCGGCGTCTGCTTTAAGGCGGTTGACCCTTATATACATGGGTGACGGTTCATTCATTGCCGCCAAAAGCTTTTCGGTTTCCTCCTCACCGAACATCGAAATCCACTTTTTTATTATCCCCTTCGGGAACGAATACTTTATTTTCAGGTACTTTACAAGGTTGTCTTTGCCCGGCAGTTCTACGGTTTCCGAAGAAACTTTCCTTAAAACTCCGTTTACAAAGCCGGAGCTGTGCGGCGAAAGCCGTTTTGCGAGCGAAACGCTTTCGTTGACCGCAGCCGAGGGCGGAATCCTGTCCAAAAACAAAAGCTGAAATGCCCCCGTTCTCAGAATGTTCTTAACCGTTTCGGAGGGTCTGTCAAAATCGCAGAAGTGAGAGATTGTATAGTCAAGCCTCGTTCTGTTTGAAAGCACTCCGTAAACAAGCGCCGCCGTCAGCGAACGGTCTTTGGAATCAACCTTTTTCAAAATATCCTTAAGCAGAAGATTTGCATAATTCCTGTCAGTTTTGTCAAGCGTTAAAACCGCAGCTTCTCTCGCTTTCATCATCTTCTCCTGTCACGTATGGCGATGAGCCTCAAAAGCTGCAGGAGCGCCATTGCCGCAGACGCAACATAAGTCATTGCGGCAGCCGAAAGAACTTTTTTTGCACCGCCTATTTCCTCGCCCTCGAGCATGTATGATGATTCGAGAGTTGAAAGGGCACGCCTCGACGCATTTATCTCAACGGGCAGTGTTACAATATGAAAAAGAACAGCTGCCGAGAAGAGAATTATACCGACATCGGTAAGCATAAAAAGACTTGACGAAAAAATCAGTCCGAGTATAAAGAGCGGCATCGCAAGCTGTGAGCAGAGATTAACAACCGGAACAATGGCATTTCTCACCTTTATGGGCGTGTATCCGACAGCATGCTGAACCGCATGACCGACTTCGTGCGCCGCAACGCCGATTGCTGCAACCGATGATGAACCGTAAACACTGTCCGACAGCCTTACGGTATTCGACCTCGGGTCGTAATGGTCGGTAAGATTTCCGGCGATATGCTCAATCGCAACATTTTGCAGACCGTTCATATCAAGTATGCGCCTTGCGGCGTCATATCCGGTCATACCTCGCCTGTTTGAAACTCGCGAAAACCTCGCAAATGTTGAATTTACATTCGCCTGCGCCCAAAGCGAAAGAATAAGCGCCGGGAGAATTATAATCCATGTAGGGTCAAAAAACGGCATAAAATCAGCTCCTTTATTCGCAAATTGTGTTTTCGGGGATTGTGTGCCCCCTTAAATAATCGTCAACGGACATTTCGCCCTTCCCCTGAGGTTTGAACTTTCTTATATATACCGAGCCGTCGCCGCAGCCTACAGGCAGACCGAGATTTTTCTCATACTTACCGACAGCGCCGGGCGGCAGCTGCTTTTCGGAATACGAACACTCCGTAATTTTAAAAATCTTACCGTCCATAACCGTAAACGCAAGCGGAACAGGGTTTAACGCACGGACAAGATTATAAATATTCTTGCCCGAATCCTCCCATTTTATATGCGCCGTTTCTTTGTCGAGCATGGGCGCATATGTAAATTCGTCATGATTCTGCGGAATCCTCTGCAGGCTTCCGTCAGCCAGCCTGTCAAGGGTTTCGGAAAGAGCCTCCGCCCCTATTTCGGACAGCTTATCAAAAAGCTCTCCGCCGGTCATGGTATCCGTAATCTCAATTTCCGACTTAATAAGCATATCGCCCGTATCAAGCCCTTTGTCCATCATCATTGTCGTAACGCCCGTCATCGTATCGCCGTTCATGATGCTACGTTGAATCGGCGCCGCGCCCCTGAGTTTCGGAAGAAGCGACGCATGGACATTTATGCAGCCGTACTTCGGATAATCAAGAATATATTCCGGCAGAATCTTCCCGTAGGCAACAACCACGATAAGCTCGGGATTGAGTTTTTTAAGAGTTTCGAGAAACTCTCCGCCCTTTATTCTTTCCGGCTGAAAAACAGGAATCCCGAGTGCCTCCGCGCGCGCCTTGACAGGCGTCGGCATAAGCTTGTGTCCTCTGCCCTTCTGACGGTCTGGCTGCGAAACAACGCCGGCAACATCAGTTTTTTCATATAAAACATCAAAACATCCCAAACCAAAATCCGGAGTGCCCATAAACATTGTTCTCATAAATCAATCACCCTATTCTTCCGCCTTCATGGTATATAAAATTCCGTCAAGGTGGTCAATTTCGTGGCAAAGCGCACGGGCAAAAAGACCGTTTCCGCTAATCTGCACCTTTTCTCCGGTTCGGGTCTGGGTTTCCACGGTGACGGACTTCGGTCTTCTGACCTCCGCCGACTCACCCGGAAGACTCAGGCACCCTTCCGGTTCGCATATTGTTTCCTTTGACCATGCGATGATTTTCGGGTTTATAAGTTCGTATCTTCCTTCGCCCGTATCGACAACCGCAACCCTTCTCAAAACCCCGACCTGAGGACCTGCAAGCCCTACGCCGTTTGCGCTCTGCATGGTTTCGTACATATCGTCAAGCAGGGTAAACAGCCTGTCGTTAAAATCCGTAACCTCACGGCATTTTTTATAAAGAATTTCATCCGGAACTTTTCTTATTTCTCTTATAGCCAAAAAAATGACCTCCTAAAAAATTGAAATATGCGTATCTCTTTTTTTAGAGTTATGCTTATCGCAGACCCTCCAAAGGGCGGGTCTTATATCAGCGGACGCTTTTATCAGCATCTGCCATCTGTACACATTGTTAACCTTTGAAACCACGCACGGAACAGGCCGCATAATCTCCAGAATACCCTTCGTTCCCTTAAGTTCGTCTTTAATTTCGTTTATTCTTATCCCGGCGGCGGAATTGTCGCTTCCGGTTACAAGCACGGTGAAAATCCCGCAAAACGGAGGGTAGAGGGAAAGCTTTCTGAGCGCAATCTCCTGTCTGTAAAAATCATTGTAATCCTGCTCTTTTGCATAATTAATGCAGTCGTTTTCGGGAGAATATGTCTGAATTACCGCTCTGCCGCGTGTTTCGCCCCTTCCGGCACGGCCCAGAACCTGGGTAAGCAGCGAAAATGCCTTTTCCTCGGAGTCAAATTCCCCGGAATTCAGCATCATATCCGCCGCCAGAACGCCGACAAGCGTGACATTGGGGAAATCAAGCCCCTTGGTCACCATCTGTGTTCCGAGAAGGATATCGGCATTTTCGTCCGAAAATTTCTGCAAAAGCCGCCTGTGAGCCGACTTTTTCGCAGTTGTATCTATATCCATACGGATAACGGAGGCGGACGGAAAAAGATTTTTAATTTCCTCCTCGACCTTCTGCGTGCCCGTTCCGAAATACTTAACATAGGTGCTTCCGCATTTCGGGCAGATTTTGGAGGGCACGGTCTGATATCCGCAGTAATGGCATATAAGCTTATTTATATTTGAATGGTATTTAAGCGAAACCGAACAGTTTGGGCAGTCAAACACATATCCGCATTTTCTGCATGATATGAATGACGAATGTCCTCTCCTGTTTATAAACAGCACTGTTTGCTCGCCGTTTTCTATATTTTTTGAAATCTCGTATGCAAGTTTTCTTGAAAAGACGGAGGAGTTGCCCTCCTCAAGTTCTTTTCGCATATCGGCGATCTCGACCTTCGGGAGCGGCGTACTGTTATAGCGTTTTGACATCGAAAGCCTGTTCTTGCAGTGATACACATCAGAAACACGGGGTGTCGCGGACGCTTCAAGCAGCAGCGCACCGTGCTGTTTTGCACGCATAAATGCGACCTCTCTTGCGTCGTACCTGGGCGAGATTTCGGAAACATAGCTGTCGTCATGCTGTTCATCGACAATGATTGTACCGATATTATCAAGCGGAGCAAAAATCGCCGACCGTGCACCGACAACCACTCTCACCTCGCCTTTGCGGATTTTCTGCCAGTTATCGAACCTCTCCCCGACGGAAAGACCGCTGTGAAGAACCGAAACCATATCTCCGAACCGTGCGCCGAAGCGCCTTATGGTCTGAGGGGTCAGCGAAATCTCGGGAACAAGCATAATCGCATTTCTTCCCGATTCTATTGTATCGCCGATAATTCTGAGATATACCTCGGTTTTACCGCTTCCCGTAACGCCCCTGAGCAAAAATCTTCCGGTTTTACCCTTGATTTTTTCGAGAACTGCTTTTTGTTCGTCTGTTGGCTCGGGAGGTGTATCGGGTTCAAAAAACTCGTTTTCCGCTCTGCTTACGGGCCTTTTGTAAATCTCGATTATCCCTTTTTTGCAAAGAATTTCGAGAGAACCCCTGCCTGCGTCCGCACTGTCAAGGAGTTCGGGAACCGCCATTTCGCCCTCTGCGCCGAGAATACCGAGAATCCTCATCTGAACCGGAGCCTTTGACGCAAACTCCGCCATATACACCTCAAGGACATCGGCTTCCGCCGCAATATACGCAATATTGACGGTTTTTTCCCTTATAGGGAGAAAACGCTGTTTTGAAACCGCAACAATCCCCTTTTTTATCATGGAATTAACCGCCTGCCGAACGCTCTTGCCCGTTTCGCGGTTAAGTTCGGAAACGCTCGAAATGCCTCCGTTTTGCTTCAAAAATTCCAGAACCGCCGTCTGGACGGTCGAATGTTCGGTAAGCTTTTCTGCATTTTCGGGATTTATGAGCGTAACGGTTTCCTTGAATTTCATGCCGCTCCCCGGAGGCATAAAAAGCCTCAGTGCGGCATAATGGCTCGAAAAATACCTGTTCCGTATCCATGCCGCAAGTTCCATATCGAGCTTTGAGCAAACCGGTGTTTCGTCCAAAACCGCCGTAATTCTTTTGATATTTTCTGTTTCGATATCCGTTTCTTTCGAAATATCGGTTACAAAGCCGTCCGTTTTTCTCCCGCCGAACGGAACCTCAACACGCATACCCGGAAGAAGCTTCATTCCTTCGGGCACCTCGTAATCAAAGCTTCTGTCAAGCGCATAAGCCGATGAGTTTATATAAACTTTAGCATAGCTCATTGTTCGTCACCATATCGAGAAGCCTCCCCGCAAGAGAAAGCTTGCTCATTTTGGGAAGCGACACGGATTTCCCGGATTTGGAGAACACCGTTACCACATTTGTATCGCCGGCAAACCCGGCGCCCTCTGTTTTCAGGTTGTTTGCTACAATATAATCGGCATTTTTCCGTTTAAGTTTGTCAACCGAATTTTTCTCCATATCCTTTGTTTCCATGGAAAAACCGACGATTTTCGCTTTAAGTCCCATTGAACCGAGTTCGGCAAGAATATCGGGATTTTTCGTAAGGGTAATACTGCCCATTTTGTCCTTTTTGATTTTGTCGCCGGAAACGGCTTCGGGTCTGAAATCTCCCACAGCTGCAGCCTTCACGATAATATCTGCCGCCGCTGCCCTTTCCATGACCTCACGGTGCATATCAAGAGCCGACTCAACATTTATTCTCTCAACGCCGACCGGGCAGGCAAGCGCCGAAGGTCCCGAAACAAGCGTAACGGAAGCGCCCCGAAGGTATGCAGCACGCGCAATTGCATATCCCATTTTACCGGTGGAACGGTTTGAAATAAACCTTACGGGGTCGATTTTTTCCCTTGTCGGTCCTGCGGTAACCAGAACATTTTTCCCGGAAAGCGTCTGAGGAGTAAGCGATTTTACGATTTCCTCAAATATATCCTCAACCGGGGCAAGGTGACCCTTACCCTCATCTCCGCAGGCAAGCCTTCCGGAGGACGGCTCAACAAAGCGGAAACCTCTCTTTTTCAGTCTTTGAATATTCTCGCCCACCACCGGATTTTCATACATACCCGTATTCATCGCTGGTGCAACAATAACCGGCGCTTTGGTTGCCATCACGGTTGTGGAAACAAAATCATCGGCAATTCCGCAGGCAATTTTACCTATTATATTTGCGGTTGCCGGGATAATCGCAACCGCATCGGCACGCTTCGCAAGCGAAATATGCTCCACCTCGTAATTTTCCGGAACGGCAAACATATCGCACGCAACATTTCTGTTCGTGAGCGTTCCGAGAGTCAGCGGAGTTATAAATTCACATGCCGAGCGCGTCATCATCGTATAAATTTCGGCTCCGGCGGTTTTTAAAAGACTTATCAGTTCGCAGGCCTTGTATGCCGCAATACCGCCGCACACACCGACCAGAACCGTTTTTCCCTTAAGCATCTTCTTCTCCGTTTTCGGCTTCTGCGGACGGCTCTTCCGTTTTCGCATTTTCCTCCGGTTCCTCACCGTCTACAATTCTTATTTTGCCCTGATAAAGCTCGTTTGCGGCGATTGTAACTTCCTTGTCGCTGTCGCATACAACAAGCTGCTCATCCCCGAGGGCAAGTTCTCTTGCACGCTTTGCAACCGCACAGACAAGAGAATATCTGTTATCCACAATTTTGTCAAGCTCGTTGATTGAAGGTTTAATCATCATAATAGCATTACTCCTTTAAATTCCAAACATTTTTTAAGTATTCTTTATTTCTGCAAACTCTGATTTTTTCGGCGTCGGCGATAGTTTCAAGCTTATCCGCCGCCAAACCGAGCTTGTCGTTTACAATAATATAATCATAGTTTGCGCCGCGCATGATTTCCCTATGCGCTTCGCCTATTCTTTTTTCGATAACCTCCGGGCTTTCCGTGCCCCTTCCCGTAAGGCGTTCCCTTAAAATTTCGGGAGACGGCGGCAAAACGAAAACCAAAACCGCATCCGGGCACTTTTCCTTGACTTTATATGCGCCCTGAACCTCAATTTCGAGAATTACATCCCGCCCCTCCTCCATCGCGCGAAGCGCCGGAGCCTTGGGAGTTCCGTAATAATTGCCGCAGAACTCGGCATATTCAAGCAGCCCGTCATCAGAAATCAGTTTTTCAAACTCATCTCTTGTTTTGAAAAAATAAGTTACGCCGTCCTCATCTCCGGGTCTCGGGCTGCGGCTTGTTGCCGAAACCGACAGAAATGTTTCCGGTCTGCGCTTTATGTATTCGCTGCAAACGGTGCCCTTACCGGCGCCGGACGGCCCCGAAACAATAAGCAGAACGCCCTTACTCATAATCCTCGCCCTCCTGCATACGCGCCGCAACCGTTTCCGGCTGAACCGCAGACAGAATAACATGGTCGCTGTCCATAATTATAACCGCTCTGGTGCGCCTTCCGTAGGTTGCGTCGATAAGCATGCCGTTATCCCTTGCCTCCTGAATTATGCGCTTAATCGGCGCAGATTCGGGACTTACAATGGTGATAAGGCGGCTTGCCGAAATCATGTTGCCGAATCCGATATTAATCAGTTTCATAAATGTTCCCCCCTAAAATGACTATTCGATATTCTGAATCTGTTCCCTTATCTTTTCAAGTTCGCTCTTTACATCGATAACGATTTTTGAAATCTCGATGTTGTTAGCCTTTGAACCGGTTGTGTTGATTTCCCTGTTCATTTCCTGCAATATAAAGTCCAGCTTTTTGCCGACCGGAGCGCTTGCTTCAAGCGTTTTTGAAAATTCCTTTATGTGACTTTTAAGCCTTACGGTTTCCTCATCAATCGCCGCTTTGTCCGCAAAAACGGCAACCTCGGTGAGAACCCTCGAGCGGTCAAAATCGGCGTTCCCGAGAAGGTCCGTGATTTTCTGTTCGAGATTTTCACGGTATTCACGCACAACATCGGGTTCAATTCTCTCGATAATCTCAACCTTTGCCGAAATCACATCCAGCTTGGCTTCGATGTCACGCTTAAGGCGCTCGCCCTCACGCTTTCTCATCCCGACATAAGCCTCCATAACCTCATCAAGAACCTCTTTAACCGAATTTTTAAGGAGTTCCTCATCCTCCTCGGCTCTCTCAAAGCTGAATACATCGGCGTTTCTGGCTACGGTCATGGCAGAAATATCGTCGCTGAGTTCAAAACTGTCACGCAGCTCGCGAAGCGCCGCAATGTAGCTTTCGGCATAAGCACGGTTTAAGGTTACAAGCGACTCGCCGCCGTCAATTTTTTCAATTCTGATAAAAACATCGACCTTGCCGCGGCTTATATAACCTTTGAGGTATTCGCGCACGAAGTCCTCCAGAAAATTATAATATCTCGGAAGCTTAATCGAGAAATCCGTAAAACGGTTGTTCACGCTTTTAAGCTCTATGTTGATACGGTATCCGTTGATTTCTTTTTCGCATCTGCCGTATCCGGTCATACTCTGAAGCATATTTTCAATCTCCAATCTGAAATTCAATACAATTACTCTATTATATATTTTAACATTTTTTTTGATAATGTCAATTAAAAAATTGATTTTTTATTAAATATAAGGTATAATATTTTTAAATCGATTGATTTTTTGGTGGAAAGGACAATAAAAACTATGGCACTTGACGGAATTGTGATAAAAAATATCGTGTCCGAGCTGAAAAAAACTTTAACCGGCTCCCGAGTTGACAGAATATACCAGCCCGAGCGAGATGAGCTGACAATAGTTTTCCCCGAAGGCAGACTGACGGTTTCGGTAAACCCTTCCTCTGCAAGGGTGTGTATGAGCACGGCAAAAAAGGAAAATCCGCAGCAGGCTCCGATGTTCTGTATGCTTCTTCGCAAACACCTGACCCCGGCGCGCCTTGAAAGGGTTTACCAGGACGGGTTTGAAAGAATAATAATTATGGAATTTGACGCACGCAACGATATGGGCGACAGCGTTAAAAAGAAGCTTATATGCGAACTTATGGGCAGGCACAGCAATATAATCCTGACCGATGAGGGCGGCAGAATCATAGACAGCATAAAACATATCGATGTGTCGGTCAGCAGCGTAAGGCAGATACTCCCCGGGCTTATGTACGAAGGCGCACCGACGCAGCATAAGCAAAATCCGCTGACCGCAGATAAAGAAGATATAGAAAATGCCCTTCTCGGCTTTGATAAATATACCCCTTCGGACAAAGCGCTGCTTGATGCTTTTACCGGGCTTTCGCCCATGGCTTGCCGTGAGATTGTTTACCGTTCGTGCGGCAGCTGCGACACACCGGTTTCGGAGGCGAAAAATCTTTCAAAAACGGCAAAGGAATTTTTTGATGAAATAAAAGCCTGCAATTTCATGCCGTGCACGGTATATACAAACGGCAAAAAAACGGAATTTTCATCGTTTATACCGAAGCAGTACGGTAATTCCGCACAGATTGAGCCGGCGCACTCCGTAAGCGAAGTTCTCGAAGGATTTTACGAAGGCAGGGACGCAGAAGCACGGCAAAAGCAGAAAACGGCTGCCGTTTCAAAGCTGGTTTCAAACCTAATCGCCCATGCCTCAAAGAAAATAAATATTTACAAAAGCACAATCAAAGACGCCGAAAGCCGTGATAAATTCAAGCTTAAAGGCGATCTTCTCATGGCGAATATTTATAAGCTCAAAGGAGGGGAAAGCGGCATAACCGTCGAAAACTTTTACGATGAGGCTTTACCCGAAGTAAAAATTACCCTTGACCCGCAAAAAACACCTTCGCAGAACGCACAAAGGCTGTACGCCAAGTATACAAAGCTTAAAACAGCAGGCGAAGTGGCGGCTGAAATGCTTGAAAAAACCGAGGAGGAACTTACATACCTTCTTTCGGTGCAGCAGTTTATATCGGAAATCAAAACCTCATCCGACCTTTCGCAGATAAAGGAAGAACTGAGAGAGGGTGGTTATATTAAAAAAAGCAAGGGCAGACAGAAGCCTCAAAAGGCAAAGCCGATGGAGCTCGAAAGCAGCGACGGATTTAAGATACTCGTAGGCAAAAACAACATACAAAACGACTATGTGACCTTCAAGCTTTCAAGAAGCCGTGACATATGGCTGCACACAAAAAACATACCGGGTTCCCACACTCTTATCGTAAGGGGAAACGCCGAGGAAATACCGGATTCCACAATAATCGAGGCGGCAAATATCTGCGCAGCACACTCAAAGGCTAAGGACGGCGTTAAGGTGCCGGTTGACTACACGGAAATCAAAAATGTCAAAAAAATTGCCGGCGCAAAGCCGGGAATGGTTATATACGATAATTACAACACGGTGTATGTTACGCCGTCGGATAAAAAATAAAGGAGAAAAAATATGATTATCAAGCAAATCTCATCACTTGAAAAAATACTCCCGTCGGAAAACCTCACAGCGCCCGAAATAAACGAATTTACCGTGCTTCTCGGCGAAAGATTTTCGTATCAGATTGCATACAGGTGCGACGAAAAATACGAAAGGTACGGAATCAGGGTCGAATCCGACCTCACCGTTTCGGTTCGGGACGAAAAGCTTGTTCCGGTTATGACCCCCTATAACCGCGAAACAGCCGACCCCGGCTTTATAACCCGCATGCCCTTTCTCTGCCCCGACCCTCTTGTTGAAAATCCGGGCGCCGTTCTTGCATATGAATGGTACAGAGGGCTTTGGATTACGGCTGAGGGTACGGACGCCCCCGGCAAACATGAAATCAAGGTCATATTTGAAGGCGAAAAAACATATGAAAAAGTATTCACGCTCGAAGTCATTAATGCACGCCTTCCCGAGCAGGAGCTTATTTACACAAACTGGTTTCACACAGACTGCATAGCCTCATACTACAACCTTCCCATGCTCGGCGAGGCGCACTGGGCAATGATAGGAAAATTCGTTGAAACCGCCGTAAGAAACGGCATGAACATGATACTTACGCCGATTTTCACACCTCCTCTCGATACGGAGGTCGGCTCGGAAAGGCCCACCGTTCAGCTTGTTGAAATCAGCGAAGCGGACGGAAAATATTCATTTGATTTTTCACTGCTTAAAAGGTGGATTGCGCTTTGCCTCAAAAAAGGCATAAAATACTTTGAGATGGCACATCTTTTCACGCAGTGGGGCGCGGAATTCACACCGAAAATCATTGTGAACGGTTCAAAGAAATTCGGGTGGCACAAATCGGCAACGGGCGGGGAATACAAGGAATTTCTGTCGCAGTTTTTACCGGCTCTTACGGATTTTCTGAAATCGGAAGGCGTTGCCGGTGTTACATATTTTCACATTTCGGACGAACCGAACTCCGCTCATCTCGAAAAATATCTCGCCGCAAAAGAAGCCGCTGCAAAATATCTTGACGGCTTTAAGATTATGGATGCGCTTTCAAATGTGGATTATTTTGACAAAGGGGTTGTTGCCCTTCCGGTTCCGGCTTCAAACCACATTAAGCCCTTTCTTGAAAGGGACATCAAGGAACGCTGGACATACTACTGCGTTTCGCAGCAGGACCTTGTAAGCAACCGCTTTATGGCAATGCCGGCGTGCAGAAACAGGAGCATAAGCTATCAGTTGTTTAAGCACAATATAAAAGGGTTTTTGCACTGGGGCTTTAATTTTTACTACTCGCAGTTTTCAAAGCGGAAAATCAACCCGTTTTTTGAAACCGACGCCGGCGGCGCAAACCCGATAAGCAAAACCGACAGCGGATTTCCGTCGGGCGATTCGTTTTCGGTTTACCCCGGGGACGACGGTGCGCTCGAATCGACAAGGCTTATTGTATTTCACGAGGCGCTCCAGGATTTATCGGCAATGCGCCTTCTGGAATCAAAACTGGGGCACAAAAAAAGCGTTGAATTTATCGAATCAACGCTTGCCCGCAAAGCGGATTTCGACATATGCTCAAAATCCGCAGATGAAATACTCAATCTCCGTCTTGCCGTAAACCGCAGAATTGCGGAGCTTCTTTAGAACAAACGGATATTAAACAATCCTCATAAAAAAATCGGTAAATATCGGTCATACCGATAACCGAAAAGGAATCAAGCGGAACCGTCAAACCGGTTCCGCATTTTTTTAAGTACGCTTCCTTTGCGGTCCATATTTCAAAAAACGCCTTTTGAGGATTTTCGGCGGACTGAATATATTCACGCTCTCCGCCGCTGAACTTTTCCGCAATCCCGAGATTCACATTCCTTATTCGCTCAATATCGACTCCGACCTCGCAGTCCGAAACGGCAACCGCCGCAAAAGAACCGCTGTGGGAAATGTTGAAAAAAGCTGTACCGCCGGCATACGGCTTGCCGTTTTCCGTGCGTTCAAACTCACCCGAAAAGCCAAGCTTTTCCCTGACAAGCCCGTAAGCTTTTTTTCTCAGAGCCGCCGTATCTTCGGTTTTTTTCCCGCACGGATTTATTTTCACAATATACACTTTAGTCATATTAAATATAAATGCTGAAAAACCTCATATCTCCGCTTTCGTAATCATCGGCGGTTGCATAAGCGCACATTGCAATTTTCCTGCATTCTCCGTTTCCTGTAATTTCAACATCGTATTCTGCCATCATGTTGTCCGCCGTTCCCCTGTAAACCGCTTCGGCACGCACATTTTCTCCGCATACGGTATCCGGGCAGAATATTTCCGCCTCCGCCATGCCTGTTTTTTTGCTCTTTGCAAGAAGCACCGGGCCGAAGGTGATATACGAGCACTGCCGTTTTTCCATATATTCCGGCGGCAGCTTTACCCCGGGCTTTCCGTAAGGAATCCAGCGCTGAACCTTAAAATCATCCTCCGAAATCTTGCCCGGCGCAACCGGAAAATCATGTATTTCCGCTTTGAAGTCAAAATCTGCGGTTATTTCGGAAACACCCCTGCCGACTGTTAATTTATAATAATCCCCGCTGATTTTCTCACCGTTTACGGCTGCATTTTTTCCGGCAGTGTCGGGCACTCTCAGGAATATGTCAATCGGTTTTTCCGTGGTTATTTCTATGCTGGCCCTTCCGCTTTCGATATACCCTCCGGAAATCTCGATTACGGCATTTTCAAGTTTGGTTTTAAGCGGAGAATACATATTTATATACACGCCTCTCTCCGAAACCGAAACCGCAAGTTCTGTTATGTTTATATATCCTCTCGGAATGTTGTCAAGACAGCACTGATTATATTTAAGCCCCGACTGACCGCTCGCAATCATATGGCTGCAGCTTGCACGAACCGCTCTTGCGCCCCATTTGCCGTCATCGGAAACCGATGCCAGAAACGCATTATAGTATGCCTTTTCAATCGAATTGATATACTTTGCGTCACCCGTCAGCCTGTAAAGTTCGCTGCACACCCTTATCCAGTGTATAACATCGCATGGCTCGGAAAGGGCATTTTCGATTTTTGCGGCATTTGCAAAAATATCATTAAATCCCACGGACGACATCGGATTAAGCTCATGCTCTTTGAGAAGTTCGTACATATTGCATACCGCCGTGAAATATTTTTCGGTACCCGTTATTCTGTAAAGTTCCAGAAGCCCGTCAAGACAGGACATCATTTCATAAGCCTTCGCCCACAGATTGCTTTTCGGATACCACTCGTGAACCGGTTTTTTCATAAGAGCGTTTCTTATGATGTTCGGCTTTTTGCCGTCGTCTCTGTCCCAGTTTTCCGCAATATCCACACAGAAATCAAGCAGCTTTTCATCGCCCGTCAGGCGGTAAAGAATAAGCATCGGCTTGATTATCGAACCGCTCGGCAGACCGCAAAAGTTTTTTGTACCCGTTTCGGATATATGTACACCAAGCTCCGAAAGCTCCGAAATAAGCTGATTTGCCAGGCAATGAGCGCCGCCGAGAATTTTTTTGCTGCCGGTCAGTTCCGCCGCTTCAACCAGACCCCAAAGCGTATATTTCCTGCACCAGATGTTCCAGTTCCAGTCGCAGTCCCACCCCATAATCTCAAACGCCGCCTTCGGATCGGGCGGAAAGACATTTCGGCTGTCCTTATACGAATTTATGTACCCGTCCTCTCTCGCAAAGGAAATGACCTTAAGCGCCGCATTTTCAATAAACGCCTTCAAATCCTCCCTGCCGGTGTATTTATACACTCTGCATGCGCTTATGACGAGCTTTCCCCAGAACTCTCCGCTCCAGTGCCCTACAGCCGTATCGTCGTCATGCGGAAACCGCAAAGCGTCCTCCGCCTCTTTATATATCTCATTTTTGGCAAAATCCGAAAAAATACGGTTTTCAAAAAAGCGTTCCATATACTTTTCCTCAAAGCCCATAAATTTCGTTTTACCGATTTCCCGGAATTCCACCCGGTTTTTAATTCTGTACACCATATCAATCTCTCCAAATTAAATATATTATAAAATATTATATATAATCGGTGCTGTATTGTCAATATAAAATACCCACTTTTTTGTACGGAGTAAATATTTTGCCGCCTAAAAGTCAATTGTGTATATTGACCCGGAAATATTTTTGTAGTATAGTATATATAATACATTATAATGAGGTAAAATATATGAACTATATTGTCAAGAACGAAAAAGAACTGTTTGAAGCGGTAAAAGCCGTCAATTCCGAAACGGAAGCGGCTGTTATAACGGTAGAAGCCGGAACATACGAAATAAACGAAAGCATTGTTTTCACCCGTGATAATGTCACGGTAAAGGCAAACGGCGATGTAAACTTCAAGGGCAGCCGAAAAATACCGGTCAGCGGCAGCGGCACGGTTGAAATCGACCTTAAATCCGAAGGTATAACCGATTTCGGGAAATTCGGCGAAGGACCTTTCGAGGATTTCTGGAATGAATGCGATATACCGAAACCCCATATGCTCAATGAAGGTCCGGGCGCCGAGCTTTTTTATGAAGATAAAGCAATGCCTCTTTCAAGATACCCCGAAACCGGCGAACTGAGAATAACCAAAGCTCTCGGCGAAACACCCCTTATCGAGCACAAGCGCACGGACAGAATCGGCTCCATGGAAGGCATATTTTTATGCGATGACGATTCGGTAAAAGAGTGGGCAAATGAGGATGACCCCCTTCTTATAGGCTACTGGGGCAATGACTGGGCAACCCAGCGCCACACGGTTAAATCGGTAGACCCGAAAACAGGAGCTATCGAGGTCAATCCGCCGTATCATACATTCGGATACCGTGACGGAAGTATGTTCAACAACAGCGACGGCGGCGCGCCGTTTTTCGCCCTCAACTTAAGATGCGCCCTCAAAAAGCCCGGAAACTGGTGTATAGACCGCAAAAACGGAAAAATTTTCATGATTCCCTATGAAAACCAGAAAGAGGTCAGCATATCCGTATGCGAAGATATTTTTTTGCTCTGCGGCAGGGAAAACATACATATAATAGGTATAAATATGTCCGAGTGCCGCAAGTCGGGCATTATGATGGACGGCTGCAAGGCATGCTCGGTCGAGGACTGCCGTATTTACAATACGGGCGCATGGGCGGTAATTGCCGATAACTGCACCGATACAAAGGTGCTGCGCTGCACGGTTTACGACACTGCCGGCGGCGGAATAGCCCTCAGCGGAGGCGACCGTCCGACCCTCACCCCGGCAAACAATATTGCCGAAGGCTGCGAGATTCACGATATTGCACGGTGGCACAAAACATATCTTGCCGCAATAGAGCTTAACGGCGTCGGCTGTACGGCTTCCGAAAACAAGCTTTATGACCTTCCGCATTTTGCAATAGTTTTCCAGGGCAACAACCATATAATCGAGAAAAACGATATCAAAAACGCCTGCTATTCATCAAATGACGCCGGCGCAATTTACGCCGGCCGTGACTGGACCTGCCGCGGAAATATAATAAGATACAATTATATCCACGATTTCCCGGGGCGTGCAAATGTCGGCTGCATAGGAATATACTTTGATGACGCAATGTCCTCCGCCGAAGTTTACGGAAACACAATCGTCGGCTCGATTCAGGCGGGAATTGAACTCGGCGGCGGAAGGGACTTCAAAATTCACCATAACACATTCATAAACTGCCATGTTTCGATGATGATGGACGCGCGCCTCAAAAACTGGGGAACCACCGAAAAGCTTATGCGCCACCTCGGCGAAGTTCCGTACAGAAACAAGGTGTGGGAAAATGCATATCCCGAGCTTTTCAGGCTTCTTGACGAGGATTTCTGCGCTCCGAAAAACAACGAGTTCTGCGATAACCTCACAATCGGCGGTCACGGTGTCGCCGTATCGAGAGACGGCGCAGACGAATATATAATAATGAAAAACAACAAATTTATAAAATCGGATTTCCCGACCGCCGTTCATGAACGATACAGGTCCGACTGGTGGGCTTTCCCGGAGGAAGAACAGATATTAAAATAATCGAAATTCCGCACTTCATGCCGACCGATTTGTTGATAATAAATATCACTTTTAACAATCCTTAAAGGTGTGATTTGTGCATTTGTTCAAATGTGTAAATATTTTACCCCATTTGTCAAAATATTTACCTTTTTAAGTTGCGCCAAATATGTTATACTTAATGTGTTATCTTAGATTGGCGGTTAGTGTGTAATCGCCAAGCCTGTTTTTAATTACTTAGGAGGTGGCAAAATTGGCAAAAGAGGTAACAAATGAACTTACATACATACCTAAAAAGCAGAGTGCGGCACTTATTTTCAAAAAGAACTGGATGCTCCTTGCACTGTGCGCACCAATGCTTGTTTATCTTGCAATTTTCCGTTACGGACCGATGTTCGGTATCATACTGGCTTTTAAGTCGTATGACTACCAGGGAGGTATCATCGGCAGTGACTGGACGGGTCTTTACAACTTTGAGTTCTTCTTTCAGTCGGACAGTTTTACGATAGTTGTAAGAAACGCCCTTCTTTACAACATAGTAATGATATTCCTGGGTCTTATTGCGTCAATCATGCTCGCACTGCTGCTCTTTGAGCTTTCGGGCAAGATTGCTATCAGGGTTTATCAGACGCTTATGTTCATACCGCATCTTCTCTCGTGGGTTGTTGTTGCGTACATGGTATACGCATTCTTAAGCCCTACACACGGTATGCTGGTAAGCATCTATAATTACTTCGGCCTTACATATACCGACTGGTATTCAGAGCCTATGAGATGGATATTCATTCTGCCTATCGCCTCCATATGGAAAGGCTGCGGTATGAGTGCGCTTATCTATTATTCGTCACTCCTCGGTATTGACGCAGAATACTTTGAAGCCGCATCGCTCGAAGGTGCAACAAGGCTTCAGATTGCAAAATATATAACACTTCCGTTCCTGTATCCTACCGTTACAATCCTTACGATTATGGCTATCGGTAAGATATTCAATGCAGATTTCGGTCTGTTCTATCAGCTGCCGAAAGGCTCTCCGCTGATCAGAAGCACTACGGATGTTATCGAAACCTACACATACCGTGCATTCTATGAAGAAAGCAATATCGGTCAGTCATCTGCAGTAGGTCTGGTACAGTCCATCGTGGGCTTGGTGCTCGTTACGCTTACAAATGCCGTTGTTAAGTGGATCGACCCCGAAAGAGCATTGTATTAAGAAAGGACGGTGTTTGTAAATGGCAGTCGTTAAAAGAAAAAGCGAAACTATCGCAAAGTTTTTTATACATATTTTCTTCTGTTTGCTTTCGGTAACATTTATTATACCGATCTGGTCTATTGTATCCATCTCGTTCATGAGCGAGGAGGAAATCATTCAGACAGGTTACGCAATGATTCCGAAAGAGCTGTGCCTTACTGCTTATAAGTATATTTTCAGCAGTACCGGTGCTATTATCAATGCTTACAAGGCAACAATAATTACATCGATTATGCAGTGCGTACTCTTCCTCATCGTAGGTTCAATGTGCGCATACGCTATATCCCGTTCGGACTTCAAGTTCAGAGGACCTATCACATTCTTCATGTTCTTCACAATGCTGTTCGGCGGCGGTATGATTCCTTCTTACATACTTATCGCAAAGGTTATGAACCTTACCGATACTTATGCAGCGCTGGTTTTCCCGTCTATCGGTAATGTATGGTCGATATTTATTATCCGAACATTCTTCCAGCAGCTGCCGGGCGCTATTATTGAGTCCGCAACTATTGACGGCGCAAGCGAATGGACGATTTTTACAAAGATTATTCTTCCTCTTTCAACACCTGCGCTGGCAACAATGGGTCTTCTTGAATTCCTCGGTGCGTGGAATGCATGGATGCCCTCAATGCTTTACCTTACCAGTAACGGTAAAGACAAAAGAACTCTGCAGTACCTGCTTCAGACAATGCTTCGTAACATCGATGAATTGAAGAAGAATCAGGAACAGACGGGTATGATTCTCGAAACAGCGAACACGCCTACAGAGAGTGCCCGTATGGCTATGGCGGTTGTTGCCGTAGGTCCTATCCTCCTTATATTCCCGTTCTTCCAGAAGTATTTCGTACAGGGTCTTACGGTTGGTTCCGTAAAGGGTTGATTTAAAGACAATTTAAGGACACATAGCTTTTATGCCGTGTGTCCTTTTATTAAAAATAAGGTGGTTTATGCATGGGCAAAGATATAAGAAGGTACAACATGCGGCGGAACAGAGCAATTAAAATCACTGCTGCGATTGTGTTTTGGTTTGCGGTATTTTTTGCAATTAACCTCATAACAAAAAGAAATCAGGCAAACGGAGCGGCTGCAGATATGACGGAAACTTACATAGTTCTTGCAGTGTCAGCAATTATAGCACTGCTCGGGTTTGTTGCCACTTTATATGCAATATTTTATCTTGAAAGATTTTCTATACAAAACAAAAAGAAAAAACGAAGATAACCGAAAGGACTCAAATTATGAACAGCTTCAAAGCATTTTTGAAACGCAAAAATATAGAATTTTCGTTAAAACGCTACGGAATTGACGCTCTCGGGGCAATGGCGCAGGGGCTTTTCGCATCCCTTCTCATAGGAACGATACTCTCAACCTTAGGCGAACAGATTGGATGGAACGCACTTGTTGAGGTCGGGAATGTTGCAAAAACAGTTCAGGGGCCGGCAATGGCAATAGCGATAGGATATGCGCTTAAATGTCCTCCGCTGGTGCTCTTCTCGCTTGCCGCAGTAGGTGAAACCGCAAACTATATGGGCGGTGCAGGCGGTGCTTTTGCGGTTTTGGTTATTACGATTGTTGCGGCTGAGCTTGGAAAAGCAGTCAGCAAAGAAACAAAGCTTGACATACTTGTTACTCCTATTGTTACAATCGGCTCGGGCGCACTGCTTTCAATGACTATTGCATCGTATATCGGCGCAGGTGCGTCGCTTGTAGGAACATTCATCATGTGGGCAACGGAGCTTCAGCCCTTCTGGATGGGCATAATCGTTTCGGTTGTTGTCGGGATTGCTCTGACGCTTCCGATTTCAAGCGCAGCCATATGCGCAGCACTCTCGCTTACCGGACTCGCCGGCGGCGCGGCACTGGCAGGCTGCTGCGCACAGATGATAGGCTTTGCCGTAATGAGCTTCAGGGAAAACAAATGGGGCGGACTCCTTGCGCAGGGTCTCGGCACAAGTATGCTGCAGATGGGCAATATTGTTAAGAATCCGAGAATATGGATTCCGCCGACACTCGCATCCGCAATATGCGGGCCGATAGCAACCTGTATATTCCGCCTTCGTATGGACGGCGCTCCGGTATCATCAGGCATGGGCACATGCGGTCTTGTAGGGCAAATCGGCGTTTATACCGGCTGGATTGAAAAGGGAATAGACATCACAGCATTTAACTGGATAGGTTTAATTGCAATTTCATTTGTTCTTCCGGCGGTTCTCACATGGATTTTCGGGCTTTTCTTCCGAAAAATCGGCTGGATTAAAGAAAACGACTTAAAACTGGATATATAAAAATCTGCAGCCGGGCAGAGCATTATTAAAATAAAGCATTTGCGTGTATCGTCAGGTTTCATGAGATACGGAGCAAATGCTTTTAATTTTTAACTTGTATGTTTAGCGGCGTTCCTTGCAAATGATATTTACGGCTTTATAAAATGGCGAAGAATAGAAAAAAAGGCAGGCGTTTGCGCCTGCCCGGACTGCCTGAAAAACACATCATACACTCTTTTCCGCTGCCAATCCCGCTCCGATTGCCACGCAGGAAGCTGCATCCTTTGCGACATATGCGGAAATGCCGGTTGATTTCCCGATAAGCTCTGAGATACCGCTCAAAAGACTCCCCCCTCCGGTCATAAGAATACCGTGTGCATTAATATCCGAAATAAGTTCGGGAGGAGTGCTTTCAAGCACACACTTAACCGAATCGACAATTCTTTCCGCACAGGGCATCAGCGCCTGCCTTACATCTTTAGAAGTTATAACAAAATTTTCGGGCAAACCGCTAAGCAGCCCAAGACCCGAAACCCTCATTTCGCCTTCTGCGTTTTCATCGACACTGCCGATTTTGATTTTTATATCCTCAGCGGTTCTGCTTCCGATTGTGATATTGTAGTTTTTGCGCACATAGCGCCTGATTGCTTCGTCAAAACTGTCACCGGCACAGAAAACCGTGCTGTTCACAACAATTCCGCCGAGAGAAATAACAGCAATATCACTGCTTCCGCCGCCTATATCGATAACCATTCTTCCGCACGGCTTGTTTATGTCAATTCCTGCGCCGATTGCCGCCGCAACGGGTTCCTTAATCAGCTTTACACGCCTCGCCCCGGCAGCTGACGCAGCGTCTGACGCCGCTCTTTTTTCAACCTCGGACGCAAGGCACGGAACGCATATAACCACCGACGGTTTCATGATATGTCCGCCCTCGGCTTTTCTTATATAATGCTTCAGCATACGCTCTGTCATTGAAAAATCGGAAATAACGCCGCTTCTGAGCGGCCTTACGGCAGTGATATTCTCGGGCGTTCTCCCGAGCATGCCCCTTGCCTCTCCGCCGAACGCAACGGTCTTTCCCGAAGCGTCGACCGCTATAACAGACGGCTCCCTGATAACAATGCCTTTCCCCGAAACATACACCAAAACAGAAGCCGTTCCAAGGTCAATCCCGATATTTTTGGAAATAATATTAGCCAACACGCTCACCTCTCGACTGACATTATTTCCCGAAAACTCCTGTTTTATTCTATCGAAAAATCATCCGGCGTAAAATTTTTCTCCTTGGGTTTTCTCATGCGTTTGGGCTGTATTCTAAGATAATTAAGGTCGAATTTCGGGCATGCGTGCTCCGGCTGAACAATCCCCTCAAATTCACACAGAATATCATCGGTCACCCGTATAAGCGTTGCATGATTGCAAAGCGCACAAATGCTGCGGTATTCATCACTCACCGCAATCACTCCTTATAAATTTCATGTACATATATTTTATCACATTTCGGGCACAATTTCAAGTGCTTTGCATATATTGATAGTAACAGAAAGGCAGTGAGTTATGATGAACAGCATTTTTCAGATATTGCTTCTGCTGTTTGCGCTGTACGGAATCGCAAACATTCTGTGGGAGCTGAACGAAAGCTTTTTCAAACAGAAAAATCAGAATACCGTTTCATATTTTGCGTTTATGCCGCTTGGGGACGAGGACAGCATAGAGCACGAAATCCGCAGCTGCATAGACTACGCCGAGGAAATGAACTGTGAACCGATAATTATCGAAGGAGATAACTGGAGCAGCGAAAAAAAGCGCATAGCGGAAATCATAGCAAACGAAAGCGATATTAAAATCGTACATAAGAAAACATAATAAAATCGGTGCGAAAATAATTCGCACCGATTTTAAAATTAATCTAATTGAAGAGGCACATCTCTAAAAAAACATTTCACTTCTTCACACTCACTGATATGCCTTTCAAAATTCTCTACATTGTAATCATTAATCAAATCTGAGGTTTCAACTATACTCTTTTGCCATTCTGTTTCCATGTTGTCAAAAGCAGATTCAAATGCAGCTTTGGTATCATCCCAATATTTGTTTATAGCATTATGATACTTATCCAAGGCATTTTGGTCATTAAAGGCAGCTCTCAATTTTTTCGGAACCTTGTTTTTCCAATTTCCTGTAAGTACACCAAAAACACCAAGTGCAGCAATAACTGCAGCTGCTATTCCCAAAGTTATAGGTCCTCCTATTGCGGAAACCGCAGAAATTGCAGTAGCTGTACCTCCGCCTATAGATACGCCTAATGCCGAAAGAAGGCTGACTCCTTTAGCAACAATTATATATCCTCCCAAATTGCCGAGCGACGACGCCCATAAAGCAAGTCCGCCAAGGGTTGCTGCACCGGTAAGCCCGGATGCAAATGCTCTTTTGGCATCAAAAGTATTGGCATAACACTTGCCGGAAACTTTAGCAGCCTTACATTCATTTTCAAAATCGGCTATAACCTCTTCTATTTTTTTGTTTAAACCGACGGTACGGGTATTCAAAACAGCTTCCATTGAATTGCTTAATTCAGAACTTATATATGAACCTAAAAGCTGCATATCATCTTTTTTGTTCTTATACTTTTTTTGCTCTATGGTTTTTAAAATGAAATCGTCGGATAAAACCCTATCGTATTTATCATCAAAATGTTTTAGTGATTTTTGCCTTGCATCTTCAATATATGAAATAATACCGCTTTTCTTTTCATCTAATTTAGCTTTTCTCAACGGTTCATTTTTCAATGCTTCGGCAACATATTCTTTGCAGTTTTCGCGTTCATTAATAAGCTTGTTGTATCTTTCAATCACCTCATCAATTGAAATAATATTTTCGTTGCAAAAATCCAACACGGATTTTACTGCATTATCAGCTATTAATCCGGGAATCCGTTCTATAGTTTTAACAAATTCATTTTCGAAATCACTTCGTATACTTTCAATATCAATAGTATATGAAAAGAATCTTTTTCTCATATCGGATTCATCGTAATCAAGACCGGTTACATTTCCCCTGTTTTTCCAAAAATCGTTGGGCAAAGTACTGCAGAACCGTTCGCAGCCATCATCAAGAATTTCCTCAACAGTATCTTTATTTCCTCTGTTTACGGCATGAGCGTGAGTTGCAACTACAAACAAGTTCGCAAACTTATCAACATTATTTTCCGGATTTTCAATTGCGGCAAGCATATTTAAAGCACTTTTCAGATTTATGCAATCTTCAGAATTAAAAAATCCCATAGCTTGAGACAAATATATAAGAACATCAGCCTTATTTTTTGCCTTTTCCGCAGTAATATTATCGCTTTCCACACCACCTGTGAAGCCGGGCACATCGACTAAATCACAATTTTTAAGTACGGCGCTGTCAACATAGATAAGGGCTGCACCGATATCGTCAGAACTTGCTTTATAACCTTCACCTTTCCTTGTTCCGTAAGACGAAAGCATTTCGGCATTTCCGCCTGCAAGCCGCCATTTTTTGTAGTACTCCTCACATGTCAGTTTTGAATCATCAAAACATTCATCTTCGGTATCTCTTTTCATAATGGTAAGCTCATCCGAAATAAATTCCGGTCTGTCATCAATATGCTTAACATATACGGTTACCGATGTTGTAGGAGTCCAGTCGGTCGGCATTTTTTCTTTTCCTATTAGTGCGTTTATCATAGTACTTTTACCGGCATCGGATCTTCCCAAAAATACAACCTTTGGTTTTTTAGCCGCAAACTGCATTATTTCTTTGAGCTTTAACGCATAGGTTTGATCAAATCCAACATGATTTTTTAAATAAGAATCAATGTAATTATCCAATATATTTTTTTTGTACCTTACCTCGCTCCAGGCATCTTCAACCTGCAACACCTTCGGCATAGGTTTTTCAAAAGAAACCAGCTGATCAAGCGTCATTCCTGTGCGAATTGCAATTTTTTGCAATACATCCAATGAAATTTGCTCCGGATTCTTTTCCAATCTTGAGATTGCATCCTGACGCATTTCCAAAAGAGCGGCAAATTCAGCCTGAGTCATTTTCAAACTATTTTCCCGAAAATTTTTCAAATCAAACATATTTTTTCCTCCGTGCTTTTTATTTTAACAATATATTATCACATAATTTTCATTTTGTCAAGTGGTGTTTTGCATTTTTTTATATTATTTATGCATAATTGCATAAATAATATAAAAAAATGGGTTCGCCGCATTGCGAACCCATTATATTTTTTACCTTTCCAAAAGCCTTTGAAGTATAGCTGCTGCTTCCGCGCGGGTTGCGGTTGCTTTGGGGTCAAGAGTGGTTTCGGTTCTGCCGACCATTATTTTTGAAGCCGCAGTCCACTTAAGCGCCGGGACAGCATACTCCGAAATGTCGGCAAAATCCGCATACGAGGATATATCAAAGCTCTCGCCTGCGCTCACGCCAATGCCCTTAAAGCCTGCATATCTGTACATTATTGCCGCAATCTGCTCTCTTGTTATCAAATCATCGGGAGCAAACTCGGTTTCCGAATAGCCGCTTACTATGCCGTTTTCTGCTGCCCATGCAACAGCGTCTTTATAGTATGCACCATCCAAAACATCCTCAAAACCGGAAGACCGCGAGGCTTTCGGCTCGCCTTCTGCCCTATGAAGAACCGTTACAAGCATAGCGCGTGTAAGATTCTGATTTGGTCCGAAAAGCGTATCGGTTATACCCTTAAAGAGGTTGTTGTCATAAACATACGCTACATTATCGTAGAACCAGTCAGACTCAATGACATCCGTAAACGGAAGTCTTGATTTTTCGGCAAATACCGCCTTAACCTCAATATCCCTGTCAATAGATTTTATAGTGTAAGGCGAGGTTCTGCCGACCGACATACCGTTTATCAGTATATCGGCAATAACGAAGCCTTCGTCGGGGGTTGCGGTAACAGTGACGGAAGTTCCGCTTGCGGCTCTTTCGCTCGAAACTGTCACTTTACCGTGTTCACTCTCAAGAACCGTAACCTTATAGTATCTCACGCTGCCGCTGCCCGAGGACGAGCCGCCGCTCGGTCTGTCGCCCTTTTTGAAGAGCGCAATTGCTTCGGTCAGATCCGAAACGGAATCGGTGTAATCCTTATCGGTGGATGAAGAATTGTTAAGCACCGCTTTTGCCTTTTCGATTGCATCCGAAAGCGCATTCTTTCTTCTTTCGGAAGCGTTCGGCTCAGACGCCAGCACACCTTCCGCCTCTGCTATTTTTGCTTCAAGGTCATCCCTTGTATTGGTTCCGACCTCAATTACCACATTATCCGAAACACCTGCGGAAATTATCTGACCGTCCTCGGTTTCAACATCCGCCGTTGAAATTTTTGCTTTAACCGCCGTTTCGCCCGGGATAAGCGCAGTCAGTTTACCGCCTTCAAACGATACGATGTTTTTTGCGTACATGATGTTCCACTCAACATCGTCTTCATCTGCGATATAGGTTGAACCGTTTGCCGACAAAAGCGCAGTAAGGTCAATGCTCTGACCGTTTCTTATGCTTATTTTCTTGATTCCGTTTGAATCGGCAGCAACGGATTTTCCGCCGTTTTGTATTTCAATTCCGGAAATTGCGGCACTGCCGCCCCTTATAACGGTTACGACAAGTTCGGTTTCGTTTCCGGCACGGTCGGCTGCCTTCAGCCTGTGAACAACGCTCATTTTGCCCTCGGGAAGGGTTTTTGAGATTGTAAATCCGCCGTTATTTGAAATATTTATTCCGTCGGAGGAGCCGTCAACCGTGAGAACTGCCGAATTTTCGGTCATACCCTCAATTGTATATGCACCGGATTCATCAGCCGTTATTACATTTGCACCTATCGCAACGGCTGCTGACGGGTCTTCGATGCTTGCGGCGGTGTTTCTTGTAAGCGACAAAACAGGAAGCGATGTGTCAACCGTAAAGCCAAGCTGTGAATTTTCAATATCGGATGCATCAGCGCCTGTTATGTGGTCTTTGTTGTCGGCATATGCGGTGAAGTCGATTATGTAATCTCCGTCCTCGAGATTGTCAAGCACAAACTTCCAGTCGGTTTTGAACTTATTGTCGCTGTACGCTTTAAGCCCGTTTACGGAAAGTTCCACAAATGCAGGCTCGCTGAATGTGTATTCAACTGTCACGCTGTCCTGATTGATAAATTCCTTCGTTGTATCAAAGTTGGTTTTAACCGACAACAGCTTAGGTGTTTTCGGATTCGGGAGCGTAAGAATATTCGAATCGGCATAGCCGTCACCGTAATAATAAAGCGTTTTGCTTTCATCATTCGGGTCAGCCGTTTCTCTAAGCGTTTTTATACGCACAAAATAGTTTTTGCCGACCTCAAGATTTGCTTCCTTGCCAAACACAAAATTGCTGCCCATCGCAAACTGACCGTACGCATTATCAAGAATTTTGCCGTCCTCGGAGATGATTTCGGCAAGATAATGTGTGTAATCCGCATTTTCGGCATCGGTTGCCGATACGAATATTCCGCCGTTTCCGCCGTAAGCGATATGAACTGACGAAACGCTCTTTGGAAGCTTCGGATTTTTGAATGTTATCGGCGTTTTATCTATCGCAAGGCTTATGCCGTCGGTTGCGGAAACGGTTGCAACCATATAATATGTGCCCGACGGGAACGAATCCGGAAGGGTAATATTCTCCGTGCCCGATTTTATATCCGCACCGTCTTTATGAAGAATGTTTATGCCGAGTGCGTCACCGCTGTTTTTGGACGCTTTGATTTTATCAAGAACATCCGAGTCCTCAGTAAGATAAACATCAACGCAGCCCTTTTCGTGAGACTTACCGGTCACGGTAAGGTTTGCTGCCATGTCAAACGATTCGCTTGAATCATGCGATGCGGAAACGCCCGTAAGCTCCGCAATATCGTCAACCGCATTCATAGAGAATGTCTTTATCTCAATATTTTCGGTTGTGTATTTAACCTTCCATTCTCCGTTCGCGATTGCGTTTTTGTCGGTAACGGTTACATAGATGAAGTTTCCGTCATCACGGTTCTGAACCACCATGTTTCCGCCGCCGTTTCCGTCATCGGGAGTTGTTTCGATTACAATTCCGTTTTTAGGACTTGTAACGGTTATCTCTCCCGCCTTGGGAGTTCCTGCGCCGGTGTACGGAATCTCAAGCAGGAGTGCGTCCTGATCGCCTGCACCGTTGGTTTTTACAATAGCCTCTTTTGCGTTTTCGGGCGCTGCAAGACTCACAACGCTGAGCGCACGGATATTTGTTCCGTAAAGCGCGGTTCCTTCGTCGGCGCTGCCAAGGCTGTCGCCGCCGCGGCTCGGTGCGCTGAGGTCGATATTCTTACCGAACGAAACCTTTTCGCCCCAGTAATAAATAACACCGAATTTAATTCCTATTATTTTAATATTTGCGCCTATAAACTCATGGGACGCCGCCGCTTCAACCCCGGCAAGCTCCTTGCCGCCGACAAACGGTATGCTGTCGGGTATGCACAGCGAAGCATAGATATAGCCGTAGAAATAGTCGTCCGCTATGTTTACGGTTATGCCGCCCTTTATCAGCCCGTCAATAATATTTATGCTGCCGTAAAGGTTCAGTTCCCACGGTTCAATCCACCGCGCCTGTATGCCCGCCTGCAGATTTAGGATTCCCTTTGCATATTTTATATTCATATCACCCGTAAGCGACAGCCCTTCAAGGCTGATTCTGGCGTTGAAATCTCCCGTAAGCACCCCGATTGCCTCCAGCCTTGTGAAAAGAAGAAGCGTTACCGGAGGAAGTTTATCAAAACTGCCGCCTATGGAATCCGCCAAATCGTTGATTCCGCCGCCGAGACCCGTCATGAAAAGAACAGGCGGCGCAAGAGGAATTCTCAGACCGTCACGGATATAAAACTCAATCTTATCGGGAAGAATCTTATCCTTGCCCTTAAGTTTAACCTGCTTGAATGCAAGAACACCTTCGCACTCGATTACCTTAATGTTAAGACCCGCATTTATTTCATACACATTCTCAATTGTGTTGATTGTAACCGATGCATATATTCCCGGGGCGTTTGAAACGAGAGAACCGAGAAGGTCTTTCGGAAGACCGAGAGAGAACTTTGCGTCAATGCCTATATATCCCTTATCGTCTTCAACCTCAACCTTGCCGTCCTTAACTTCTCCCCGTTCGCCAAAGAGGATATTATTGATTTCCGCCGAAAGCTCGCCTTCGGAAAGCTTGGTATCCTTAGAAATCTTGGTCTTTTCGTCAGATGTCGGCTGCGGAGTTTCGTCAAACATCTGATTGAAGGTATCGGAATAATCGTCCGGGTCGCTGTCATCAAAGAGGTTGTTCATCTCCATAGAGATGTCCTCCTGGTCGGCAGTCAGATCCCTCTGCGGTTCATCTTTCTTCTTGGGCGCCTTTATCGGAAGGCTTATCGAGCCGCCGAAGCCTATGCCGTATGTAACAACACCGTCACCGTCCTCATACCAGCTTGAACTCATCTCGCCGAATTTCAGGTCGATAAGAAAACCGCCTATCATCTGAATCATTGTTGCCGCACCGTCGAGAGAAAGCGTAAGAGTCGCCGGTTCAAGCGCGGACGCATCCTGGAATCTCTCGGTATCAAGAGTTGTCGCAACGCCCTTGTTTACGGTAAAGCTCCACTTGCTGCGCCACACATTTATGGAGTTTACAACCTTCAAAAGACCGTCGCCCTTAACTGTGTAAGCGCCGTTTTTCTCGTAAATTTCAAGCGGTTTATCGCCCTCGTATGAGAGCATATTGTTTATAATTATATCGCCGTCGCCAAATTCCGCCTGCCAGTATCTTTCGCCGCTGTCACGCTTCATTTCGCGGATACCGCCCCGGATATTGAGTATAACTTCGGCGTCTGCAATTGCGTTTTCATCTTTACCGAAATCAAATTTGAGCTTTTCGCTGCGTATTTCGCCTGTTTTTTCAATTTCGCCATTATAGAATTTTTTATATTCACCCTCGTTTGCAAAAGTGAAAAACTCATAATCGGTAGCATTGTTCTTTGTTATTCTGACAAGCGCAATCGTTCCGTATGATTTCAGCTTATACTTTTCATCCGCCGAAACGGTAAGCGCTGCCTTGGCGGTTATGGATTTACCGAACTCCGCAATAAGGTCCTTATCGGAAAATGTGAACACAAGGCTGTACTCTCCGACCTCAAGTTCTTCTTTGGTGGTAAAGCTAAGATTCTGATATTCCTCATCCATGAACGCAATGTTCTTTTTCTCGATAAGCACGCTGTGGCCGCTCGTTTTGTGTTTAAGCCTTAAATCCCAGCCCTGATTGCCGGAAAGCGCCTTAAAAGGCTTCATTGAACCCGAAACCGTAATCGCCTTTTCGCCGCCGGTCCATACAATTTCGGGGCTGATCTTGCTCATCTGAACTTCTGCGGTCTTTCCGCTGACGGAGCGGAGAATAACGCTGTCCTCACCTGCGGTTTCGACCGTTTTCTGCGTTCCGTCGGAAAGATTTGCCGTTGCGGTGAGCGACGCATAAACCGTACCGGCGGTGAGGTCCGTCTGCGGTTTTGCGCGAAGCCTGAATTGCCTTGTTACAACCTCTTTGCCGATTTCATTTATAGTTACAATTGAGCCGATGCCGCCGACAATCTCGAAAAACTTTTCGTCAACGGTCAGATTAAGCTGTGCAGAGGTGAGCGGAACGGCAGCATCCCCCGAATTATCAATTTCAACAGTAACATCAAATTCGCCGCCGTTCTTGTAAGCTTTTCCGCTTTCGTCAAGTTCCACCCTGCCGCAAACGATGTTGAGCCCTATATCGCTTTCATCATCGTTTGTGAAATTTCCGACGCCGTAAAGCGATTCCGCAGAAAAGCTTCCGCCGTTCGGAACGGCCTTTTTCTCCCAGTATACCGCAACTGCGCTGTCGGGAGTTTTATACGCATTGGAATAATTGGTAAAATCACAGTATTCGTCGGGCTTATAGTCAAACCTTGTATTTGCAAGATTCGCCCAGTGACCGACTATTACGGAGGACGGTTCAATTCCGCCGCTCCAGCCCTTGGTTATAACATACGCCAGTTTTGAAGGGTTGGACAGAGAATCCACACACCGAAGCTGCTGCGGAACCTCATCTCCGGAAAACTTTTTCTCCGTCATGGTCGGAACAATATCCGTATCTGCCACCACATACGGTGCGTCGGTATCGTTTCCGAGCGCGGTATCGAGCATAAGACGGACGCTTATATCGGAAGTCTTGCCGCTTGCGTTTGAAACCTCAAACGAAAAGCCGGCATTTCCGAGAGTATCGGTGTTTTCGTCCGTGCCGAGCGCAACCTTCATTTTTACGGTTACGCCGTTAATAGTCCACGGAACGGTTAAAAGTCTGCCCTCCTCGGAAACAACGGGTGTTCCGAGGGTTGAACTCAGACCGAAAAATCCGTAATCCTGCCCGAAAACATAATCCTTATCGTCTATACGGACGGAAACGAAAGAAGTTCCGTTGCTGCGCGCCTTATCCTCGCTGTAAAGCAAAGGAATATTATTGTCAAGCGACTTTTTGGGGTTACCCTCGGCGGTTTCGATTGCAAAACCGCCGGTATCCGCATGGAAGGTATATGTAAGATACCCGTTTGAAATACTGTAAATATTCTGTTCCTCAGCACCGGCAATACACGGCGTTAAAACACCGATAAGCATCGAAAGCACAAGCGCATAAGAAATCAGTTTCTTAAAAATATTCATATCCGTCCTCCCCGTTAGTTAAGTACATAAACCTGAAGCGTAATATAATCACGCTTGTCAGTCTGGATAAAGAAGGTGTACCAGCCTGTTTCAAGACCGTCTATTTCAAATTCACCGTTTTGATTTTTTGAAATCATAGTACCCGAACGCTTCATCTGCCCCATTGTTTTTACGCCCTTCTGATAGCGGACATAAGCTGTTGATGTCGGTGAGAAGTTCTTAAGCGCAATATTTATGCTGTCGCCGTCAACCTCGCTTCTGCCGGCAGCGTCCGGAAGTTTGCCGTTAACCGTTGCCGCAACATCGTAGAGCCCCACAAGGCGAACCGTTCTTTTAACCCTTGTCACATTATGTGCGTTATCCGCCACCTCGTAAGTTATAACATACGAAATGCTTCTGTCAAACTTGTTGTTTTCTATGTTATCGGGGTCAAATCCTCCCCAATCCGTTACCGCAACGGCGTTTGTAAGGTCATATCCTCCGCCGAACTTATCGTATGCGCGGAATGCCTCGCCCGGCTTTGTGAGCATATCCTTGCTGTAAGGCTCGCCCATTCCGGGGTTTTCATAGAACACGAGTTCTTCTTTGCCGAGAAGGTCAATCACCGGAGGCTCCTTGTCGATAACCTCAATATCCACCGCATACGAATCGGAAAGCTGATTGTTTTTCTTCATATCAAATATATACATTCCGTTGTCGGTGTAGGTTTTCTCGTTGGTTTTTGAGTAATCTCCGCTGCCGCCTGCGGGGCGTGTGTCGGAGTCGGTTGTAACGGTAACCGTAACATCATTGCCGGTTACGGGATTTGCTCCGTAGACATCTCCTGCCTTTGTAGAAACCCTGAAACCTGCCTCGTCCCCGGGCTTGTGGCTTCCGCTGTGGGGTTTGGTTACCCATGCGCCGTTTTCAAGCACATCATAGTCATAACTCCATCTTACCTCGGTAATTTTCGGAGCAACCGTATCGATTTCGCTGATCTTAACCGTGAGATAGGAACATATGCCCTCATCGTCAAAAACCTTGAAAGTGTAAACTCCGTTTTTGTAGAATGTGAATTCCGCAATGTCGGCCTTATACTGAATGCCGCCGTAAAGCACATTTACATCGGCAAGGCTGCGTCTTTTATCGATTTCGTTCCCTGAAGCGTCAAGCGCCTTTTTGAACTTGATTTTCACTTCGGTTTTGTTCTCGTTCGGGAAAAGTTCCGCCGAGAGCGCCGGGGGAGTTTTATCGATATTCGACACCGTAACAACATCGGTAACCTCATTTCCGCCCTCATCCGCGAATTTAATTCCGAGGGAGCCGCTTTCCGTAAAGGTTATTGTTGATGTTCCGTAATCAACCGAATACTGAGAGCGGTCGGTTATTCCGCTCACCGGTTCAACCTCGGTTATTTTCACATTCGGTTTTGAGAATTTAAGCGTTACGCTAACGCTCTTGGATGTAATCGTGTCGGGGTCAACACTGTAAACCGCGTCGATAATTTCGGGAGCCTCCGTATCTATATTGGAAATATGAAAGTTTTTCGTGGTTTTGTTTCCGACCTTATCGTAAAGCGTTATGCCATACGAACCGTTTTCCGGAAGTTCGCCGGTAAATTCGGTACCGTTTTCGGTAAGCGGAATATCCTTTCCGCCTGCCGCTTTCAGCGTAACCGAACCCACGCCGCTGCCCTCATCGGTTGCGGTGATTGTTATTCCGACAGGCTTATTTGTTGTAAGCGTTGTTGAAAGCTGATATGAAATTTCGCCCGGAATTATATCGAAGTTTACCGCCGAAATTTCTTTTGAAGCAGTATATCCGTACATATCCTTCATAGTAAATGTAAATGAAGGCTCATAGCTGTCCAAAATCTTTTCGGTGTTTCCGCCGTTATTGGTTATGCGCAGACCTCGCTCCTCTGCCCTGTCGGTAAGATTCACAATCGCCTTTACGCGTTTATAATAGGTGTTTTCCGCATTAATATCGGAAACCTCCTGCCAGTCTCCCTTTTCATCCTCGTAAAGGTAAGAAACTGTGTAGTCCTTGTCGGCGCCTTCCTCAATCGGAGTTTTGTTTATGCATTTGACCATCTTGTAGTCATCTCCGTCAAAAAGCTCGCACTCCGTTCCGAAGCCTTCAAGTCTCTGAACCGCTCCCCAAGAAACCGCACCTGTCTGCGAACTGCACCTAAGAGCGGTTATCCTTGAATTATCGGTAAAGGTGTATATAACCTTTTTAACACCGTACTCGTCACCGTCACTGATGAAATCGATCTTAACCGGGTAACCGCCGGAGCTCATATCATAGCTCCACGGATTTTCGTCATAATCGATTAAGTTGCCGTCATCGTCGTGCATCGGGATATTAAGTTCAACGGAGGTATCGGTCGCCTCGTCATAATATCCTCCGGCGTTAATCGTTTCTATACCGGATTCCGGATCCTGAATGGTAACCACGAAAGTTACATCGCCGATTGTCGGATTTACGCCGATTATATCCTCATATTCATCGAAAACAAATATTTCGGGGTTGATTTCAACCTTTACAATCGGCGGAGTGTTGTCGATATTGTCCGCAATAAGGTCGCATATGCTCCATGTGTCTTTATCCGCATTTCCTGCCTCGAAACTGTAAACGCTGACGGCTCTTTCCATAATATTAAGGTATTTACCGATGTCAAGAATGAGCGGATGTACGGAATAAACAAGCTTTGTATATCCGCCGCCGGCTTCATCATACTCTGATTGTTCCTCATTAAGGAACAACCCCTGATTGTTTGCCGCCTGATCGTCATAAGGCATAACTCTCAAAGCGCTTTCCGAAGGCGTGATAACCAGCGTTACCTCGCCGCCCTCGGGTGACAGCATTTTATCATCCGGAACATCAGAACCGTTAAACTGCCTTACGATATTTGCTTTTCCCGTAATGCCGAACTCAACATCGTTTATATCGATATTAACCGCCTTCGCTCTGCCTATGCTGTCAACGGTGTAAAGAGTGTAGCTGCCGTTTTTGTTTATTGCAAAGCTGTAATCCTGCGAATATGCGCCGGCATAACCTGCCGCAATCGAAAGATTTGTTTCCTCGAGTGTAAGCTCGTTTTCGGTATCGGGCGTATCCGTCACCTTATCCTCCGGCAACACATATACCGGAACATTGAAATTCACCCTGACAATCGACTTTTTATCAGCCTTCTTCGGAAAAGCTTCCGCCGATTTTACGGTAATTTCCGCATCGGTTGTGTTTAATGTTTCCCCAAGAATAACATCACGGGTGTTGCCGAGGGAATCGGCAAGCCTTAACCCTATACGGAAACTTCCGGTTGTTCCGAAAATCTTCACGCTATATGTGTAGTTGTTGTCGCCGTCGAAACTTCCGGCGCTGCTTGCCGTTTCGTATGCCGAAACGCTATCACTGCTGTATTCAAAATAAGTATCCTTGATTTTTCCGCCGGAGAGCGCCGATGCCGCCTCCGCTTCGGGAATAATCGCAAACGAAATACCGTCAGGTGCTGCTTCGTTAATCTTTATGCTTGCTTCGCAGTCTACCCTTTCGCCGCTCGGCTTTTGCGTAACCGAAACGGTTTCCGCCGTAGGAGCCTCGCGGTCGATTCCGTTTATAATAAGCGGAACCTCGGTAACATTCCCGGCGGCGTCTGTGATTTTCAGGACGGTATTTGTATTCTGCGTTGCAGTAACGCTGTAGCCGTCCTCGCTTTTTTCGATTTTAACCGAAGAATCCTCGCATGTAACTGTCATACCAACGGGGTTATCGTCTGCCGTATAAAGCTTGCCCGAAATATTTGCGGTTGTGTGTTCGTCGCCCATTACAAGCCTTGCGCTCGGCGGCGTATCGTCATATATGAATCTGTAAACCGTCGTCGAAATAAGGTTGGGATTGAATTTTGACATATCCTCGGCATTCGTGCCGATTGCAGCCTGAATATACAGCGTATTTTCGCCGTCCGCCGGGGCGGCAAGCGGAGATTTAATCTCCGTTTCGGCTTCAAAACCCGATTCTGTAACCGTCATTTTGTTGGTCTGCTTGTCGGGGTCTTTGTCGGTTCTGTTCCAGCTGCTCATCGACTGCAGACTTGTGCCGTACCTTATATAAAGATACTGACCGTCTGCCGCCGACGGGTTTTTAAACTCCTCCGAAACTTTAAGCGAAATGCTGTAATCCTCGGACGAAACAAGCGGCAGCCCTCCGTATGTAAGCTCGGTATCTGGTACAGCGGTAACAAGCGGTGCCGAATTTCTAATATAGAACACATTCAGGGTGTCGCTTTCGGATCTGTGCCCGTAAACATCCTCGGCCGCTGCCTTGACAGCATATGCGCCGGACGACAGATTGCTGCCGAGCGTCAGCGTGGTATTTATAATACCGCTTACCGGCGAAAGCGCTGTTTTTTCGATTCCGGAAATCTCACTGCCGTCAGGATTTACAACAACGGCATAGTTTTTGATTTCGGTTTCGGTGTTTTCCGCAACCCCCGTAACATCGTTTGCACGAACCGTCACATTCTGGGTTTCGGCATATGTTCCCTTGTTTTTAACAATTGTGTAAACCTCCGGAGCGGCGTTGTCAAACGCAAGCGGCCTTTTGTAAACCCTCGCATTTGCCTCCCCCGACGGCGGAACAACCTTGCACAGAAGCGTATAAGCTCCGTTCATCAGAACATCCTTGCCGTCATTGTCCTTCTGAACCGCCGCACCTATATCCGCACCTGCACTGTAAGGCTTATAATCCGCAACAAAACCGCCTTTTTGGTCCTTCCACCTGTAATAAACCTTGTTGCTTGCATTTGTGGTTATCGAAATCTTATGGCTCGACTGCGCAACCGTACTGTCGGTCAGTATGTCAATGCTGCAGTCGGAGTCCTCATTAATAATATTAATATCCTTTGCGATAACTTCAGTTTCGTTTCCGAAAGCGTCCTTGCCCTTATAGAAAAGTCTGCCGGAAAAGTTTTCGCCCTTGTTGACCTTAAGAAAAGCCGCTGCGGTTTTTCCGCCCGAAACATCGGCCTGGTCAATAAATGCCCATTTGCCGAGCGTGCTTGAAATGGTTCCGCTCTTCTGCTGCTCTGCCGCAGCCTCGTCAAGCGCAGGGGCGGTAAGTTCATCGGTAAAGCAATAATAGAGCCTTCCCGTACCTGACGCATCTTCAATTGTCGCCTTATATGTATTGCTCTTGCTGCCGTCGGAGGCAGCAGCGCCGCTGCTTTCCGTCATGCTAACCCTCGGTGCAAGATTATCAAGCTTTATACCAGCGGTTTTACTTTCAAATGCATTGCCGGCATCGTCGGCGCCGCTAACCGAAAGCGTATATTCACCTTCCGTTTCCTCGCCGAGAGCAAGCGTAACAGAAGTTGAACTTCCTGCCGCAGAAGGAACGGTCTGCTCGGTATTACCCGTACCGCCGCCTTTGTAGTTCTTTATTTTAACAGCGTTTCCGTTTTTATCGAGAAGCTGCATTTTATATGTTTGCCGTCCGCCGGAACTGTTGGTATTTTCGCTGGGAGTTGAGGTGATATTCAGCGTTTTATGCCAATCGGTGAGATTTTCACCGGCGGACGGTTGTAACTTAACGGAAGGTCTTACCGCATCGACCTTATATGCTGACTGATACGATGAAAATTCGGTATTTTTGTCTGTTTCGTTCCAAAGCATAAAGGTCGTATCGTCATTTCCGAATTTAAGCTTGGGGTTGTCAAAGCTGAGGGTCATTCCGACATTTTCGGAATCCGCACCCTCGTCATACGGGAAAACCAATCTGAAGCAGCCGTCCGACACTTTGACCGACTTTGCTTCCGCCGTAAGCTTTTTTCCTGTCCTGCCAAGCTGAAGATAAGCATTGTCACAGATAAATGTTGCATCGGCATTAAGATTTTCCAAACTGATATGTTTGTTGTTATACGGTTTGTCATCCTTGTTCTTAACATAGCAGTCTACGGCTATTTTCCTGTCTGTGGTTTTATCAAGGTTGTAATAGTAATTACCCTTAACATAATTGTCCGTATAAGACATGCCGCTCATTCTGACTTCCTTTATCGCGAACGCATTACGCCGGATAGTATACTGCGATTCAAATTTTGATTCATAAGCCGCCGTTCTTGCGGTTCTCGAAGCAAACTCAAGCGTTGATGTAATATTAATCATGTTTACATTTCTGCTGTTCATGAACGCAAGAAGCTTACCGTAATCAACATCGAAACCGCGGTCATTTTCGGTAATACCGTTGTTTTTCATGTTGTCCTTGTTAAGCTCCGTTCCGTCGCCGGCGGTACCGGATACCGAATACTTAATCGTCGGCGCATCGCTCATATCCATGCAGTCATAATTGCTGTAATACTGGTCGGATATTTTACCGTTATATTTAAAGCTCTTCTTTTCGGTTGTTTTATCTGTCGGATTCAGGTTTTTTTCACCCGCAAGTTCGTTAAAGTTTCCGATAGCCGTAAGAACTCTCCTTCTGACCAGGTAAAGAGTCCATTCCGGCTTGTCGCCGTCATTTGTCTGAATCCACTTGCCGTCCTTTTCTCCTTTTCCGCTCGGATAGAATTGGGAGCTGGCGGGTTTCCAGTCGCTTTCTCCCGGTCTTCTGAATTCGAGCTGAACCCAAAGAAACTTATACCCGTTTTTGTGCCAATTCATAAGCACGAATTTGTCGATCGTCCACGGTGCATGGCTTGACTTAAATGTCGTCTGACAAAAATTGCCTTTCTTTTTTGTGTTCGGCACACCGAAAGTTTCATCCTCTTTGCTGTAATAGCAAAGCTTTACAAAAACATTGCCGTTCGGGGTACCGGAATCTCCCGCCTTACTTGTCTGCACGCTGAACCTGTACTCCCACTCCTGCAAAGCGGATACTTCGACCGCCGTAAAAAGACCGATGAGCATAGACAGCACGAGCACCATTCCGATAAACTTGCTTGCTTTCATAGTTTCTGCCTCCAATCAATGTTATTCCAAATATTATTCAAAACCTCTTTCGGCGGTTGCAATCGCCTTGGAGATTATATTTTCAGCCGCAGCGTTAAGGTCAAGCGAAAGAACGGTGTTTATCACTTCTTCCCGCTTTTCGTCCGGCACACCGTACACCCTCATACTGCAATCCAGGAACCTTTTAATCTTATTCTCAACCGTAAAGTAAATATCACACGGTTTTGCCATAAATCCGCGCATTATGCCGCCGGAGGCAATCTCGAGTTCATAAAAATCCTTTTTCTCGCCGCCGGGAACATATTTTCCGAATATACTTTCGATTTTATCCGCCATAGTTGCATAAATATAATCCGAAGTGCTCGGAAGTGAATATGCGGCAACATAAATCTCCCTCAGCGCCTCGGAAGTTTCGGTTATATTAATCTGAATACCGGTTTCGATTCCGTACAGAACCAAAGGGTCGTCCGAAAATGCAGAAAGCTGTTCGGCGCCCAAAAACTGCCCCGAAAACATGAATTTAACCAAAGTCAGAAGCAGCTCCTCCTTGGTTGAAAACGCAGCAAAAAATGAGGTTGCGGACAAACCTGCAGCCTGTGCAATACAAGCGGTTGTTGTTTTTTCGTATCCTTTTTCAAGGAAAAGAACAACCGCAGCATGAATCATCTTGTTCCGCCGTTCGATACCTTTTTTATGTAACATATAAAACCACCATTCAAACTATACTTATGAGCACACTTTTGAGTATACTCAAATTTTAACATACTTTTTCAAAAAAAGCAATAGGATTTTTAAAAATAGTTGAATTATTTTAAAAAGAAAGAAGCTTCTCGTCAGAAAAGCTTCTTGTAATTTTGTAATTATTATCTATTCTTTTGCCAGCAGAAGATAGAGCGCCAGCATAAGTGCACCTATGCACACAAAGCAGTCCGCAACATTAAAAACCGGGAAGTTGAAAAAGTTAACATCGATAAAATCCACGACAAACCCGAGTCTTATTCTGTCGATAAGGTTACCGACAGCGCCTGCGGAAATCATACAAACCGCCATTTTAACAAGTTCGCCCTTAGGCTTAAACTTAATCATTGCGGCGGCAATCCCCGCAAGAATCACTATCGAAAGAATTGCAAGCGCAGCGGTATTGTCCTTAAATATTCCGAATGCGGCACCGGGATTTCTTACATATGTGAAATCCAGAATCCCGTCAATGATAGAAACGGATATACCTACTCTGAAATACTTAATAACCATCAGCTTTGTAATCAAATCGATTGCCAGCATTGCAGCGAAAAGCACAGCATAGAGGGCTATGCTTTTAACTGTTTTTTTATTTATCCCAAAATTTTTCGGCATCTTGAACACAGGCAATCATCACCAACACTTTCAGAGAAAGTCCAGCAGCGCTCGCACTTTCTGCCGCCCGCCTTTGAAACCGTAACGCCGACCTTCTCGCCCTCAAAGCTTCCGCCCTTGCCGGATTTCACTTCTGCGGAGGAAGTTATGAACACCTCAGGCAGGATATCGCGGCACGAATCAAGCAGCTCGAATGTTTCGCCCTCTGCAAAAAGTTCAACCGAAGCTTCAAGCGATTTACCGATAACCTTTTCGTTTCTTGCCATTTCGAGAGCTTTAAGAACATCGCTTCTTACGGCGTAGATTTCCGCCCATTTTGCCATAAGTGCGTCATCTTTGTATTCGGGGTTAACTTCGGGCATGGTATTAAAGAACACACCCTCGGTTTTATCGCCGTCAACATGCGGCATGAAGCCCCAGATTTCCTCCGCGGTAAACGAAAGGATAGGCGCAATCAGGCGGACGAGGTTTGAAAGAATTTCATAAATCGCTGTCTGAGCGCTCCTTCTCGCCGCGGAATCCGGCTTTTCGGTATACAGTCTGTCCTTCAGAATATCAAGGTAGAAGTTGGACATATCAACAACGCAGAAATTCCTGATACTATGATAAATGATATGATAATCATAATTTTCATATGCCTCAAGAACCTTTTCGGTAAGGTTGTTCATCGTGATAAGCGCCCATTTGTCAATCTCGGGCATATCGGAGAAGGCAACCTTATCCTTTGCGGGGTCAAAGTCGCTTATATTGCCGAGGATATACTTTGCGGTGTTTCTGATTTTCCTGTAAACCTCGGAAAGCTGCTTAAGAATATCATCCGAAATTCTCACATCGGAACGGTAATCGCTCGATGCAACCCAAAGCCTTAAAATATCAGCACCGTACTGATTTGCAAGCTTCATGGGGTCAAGACCGTTGCCAAGGGATTTTGACATTTTTTTGCCTTCGCCGTCAACAACCATACCGTGTGTGAGGACGGTTTTATAAGGCGCAGTGCCGTTTACGGCAACCGATGTGAGCAGCGACGACTGGAACCAGCCTCTGTACTGGTCGTTGCCTTCAAGATACATATCCGCAGGCACGGTAAGTTCCTTTCTCTCATCGCAGACCGCCATATGAGATGAACCGGAATCGAACCATACATCCATAATATCGGTTTCTTTCGTAAACTCGGTGCAGCCGCAATCACACTTTGTTCCGGCAGGGAGAATATCTTTTGCCTCAAGCTCATACCACGCAGTTGAGCCTTTTTCGGCAAACAGCTTTTTAACTGCGTCGATTGTTTCGTCGGTTATAAGTTCCTTTTTGCAGTCCTTGCAGTAGAAAATCGGCAGCGGAACACCCCAAAGCCTCTGACGGGAAATACACCAATCGGAGCGGTCCTTAACCATATTTGTTATTCTTTCCTGACCCCATCCGGGAACCCATTTTACACCATTTATTGCCTTAACGGCATCGTCTTTTATAGCGTCAACCGAAGCAAACCACTGCTTTGTCGCCCTGAATATAATCGGGTTTTTGCAGCGCCAGCAATGCGGATACTGATGAACTATAGGTTCAACCGCTAAAAGAGCCCCGCAGCTTCTCAGTTTTTCCTCAATCGCCTTGTTTGCTTTATAATAAGGAAGTCCGGCAAACTCGCCCGCAATCTCGTTCATGATACCTCTGTCATCAACCGGAACAACCGTGGGGAGCTTATAAGGCTGGCACACGATAAAGTCGTCCGCACCGAGCCCGGGAGCGGTATGAACGCAGCCCGTACCGGCATCAAGCGTTACATGCTCGCCGACGATAACAAGAGATTCCTTATCGAAAACCGGGTGGCTGCAAACTATATTTTCAAGTTCCGCACCCTTATATGTCTTAACGATTTCATAATTTTCAAGCCCTGTTTTTTCGGCAACCGTTTTCACAAGGTCGTTTGCCATAACAAGGTACTCATCGCCGTGCTTTACGAGCGCATACTCGAAAAACGGATTAACCGAAATTGCAACATTGCCCGGGAGAGTCCATGTGGTGGTTGTCCAGATTACAAACTTAACATTGTCGAATCCGTCAAACTGACCGTTTGTTTTCTTAACATCGAATTTAACATAGATTGAGTCCGTTCCGTCCTCATTGTATTCGATTTCCGCTTCCGCAAGAGCGGTTTCGCACGAAGGGCACCAGTAAACCGGCTTAAGACCCCTGTACAAAAGTCCCTTTTTAGCCATGCGGCCGAAAACCTCGATTTCGCGCGCCTCGAACTCCGGCTGAAGGGTAATATACTCGTGGTCCCAATCGCCGATTACGCCAAGCCTTTTAAACTGTTCCTTCTGATTTGCGATATATTTGAGTGCGAAATCACGGCAGATTTCACGGAATTTAACCGGACCGAATTCAGCTCTGTTTATACCGAGTTTCTTTATAGCCTGCTGTTCAATCGGCAGACCGTGCGTATCCCAACCCGGAACATAGGGCGTTTTATACCCCTGCATAAGCTTATGCTTCATAACAAAATCCTTGAGGATTTTGTTGAGCGTATGCCCCATATGAATATCTCCGTTTGCAAACGGAGGGCCGTCGTGAAGGTTATATGTGGGGCAGTCTGCCCTGTCTTCAAGAAGTTTATGATACAAGTCCTCCTCATACCAGTGCGCAAGCATATCGGGTTCGCGCTTTGGGAGGTTTGCCCTCATAGGAAAGTCGCTTTTGGGCAGATTAAGCGTTGCACTGTAATCAACTGTTTCCATTGGTTTTGTTCTCCTCTTCTGTCTCAGGCTTCAGCTCAGCCTGTTCTAAAATAGCTATTTCGCTGTTCAAAATGCTGAGAAGCTTTGCTTTGCACGCTTCAAACTCAGCCTTAAGTTCTTTGTTTTTCTTGATAATTTCAAGAGAATCCGCTTTTGCCTTTTCGATTATGGCGCCCGCCCTGGCGGTAGCCTCGCTTATAATGACCTCTCCCTTATCATATGCGGATTTTTTAACTTCCTCACCTGTTTTCTGGGCGATTACGAGGGTATCCTGGAGAGTATCCTCAATAGTCCTGTACTGTTTTACAGCCTCGGTAAGCGTATTGACGCGTTCACGGAGGGAGCCGTTTTCGGTATATAGTTTGTCATATTCCTCGCACACCAATGCGAAAAACTCATCAACATCGGCCTTTTCATAGCCGCCGATGCGTTTTTTGAATTCCTTGCTTTGTATATCAAGCGGTGTAATCATAAAAATTCACACACCTTTCTGTCCGGATTTACGGAGCAATTCATTAGTATTCCTCGGTTTCCCACGGGAGAACGCCTTTTTTAAGATCCTCCTTAAAGCTTCCGAGAACGCTTACATTATATGGCGTAACAAGGAAAATATCGTTCGATATTTTCTGTATGTTCCCATCGATTGCATAAACAACGCCGCTTAAGAAATCGACAATACGCCTTGTATCCGCTCTGTCTGCCTTTTCAAGATTGATAACGACAGGGTTTTTGCGGCTTAAAAACTCAGCAATCTCTTTTGCATCGTTAAACACAACCGGTGACATAACCGCCACCTCAAGCCTTGCGGTAGTGTTGATTTCCACAAGACGGTTGTTTTTGGACGATGTGCGCTCACGGTGAGTTTCGGGAGCAATGCTCTTTTTCGGCTGTGTGTATTCAATGCGGTCATCGGAATAATCCTTGAACTCTCTTTCAGCCGGCTCGTCATCATAATCGTCCTTTGCCAGAAATTTGGAAAGCAATTCCGAAAAGTTCATTACCGTGTACCTCCTTTATAAATTCTGTTTCCGAATATAGCGGAGCCTACCCTGACCATTGTTGCGCCGCATTCGATTGCTGCGGTATAATCGCCGCTCATACCCATTGACAGAACATTCATTTTTATATTATCGTACCTTTCCGAAGAAATCTTCACGGAAAGCTCGAATAATTCATTGAAATACTTCTTGTTGTCCGACGGCTTCAGAACCGGCGGCGGAACCGTCATAAGTCCGCAGAGCCGGGTGTTTTCAAGACCCGACGCATACTCCGCAAACGCCGGCGCCTCCGAAGGGTCGATTCCGAACTTTGATTCCTCGCCCGAAACATTCACCTGGAGAAGTATATTAACGGTTATATTTTTGAGTTTTGCCTGCCGCTCGATTTCATCGGCAAGCTTAATACTGTCCACCGAGTGGATAAGTTTAACTTTATCGGCGATATACTTAACCTTATTCGTCTGCAAATGCCCGATAAGGTGCCAGTTTACGCCGCTTATTTCGTCATATTTTTCGTCAAGTTCCTGAACCCTGTTTTCGCCGAGTTCGGTTATACCGTGAGAAACGGCTTCTTTAATCCGCGGCACAGCCACGGTTTTCGACACGCCTATAAGCGTAATATCCGAAGGGTTTCTTCCGGAACGGCGCGCCGCTTCTTCAATATTAAATCTGACTTTTTCTATATTTTCGGCAATATCGGTATTCATCATGTAAACAACATTCCTTCCTTAACGCCGTCTGTCGAAAGGATAATATCATCATACATATGAATCTGATTTATTTCGGAATCATACACATTGCTTATCATGATATAATCCTCGCTTGAATAAACGATATTTATGGGGCGGAATTCCACAATGCCGCCCATAAGCGCGTAGACCCCGACAACATCGTTCTTTACCACAACCGCAGTTTTCGGAACCTTATACCCTTCGTAAACCTTCTTGACAAAAATCATTTCCGGCTTACGGTTGGTAAATGCGGAATTAACATCACGCGTGCACTGCACCGTAACCGTTACGCGCTTGTCGGAGGACGGGTCGGATATATCATAAACCGTAACGGGAATAAGCTCAGTGCTTTCGCTTGTGGTTTTGATATAGGCGCCGTCACCGATTTTAAGATTGTCCAGCTGGTTCACGGTAAGATTAAAGGCGTAGTACCAGCAATCGTTGTTGATAATCTTAAGATACGCATTTTTCGGTGCGTCGGTGCTGTAGTCAAGCCATGCGTCAATCGCTTCGGGGGTATAATATTCAATCTTGTCGGGCGTAACATCAGCTTCATAGCCGTCCACAACATGGGTCATAATACCCGAAGTTTTGCTGACAATATCCTCTTTTGAAAGCTCCGCCTCCATCTCGTCGCGCCTTGCCTGAAGCTCGCCGAGTTCGTTTGTCGGGCTGTCTTTTTTCCCTTCAAGCACAAGGCGGTTATCAAGGAGCCTGTCAAGCTGATATTTGTCTGCCGTTATGCCGGCCCCGTCAAAAGCCTGAGCCGCACTCTGAAGGTCGGTCACGCTTGACGCAATCTGGCTGTCAACCTTAGATGCGTCTTCATATGTCGTTTCAAGCCCGTACTGCTGCTTTTGCAGCTCTGCTATACGGTTATTTATTTCGGCAATCTTGTTGACCACCGTTTTTGAAGCGTCCTTACCGTAAACCATGCCGATAACAGACCCGGCAGATACACGGTCGCCCTCTTTTTTTGAGGTTTCGAATATAGTGTCGGCGTCCTTCTCATACACCTCTTCATTGCGGATTACTATGCCTTGGACATCGATATAATCCTCAAAGTAAGTGTATGTTGCCTTTACGGTATTAAGCGATGATCTGAGTGTGCTTGCCAGACACACTGCGGCAATAACAGCCGCTGCGGCAATAACGCATATGGCTATTCGCTTATTTTTCATCAGTCAATATTTTCCTCACCATTCATAATCTGCACCGGCTTATACGGAATGATTGTCGAAATTGCGTGCTTGAAAACAAGCTGCTGCTTTCCGTCCGAATCAAGTATAACGGTAAAATTATCAAATCCTTTAATCATGCCTCTGAACTGAAATCCGTTAGTAAGATAAATCGTAACCGAAATCCGGTCTTTTCTGCACTGATTAAGAAATACATCCTGCAAATTCATTGTTGTCTTGTTGTTCATAACATCAGACCTCCTGTAAGTTTTTCTGCTTCATTTATGATACAGGGCAAAACTTTGCCCGTAACAGCTATTTTATTTATATCCTTGTCTGCGCCGAAAAAGCTTATCTGCCGCTTTGCATAGTTGCGGCTGCCCTGCTTTATGGCATCGATTGCTTCGGGGAGCGTCATGCGCCCGTCAAAATACGCAATCATTTCTTTATATCCTATCGCCTGTGCGGCTGTGGACTTTAAAAACCTTTCGCTGCAGAGCCCTCGCACCTCCTGCTCAAGACCCTGCCTTATCATCAGGTCAACTCTTTTGTTTATGCGGTCGTAAAGCACCGCCCTGTCCCAGTCAAGCCCTATTTTCACCGCATTATATTTCGGCGGTGCGGAGGCTGCGGCAAGCCTGTATTCGGTCATGGTCATTCCCGTGACCTTATAAACTTCAAGCGCTCTTATAACACGCCTTACATCGTTTTCGTGTATGCGCCTTCCTGATTCGGGGTCGATTTCGGAAAGCCTTTTATGAAGCTGCGCATTGCCGTACTTTTCCGCTTCGTTCCAAAGCTCGTTTCTGTAATCCTCATCGGAATTTCCGCTCGAAAAATCAAGCCCGTTTATTACGGAATTTATATAAAGTCCCGTTCCGCCCGCCATAATCGGGATTTTGCCCTCGCTGTGCAGACGGTTTATAACTTTTTCCGCCGCTTCCGAATACTGCGCAACGGAGTATGATTCATAAGGCTCGGCAATATCTATAAGATTATGCTTTATGCCCTGCATTTCCTCTGCGGTAGGCTTTGCCGTGCCGATGTCCATACCCTTATAAATCTGCATTGAATCGGCGGACACGACCTCGGAATTGAATTTTTTTGCAAGTTCGACCGCAAGCGCCGTTTTGCCCGACGCGGTAGGACCGGAAATAACAATAATCGGTTTCATCAAACAATCCTTTTGAACATTTTTTCAATTTCTTTTTTGGTAAGCGCAATTCTTATGGGTCTGCCGTGAGGGCAGGTCGGCGGAATCTTAAAAATATCCTCCGCAAGTTTCTGCATTTCCGATGCGGACAGTTTCCTGTTTGCCCTTATTGCGCTGTGGCAGGCGATGGAATAGAGCGCTTCGCTCTCGATGCTTCCCCTCGCCGCCTTTCCGTTCACACGGACAATATCGATAAGTTCCCTGAAAACCTCATCAATCCCGGCTTTATCGGAAACATACGGGGCACTTCTTATTATAAAAGAATTATCTCCGAAATCCTCAATTTCAAACCCAAGTTCACGGAAAACACCGATATTTTCCGAAATTTCGCTGTGCTCGGTATGACTAAAGCTGAGGGTTATCGGTGCAAGAAGCGTCTGCGAAACGGGCGTTCCGCTGTCACGCTCCGCTTTAAGCCTTTCAAAATTCATTCTTTCGTGCGCTGCATGCTGGTCAACCAGCCACATCTCATCGCCGTACTGCGCAACGATGTATGTATCGAAAATCTGCCCTATTATTTTTATATCGGGGATATCCGATTTTTCCGTAAATGCAATTTCCTGCGGCGGCTGCGGAATCTCCTCCGGTTCGGCAGATTCGGGAATCTCCGTATTTACCGTTTCGTATCTGACAGGAGGTTCCTTCGGCGGCGCTGTTTTTTTATACATAACCGGAGGACGAATCTCTTCTTTTTCCTTCCTTTCAAACTCCGACTCAAACTTAACCTCGCCAGAATAAAGTGCCGATATCTGCGGCTTTATTTCTGCCGTATCCTGCGGCGGCTCGATTTCTTCTGCCGCTTCAACCGAATAGTCCGCTTTGAAAATCGCGTTCTTTACGCCCCAGTATACCGCCGATGTCACAAGCTTTTCGTTTGAAAATTTGACCTCAATTTTCGCCGGGTGAACATTAACATCACATGTTACGGGATCCACTGAAATATTAAGCACCGCAAACGGATATTTACCCTTCATAATTCCGTCCTGATACCCCTGTTCAAGCGCATAGGTAACGCTTCGGCTCTTGAAAAACCTTCCGTTGACAAAGAATGTTTCGTACCCTCTTGTGGAGCGGGTAAGATTTTCGTTTCCGCAAAAACCGGTCACCGAAACGCCGTTATCGGAAAAGTTGATTTCCCGAAGTTCGGCGGCATACTCCGCGCCGTAAACCGAATAGATACAGTTTTTCAGGTCGCCGTCACCGGGGGTATAAAGCTTCTCCTTTCCGTCGGAAATAAACCTGAAGGAAACCGACGGATTGCCGAGAGCCGCACGCACAACCGCATCAAACACTGCGGCAGCCTCTGCGGAATCCTTTTTCAGGAACTTCATCCTTGCCGGAACATTATAAAAAAGATTGCGGACCGTCATGGTTGTTCCGTCGGGGCAGCCCGTTTCGCCGGAATCCGTAATCTTCCCGGCGTCGGTTTTGAGATAAAAGCCGAAATCGCTCATTTTCTGCTTCGTTATAACTTCGGTTTTTGAAACAGCCGCAATGCTCGCAAGCGCCTCGCCCCTGAAGCCCATGGTTTTTATGTTATACAAATCTTCGGCATTCGTTATTTTGCTTGTTGCGTGCCTTAAAAACGCAGTCGGAACATCTTCCGGGGCGATTCCGGCACCGTCATCGGTCACACGGATAAGTTCGATACCGCCCTTCATTATTTCAACGGTTATTTTCCCGGCACCCGCATCAACAGAGTTTTCCGTAAGTTCTTTCACTACGGAAGCCGGTCTTTCAACGACCTCGCCGGCTGCAATCATGTCCGCCACAAGCGAATCCAGCACATGAACCTTCCCCATAAGATATTCCTCCTTCCTACTTTAATTTATTTTGAAAGTCATACAGTTTATTGATAGCCTCAAGCGGTGTAACGGTAGAAAAATCCATTTTCCGTATTTCATCCGCAACTTCGCTTTCTGCGGAATCGCCGAAGCCCGTCTGGAAAAAGCCGTCATCCTCCGCATCTTTTGTGCGCACGGACCTTTTAACCGAAACTTCGCCGCCGCTTTCAAGCTCTTTCATAATTTCCCTTGCACGGCGGATAACCGTATCCGGCACACCGGCAAGTCTTGCAACCTCAACGCCGAAGCTTTCGTCCGCTCCGCCCTTTATGATTTTGCGGAGGAATATAATGTCCTCGCCGCGGCGCTTTACGGCAATGCAGTAGTTTTTAACGCCGTCGATTTTACCCTCAAGTTCTGTAAGCTCATGATAATGTGTTGCAAAAAGGGTTTTTGCACCGATTTTTTTCTTATCGGCAACATACTCTATAACCGCCCTTGCAATTGAAAGACCGTCATATGTTGAAGTTCCTCTGCCTATCTCGTCGAGAATCAGCAGGCTTTTTGCCGTAGCGTTTTTGAGTATGTATGCAACCTCGCTCATTTCAACCATAAATGTACTTCTGCCGGAGGCGATATCGTCCGACGCACCGACTCTTGTGAAAACTCTGTCCACAACGCCGATTTCGGCGGAAGCCGCCGGAACAAAGCTGCCAATCTGCGCCATGATTGTTATGAGTGCCGTCTGGCGCATATATGTCGATTTGCCCGCCATGTTCGGACCGGTTATAACTGCCAGGCGGCGGTCACCTCCGTCAAGTTCGGTATCGTTCGGCACAAAAAGCGAAGATTTCTGCATTGCCTCAACAACCGGGTGACGGCCGTCCTTTATAATTATCTTATCGCCGTTATTTACCTCGGGCATGGAATAATTGTTTTTAACCGCCGCTGCGGCAAGCGAACAGAAACAGTCTATCGCCGACACCGCTTTAACGGATTTTTGTATTCTTACGATATTTTTCGCCGCTTCGTCACGGATTTCCTCGAAAATTTTAAATTCAAGAGCGCACCTTTGCTCGTCGGCGTTGAGTATCGTCTGCTCAAGCTTCTTAAGCTCGTCCGTAATAAATCTTTCACCGCCGGTGAGGGTCTGCTTTCTTACATAGTCGGACGGAACATCGTTTTTGAACGAATTTGAAACCTCAATATAATATCCGAAAACCTTATTGAATCCGACCTTCAGCGATTTTATGCCGGTGCGTTCCTTTTCTCTTGTTTCAAGATCGGCAAGCCATGTTTTGCCGTTTGTGAGGGCATTTTTGAACTTGTCCACCTGTTCGTCATACCCTTCCCTTATCATGCCGCCTTCACGGACGGAAAAGGGCGGGTCATCGCAAATTGCGTCGCTGAGCATTTTGCAGATGTCCTCCATAGGGTCAATCTCACCTGTTATCTCTCTTATATATGAAGACTTTGCGCTCTCCAGTATTTTTCTCAGCGGAGGAAGCACCGCAAGAGAAGTCCTCAAAGCGACAAGGTCTTTTGCATTTGCTGTTTTATAGACAATTCTCCCCAAAAGTCTTTCCACATCAAGCATATTTTTAAGAATTGCCGAAGTTTCATCACGCATAACCGTGTTTTTGTAAAAATCATCGACCGCACTTAAGCGTTTTCTGATTGCAACACAGGAAACAAGCGGCTGTTCAAGCCATTTTCTGAGCATTCTTGCGCCCATCGACGAACTCGTTTTGTCAAGAACCGAAAGAAGCGAGCCGCTTTTGGTTTTGTCGCGGATTGTCTCGGTTAATTCCAGGTTGCGCCTTGCGTTCTGATCCAAATCCATGTACTGCCCGTCACGGTACACGCTGACCTCGGTTATATGACTGAGCGGAATTTTCTGCGTTTGCGCAAGCACTTCAAAAAGCGCACCCGCCGCACGGTAGCAATAATCGTCCGCGTCATGGATTTCGGGTCTGCCGAAATGCCCGGCAATTCTCTGTTTTGCAAACTCAAGTTCAAACGCCCCTTCCTCGCAGGCGGACGGAACTATCTTGAATTTTTCTTTAATATATTCTATGAAATTCTTGTCCTTATAAGTTTCTTCGTTAACTATAATCTCGCTCGGGTTAAAGCGTGCAAGTTCATTGCATATGTGAAACAAAAATCCGTCCCCCGAAAACGATGTGGCACTCATCTCGCCGGTTGTAACATCGGCAAACGCAATGCCTGCGCCGCCCGTTTCTTTGTAAACGCAGCTTATATAATTATTCTTTTTGGAATCGAGCGCATTGGGATCAAGGAGCGTACCGGGAGTTATAATCCTGATAACATCTCTTTTTACAATGCCCTTTGCCGCCTTAGGGTCTTCAACCTGTTCGCATATTGCAACCTTATAGCCCTTTCCTATAAGTCTTGCAATATAAGAATCCGCCGAATGAAACGGCACTCCGCACATCGGGGCGCGCTCCTCCAGACCGCAGTCTTTCCCGGTAAGCGTCAGTTCCAGCTCACGGGAGGCAACAACGGCGTCCTCAAAAAACATCTCATAAAAATCGCCGAGTCTGAAAAACACAACGGCGTCTTTATACTGCCCTTTTATATTCATATACTGCTGCATCATCGGTGACATTCCGGGCATTTCAAAACCTCCAAATCAGTGACATCCCCCGCAGGAACCGCAGTCTCCGCTGCACGACCCCTGACCTTTGGGAACAACATAAAAAGCAATTATGCTGTTAATATTTTTCATAAGTTCATCAAAGTTCTTTTTTGCTTCTATAAATTCATGAACAACGGGGTTTGCATCAAGTTCCGAAAACGCTTTGCCGAGGGAATCGCGGTAATTTTCCATTTCCTCTTTGGTCGGCTCCGCCGCCTGAACCTTCATAGCAAACTCGCTTGCCATTTTATTGTAATCGCCGAGAAGCTTAACCGCCTCCGGACTTTCATTTTTAGCCTTTTCCGCCGTCTGCATTCTCTTATATTCATCGGAGGCAGCCAGCATTTCTCCGAGTTCCCTTGCCTTTTCAAGAATATCCATAAGTTATCTCCAATCTATATAATTTCTCCGACCAAAGTCCATGTTTTGGCGGAGGTAATTTTCACATTTGCAAATTCACCCTCCGGCACTGCGCCCTCAAAATGGACAAGCTTTCCGCCGTCTGTTCTGCCGGAACTCATGTTCGGGTCGGTTTTTGACCTTCCCTCGCTCATAACCTCAAAGACTTTCCCCACAAGCTTATCGTTTATTTCCTTTGAGATTTCGTTCTGAACCTCAAGAAGACGCTCAAAATTCTTCTGTTTATGTTCATGCGGAACATCATCTGCCATCTCCGCCGCCGGGGTTCCGGTGCGTTTTGAATAGATAAAAGTGAACAGCATATCGTAACGGACTTCTTTTATAAGACTTATCGTCTGTTCAAAGTCCTCGTCCGTTTCCCCGGGGAAACCAACGATAATATCGCTTGTAAGAGCAATATCCGGAACATAACTTCTCGCAAGCTTAACAAGTTCCAGATAGTGTCTGCGGTCATAGTGACGGTTCATCTGTTTTAAGATTCTGTCGCTCCCGCTCTGCACCGGCAGATGAAGCTGATTGCATATATTTTCATGCTTAGCGATAACGGAAATCAGCTTTTCGGTTATGTCCTTCGGGTGGGAGGTCATGAACCTCACACGCCTTATCCCCGGAACATTCGCCGCCGCCTCTAAGATATCCGCAAAATCAACCTCCGACTCCAAATCCTTGCCGTAGGAATTGACATTCTGCCCCAGAAGCATAATTTCACGCACGCCGTCATTTGCAAGCGCCGTTACCTCCTCAATTATTTTTTCGGGGGTACGGCTTCTTTCCCTTCCTCTGACATAGGGCACAATACAATAGGTACAGAAATTGTTGCAGCCGTACATTATCGGCACACCGGATTTATATGAAAACTCACGCTTTGACGGAATATCCTCCGCAATTTTACCGTCCGAATTTTCGACATCGAAAACACGGTTATCAAGAAACACTTCGTAAAGCATCCCGGGAAGACGGTAAAGCGCGTGCGTCCCGAATATCATATCCACATGCGGATACTTTTTCTTAATCGTTTCCGCGATTTGCTCCTGCTGCATCATGCAGCCGCAAAGACCTATCTTAAGCGAAGGCTTTCTGCGTTTATGATGCTTCAGCGCCCCGACCTTGCCGTAAACCTTAAGCTCTGCGTTTTCACGCACCGCACAGGTATTGAAAATAATCAGATCCGCCTTATCAAAATCGTCTGTAAAACCGTAGCCGACCTCTGCCAGAATTCCTTTTATGCGTTCCGAATCGTTCTCGTTCTGCTGACAGCCGTATGTTTCAACGCACGCAAGAAGCCCAAGTCCGTCAAGCCTTTGTTTCAAAAGTTTTGCAAAGCCTTTTTGAACCTCAAGTTCCTTATCGCTTACAATTATTTCCTTAGAGTCTCTTTTCACCGCATAATCACCCAATGTACTGTAATTAATTTATTATATCACATTTTTCGCCGATTGCAAAGAGTTTTTAAAAAAAAATTCATTTTTTTTCATAAAAATGAATTTCGGAGCAAAAAAGAAGGCTCTCCGCTTGGAAAACCTTCTTTGATTTCTGATTTAATTATTTGTTGCAATTGGGGCAGGAGCCGTCATCGCCGAGTCTATTTCCGCAGTCGGAACAGAATTTGGGCGCTGCCTCAGTCTGTGCCGGTGCCTCGGGCGTCTGCACGGGAGCAACCGGAGCCGCAGGAGTTACGGGAGCCGCAGGAGTTACGGGAGCCGCAGGCCGCTGCTGAGCTGCCTCTCTTCTTGCATTGACTCTCTGCTGAATATCAGCCTTCATTTCGCTGATGTCGGGCGCTGAGAAGAAATCCTTTTGCATGTCGCCGTTCTGATTTTTAAGCTTAGAGTTAATCGAAATAACATTCTTTACAAGAATGATAATAAGCATCAAAAGCTCGTATACAAGACGGATAATAATAGGACCGACAATCATAACGAGTATTCCGTAACCACCGAGCCATGAACTGCCGTAACTTGTACCGTAAAAGTCGCTATAAGCAGGCGTTGTCTGGAACAGCATAAAGAAACCGCCGAGGATTGTATAAGCTGTTGCAAATATGTAGAGTGCCTGAAGAATTTTTTCTACTATAAGATACTTGAAATTAAAAGTGTCGTGAAGAAATCTGCCGAAGGCGTTTAAGGTTTCGCGCTTTTTCTCGGGAACAATGAATACGAATGCAAGCACCGTTGCGACAATTGCGAGCAAAAATGAAATAATCATAAATGCCTCGTTTGTTTCAGATAGGAAATACATTGTGAATACCCCCATAAAATAATATTTTTTTACAGTTTAATTCTATCATAATATATGCACCTTGTCAAGCAGAAAAGAACAAAATTCTACAAAAATGTAATCATATATTAATACTAACCGTCTTGATTTTTAAGGCGGTGCGGTGTATAATAAATATACCACAAAACAGGAGGCAGACATTATGAAATCATTTTTGAAAAGATTTACGGCAGTGCTGGCAGCGGCGGCGCTCATATTTACGCTTTGTTCATGCGGAAAGAACACGGAACCGAAAAAAGAAACTCCCGAAAATACAGTTTCGGATACAGATTTGCAGAAAGGCTACGAAAGCGAAAAATACAACCTGAAATTCACCCCTACGGAAGGGTATGTTATGTTCACCGACTCTCAGAAGGCGGCGCAGATGGCGGGCTCAAAAAACACTTCCTGTGAAATGATTTCGGAGCACAGCGACGGTTTTCCGCAGATTAAAGTGGTTTTTGAAAAATTTGACGGTGACGAGGCGGCATACCTTGAAAATATGAAGAAATCATTTGAAGCAAATTCCATAAACGCAAGCTACACCGACCCTTCGGAAACCGAAATTGCCGGAGAAAAATACTACGGCTTTACAATCAGCGTTGAGGACTCTATAAATATGGAGGTTTATTCAAAGAAATTCGGCGACGGAATACTCTGCATATCAGTGACCTCGCTTGCTGGAAGCGATACAGAATCGGTTCTTGATGCGTTTTCAAAGATGAAATAATTACAGTTCCAATATAAACCTGATTATAAACGCAGCCGACCACGAAAAATGGTCGCAGCGCATACCCTCTCCGGTTTTTGAGTTGTAAAGCTCGAAAATACCGGGGAGGTTTTTTTCGCACATGGAAAGAATATTATCCGAAAGTTCATCCGCAATCGGAAATCCGTATCTTTTAAGCCCCGAAACCGCAAAATATGCCGTATTGAGCCAAACGGGACCTCTCCAGTAATCCGTCCCGTGTTCCGGATTATCGTAAGAAACCGTCGGCATAAGCGGAAAAAACTTATCCTTTGCGATTTCTGCGCACCGCGAGGCACGCGCACCGTCCGCCGCGCCTATATAAAGCGGCATAAATCCCGAAGGCGCAAAAACGCCTGAAAATTCATCATCAAAGCGGTCAAAATCCATATAGAATCCGACCGTTTCGTCCCAAAGTTTTTCGTTTATAAGCGCAATAAGCCTATCCTTTTTGCTTTTCCATATGCCTGACATGCCGTCCTTCAGCACTTCGGAAATCTTTTCAAGGCTGTCGTAGGTCATTGCCATAAAGCAGTTGAGGTCAACGGGAAAACAGCGGCCGCAGCCTTTATCCCACCTCACGGAATTATCCCATCCGGACTCAAACTTTACATTAATTTCATTTTCGCCTTCAAAATCGGCACCGTAGAAAAACAGTCCGCCGTCACAGCGGTTTTCAGCCCAGAATTTTTCGTTGAGAACAAGCTTTTTATATTCGCCCTTCAGAAAATCAATATCACCGCCGGCTTCAAAGACCTTCCAAACGGCAGAGGCCATAACGGGCGGTTTTGAAAGATAGTCAACAGAGTCCCCTGCCATGCGTATACAGTCGGGGAACATACCGTTTGGTTTTATGAAATCGGTAAATGCAGTTATGTTTTCCGCCGCAAGGGACGGATCCCAGTATTTAACCGCCGATGAAATAAAAGCGGTGTCCCAGTTCCAGATTCCCTCAAACCACACTCTTCCGGGGGATATGCAGCGGCGGTGCCACGGACCGTCCGACACACTTAAAACATTGCCCTCAAGCACTCTGCATGCCACCTCCGCAAGACGCTTGTTTCTCCCGGAAAGCTTGTATTTTTCTATAAATTCATACTGATTTTGCATATTGTTCACTCCGAAAAATACGGCAGGAGCAGAAGCTCCTGCCGAAACCTTAATAATATTTATTCCACTACCATTGATTTTGCCGAATCTGCCCCGAAATCCACTTCCGTTACCGCCGCACCGTCGGAAACCTCCGCATACGGACTGAAAATATATGTACCGGCAGTATCGAGCGCAGCTCCGTACGCCTTTATTCCGTAGGTTATAAAACCATCGGAATCATAAGAGATTCCGTTTTCTGTGTTCGCCGCAAGCCTTAAGGTGTTTTCGCCGTCCGATACATCCGCACCGAACGATAAGATGTTCCAGCCGTAACCGGGGTCGATTTTCTGGAAAATCACACCGCAGTTATGACCCTGAATTTTTTCCGCCGTTTCAAACCTTGTTGATGACGCCACCGCCGACGGTTTTGAAACCGTTCTTTGAGCAAACACCACATCAACAGTCGTATTTTTCTGTATATTTGAAACAAAGAATGTATTTTGAGCCCACGCGCTGCCGGATATGATTAAAGGAGAGTTGTCAATCATAACAGAAGAGATTACGCTCCCGGCAGCGGGGGTAACGGTGAATTCAACACTGCTGCCCGCTTCAAGCCCTTCAAGGGAAGGTACATTATATGTAACCGAATCGTCATCGCTGTACTTTGTCACATTAAGCGCTATGCTGTATGCGCTGCTTTCCGTGCCGACAGACACGATATCCGAATACGCAGCTGCTTCTCCGAGGGTTGCTTTAGCCCTTATAAAATGCTTGGTTGCGGAAGCCTCGGGAGTATATGAATCGCCGCTTGACAGCGTAGTCCAGTTCACCGCGTCGGAGGAGGTTTCCCACCCGTAAGTCACGGCGCCGTCCCATGAATAAGTCGGCTCATAATATCGTGTATTTGAGTTGGTCGTACCGTCCGCCAAAAGCATTGTCTGGGTATTTTTAGCAGTAGCCGCAGATGCAACAACAGCGGTTTTGAAAAACTCATAAGGATCTTCCGCCGAAGCTCTTACGGTATAAGTTCCGTTTTTCTCATAAATCTGCGGTTTTGAAAGCGCCGGAACAGTATCTTCAAAATCCGTATCGGTATAAGTCGAAAGAACAACATCATCGTAGTATGCACCGCTTGCGGCATAAAGAAGCGCAGCATTCACGGTTGTCGGAAAATTATCGGTAAAAAGCTCAACGCCGTCAAGATAATATTTAACGGCATTTTTGTTTTCGGTATTTGCATTCGCCGAAATTGCTATCTGGTGCCAGCCCCTGCTTCTTTCTATGTATGCTTCAGCGTTTTTGTAAGGATATTTATCAATGCCGTACTGTTCCGCAAAGCTCAGCCCGTTGAGAAAAGCTGTTTTGTTTCTGATAGAGGGTGTATATTGCTTCCATGTTCTGCTGCCGTTTATATTTTTATATCCGTAATATCTGCTCGATTTATCAAGAACACCGACCGAAACATTGCCATAACCTGCGGTTTCCCACGATTTACCGCTTTCGCTGTTAAAATTAACCGCTGCGCCGATTTCCGAAGTTTCGGATATTACGCCGTCATCATAAAACCACGCCTCGATAAAGAACCTTTTGTATGTATCGCCGGAAGTCCATGACTGCGTCTGAATATTGATTGATTTGTTTTCTAAGTTTACATACGGGTTTACAGAGTTTTTTCCGCTTCTTGAAAAGTTCAGCTTTAAATCATTTCCGGTTTCAAAACTGTTGTTGTACTTTGCTCCCTTTGTAACATTAAGCGCAATTTTAGCAGAAACCGTTGTTTTATCGGAATTTTCCTTTGTAACGGTCACGATTGCGCAGCCTTCATGGCGGGGTGTAACAGTACCGTCCGCCGATACGGTAAGCACAAAACCGTAGTTTGAAGAATACGAAAGCCCTTCGGTTATTTCGTTTCCGTTTTCGTCTTTTGCAACGATTTTACCGCTGCTCCACTCTCCGGCTGCGGATTCGTAAAGAGTCTGCGTTCCGGAAAGGTCAATTCTTTCGGAAATGCCGTCCGCCGAGACAGAAACCGCCAGAAGGCTTGAAAGAATCATTACAAATGCAAGTGCCGCCGAAAATAATTTTTTCATATTAACACCTCATAATTAATTATATTTCTCAGGGGGCATTGCCCCCTTCACACTTAATATAACACAATCACATTGATTGATAAATAGACAATATTGACCATATTTTGTACAATATTTTTATCGGTCAAGCAACCTCTGAGGCGTCTGTTCAGCTAACCGTTATTGGTTTTTATCGGCTGATTTTCCCCAATACTGCGCAAACTCAATTGATAATACACAAAGTATTAACTTCATTCGCTTACTTGTCTTGAGAAAAATCGGCTCGATAAAAACTGCGCGCACCTTATGGCGAAATAATTTTTAGTCATTTTTGGTGCGGAGATCGCTGACAGGCGTTTGCCTTTCAATGACGACAAGCCGAAAAGGGCAAAAATTAGTCGTCATAAGGCATTAATGGTTAGCCGAGCAGTCGCCTTACAATACTTGCCGCCTGTGCACGGGTTGCGTTGGCATTCGGTGCAAAAGTACCGTCGCCCATGCCGGAGATTAAGCCGACTGAGCTTGCCGTATCAACCGCCGCTTTTGCCCAGTCCGCAATTTCGGCTTTATCGGTGAAGTTATCGATTCCGCCGTTTGCGCCTTGCTTTTCAAGATAGGAGTATGCGTTAACAATTATAACCGCCATTTCCTGTCTTGTGATATTGTCGTTAGGCCTGAAATAGCCGTCGTAACCCGAGATTATACCGGCTTCCGAGCAAGCGCCCACATAAGGAGCAAACCACTCGCCGTTTACATCTTTGTAGTCCGCCGTTTTGTCCGAAAGCTTGAGTGCTCTTGCGATAATTGCTGCAAATTCCGCTCTTGTGATGTTTCGGTCGGGGTCGAAAAGCGTGTCCGAAACACCCGAAACGATTCCTGCCTTGTTCATAGCCAAAACATCAGCCGCTGCCCAATGACCTGCCATATCCGTAAACGGATTTGAAATACTCGGGTTGGTGGTTTCGCCTGAATAGAATCCGCTTGTTCCCTTATTTCCGGAAGGCTTTGTCACACCGCTGCCGTTTCCTCCGCCGGGGGTTTCGGAAGGCTCGTCGCCATTATCATCGGACGGTGATTTAATTTCGGAAATTGCAACGGTATAAACCGCTTCCGTTCCGTTCTGCGCAATGACTTTTACCGTGGCTGTACCGGGGAGCGACTCCGCCTGTGTAACCTCAACCTTTGCATAAGCGTTTGCCGCCTTTGCGGAAACAATAGCCGCCGTGCCCTCCTTAACGGTTGCCCGATATTCGGTCTTTCCTTTAATAATATTTATTGCCCTGTCATTTATAAACAGCTCGGAAAGGCTTGTATCGCCTGACTTTTTATAAAGCGCAGCTACCGAATAACATCCGGGATTTTCCGCAGCCATTCTGCCGCTGCCGATTGTTTTTTCGTACTTTCCGCAAACAAGAGTTTTTCCTATAAATGAAGGAATTTCAAGCTCCGATTTCACGCCGATGTTAAGCGAAAGCAGAACATCTCCGTAAACCGTTTCGTCATTGTCCGCCCTTGAAATCACAAGCAAATCTCCGCTGATTGTCTGCGCCGGCACATACATTGAAAACGCATTGCCGTCAACCGTACCGCTTATTTTCAGCTGAGGAATGTCTGTTCCGGAAAGAGTCAGCCCGACCTTTGAAAGTTCGCCGACATTTATCTCGGCAAAGCTTAATCCCGCCTCAACCTTAAGCGTACCGCTTGCGGAAACGGAGGTTATTCTCTTTTTCGTGAAATTCTCATACGCTGTCATAAGCGCCGAAGAAGTGTCCGAATTTTCAATGGCATTTTTAAATTCCTCAATATCCGAATCCGCCCATGCTCCGAGATGTGTTCCGCTCGGTGCGGAATCGGCAACGGACATAAGCTCCGCCTTAAGTTTTCCGACATCACCTTCGGTTTCTTCAACATACACCGGTGCGGAAATAGCGGTTTCGCCCCTTGCCCCGCCGAAATCAACCGGAGTTACCGAAAACTTAATGTACTTACCCCTGAGATTTTCGGTAATTGTCAGAGTTTTGCCGTCCGCAATTTTTTCGTAAGTTCCGTCTATGCGGTCCGCCGCAAGAAATTCCGTAACCGTTGCGCCCTCACTGTCGCTTTCGGAATCCGAATATGTATAACCGCCTTTTATGGTGTTTCCTACAGCTGCCGCACCTGTTATTTTTACATTTTCGGCTGTCGGAGCACTGTTTTCAACGCCGTATCTTCCGATTGCGTCAAAGTCAATATACGGAAAATCCTTGTACTTTGCGTACATATCATCCGAAAGATTGTAGTTGCCGTTTGCATAATCTTTAAACATTCCGGTGTTTCCGCGCCTAATAATCGTGTTCGTATCAAGCTTTTTGGGATAATGACCGTCCATTCCCCTTATGTTCCAGCAGCTGCCGTTTGCATACTGCGGCTCTTTGTCAATATAAATAATCATATTGCCGGAGATGGTGCTGCTCTGATATTCAACCGCTTCCGGATGTTCATATGCATCCTTAATCCACGGCCAGCGCTCCCAGTAAAGCGGATTATCATAAATCTGCTTAAAGGTTCCGAAATACACATCCTTGCTCTGCCAATCGGAACTTCCGTAATTTTCGGTCACGACAAACTTCCAGTTTTCGTCCGACCAGTCGCACATATAATAAACTCTTGTTGCGTCGATTATAATATTATCGTACATATCGTCGCACTGACCGCCATGACTCTTGAACACCTCGACATTGCGAAGGTCCGGACCGAATACATTTCCGTAAATCGAAAGGTCGGAGCTGCCGTCATCGGTAAACACGCAGCACGGGAAATAATTTCTGCCCTCCTGGTCGTTTCCTATGCCGTAAAAATGATTGTACCTTATAATATTGCCGTGCTCGCTTAAGTTTCTGCCGGTATAGATTACACCGGAGTCGGTTCCGTTAATACAGGAATTTGTAAAGCTGTTATACTCCATAACATTAAGACAGCCTCCGAATGTCATTGCCGAGTGTGAAAAGTTCTTGAATTCACAGTGCGAAACGACATTTCCGACGCCGTTCAGCGCAACACCGGGAGCATAGGTTTCCTTGGTGAACGAGCAGTTGTCAAACACCGAATTGGTAATAAGATTGTTGCCCGATTCCAGCGTTTTGTAATTACCGCCGGTAACAAGATATATTCCACCGATACCGCAGTATTTGAATTCTCCGTTTTTGAATGTGCAGTTTGTCACATCGTCCATTCTCATGCCGTAGCGCCCGGTTGCGCTTACGGTGCAGCCGTCAAATGTGATGTTGCCGGCGGACGAAAGGTGCAGACCCATTCCGTAGGTTTCCGTAAAAGTTATTCCCCTGAATGTTATGTTGCCCGTGTTTGTCAGCGTTACGAGCGCACATGACGAATCCGTTACCGCAATGTCCGGGTCTGCGGAATTATCGAGAGGCCAGAGATACATCTTCCTGTTTTCAATGTCAATGTACCACTCGCCGGGCATATCGATTTCCTGATACACATTCATAAATCTGAACGGATTATCGGTATTCGGCGCAACTCCGCTTGCTGCGGTGTTTGTGTTTTCCCTTGCAATCATAAGCCCGTCTTTGAGGGTTACATATCTTATCGGGGCATACCAGTAATGGTAGAAAAATCCCTGCGCCATAATGTGGTCAAGCCCGAAGGTCCAGCTGTCGGGAATATCCGAGTTGTATTTCAGCTTGAATGCCTTCTGGTCTGCGGTGACCTTGCCGTTTCCGCCGTCTGTTCCGTCATCTGCGCCCTTGTTCCAGCGAGCCGAAAGCCAGTCGGTGTTGACTTCGGAATTGGGGAACCTCGCAAGCGTCATATCCTTGCCGTTCCATGTTACAATCGGAGTTTCCAGAACCGACTGATTATCCTTTATTTTATATTCCGACATTTCGCCTATGCCGAGGTCGTCAAGATCCGCAACCAGAACCTTTTCTTTAGCTTCGGGCGAACGGAGAATATCCTTCATTTCGCCTTCAACCGCACTGAATTTATCAAGTCCGAAATGAACGCCGCCCGTTATCTGAACCTTCTCATCACCGTAGTTTCTGTAGGTAATCGGACAATCTGCGGTTCCGCTGTCCTCTTCTGTGAAGGCAAGCGTTGAATTAACCTTATAATTTCCGCCGCGGATATATACGGTTATGCTCTTTGCCGCCGTTTTATCAACTGCACGGACAGCCTCCTTTGCCTTTCCTATTGTGCGGAATGGCTGCGAAAGCGTGCCGGTATTATTGTCGTTTCCGTCTTCCGAAACATAGAACACCACGCCGTTTTCGGAAAAATCTCTCTTGAATGTAATTTTGAGAACGCTTCCTTCTTTAATGTCCTCGGGAAGGGTTATTTTGTTATCCGTAATTTCAAGCGGTTTGCCGTCAAGTACCGCAGAACCGGCAATATGCCCGTCGTCCGGCACAAGTGTAAGCACCTTTTTGCCGCCGACATACGCCTTAAAGCTGCCGCTTATTTCTTTTACGCCGTCCGTAATCTTTCCTCCGCCGCCGATTTCAAGAGTAATATTTACTTCCTCCTCAGTCAGCCATACATTTTCAATCGAATTGATTTTTTCGGTAAGCTTACCGGCAAGTATTTTCTGTTCGTCCTCGTTCGGGCGGGAATGTAAACCGCTTTCACCCAAGTCTCCGAAATCAAGATAAAACACCTTGGAATCGCCGCTTTCCGAAACCGCAGCTTCAATCTGCTGTCTGTAGCAGCCTTCATTTTTAGCGCAGCATATAATCGATGCGTTAGGATACTTTGCTCTGATTTTCTTTATAAATGCCGAGTATGCCGCCGAAAAACCTTCTGCACCGGCGCCCTCGTCCGCATAATAATCGTTCGTACCGAGAAATACCGTTACAACCTGGGGAACATACGATTCAAAATTCCACTCCGAAACGCCGTCCCTCCAAAGCTCGGCATAATCATAATTTTCTGCCATTGTTTTTTTCGCTGCAAATCCCGGCAGATTCTTATAAATCCCCTTGCCCGAGCTTGCAATGACATTCACATCAGCACCAAGCGTGCCTGCCGTGACGGCGGCAAAGGATTTTGAAGCGTCCGATGTGCTTCCTCCCAAACCGTAGCCCGCCGTGTAGGAGTCGCCTACAAATTCAAGCTTTCTGACCCTTCCGCCGGTCGGGGAGGGCGCAAAGGAATCTGTTTTCAGGGCGTCTGCATAAATATACGCCCCCGGCTCATCGGAACGCACCGCCGAAACGGTATGCCTTCCCTTGTCAAGGCCCTCGCAAAGCGTTACCCAGCCGTTTTGTTCAACGGCTTTTCTTTCGGTATTTCCGTCAACCGTAATATTCACATATGCCGGTGCCGAACCGTCAAACCCGGCAATTCTCATCTGAGCACCGCAGCCGCTGAACTCAAACTCAAATCCCGCAAGAGGAAAGTTCATTGAACGGCCGTTTTCCGTATTTTCTCCTCTGCCCAGAAATCTTACGGACTCCCCGTCTATGTTATAAAGAGCCGCGCCGTCTACCCTTTTGATATCCGAATAAGAAACACTTTCTCCGATTGAGGCCTTGGCTCTTATAAGCTTTCCTTCATCATCGGCGCCTACGGTATATTCTGCACCGCCTGCCGCCTTGCTCCAGTTTTTGCCGTCGGACGAAGTTTCCCATTCATAAGTTATATCGCCGTCCCACGCAAAGCTCGGCGTAACATAGTTGGCTGTTCCCCATACTTTAGAGGCGTTAAGCCATGCACCCGGTGTGCTCACGGTACCGGCGGATACAACGGCTGTTTTGAAAAATTCGTACGGTGCTTCCGCAGCCGCCCTCGTTCTCAGTATTCCCTCAACGCTTGCAGAACCGTAAATCTGCGGCTTAGAAAGCACTGTACCGGTATTTTCAAAATCAGTGTCGGTATAGGTTGAAAGCACAACATCGTCATAATATGCTCCGTCTGCGGCATAAAGGATTGCCGTCTGGACATGCGACGGAAAGTTATCCGTAAACAGTTCGATACCGTCAAGATAATATTTAACAGCATTTTGATTTTCGGTATTTGTGTTTGCCGAAATCGCTATCTGGTGCCAGCCTTTGCTTCTTTCTATATATGCTTCAGGCTGTTCAAAAGGCCATTTTACCTCGCCGCCGTACTGAGAAGCATAGGCCGTTCCGTCAAGAAACGCCGTTTGTTCTCTCATTGACGGAGTAAACTGAGCGGCCGTTCTCTGCCCCTGTATGTTTTTATATCCGTAATAACCGCTCGACTTATCGAGAACACCGACAGTAACATTTCCCCAGCCCTTTGCGCCCCATGCGCCCCAGGCATTGAAATTAACTGCCGCGCCGACCTCCGAATTTTCGGATATTACGCCGTCATCGTAAAACCAGGTTTCAACGAAAAATCTTTTGTATGTATCATTTTTTGTCCATGACTGCGTTTGAATATTGATTGATTTATTCGCCGAATTAACAGACGGATTTACCGAATGGTTTCCGCTTCTTGAAAAATTCAGTTTCAAATCGTTCCCCGATTCAAACCTGTTGTTGAGCTTTGCGCCTTTTGTCACATTCAGCGCAATTTTAGCCGAAACCGTTGTTTTATCGGGGTTTTCCTTAGTAACGGTCACGATTGCGCAGCCCTCATGGCGGGGTGTAACCGTGCCGTCTGCCGATACGGTAAGCACAAAATCGTAGTTTGAAGAATACGAAAGCCCTTCCGTTATTTCGTTTCCGTTTTCGTCTTTTGCAACGATTTTACCGCTGCTCCACTCTCCGGCTGCAGATTCGTAAAGAGTCTGCGTTCCGGAAAGGTCGATTCTCTCTGCAGATTCATCTGCCGAAACCGAAACCGTAAACAACATCGTCATTACCACTGCAAGCACGGTAAACAGGCTTACAATTTTTTTCATATAAAATTCCTCCTTAAAAACATTTACAAAAACCGTTTTTTATGGTACAATATTATTATAAATCTTGCACATAGGATTGTAAATGTACAATGTTGACCTCAATTTGTACAATATTTTTAAGGGGGTGCTTTTATGGAAACAGAGCATTCAAAGCCGCAGATAGTGCACTTTGACATAACCTCGGGAAAAATAGAAAATCAGAAATCGTTCAACGGTGCTCCGTACATTATTTTTCAGAAGCACACGAACGAAAGCGTAAGCCCGCACTGGCATCCGCAATCCGAATTCTGGCTTATTCAGGAAGGCACAGGCAAGGTAACGCTCGGCAGCACAACATACGATGTTCAGGCAGGCGACATTGTATATATCAACAGCAAGGTAAAACATTCTATGGACAAAAATGACTCCAGAGGACTTGCCTATCTTTGCCTTATCGTGGAGAATTCTTTTATGGAGGAATGCGGCGTCAGCGGTGCAACGCTGTTCAAAGAGGTAATCCATGACAAAGACATCACAAAGCTCATCAACGATATACATACGGAGGCAACGATGAAACGCGCCCATTTTGAGCTGAAAATCAAGGCCGACCTTATTAATATTGCGGTTCTTCTTACAAGGGACCATTTTATTTTGCAGTCGGGAGGGCAGAAGGTGGTTACCGAAAAGCCGTGCGAATCCACGGTGAGGGATGTAATAGATTATATTCAGAATAACTACCGAAGCAAAATATCGCTCAGCAAGATAGCAAAATCCTGTCACATATCAAAATGCTATATGTGCAGGATTTTCAAGGAAACAACCGGCGATACGGTTTTGTCATATCTAAATAATATCAGATGCATTTATGCGGAATATCTTATATGCACCACTAATATGTCCGTTGCCGACGCTGCGGAAGCAAGCGGATTCGGCAGTGCGGCATACTTTTCGAGAGTTTTCAAAAAGATTTACGGATATCCGCCGATTCATGCAAAAAGCCGTTCAAAGGCATTTTGAACCTTTGAACGGCGAAAAAGTCGGTTAAATATATTCTTTCATAATTTCAGCAGCGTTAAATCCCATAAGAGCGTGCCCTTCGGTTGAAGGGTGAATACCGTCGGCTGTCAGCCAGCGCCCTTCGGGGAGAATCTTGTTCCCGTCAATAAAATGAAGATTGTCACGCTTATGCGAAGCATGATAATTTTTTATAATCTCATTGAATTTTCTGTATTTTTCGGAGGTTCCTTCATTGTATGTGCCGGAATAAAGATACATAGACGGCGCAAATACTGTTTTTCCGGTTTCCGAAAGTTTATCGATAAAATATGTATAGCGTTTTTCAAATTCGCCGCAGTCAAACAAGCCGACCATGTTTATACCGATTTCCGCATATGCAAAATCCCAGTCTGTCTTTGCGGAGAGCCAATCGGCAACTGCGCTTTCAGCAAAACAGGAACCGCCCACACCCTTGTTGATAACATCAGCACCGAGGTATCTTGCGGCGGTCTGTATATAACACAGATTGCTCGCAAAAGCGCCTGCGCCGTGAGTTATCGAGGAACCGTATGCAAGCATGGTCTTTTTTGGGAGTTCCGACTTTTTGGGCGGCCTTACCCCGCCCTCGAGAGCGTCGATTTCCCCGACAACCGCCATGAACGCATGAAAATGTATTCTTATGACATTCGGGCTGTAAATACACTTCTCAAAGAATTTTTCACCGGTACCGTCTTTCAGTATTGCCGGTCTTGAAATGCATATGTTCTTGGTTTCACCGGCAGCAATCCTGTATTTCGCCTGAAAGAAGTCCCCGAAATACACGATTATATCGCCATTTCCCGAAAACGAACTTATATTGACAAATACAGTGTCGGAGTCGGTCACGAACCTGAGCTCGCAGTTGCAGGCATATCGTGCCATGTTTCGGCAATGAGGATTACACTCTTTCAAGACCTCTTTCGGGTAACGGAAAAGCCTGTCGCCCCTTGCTTCTTTTTCGATATAGTCCGCATTATGATACATTACATTTCCTTTTATCATAGTATTTCTCCCCTTTTTTACACAAAAATAAGCCGTCCGTCCCCGAACGGCCTATTATGATTAATTACGAAATCTGTCAACCTTATAAACGGTTGTCCCGTCTTCTTCGGTGCTTACATATCTGAACTTGTCATATACTCTGTCGGTAAAGCTGTTGATTTTATAAATCGAAGCACCGTCTTCTTCCGTTCCTATGTACTGGAACTTATCGAGAACAAATTCATCACCGAGATAAATGCTGCCTGCATTTCCGGAAGTGAAAGCGAAAAAGCTGAAATCATTGTTTGCTGCATCGCTCGGAGTAAATTCCACTTCAAATTTCTTTTTTTCTTCTGCTTTGATGTCAAGAGTCTGAATCTTGCTCTGAATAAGCTTTCTGTAACCGCCGTTTTCAGAATACTCGGCAACAACAAATGTAACCTTGTCGTCAGCACCGTTATTCTGAAGCATAACATTGATTGTACCCTTACCGCTCTGGTAAGAATCGTAGTAAACGCCGTCATACGAAAGACGAACGCCCTCAGCAATACTTACATCGGATGCGTCGGCAAAAACAGTTACCGCAGAAAGAACGGTCAGTATTGCCAAAGCCAAGCATAATAATTTTTTCATAAATTTTAAACCTCCTCAAAGCTATACTTATATAATATACCTAAATTACAAATTTGTCAATAGTTAACTGAAAAATTCTTTTAAAAAGTCTGCCGTTTCGGATTTTAAATCCGCAATTTTCTCGTTAAACCGCGCCCTTTCGGTATCGCTCATATCTTCATTATAAATCTTTTTTGCGTCTGAGATTTCACTTTTATATTTTTCACGGATACATTCGTTTGTAACAGCATATTCTCCGGTGCTCGCATCGTCAATCACTTCGGCAATTACAGGCTTAACAATATCGACAAACTTCCTTTCTTTGGCAATAAACTTTTGACCGCCATCGTAAGGAGGTTTTCTGCAAAGCCAGAGATATGCGTCATCAAGATAAAGAAGCACCTCTTTGTTTGCCTCCGCATTTTTGTCAAACCATTCTTTTTTATGCACACCGTCAAGCTCGGTTTTTGCGCTGTTTACGACACCCGAAATATCTTCCCGGGAAGCGCACTCATCAATAAGATTATTGTATTTTTCCAAAATACCGTCAATTGCAGCCAACTCTTTTTCTCTGTAAAGCGTTTCGTCCGCAATGTAATCCGACAGTTCCGATTTCGCCGCAGACTTCGCATCCAAAAGCTCTTTTTCACTTTCCGTAATAACCGAATACTGCCCGTTCTCCGCAGTTATATATACGGCTTCGGAATAAAAATACTCCCCGGATTTCACCGCAAAGCGGCGCAACGCATAAAACCCGTCCTTCAAACCGGAAATTTTAAGGCATGCGTTGTCGGATATATCCGCACCTATCTGCGGCATTTTTACCGAAGACTTTCCGGCAGACAATTCAAACCCCACGAAATCGGCGCTTCCGCTTCCGCCGTCGGCGAAAAGAGAAAGTCCGTTTTCGGTTTCCCAGCAAAGAGCACCGAATGTTATCTCACCCTCGGCAAACACCGTGTTTGAGGCAAGCAATATTAAAATCAGTACCGCTAAAATTCTTTTTTTCATAAAACCGCCGTTAATTCATGACCATGGCAACAAAATATCTGCGTGCCTGCTCATCAATATTTCCCCTTAATTTTTTGTCAAATGCGTCACGCTGTTCCTTGGAATCCATGCTTTTAACCTTCGCAATTTCATCGGGATATGTGTTTTTGACATAATCCTTCGTAACCGCAACTCCCCGTTCCCCTGCCGCTATCGTATCCCTCACGACCGGCAGAATTATATCGAGAATTTCTTTCTCTTTATCGGTAAATTCTATTTTCTGAATCTGGTCATACACAATTCTCAGGTTCGTCATAAGCTCGCAGGTTTCACTTATTGAGAACACAACCGGCTCTCCCCATATCTTTTCACCGCCGGACACAACATACGGTGTCAGGCTGTACGGCCCTTCATCGGCACGAAGAGGTCTGCCCGTAAGCTTAAGCATAAAATTTTTCACTTCTGCATTTCCGACAAGCTTTATATCAAACGGCTTGTAATACTCGCCGATTTCCTCGTTTATGCACTTTAATTCGCAGCCGGCATAATCGATTTCGCCGCCGACATCCGCAGAAAAGGTCAAAACCCCCATATATCCGAGATACTCGTAACCGCTGCTCATCGTGCAGAGGTGGTTTTCTTCATATGTATATTCTCTCGTTATACCCTCGGCGTAAACAAAGCCGCAGCAAAAAACCGAAAACAAAACAAGCATAAGGCAAATTATTTTCTTCATTTTATACCTCCCTACAATATTTTTTTCTTTTTAAAATAGTAAATTTCCACCGCAATAATCAATACGGAAACAACCGCAACCGCCAAATAACTGTACTTCCAGTGAAGCTCCGGCATATTTGTAAAATTCATACCGTACCAGCCGGCGATAAGGCTGAGCGGCAAAACAAGCGTTGTCACAACGGTAAGGATTGTCATAATTCTGTTCTGGTTTATGTCGATTTGCGACTGGTACAGTTCACGAAGCTGCGTCAGGTACTCCTGAATCGTGTCGGTATAATTGTGAAGCCGTTCCGCCCTGTCCGAAAACAGCTCCCAGCCGAACCTCGAACCGGATTCTTCGTTTCTGAAAATATTCTGCATATAATCCCCGATTTCGGAAAGCTGCATATAATACGCTCCGCACACGGAAATATATTTTTTGTACGAAATAACGGTCTTGTGAAAGTTGCCGCATTTTCCGCCGATTATGCTCTCCTCGTACTTTTCAAGATGCTTTTCCGATTTTTGCAGATACATAACATCATTTGCAATCATATTATTGAAAAATCCAAGAAGAACATCCTGCAGGGAATCATCTGCATCGGTTTCTTCAAAGACCATGGTTTTAACCCTGTGGATAAAATCGTCATCGCTTACAAGCCAAAGCTCATGTCTGTCCATATAGAAGCCGAAAGAAAAGGCATTTTGTTCCGCTTCGCGAAGGCGCGGAGCATGAACCACACCGCAAACATACCCCCTGCGGCGCTCCGCCTTGCAATATTTAAGCAGCTGCATATCGTTGAGAATATCGGCGCCTGTCTGTTTATCCTTATCAAAGATTTCTTCAAACTCTGCGGAGTTAAGAAGCAGGATTCTGTCACCCTCAACTTCATACAGTTTTTCTTTCGGAATCCCCGGAACTTTTTCGCAACCGTCTTTAAGCAAATAGATTTCCATTTAAACTACCTCGATTTTGTCTTACTTTTATTATACTGTAAAACCGCATTTAATGCAAGTAGTTTTTTAATTAAAAGTATGTAACAACGAAGTCCGGAAATTCACATTTCCGGACTTCATCGGCAATCTTAAATTTTATATTCTGTTCTTTTTATTATGTGATTCTGAAAAGCAGGATCAAGTTCATCAAAATATCCGCTCCAGCCCCAGACCCGAACAATAAGATTCGGATATTTGCCTGGATGTTTTTGCGCATCGAGCAGTTTTTCTCTGTTTATTGAATTAAGCTGAAGCTGATGTCCGCCCAAGAGTATAAAATTCTTGACCAGCTGCGCTACTTTTTCAGCTCCGTCATGGTTGCGAAATGTTGTATCATGAATCTCAATCGTCAGGGGGCCGCCGTTTACTATTCTCTTTAAGTCGAACTTTGTAAACGATTGTATAACCGACAGCGGACCTGCCGTGTGCGATGTTATTGCAGGGGAAAAGCTTGAAGAATATGGGGCAAATGCATACCTTCCGTCAGCGGTAGCGCCCACTTTTCTTGATGAATAGATGTACTCATGAGCGCTTCCGGTTCCGGGGCGGCATATCCCTCCGGCGGCATTTCTAAGCGTTTTCATATGAGTACAGAACACATCCATCAAATCAGACGCAAGGCTGTCTGCACAGTCATCATTGTTTCCCATTTTCGGGCAGGCGCAAAGCTCACTGTGAAGCTGTTCAAATCCCTCGAAATTTGCATCGAGCGCCCTAATCACTTCTTCTGCCGTATACTTTTTTTCTTCAAATATAAGCTTTTTTATGGCACAAAGCGCATCTGCTGCATTGGCTATACCGGCTCCGTGAAAACCGTAGTTGTTATACTTTGCACCGAATTCGGTATAATCTTTTCGTTTTTCTATACAGCTTTCTGAGAAAAGTGAATTTATAATATGCGGAGGGCGCATGTCTGATTTTTCAGATTCTTCCAAAAGCCTGTCGCACTCGTCCTCAGCCGCTGATTTGAAAAATTCAAAAAATTCTTTGTAAGTATTACAGTTCGCAGCGTGGTTATATAAGCTTTCATTCACAATTTTCGGAAAATTAACAGTAGCAATATTCGGAATATCCCTTGCATCGGGGACTATAAATTCCCAGCATGCCGCAACACTGTAATTGTAAGCGTCGGCGGGCGCATAGCCGAAATCAATCAGACCGGGAATTACAACATCGTCATTGTTGTATTGCGGAAAACCCAATCCTTGTTTTGTCATTTCGGTACCGAGGATATAGAGCGAATCGGGCGTATTTTTGTTAACACGCAGATTTATTTTCGGGTCAATCAGCCCCAGTTCCATAGAGGCTTTCATGCAGATTTCGGAAAGTTCACTGAAACTGTCGGTTCCGTCCTCATTAAGACCTCCGAGCATCAGACTCTGTCCGTCATCTCCTGCCTGAACGCCGGGATATAAATCTATATCGAAGTTAATGCTGATAAAAAACTCTTCTGTCCATTCGAGTATTTCATCATAAGAAACGCCTCTTTTTATATCCGCCAGATAGAAGGGATACATATATTGATCGAATCTGCCGAGCGTAACATGCATAATTCCGCTTATACGCATAGAAAATATCATTATTTTCATCATTACAAGCGCTTCGTAATAGCTTTCGGGAGCGTTTTGGGGAATTCTTTCAAGTGCGGCTTTCAATTCCCCGTGCGCAGCTTTTTTGTATTTGTCGCAAAGCCTGTATATCCCCAAAATTGCCTTTTCGGCCGAATATGCAAATTCATTTTTCGGCGAACCCTTCATTTTTTTCAGGACATAATCAAAACCGTTATTTAAATACATGGCATAACTCGGTGCAAAATTACCGCAACTGTCACATTCCGCTTTGTTGTTATAGCATCTGTTATAGCGGTTGAAACCGATTCGGTCGCCGGGAAACAAAACAGGCTCTTCAAAATCCATATAATCACAGAATATTTCCGCACTCTCCGTCAGTGTTTGCGCTTCTGTCGCAAGCTCTTTGGAAACACGGTTTTTCAGATAGTCTTTCTTTTTCAAAATTTCAATAAGATTTTTAACTCTTTCTGTCATAATGCGAAAACATCCTTTCCGTTACATGATTTTAAGCGTAATGCCGCAGCTTTTAAAAAGTTCTGTCGGAGGTGAAACAGTCAAATCGGGGTTGAACTGCGGAGTATACTTTCTTCCGCAAAGCGAATATTTTGCGCCGGCAAGTTTGTTGTACGGCAAACCCTCGGCATAAGTTACTCCGTAAAATTCGAGAACATTGATTATGTCGTTCAAGTTCCGTTCGGTTGCTGTTACCCCGGGTATTAACGGAATCCTGACGATGAAATCTCTGCCGGACTCTGCAAGCAATGCGAAATTATTTAAAATTACCGAACTGTCCGCACCGGTATATTGTTTAGAAGCCTCTTTGTCAATAACCTTCAAATCGAAAAGAAACATATCGGCAAGCCCAAGTATTTCTTTGAACAGTTCTTTATCGCAATATCCGCTCGTCTGTACGGCAGTGTGAATATCGCCTTTCAGAGTTTTTAAACATTCAGACAAAAATTGATGTTGGCATAATGGTTCTCCGCCCGAGAAGGTCACACCGCCGTCCGCATAGAAAATCTTGTTTTTGCGGAGTTTTGAGCACAATTCATCGGCTGTATATTCCTCGCCGCAAACTCTTATGAGATTTTTCGGGCATACATTTACACACTCTTCAATAAGCGTACTTTTTCCGGTCAGTTTAACTGCCGTTTCTATACATTTTCCACAGTGAATACATTCGTTTTTGTTTTTTAAAATCTCCTTTTCGAAAGATTGCCCTTCGGGATTATGACACCAGCTGCACTTCAACGGACAGCCTTTTAAAAATACGGTGGTTCTTATCCCGGGGCCGTCAAAAACCGAAAATTCCTCGATGGAAAACACCATTCCTTTGCTCATGCGATATCCGCCTCCCGTTATTAATTTTAATATATCACATTGAACTTGACAATTCAAGAAACTTGTTGTATAATTTAAGACAAAAATTATCTTATTTTGAAAACAAGGTGATTGAATGATTATATACCAAGCCAAAAATTCCATTGAGAATTATGCATATAACTGTTATATCTATAACAATTGCGAATGGGCGTTTCATTTCCACAAAAATTATGAACTCATTTATGTAATTGACGGGGAACTTGAAGCAACGGTAGACGGCAGGTCATTCAGAATCCAAAAGAATGAGTTTTCGCTGATTTTGCCGAATAACATTCATCATCTGCACACTCCCGTTTCATCGAAGGTATGGATAGGGGTATTTTCCGCCGATTACATTAAGAGCTTTGATGATTTTATGAAAGACAAGGCTAATGTAAAAACTATTTTCTGCGCAGACAAAAAGTTAATGCCGTATATAAAAAAGCTTTTAACAACGGAAATACCGCATCTTTTTACAATGCAGTCCATACTGTACGCCATATGCAGCGAATATGTGAAAGCCGGCGAGTTTTATACTTATAACAGAGATACAAACGACTTACCTATCAGAATATATGAATATACAAAGGACAACTTTAATAAAGATATTTCACTTAAGACAATTGCTGCGGATTTGGGGTATGACTATCATTATATTTCAAGGGTATTTCACAGCGTTTTCCACATGAATTTCAGAGGATTCCTGAATCAGTTCAGATTAGATTATGCACTGAACCGCCTGAAATCAGGAATTTCGATTACAGAACTTGCGTTCGAGAGCGGATTTGGAAGTGTGCGCACATTAAACAGAAGTTTTAAAGCGGTTTACGGAAAATCACCGAAAGATATGATAAAAAAATAATTAGACAAACGAAAAGTACGGGATTGGCAAAAGAAAAAAGGTCCGGAATTTTCCGAACCTTTTTCGGCAATCTGAAACCGCTGTCAAAGCGGTCTTAAATGCATAATTAAAATTTCAATCAGCCGATCTGAGCGCCGTTAATTCTGATGCCGGGGCCCATTGTAGTGGTGATTGCAACGCTCTTAAGATACTGACCCTTTGCAGCCGCAGGCTTAGCCTTAACGATTGCAGCCATAAGGGTGGAGAAGTTTTCCTGTATCTTCTGAGCGCCGAAGGAAACCTTACCGATGGGGCAGTGAATGATATTCGTCTTATCCAAACGATACTCAATCTTACCTGCTTTGATGTCGGCGATAGCCTTTGCAACATCGGGAGTAACGGTACCTGCCTTCGGGTTAGGCATAAGTCCTTTAGGACCGAGAACCTTACCGAGGCGGCCAACAAGACCCATCATGTCGGGAGTAGCAACAACGATATCAAAGTCGAACCAGTTTTCGGACTGAATCTTTGTTACCATATCTTCAGCGCCGACGAAATCAGCGCCGGCTTCTTTAGCGATGTCGGCATTTTCGCCCTTAGCGAAAACAAGAACTCTAACAGTTTTACCTGTTCCGTGAGGGAGAACAACCGCACCTCTAACCTGCTGGTCAGCGTGACGGGAGTCAACACCGAGCTTGATGTGAGCTTCAACAGTTTCGTCAAACTTAGCCTTACCTGTCTTAACTACGATTTCACAAGCTTCAGCAGGGGCATATAATTTTGTTTTATCGATAAGCTTAGCGCTTTCGACATACTTTTTACCCTTTTTCAAATTCAATAACTCCTTTCGTGGTTATACGGAGCAAAAGCTCCTCCCACAATACTTGAAGGCCGGAATCAGTCTCCAACCACAACACCCATACTTCTGCATGTACCTGCGATCATGCTCATAGCAGCCTCGAGGGAAGCAGCGTTCAAATCGGGCATTTTTGTTTCTGCGATTTTACGGACATCCTCTTTAGAGATTGTAGCAACCTTAGTCTTATTCGGAACACCCGAAGCCTTGTCAATTTTGCAAGCCTTTTTGATAAGAACAGCTGCCGGAGGAGTCTTAGTTATGAACGAGAAAGACCTGTCCGCATAAACCGTGATAACAACAGGAATAATAAGACCTGCGTCCTTAGCGGTTTTTTCATTGAATTCTTTACAGAAGCCCATGATGTTAACACCATGCTGACCCAAAGCGGGACCAACCGGCGGTGCAGGAGTAGCTTTACCTGCGGGAATCTGCAATTTAATGAAACCTGAAATTTTCTGAGCCATTAGTATGCACCTCCTTACGATACAAATGTGGTAATTGGCGAAACCAATAAATTTTTGATTTCTCCCACTTATATAACCGGCGAACGGAAGTTCGCTAATTATCAGTTTTCAGAGCAGTTCTACTCTAAAGTTTCGACCTGGTTAAGCTCAAGCTCAACCGGGGTTTCGCGGCCGAACATGGAAACCATAACCTTAACGATTTGTCTTTCCATGCTGATTTCTTCAACCACGCCGATAAAGTTTTCGAGGGGGCCCTCCAAAACCTTAACGCTGTCGCCTACCCGGTAATCAACCGTAACGGTACGCGTTTCGATGCCCATGTTAAGCGCTTCCTCCTCGGTGAGCGGAACGGGCTTGCTGCCCGGACCGACAAATCCGGTAACGCCGCGCGTATTGCGGACGATATACCATGTTTCGTCATTCATGACCATTTTAATCATGACATAAGAAGGGAATTTTTTGCGCTGTGTAACCTTGCTGCGGCCGTCCTTGTTTTCAACAACCTCCTCCATGGGAACCTGAATATCAACAAAGAGATCGCTCATATTGCGGTTTTCAATGGACTTCTCAATGTCCGCCTTAACCTTGTTTTCATACCCGGAATAGGTATGAACAACATACCATTTAGCATTATCACTCATTTAGAAACCACCCTCCGGTCATATTCCGAGTAATTTCTGGAAAATCAGCATAAACGCATAATCAAAAACAGCAATCAAAGCGGCGGAAATAATGATAGCAACGAGAACGATGCCGGTATTTTTGACAACCTTCCCGAATGTAGGCCATATAACCTTCTTAAGTTCGGATTTTACCTCTCTGAAATAATTGGCAATTCTTTTAAAAAGGCTCACCTTTTCAACAGTTGCAGCCATAATTATACCTCCCGTCAAGAAAATAACAAATTATTTTGTTTCCTTATGAGTAGTGTGCTTTTTGCAAAATCTGCAATACTTCTTAAGCTCTAATCTGTCAGGAGTATTCTTTTTGTTCTTCATTGTATTGTAGTTTCTCTGCTTACATTCCGAGCAAGCCAATGTAATTTTAACTCTCATGCTAAGTGCACCTCCTAAAGCGTTGGCAGGATTTTTCATACACAAAAAAAAAGACCCTGCTTCAAGTATTATAAGTATATACTAATTTTTGCAAATAGTCAAGTGTTTTTTAAAAAATTTTCGAATATTTTTTGATTTTTTCTGAAAATTCATAAAATATTGGAACAAAACGCCATACTGAAGGCAATTAATGAACCGCAAGGCCCAATTCATGAAGCGAAGCTTCAATTCATGCCGCAAGGCAATTCATTTCTTGACTTTTTCTCGAAAAATATCGTTTACCTTATCCTACAGGGGGAATCAGCAGCAATTCCCCCTGCCCCCTTGCCGCCGAGCCTCTGCGAAAAATGCCATCTGTAACGCTTGATGAGGCTTCGTTTAAGCGCCGCTCCAAGAAGCGCACTCAGCGCTTCGTTCCGCTAAAAATCCGCAAGCAGCAGCGGAAAACGGATATGCGGATTTTTACGCTTACTGACGCCTCACCTTCGCTGACAGCTGCCGATTTTTCTCCGAAAGGTCGGATATTAAATATGAAGATTTCCGCCGTGGCGGAAATCAACATTCATTATTATTTATTCTCTTTTATCTATTATCTAAAAAGGTTTTTCGGTAATCCCGAAAACCTTTTTAATAAACTGTTACTCCCTAAACTCAAAAAGTTTTTTAAGCGGTATTCTGAGAGCTTCGGCAATATCCATAAGCGTATCGAGAGAGCATGCGCCTGCGGCGGTTTCTATTCTCTGCATATGGTTTCTGCTTATATTACACTTTTCCGAAAGCTGCTCCTGTGTCATACCCTGTGTTTTTCTGAAATATGATATATTCAGTCCTATTGCAAGCCATGTGTCAAAATGCTCGTTTCTCATCTGTTACTCCCTGAATTCAAAAAGTTTTTTAAGCGGTATTCCGAGGGCTTCGGAAATGCTTATTAAAGTATCAAGCGTACAGGTGCATGCAGCAGTTTCAATCTTCTGCATATAAGTTCTGCTGATATTGCTTTTTTCAGCAAGCTGTTCCTGCGTCATTCCCTGCTCTTTTCTGTAATGCAGAATATTAAGCCCTATACCGAGCCATATATCGAAATTCTCGCTCTTCATTAATAACACCTCAAATATATTATAGAAAAAACAATCCAAATTTTCGACAATCAATATTTTCTCATTTACACACATATTATTTGTATTTGCATTTTATTTATGTTATAATACAACTTATAAAGTTGCAAATATATATTTTAGATAGGTGGTAAATGCGGAATGAGGAAAAAATTTGTTGTTTTGCGGGGCATGATGAGTCCTACGGCGAGAATATGAAAGATAAAATCAAAATCTGTGCAAAAAAACTGATAAGGGATGAGAGCGTCGGAATTTTTATGGTCGGAAATTACGGAGGATTTGACAGAATCGCGGCATCGGCAATACGAAGTTTAAAAACAAAATATCAGAATATAAGACTCGAACTCATCGTTCCTTATCTCACTGCGGAGATTGTAACCGAAAAGGATTGGTACATCCGGCAATATGATTCGGTAATCATCGCAGACATTCCCGAAAGCGCACCGAAAAGATACGGCATAATTTACGCAAATAAATATCTTGTTAAAAAATCGTATTTCATGATTGCGCATATAGACCATACCTACGGCGGCGCATACAAAACATTTTTGTATGCCAAAAGAAACGGTGTTGATATTATAGATATATAAATAGGAAGATTTTCGCCTTGGCGAAAATCCTCCGTTACTATTCTCTATTCATTTAAAAGCGCTTGACAAACCGCCAAAAGTATAGTATAATATAAAAGAGGCAAGACCTCAAACGGTTATGCCAAAATGTTTTGGTTTAAAATAACGCCACATTTTAGCGGGTGGGCGTTATTTTTTTATGGAAATCACTATAAGTAACAGAATAATCATAAATAATAATGTATATTCTTTATCCATAGCTGTCACCTCCTTTTTGAGGAGTGACGGCATAACCGCCCGGCTTTTGCACTGTTTTAGGTCTTGCCTGTCGGAAAAATCCGACAAGTTTTATTTTATCACATTTGGCATTGTTTGTAAATGGAATTAACAAAGTTGTAATAAAAAGGTAATTCGTTTCTTAACTTTTTCTCGGAAAATATTGGTTTGTCCTATCCTAACAGGGGGAATCAGTAGCAATTCCCCCTGCACCCATTGGCAATAGCGACCCGAACCCTTAATGGTTTTTATCGGCTGATTTTCCCCAATGCTGCACAAACTCACTTGTCAATACACAAAGTATTAACTTCATTCGCTTGCTTGTCTTGAGAAAAATCAGCTCGATAAAAACTGCTCGCACCTTATGGCGAAATAATTTTTAGTCATTTTTGGTGCGGAGATCGCTGACAGGCGTTTGCCTTTCAATGACGACAAGCCGAAAAGGGCAAAAATTAGTCGTCATAAGGCATTAAGTGTTCGACTCTCGCTTGCCTCAATTTCATGCAATTATTATATCAAAATTCATATACTAAGGCAATGCGAAGTATTGACAAAATAGCATTTTGCCGCGTCAAAAAATGACAAATGGGACAGTAAAGCGAAATTTAAGTTTCGCCTTACTGTCCCATCTTTTAAAACAGAAATCGGCGGAAAGCCTTAGTTGCTTTCCGCCGAAGCTTTTTATTTTGCGTAATCGATAGAACGCGTTTCTCTGATAACATTAACCTTAATCTGACCCGGATATTCCATGGAGCTTTCAATCTCCTTGGCAATATCGCGTGCGATTACGACCATACCGTCATCGGAAACGGAATCGGGCTTAACCATGATTCTGATTTCACGGCCTGCCTGGATTGCATAGGATGTTTCAACGCCCTCAAAGCTGTTTGCGATTTCTTCAAGCTTTTCAAGACGCTTTATGTAATTTTCGATATTTTCTCTTCTTGCGCCCGGTCTTGCGGCGGAAATTGCGTCCGCTGCCTGAACAAGACATGCAATCAGCGTCTTACACTCAACATCGCCGTGGTGCGCCATGATAGGATGAATAATCTCCTCGGTTTCGCCGTACTTTTTGGCAAGTTCGGCACCGATTGTAACATGGGAACCTTCAACCTCATGGTCAACGGACTTACCGATATCATGCAGAAGACCCGCGCGTTTTGCGATTGTGACATCAGCGCCGAGTTCGCCGGCCATAAGACCTGCAATATGGGCAACCTCAATCGAATGCTGAAGCACATTCTGACCGTAACTGGTTCTGAAGCACATTTTCCCGAGAAGCTTAACAAGTTCGGGATGAAGCCCGTGAACCCCTGTTTCAAATGTTGCGCGTTCACCCTCCGCCTTGATTTTAGCCGCAACTTCCTTTTTGGCGCGTTCAACGGTTTCTTCAATTCTTGCCGGGTGAATTCTTCCGTCCGAAATAAGTTTTTCGAGGGCAATTCTTGCAACCTCTCGTCTTACCGGATCAAACCCTGACAGTATAACTGCCTCGGGAGTATCGTCAATAATCAAATCTATGCCCGTGAGGGTTTCAATTGCACGGATGTTTCTGCCCTCTCTGCCGATAATTCTTCCCTTCATTTCGTCGTTGGGAAGCGATACTACCGAAACGGTTGTTTCGGTCACATGGTCGGCAGCGCATCTCTGAATAGCCAGACCGATGATGTTTTTAGCCTTTTCGTCGGCTTCGTCCTTAGCTTTGCTTTCGATGTCGCTTATCATCTTGGCTGTTTCGTGTCTGATTTCGCCTTCAACCTTTTTAAGAAGAAGGTCCTTCGCTTCGGATGTGGACATATCCGCAATCCTTTCAAGAAGCGCCATTTCCTTTTCTTTAAGGCTTTCGATTTCTTTTCTTGATTTTTCTACCGCTTCCGCCTTTTCGGCAAGAGCAGCCTCTTTCTTTTCCGCATTTTCGATTTTCTTGTCAAGAGAGTCCTCCTTCTGCTGAAGGCGCCTGTCCTGACGGTTAAGTTCATTGCGTTTTTCTTTTACTTCTTTATCATAATCGCTGCGCAGCTTCTGAATTTCTTCCTTGGCTTCGAGAGTCAGCTCTCTTTTTTTCGATTCCGCCTGCTTATAAGCGTCGTTAAGAATCTTTTTAGCCTGTTCCTCGGCGCTGCCGAGTTCGCCTTCCGCAACCTTTTTGCGGTAATTAACGCCGGCAAAGAAGCCGCCTATACCAAGAATCACTGCAGCTGCCGCGAGCACGCAATATATAATTATCTCCAAATGCGATTACACCTCCTTAACCAAAAATTATTATAACGCATAGTCCGCCGACGATGGAAACCGCGGACAAATCCGCACTGCCGCACGCATTGGCAAGAAACGCCCGGCAACGCATATTCCTCCAAATAAACAAAAAATCCCATGCCTAGAAACATCCGAATATGCCCCGAAGGACCCTCTGTCGGAATACAGTTACAGCAGGGATAAGCTTTAAAATAAATATTTAACTTTTATATATATAAATAATGAATAAAAAAAGAAAAAATTTATATTTAAAACCTTAATTGTTTGCTCAACAGAGGTTTTTTGCATATCATTACTATTCAATTATAATATATAAACCCCATATTGTCAAGCCTGTTTTTGTTAAAATTTGTTTACACAGCTAAAAATTCTTCGGAAACGAGCGAAATTTCAAGCGAACCGTTAAAGCATTCGGTGATGTCCGCCTTAAGTTTTTCGGAAAACTGCGACTCGACCGTGATTTCCGCATAAACATTTTCAAGAAATTCGGATTTTGTTATTTCCGCACCTGCGGATTTCACGACATTCTGAAGCTTTCCCCAGTCGGAATACGAAAGTCTTGCCGAAAAAACGCTGCACTGCGCCATGGTTACGACGCCTGCGTTTTTTATTGCGTCACCGGCGCTTTTTGAATACGCACGCACAAGTCCGCCAACTCCCAAAAGCACCCCTCCGAAATACCTTACAACGGTCACAAGGCAGTCGCAGATACCCTCATGGCTCAGAATATCCATAATCGGTGCGCCGGCGCTTTTGGACGGCTCGCCGTCATCGGAAAATCTCGCAATATTATTGTTTCTTATCGCATATGCATAAACGCAGTGGCGTGCGTCCCAGTATTTTTTCCGGGTTTCTTCGATTATTGAAACCGCCTCCTCCTCGGACTCCACATGGTAAGCCTTTGCAATAAATCTCGAACGCTTTTCGGTATATTCCCCGCAGCCCTCCGCATTAATCGTCTTATAATTCATCAATTACATACCTTTCAATTTTCGGAAAATATTCATTTTCCGCGGTAACCACAAGCTCACAGCCGTTTTCCGTATGGTTCTCCGACTCGATTCTGCATTTTTCGTACACAAACGATGTCACTGCGCCGTCGGTATACGGAATAAGCAGACGAACCCGCTTTTTTGGCGGTTCGAGAGCAGTTTTAATCATATGCAGAAGTTCGCCGACGCCCTCGCCCGTCTTTGCCGAAATCACAACGGAATTTGCAATATTCGGAATATTCTCTGCCTTATCCGCCTTGTTAAGCGCCACTATAACGTGCTTTCCGCCTGCGCCGAGTTCCGAAAGAAGATTGTTTACAACCAGCATATGCGTTTCAAATTCCGGCGACGATGCGTCAACAACATGAAGAATAAGATCCGCATACACGCTCTCCTCAAGCGTCGATTTAAACGCCTCGACAAGATGATGCGGAAGCTTTCTGATAAATCCGACCGTATCGGTGAAAACCACATCAAGTTCGTCTTCTATCCGCATTTTTTTGGTAAGAGGGTCGAGAGTGCAGAAAAGCTTGTCCTCCGAAACTGTTCCGGCATCGGTCAGGGTGTTGATAAGTGTTGACTTCCCGGCATTTGTATATCCGACAATCGCAACGGACTTCACCCCTGTTTTAAGCCTTTGGCTTCGCATGATTCCGCGGTGTTTTTCGATTTCTTTAAGGTCGGCTCTCAGTTTGTTGATTCTTGCCTGAATGTGTCTTTTGTCGGTTTCAAGCTTGGTTTCACCGGGGCCTCTCGAACCTATTCCGCCGCCCTGGCGCGACAGCGACGCACCTATCCCCGAAAGCCTCGGAAGCATATATTTAAGCTGCGCAAGCTCAACCTGACACTTACCCTCGCCCGAAGTTGCCCTCTCGGCAAAAATATCGAGAATAAGACGGCTGCGGTCAAGCACCGTCACCCCTGTTGCCTCCTCGAGATTTCTGACCTGCGAACCCGAAAGTTCATCGTCAAATATAACATAATCCGGCTCGTGTATACGGCACAGTTCACAGACTTCTTCAAGTTTGCCCTTGCCGATCAGGGTTGCGGGCTCCACAAGCTGGCGGTTCTGAATAACAATCGCAGCCGTTTCCGCACCGGCGGTTTCGGCAAGTGCGGAAAGTTCGTTTAAGGTTTCCTCGCTCGATTCCTCCGTTATCCCCCTCGTACCGGTATTAATTCCTACTAATATCGCTTTTTGCATGCTTTTTTACTCCTTGTTATGCTCACCACAAGCGGCGGACAGTTCGGATAATTTATAAAATCGTGATACAGAACGCTGTATTCGTTATTGCTGACGGTTTTAAGAAATTCCAGCAGTGCGTCATGCTCTTCAAAACCGCTGTCGCCGCCGTAATAAATTGCAAGCGTGATTATTCCGTCATCCGAAATCATCTCCATTGCCGCCTTAATTGCCTCAATTGAAGTTTCGGCAACAGTAAAAATCCCGTGGTCGCCGCCCGGAAGATAGCCGAAATTAAACATCACCGCTTTTACAGGGTACTCGGCATATTTTTTCATATTCTGATGCCCGTCCTCAATCACTGTACAGCGCTCCGAAACACCTGCGTCCGAAAGCCGTTTTTTTGTATTTTTTATCGCAGCCTCCTGTATATCAAACGCAAGCACCCTGCCGTTTTCCCCGACAAGATTCGCGAGGAAAAGCGTGTCATTGCCGTTTCCGGCGGTTGCGTCGATTACCGTGTCGCCGGGGCGGACGGTTCTTTCGATATATTCGTGTGAAAGTTCAATTGCGTTCTGGTACATCACATCAGCTCCTCATCGTAAACCGCCCTTGCGCCGCCGATGAATTTAAGACGGGAGCGCGCACATATAAGGTTGGCTTCGCCGATTTTTTTAACGGAAATCCTCAGCGGAACGCAAACCGGTGCGATGTGCATGCCGATAAGGGTTTCGCCGATGTCCATACCTGCCTTTGCGCTGATTTTCTCGACCGCAACGGGATGCCTGAAGGTATTGTATGCCGCTGTAGCAAACGACCCTCCGGCTTTCGGCTGAGGCACCGCATTTACCGGAGCATACCCGAATTTCTCGGCAGCCTCCGCCTCGATAATAAGCGCGCGGTTAAGGTGCTCGCAGCACTGCGCCGCCATATATATTCCCTTCTCGGAAAGAACCTCGTATATCGCCGCAAAAACTTCTTTTGCAACCTCGACATTCGAGTCGGTTCCTATCTTTTTTCCTATTATCTCACTTGATGAACAGCCCACGACAAACAGTTCTCCGGGCTTTATTTTTGACGCTTCGATTACCTCCGAAACCGCCTTTTTTGCTTCTTCTTTATAAGACATCATCAATCACCTCTCCATATATTTTACTACATTTTTTCAAAAAAGTAAACATAAATATCAAATAAAGTGAATAAATAGTAACAGGGGGTGTTTATCGTGAAACGATTTCTGACGGTATTTTTCATAATTTCGTGTGTATTTTTGCTTTTCGGGTGCGGAAAAGCCGCAAATATCAGTTCCGACAAAGCGGAAAGAATTGCGGTGCGCTCTGCGGGGCTTTCGCTTTCGGACGCGCTTTACCTCAAAACAAATCTCGGGTATGACGAAGGAAAGCCGGTATATCTTGTTTCGTTCCGTTCCGGCAAGACCGACTATATATTTAAGCTTGACGCCGATGACGGCTCAGTTATGAAGTACACGAAAAAAGAATGTGTTTTTTAAGACAGCGTTTGCATTTTGTCCGAAAACCTGTGTCTGCAAATGCATGTTTTAAAATAATGCTTGATAAAATTCTCCTTTTGTGATACAATTTGGTTTCAACGGAAAGGGGAATTATATATGGATTGGAATTTTTACATCGCACAAGCCATCGGCATACTTACAACGATAGGCGCTATAGTGACGGTACAGTTCAAAAACATACGAACCATATTGGTCGGCGAAATCATTCTGAACCTTCTTGTTGCGTTCAATTTTGTTCTTCTTGACGGAACATCCGGCGCAGGCGTATGCGTTCTGGCAACGGTTCAGACAATATGGATTTATTTTTATACCCGAAACGGAAAAAGCTTTCCGATACCGGTTAACATCGGGTTTATGGTCGGATATATTGCGGTTTCGGCATTTTCGTTCAGCGGATTTCCGAGCGTGCTTTCGTGTATTGCGGCGCTTTTCTATGCGCTTTCGGTTACGCAGCCGAACGCAAAGAAATACAGAATCTATATGCTCATGAACAGCCTTATCTGGGTTGTTTACGATATTGACCTTCATGCGTGGACCTCAATTTTAACCCACGGCTTTCTTGCCGCTTCCGTTGTGGTTGCAATGGCAAGGCTGGACTACGGTAAAAAGAACAATGATTAAGGCAAAAGTCCTGCGGTTTTCAAACCGCAGGACTTCAAACTGTCGAAAAAGTCGGTCAACCGCAAGCAAAAAAGCATTAATTCAATTTTAGGCAAGAATCAAATATATTGTTCACCTAATAATTTCTGTTCCAAAATAATAAAATTGCATTTAAAAAGCCTTGAAATCATCGAGATTTCAAGGCGTTTTGCTTGCTTTCACCGAACATGGACTCTACCGTATACACATACGCCGACGAATCCATGTTCGGCAAATTTACCTTCCTTTTTCGAAGCCTGCCAGCGTGCCGATAGGTTTATCGACACGCTGAAATCCTGCGGTTTGAAAACCGCAGGATTTTTTATTTTTCGGTTTCCGCCGCGAACATCATAACAAAGCTTACCGACAGCGAAGCGCAGCAAAACCATATTGATTTATCACCGATAATGTGCGTTATGAGCGTTCCCGCTCCGGCGCCGACGGCAAACACCGCTATAACGCCGAAATAAGTCAGCGCTTTCGCAAGAATTTCCCTGTTGCGCACACGAAAATATGCGCAAAGCGCTTCTGTTCCGCTGCGCATGTTTCCTATGCACATTGTGCTTGCGTAAGCATGACCGCGCACTTTATGGAAGGTCTGAACCTGCATTGCGCACACAAACGAAACAAGAGCGTTCGCAGTCGGATTAAGCCCGTGAGGCATAAATCCAACGGCAAAAAGCAGAATAATCTCAACAGCCAGAATTATCTGCCGCCAGTGAATTTTCTCAAAAGTCTTAAACCTTATGTGAATCAGTTCCGCCGCCGCTGTTCCGATAAGAAACGATACTACCGGAATAAAATATTTAAGAGCGGTGTTCCAATCGCCGTCAAAAACCGCAGAGCTCATAAGAACAATATTTCCCGTCTGCGCATTGGCAAAAACTCTGCCTCGGCAAAAATATGTGTAAGCGTCCTGAAATCCGCCCGACAATATAATAAACAGCGCGGTGCGGAATGTGTCGGACATCTGACCGCGCACACCTTTATGCATCATAAAAAATCATTCCCGTGAAAAGGTAAGTAAAAAAGAAGTGTAGGAAAGCATAAATCCAAGTGCGGCAAGTATAAACACCGCATAGCTGCCATGCGTCACGACCTGCGAAACACAGCATATCAAAAAGCCCGCACCCATCGCAGCGGAAACCGCTCTCTCGGACTTGTGCGGCGCAGCTATGCTCTTTGCAATGCTGAAAGCAAGAGCAAACATTCCTGCATCAAACAGTATTTCCGTAATAATTTCAAGCGTTATCATAAAATTGCCTCCCGTTCCTTGACATTCATTTCAAAATATATTATAATATTTTTTGCGATATATGTAAAATGTATATTGAGTATGAGTGATATATCAATTCAACATATCAAGGTGATAAAAATGAACATCAGCAGTGAATATTACAAGGCTTTTTATTATGTTGCAAAACACGGAAGCGTTTCAAAAGCAGCAAAACTTCTTTACAGCAATCAGCCGAATCTTACAAGAACGATTAAAAATCTGGAGAGTCAGCTGGGATGTCCGCTGTTTCTGCGTACAAACCGCGGAATGAAGCTCACGGTTGAAGGCAGAAAGCTTTATTCTCATATAAAAATAGCGTTTGAACAAATTGAGGCAGCCGAAATCGAAATCACCGAAAGCCTCCATCTTGAAAGCGGTACTGTTTTTATAGCGGCAAGCGAGGTGGCGCTTCGCTGCCTTCTGCTGCCGATACTGAAAGAATACAGAGAACTCTACCCGAAAATTCATATTCGGATAAGCAATTATTCCACACCGCAGGCAATCTCGGCGCTCAAAGACGGAATTGCCGATTTTGCGGTTGTAACCGAACCGACCGTAAAATCGCCGCTTCTTACCGAAATAAATGTAAAAAAGGTTGCGGAGGCGGCAATATGCTCCCCGGACATTCCCTTGCCGGCAAACAAAAAAATGCCGCTGTCCGAAATAAAAAAATATCCTTTGATTTCACTCGGAAGCGATACAAAATCGTATGAATTTTACCGCAGTTTCTTCAAAAGCTGCGGTGAGGAATACAGCCCCGATATCGAGGTTTTTACAGCTGACCAGGTTCTCCCCGTCGCACAGGCCGGTCTCGGAATCGGCTTTGTCCCCCGTGAATTTATACGGCAGCAGGACAATGTTCGGATAATTGACCTTAAGGAAAAAATACCCGAACGCAGCATTTGCCTTATAAAAAGAACCGGGCAGCCGCTGAGTGCGGCTGCCGAAGCTCTGGAACACATGATATTAAAATGATGCGGCTTTTGCAAGCAGCGATACGGCGGAGAACTCGTCCTCCGCATACTGAAAGCCTGTCAGGTCATATTCATTCATAACATAGGTTTTGCCGTCTTTTTCGACCGTTCCGTAATCCGTGAGCCTGAATCCCAAAGGTTCGGTTGAAATATTGATTATATAAGGATATTCATAAGCCGGGCAGAGCGGCGACAGTGTTATTCTGTCAAAAACCGCCAGCTTTTCAACATATCCGTCCTGCGGCGGATTAACATCAAACGAACAGCTGCCTCCGAAAGAAACATCGTATTTTTTGACACTGTAAAGCGTTTTTATCCCGGAAACCGCTTTCTTATATGTATAAACAAACGCAATTGCGGATGTTCCCTCATCGCAGTTTACGGTCACCTTGAAATTTTCGCCGGTGTTAAGCGACACGTCTACATTCCCTGCGGCAAAAGCCGTGCAGGGAATAAGCAAAATAACCAAAAGAAATACTGCTATTCTTTTCATTTGTTATTTCCTCCCAATCGTTTTTATAGCGTATCTTGCGTAAAAGCTCGCCGCAAAAAATGTTACGGAAAATACCGAAAAAAGCGTCAGAGTGCTTGCAATCGGCATCGAAACCGCCTGCGGTATAACAGAGCTGAAATATATCAGCACGATTATAAGCGGATAAATAAGCGCACCGCCCAGAGCAAGCAGATTCATCGGAAGCTTTGCAAGCGTAATTATGAATGCGTTTGTGTAAAGCTCCAGAACCGAACCGCGCATTTTCGCCATAAGATTATAAACGAAAACCTGAACCATGTACAAAAGCACAGTCAAAGCGCCGAAGAGCCATGTAAGATAAGATGACAAAAGCCCGTCGGTAAACCCGAAATAAAGAAGGTTATATAAAAAACCGAACGCAAAAAGAAGATTGATGATTCCGACCGCCAGCCCTTGCTTAAAGTGCTTTTTGAACGCCGAAAAATAGCTTGAAATATCCAAAGACTGCTCACCGTCAAGATAATCGTTAATAACCTGCGTAAGCGCTGCAGATGCCGGCCCGACAGTGATAAGCGGAATACAGCTTACGACAAATGCCGCATTCAGTATAATCAGCTTGCCGAGCTTTCTGAAAATAAGTTCCAGGCATAAAAACAGCCCTTTTCTCTCAGGAGCGTTCTCGGCTATACCCTTACCCGGCTTCTCATAATTAAAAAATCCCAAAAAACCTGCCATATGTAATTTATCCTTTCGTTAAAACTCAATTCCGGGTCTTGCCGGAACCCCTTCGTCAAACGGGTGCTTAATAACCCTGATTTCACTTGCGTAATCGGCAATCTCGATAATCCCGAGAGGCGCATGACGCCCTGTAAGAATAAGTTCCGTACTCTCCGGTTTTTTTCTTATCAGCCGCATAAGCGAACCGAGTGACAAAAGACCGTTTTCAACCGCCCCGAAAATTTCATCGAGAATAACCATGTCATACTGCGGCATAATTCTTTTTAAAAGCGCAAATTCATATTCGACCTCGCTTTTAAGTTGCTGCCGCTGCTCGCTTGATAATCCGTTGAAAAAACCGGAAACCGTTTCCTTCCGTATAACAGAAATCCCGAGTTTTTCAAGGCACTTAAGCTCTCCCGAATCCTCCGTTTTCAGGAACTGAAGCACACAGACCGAAAGCCCGGCGCCCTTCGCCCTGACCGCCTGCCCGATTGCCGCCGTGGTTTTGCCTTTACCGTTGCCGGTATAAACATGAACAAGACCTTTATTCATAACAATTCCACCTCACTACTATATTTTATAATAAAATCTCAAAATAATCAACCTTTATTTTGAAAAAAGAGTTTACATTTTTTTAAAAATGTTGTATAATTAAGTGTATTATAATAAAATCAGAGAGGATTTGCATGATAAAACTGCTTATCAGAAGGTTCATAAAGAACTATAACGACACTGAAAACGAGGCCGTCAGGGAACGCTACGGGATACTTGCCGGCATTATCGGAATAATATGCAATATAATTCTTGTGGCGGTAAAACTTGCAGCCGGCTTTGCAATGAACAGCATCGCCGTTATGTCGGACGGATTCAATAACCTTTCCGATACCGGGGCGTCGCTTGTTACGGTAATCGGCTCAAAGCTCAGCGCAAAACGGCCGGACAGCGACCATCCGTTCGGTCACGGCAGGTTTGAATACATTTCCGCACTGATAGTTTCCTTCATCATTATATATATGGGAATCGAAACGCTTGTCGGTTCGGTAAAGAAAATCATAGAGCCGCAGCGCGTTATATTCAACCCATATCTTACGGCACTGCTGCTTCTTTCGTGCCTGATCAAGCTTTGGATGTATTCTTACAATAAATATATGGGCAAAAAAATCGATTCTGCCCTGCTGAAAGCCGCTGCGGGCGACAGTCTGAACGATGTTTTTTCAACAACTGCGGTTGTTCTGGCAACGGTTATAGGGGCGTTTCTTAAAAAGTTCCCTATGGACGGTATCCTCGGCGTGGTTGTGTCTGCGCTGATATTAAAAACCGGGCTTGATGTTGCAAGGGATACTATCACAAAGCTTCTCGGTCAGCCGCCGAAGCCGGAAACGGTCAAAAAAATAAGGGATATAATAATGTCCGGCGAACATATCGTCGGGGTGCATGACATTATAGTGCACGACTACGGCCCCGGGCGCACAATCGCTTCCGCACACGCAGAGGTTCCGGATGACGAAAACATTACCGAGGTTCATGAAATAATCGACAGCCTCGAACGAAAAATATGCGATGAATTGGGTATAATCATGGTTATACATATGGACCCTATTGCAGTAAACTGTCCCAAAACAAACAGGCTTAAAGAAATGGTTGAGAAAATGCTTCCCGAAATTGACCCCGAAATCACAATGCACGATTTCAGGATAACCGACGGTCAGGAAAACATCAATATGATTTTTGACATAGTTGTTCCCATCGGATATTCGGAAGCGCAGATTGAAAATGCAAAGCATAAGCTTTCAGAAATGATAAAGTCCAAAGACAAAAAATATAATACCGTCATTAATATTGACGAAATGTGAGGTGCTTTTCAAATGACAAATCAATTAATCGAAAGCCGTACAAAAAGGCTGGTTATGCTGGCACTGTTCTCGGCGCTGATTGTTGTTCTGGCGTTTACCGTCGGTTACATTCCGCTCGGGTTCATGAATGCAACGATTATTCATATTCCTGTAATAATCGGCGCAGTGCTTTTAGGGCCTGTTGACGGCGGAATTTTAGGCTTTGTTTTCGGGCTTACAAGCCTTATAAACAACACAATCAGACCGAACATAACCTCGTTTGTGTTTACACCGTTCTATTCGCTTGACCCGAGGTTTTCCGGCTCTTTTAAAAGCCTTCTGATTTGCTTTGTACCGAGGATATTAATCGGCGTGCTTTCGGCGCTTCTTTTCCGTGCTCTTTCAAAAGCCAAGCTTAAAAGAGGAATTTCGCTTGCGGTCACGGGTTTTGTGGGCTCAATGGTAAATACGGTATTCGTTATGGGCGGAATTTATTTTCTCTACGGCGAAAGCTACGCTGCAGCAAAGGAAATGGGATTTTCCGCACTGTTCGGTGTAATCATGGGCGTTGTCGGCATGAACGGCGTACCCGAAGCGATTGTTGCCGCAATCCTCACCGCCGCAATCACCATACCGATAATGAAATATATTAAGAGATAAAAATAAGGCGGTGCTTATATGCCCGAATCAAATCGGATAGAATTCAAACGCAAACTGAATGACAAATTAGAGCGCGAAGTTGTTGCATTTCTGAACTACTGCGAGGGTGGAATTATTTATATCGGCATTGATGATGACGGCACCGTATTAGGTGTTGATGACATTGACAGCACCCAACTTATAATTGCCGACCGAATCAAGAATAATATTCAGCCTCCTACACTTGGGCTTTATGATGTTGTAACGGAAGAAATGCAGGGAAAAAGTGTAATAAAAATAATTATCTCAAGCGGAAACGAAAAGCCATACTATTTGCGTTCTAAAGGCATGTGTGAATCCGGCTGTTTCATCAGAACAGGCAGCAGCGTTCAGCCTATGCCTTATGATATGATTACCGAATTATTTTCAAGACGCACACGGTGTTCTTTAAGCAAAATCGAATCTCCCCGCAGCGACTTAACCTTTGAACAATTAAAAATTTATTATGAAGAACGCGGTTTAATGCTCAACTCCAGATTCAAACAAAGCCTGGAGCTGCTGACACCTGACGGAAAGCTTAATTATATTGCATACCTGCTTTCAGATGAAAATTCAACATCAATAAAAGTTGCGAAATACGATGGAAATAATAAAATCAATCTTACCGAAAATGAAGAGTACGGATTTTGTTCTCTTATAAAAGCCGCAAAAAGTGTTTTAAATAAGTTTGATATTGAAAATATAACAAAAACAAAAATCACATCAAAAGAACGAATTGAGAAAAATCTGGCAGATAAGGTTGCTCTTCGAGAGGCAATAATTAATGCAATTGTCCATAACGATTATTCATCCGAAGTGCCGCCGGTTTTTGAAATTTTTTCAGACAGATTCGTTATTACATCTTACGGAGGACTGCCGGAAGGACTTTCGCAAGAAGAGTTCTTCTCCTGTTGTTCAAAGCCAAGGAACCGTGAACTGATGAGAGTATTTAAAGATGTCGGACTTGTCGAGCAGCTTGGTTCCGGAATGGAAAGAATTCTATCTGCCTATGATAGCAGCATTTTCAAATTAAGCAGTCATTTTATGAAGGTCACATTTGAGTTCCCGGAATCAGCGGCGATAAAAAGCGGCGATAAAAAAGCGGCGATAAAAAGCGGCGATAAAAAAGCGGCGATAAAAAGCGGCGATAAAAAACAAACTTATAAATATATAAAGCAAAAATCCGTTATTTTGGAGCATCTAAAAGCCCATGATGATATAACAGCAGCAAAAGCAGCTGAAATTCTCAATTTAAAACCAACCAGAACAAAAGAAATTTTATCAAAAATGGTTGCCGAAAACTTGCTCATTTGCAAAGGTGCAAACCGAAACAGAATATATTTTATTAACAACAGCTGAATTAATTATAATCACCGTACCGAAAATTTTTTCAAAAATATTGATTTGCCGATATTTTTGTGTTATAATATACTAAGGTTTAAAAATGGCGTATTGTGTGCGTCTTCCATTGAAAGGATAAAAATAAAGTATGTGCGGATTTGTAGGATTTATGAACGACTGCGACAACACGAAAAATGTGCTGCAGCTTATGATGGATAAAATTAAACACAGAGGACCCGACTCGGAAGGGCTGTATGTCGACGGCGATGTTGCGCTCGGATTCAGGCGCCTCAGCATTATTGACCTTGCAAACGGCAGCCAGCCGATTTTTAATGAGGATTCCTCACTTGTTATGGTGTTCAACGGAGAGATTTATAATTATCAGTCGCTTCGTGAGGAACTTATTGAAAAAGGTCACACATTCAAAACCGCAACCGACAGCGAAACCATAATTCACGGTTACGAGGAATACGGCGAGGAACTTCCCAATAAACTTCGCGGAATGTTTGCGTTTGTAATCTGGGACAAGAACAAAAAAGAGCTTTTCGGGGCACGGGATTATTTCGGCATAAAGCCGCTCTACTACGCAAAACAGGGAGAGCATTTTCTGTTCGGGTCGGAGATAAAATCGTTTATTCCGCACCCGCATTTTAAGCGTGAACTTAACGAAGCTGCGCTCGAAAGTTATCTTTCGTTCCAGTATTCCGGGCTTGACGAAACATTCTTCAAAGATGTTTTCAGGCTTCGCCCGGCGCATATGTTCAGGTATAAAGACGGCAAGATGGACATTAAGCGTTACTGGCAGGTTAAGTTTGACGAAGAAAACGGTCACGATATGGACTACTGGGTTGATGAAATCAGCAAGACATTTGATGAATCCGTCGAGGCTCATAAAATAAGCGATGTCGAGGTCGGTTCGTTTCTTTCAAGCGGTGTTGACTCAAGCTATGTAGCCTGCCGTGCAAATGTTGATAAAACATTCACCGTCGGCTTTTCAAACGAAAAGTACAATGAAATAAGCTATGCCAAAGACCTGGCAAAGTATATAAGCGTTGAAAATATAAATAAAGTCATTACACCGGAGGAATACTGGGATTCGCTGCCGACGGTTCAGTATCATATGGACGAGCCGCTTGCGGACCCCGCTGCGGTTGCGCTCTATTTTGTCTGCAAGATTGCATCCGAGCACCTTAAAGTTGTGCTTTCGGGCGAAGGTGCGGATGAAATTTTCGGCGGCTATAATTTATATAAAGAACCTTACGATGTTTCGTGGTATTATAAAATCCCGAGATGCATCCGCCGCGCAATCGGCAAAGCCGCATCTCTCTTTCCTCATGCAAGGGGCTTCAACTTCCTTGTAAGACGGGGAAAAGATGTTGAAGAATGGTTCATAGGCAATGCAAACATCTTCTCGGAAAAAGAGAGGAAAAAGCTTCTTAAAATAAAGACGGACGCTCCTTCGCCGCAGTTTGTCACGAAGGAATATTACGATAAGGTAAAAGATAAGGACATGGTTACAAAAATGCAGTTTGTTGAACTGCACACCTGGCTTGCGGGTGATATTCTGCTTAAGGCGGATAAAATGAGCATGGCTCACTCTTTGGAGCTCAGGGTACCGTTCCTCGATAAAAAAATCATGACGCTTGCCGAAAAAATTCCGGTAGATTTCCGCGTAAGCAAGGAAAACACGAAGCTTGCCCTCAGAAAAGCGGCAATGCGCGCAATGCCTAAGGAAACCGCCAACAAAAAGAAACTCGGCTTCCCGGTTCCGATAAGGGTTTGGCTTAAAGAGGACAAGTATTACAATAAGGTTAGGGGCTATTTTGAGAACGAAACATCAAAAAAATACTTCAACACAAGCGCTCTTATAAAGCTTCTTGATGACCACAGAGCAGGAAAGCACGATAACAGCAGAAAGATTTGGACGGTATTTTCATTCCTTCTCTGGCACGAACAGTTTATGGAGGCTTAAATAAATGGTACAGCAGTTTGTTGATTTTATAATGAGTGTTTTCGGCAACCTGTTCGGGGTGTTTATTCTCTCGATGTCGCCGATTCTGGAGCTGAGGGGAGCAATCCCGGTAGGCGTTGCCCTCGGAAAATACAGCTGGTGGCAGGTATATCTTGCAGCAGTTTTGGGCAACGCGGTTATAATTCCGTTCGCAGTGTTTTTTCTCCGCAAGATATTCAGGCTTATGAGAAAAATAAGCTTTTTTGAAAAGATTATAGATAAAATCGAAAGCAAGGCGCAGAAAAATGCGGACAGTATAAAAAACGGCATAAAAGTCGGTCTGTACTTTTTTGTGGCGATCCCCCTTCCGGGGACCGGCGCATGGACAGGCTCTTTGGTTGCGTCATTTCTCGACATGAAGATTAAAGACTGCTTCTGGCCTATTTTCTTCGGGGTTATGACTGCCGGCGCAATAACAACGGTAGTTGTGTACGGCGGAGTAGGGATTATTCGCTCACTGTTTTAAAAATTGTAAAGAATAGGATGAAGTTTTGTGGATAAATTAGTTATCAACGGCGGAAACAAGCTTTTCGGCGAGGTAAGTATAAGCGGTGCGAAAAACGCTGCGCTGCCGATAATCGCCGCCACCGCCTTGGTTGAAGGCAGATGCGTTATAGAAAATGTCCCGAATATCAAGGATGTTGATGTTCTGCTTGAAATACTGCGTCTTTTGGGCGCAGATGTGAAATATAACCGCGGCGGCGTGATTGATATTGACTGTTCAAGGCTCGATAAAAGCCGTGCGGTCGAACCTATCGTGAGAAAGATGAGGGCGTCCTATTATCTTTTGGGCGTTCTTTTGGCGCGTTTTCATTCGGCTGATGTTGCGCTCCCCGGGGGCTGCGACTTCGGCGGCAGACCTATTGACCAGCATATAAAGGGCTTTGAAATTCTCGGTGCGAAAACGACGGTTGAACACGGCATAGTTTCAAGCCGTGCCGAGGACGGTCTTTGGGGCGATTCGGTGTATCTTGATGTTGTGTCCGTCGGGGCAACCATAAATATAATGCTTTGTGCAGTTATGGCGGAAGGTATGACGGTCATCGACAACGCCGCAAAGGAACCTCATGTTGTTGACCTTGCCAATTTCCTGAATTCCATGGGCGCAAAAATCAAGGGTGCCGGAACGGATACAATAAGAATTACGGGCGTAAAATCGCTTCACGGCTGCACATACTCGATTATCCCGGACCAGATTGAAGCCGGCACATTCATGGTTGCCGCAGCGGCATGCGGCGGAAATGTGCTTGTTAAAAATGTTATTCCGAAGCACCTTGAAGCTATCACCGCAAAGCTTGTTGAAATGAAGGTCGGCATACGGGAATATGACGATTCCGTCCGTGTTTACAGAGATGACACCCCAATACATAAGGCAAATATCAAAACATTGCCGTATCCGGGGTTTCCGACAGATATGCAGCCGCTTGCGGTTATGCTGCTTACTATTGCGGAAGGCACAAGCATAGTGCGTGAAGATGTGTGGGAAAGCCGTTTTCAGTATGTTGACCAGCTGCAGCACATGGGCGCAAATATTAAGGTCAACGGTAAAACCGCCGTAATAGAGGGCGTAAAGCAGCTTTCGGGATGCCCCGTGCGCTCGACCGACCTGAGAGCAGGCGCCGCAATGCTTATTGCCGGTCTTATAGCAAAGGGTACAACCGAGCTTTATAATCTTACTCATATCGACCGCGGATATGAAAACTTTGAAAGCAAGCTCCGAGTTCTCGGCGCAGATATAACAAGAGTAAACGATGTGGAGGACTTGCTTTGCTGAGGCTTTGTTCGCTGTACAGCGGCAGCAGCGGCAACTGTATTTTTGTCGAAGACGGGCAGACAAGGCTGCTGGTTGACTGCGGAGTAAGCGGAAAAAAAATCGAACAGGCGCTGTCCTCGCAAGGCATAGACCTGAAATCCATAAATGCAGTTCTGGTAACGCATGAACATTCAGACCATGTTCAGTCTGTCGGGATTATTCACAGAAAAAGCGGAGCGGATATTTACGCAAACGAAGGCACCTTCCGTGCGTTTGAAGGCTCAATCGGGCGGTACGATGAAGCTTCGGTCAAGATTTTTGACGGAAAATTCAATATTGGCGACATTGAAATAACGCCGTTTTCCATTCCGCATGACGCGGCGGACCCCGTAGGCTATACATTTTCGGACGGTATTAAAAAGCTTTCGGTCTGCACGGATATAGGGTATGTAACGGATGAGGTTTCAAAAAATGTTATGGGCAGCGATGTGATTCTTCTTGAGGCAAATCATGATGTTGAAATGCTCAAATCGGGGCCTTATCCGTATCCTTTGAAAAAAAGAATTTTGTCCGATAAAGGGCATCTTTCAAACGAAAATGCCGGAGTTTTGTGCAGAGAGCTTATAGAACACGGCTCAAAGGACATAATTCTCGGGCATTTAAGTATGCATAATAACCACCCGGATCTTGCATATGTAACAGTGAAATCCGTGCTTGAAGAGGGCGGAATAAAGGTTTCGGACTGCCGCCTGTCGGTTGCATCGAGGGAATTTCCGGGGGAGATTCATGTATGTTAAAAGTTAAGCTTGTCGTTCTCGGGAAACTGAAAGAAAAATACTGGGCTGACGCCGCAAAAGAATACATAAAAAGGCTTTCCGGATACTGCAGAATCGAAGTTTGCGAAATAAAAGACCTGCCCGTTCCGGAAAATCCGAGCATAGGCGAGATAGACACGGTTCTTTCAAAGGAAGCGGAAGAAATAATCCGTCAAATCGGTTCAATAAGGAATGTCATTTCGCTTTGTATCGAAGGGAAAAGCATTTCATCGGAGGAACTATCCTCAATGCTTGCCGATGCCGAAATGAACGGCGGAAGCATAGCGTTTGTTATCGGAAGTTCCCACGGACTTCACGAAAGCGTCAAAAAGCTGTCCGGCAGCCGCATTTCTTTTTCAAAAATGACTTTTCCGCACCAGCTTGCAAGAATCATGCTGCTTGAACAGATTTACAGAGGCTTCAAAATCAAAAAAGGTGAAAACTATCATAAATAATTCCGCACTTCCGTATAATTTATCGGGGGTGCTTTTTTATGTCTGACGAAAAAAGAAACGACGCACAGAATATAATACTTGAAAACCGCAGAAAACTTAGCGTTTCGGGGGTTATGGAGGTTGAAAGCTTTGACGAAAAGCAGATTGTCCTCAAAACCACACTCGGGAATCTCACAATAAAGGGCGACGGACTTCACATAAACCGTCTGAGCGTGGAAACCGGCGATGCGGTTATTGACGGTACAGCCGACAGCCTTGTGTATTCAAAGGCAAAACCGGACGAAAGCTTTTTCGTCAGGCTGCTTAAATAATGGCGGTTTATGTCAGCCGCCAGGGACTGATTTTTCTGGCGGCGGTGCTCTCCGGATTTGCCTGCGGAACGGTTTATGACTTTCTTAAGCTTTTGAGAAAATATCTGCCCGTCGGCGGAGCAGCCGTTATTTTCACGGATATACTGTTCTGGCTTTTGTCAGCGTGCATAGCTTTTGGAACAATGCTCAGATTTGCAGACGGCGAAATCCGGGGATTTCAGCTTATCGGTATGCTTCTCGGCGCCGCCATTTATTTTGCGGCGCTTTCGAAATTATTTGAAAAACTTTTTCTTGCTGCGGCAAAGCTGCTGCTTATAATTTTAAAAATCGTCACCGCACCGATTTTGTTTTTGCTTAAAATAATCAGAAAACTTGTGCTCCAAACCGAAAAAAGATGCGGAAAGTTCGGTCTTATAGTCATGTTTTACCACCGCAAATTAAGAAAAAATGCTTTGCTTATTAAAAAATTCAGAAAAAGCACTTGAAAAATCGTCAAAAAAATTGTATAATAGATGTATAAGATGTATGAGGCGAGGTGTGCTTATGCCTAAACGAAGAAAAAAACGCTTAAAACTAAAAAATATATTCAGGGATAAAAACGGCAAGTTCAGATATTCGTCACTGCTGTGGGCAGCGGTTGTTATCTGGGCGTGTTATGTATTTGTTTCGCAGCAGATAAATCTTTCCGACCAGAAGCGCCAGATTGCTGAAATTTCAAGCAAAATCACGGCGGCGGAAAAGGAGAATAAGGAGCTTAACTCAACCCTTTCCTCCGTCGGAACGGACGAGTATATCGAAAGCGTGGCACGGCAGAATCTCGGATATACAAAATCAAACGAACAGGTGTTCGTTGATTCTTCAAAAGCGAAGAAATAAAGGGTTCCGCCGAATATCGGCGGAGCCTTGTTTTTTGGAGTGAATACATGAACTTTGCGAAAAGAAATTCAACCGAACTTAAATTTTTTGCCGTGTTTTTTATATTTGCCGCAGCGCTGACGCAGTGCTCAGTTTCTCCGCTTATTTATCCGGACGAGGCAGGATATATCGGCTGGGTATATAAATTTATTTACGGCAGCGGAAACGGGCTTCGGTATCTCCCGGGATACAGCATTTTGATAACTCCGGCCTTTTTGCTGACCGGCGGCATCAGAACGGCATTCATGCTCGTAACGCTTATAAATTCCGCACTTTACGGTGCGTTTTCGGCTGTATGCGTTAAGCTTGCAAAAAAACTCGAACTTCAGAATCCGCTTCTTTGTGCAGCGGCGGTTTCGCTTTATCCGTCATTTGTGCTTTATGCAAACCTTGCGCTTTCCGAGGTGCTTCTGACGCTTCTCTTTGCAGCGATTTTATATTCAATAACCGTGCTTTCGGAAAACATATATTCAAAATCAGCATGGGCGGCGGTTATAATTTTTACCGCTTATGCCTGCACGGTACATTCGAGGGCAATTATTCTTATTCCGGCAGTTTTCGCCGCAATTGCACCGTTAATTTTCAAAAAGGGTTCAAAAACGGCAAAAATACTTTTGACCGTCTGTTTTTCCGTCGGGGCCGCGGGAGCGGCAGGATTGTTTTTCTATCTCCTGTCACATTCCGAAACGGTTAATGCCGCGCATATGCTGCGCCAAACAGAAAATCTGTTTACCCTCCATGGAATTTTCAGCTTTTTCACAACGCTTGCGGCGCAGTTTTCGTACCTTGCAATGTCAACCTTCGGGTTTATAATAATCGGAATCTATTACACGATAAAAGCAGTACGCAGTGAAAAAAAGCGCACCGCAGCACTGTTTTCGCTTGCGGCGCTTATGTTTTCGGCATTGGTTTCGGCAGTGTTTATGTATCATCACGAGCGCCCGGACCATGTAATTTACGGAAGATATAACGAATATGCAATCGTTGGCGTTATGCTTTTCGGAATATCCGGCTTCCTGAAGAACAGGGCAAAAATCAGGCTTGCCTTATATGCAGTTCTTTCGGGGATAATAACGGCTGTTTTCTGCTCCGAACCGCTTAAAGACTTCGGCGCAAACCTCTGCCACACATGGGGCATATATCTGTACAAAGCATTTTTTTATAACTTTTCATACATTTCGGTATTCGTTCTTTTCGCAGTAATATCGGCCGTGATTTTTGTTATAAAAAAGCCGAAAATCACGGTAATTGCATTATGCCTTTTGTTTGCCGCCGGAACGCTCTATACTGAATATGACTATTTTTACAAGGGTGCGGAACCGCGGCAGCAGTATCCGCAGCTTGCGAAAATTCTGGACGGAGAAAAGACGGTTTCTGCGGACATAATTGAGGGGGATTCTATGGTTTACCCGTGGGAATACTATAATTATACGGTTTATAATCCGCAGCTTACGATAAATGACGGCGCAAAATATACCCTTAGTCAAAAGCGTCTACCGGGTATGACGCTTGCAGGCAAGGAAAAGAATTCATCCGTTTATCTCTATGAAAAAAGCGGAACGGCGGTTGATGAAATCGGCGAGCCTAATGCGTCGGTCGAGCTTACGGCGCACGATAACGGGTATATTGCGGTAACATATAAAAATCTCGGCGCACCGTGGCTTTGCCTTGACGCAGCCGATACGGTTACAGGTGCGGTCCGCGGCGGAATGAGAGTTTACAAAGACGGCAAACTCACGGCAGATGTACGGCGTGACTTTTCGGACAATGTGTACGATACAGCGGGGTTAATATTTGATTTTCCGTACGGTGACGGCGAATACGATGTCGTCATTGAAACCGTAAGGGAGTTCAGATACCGCGGCGGAGAGCTTACGCTAAAAGCGGTTGTGTCGGACGGCAAGCTTGAAATATCAGAATCGAACAAAAAAATCTCCGCCGGATTTACGGAGCTTGACCCTCTCCAAATCAAGGGAACGGAAGGCTTTTACAGATATTATGTCACACCGGACGGTGTAAAAATCCCCGGCATTTACCTGAGCGGCACCTACCTTTCGATAGAAACATACGGAGAGCACGGCGAACTTGATGTCGAAGTTTTCGGAAACGGCAAACCGCTTAAATTTATAAAATTTGAGGATAACAGCTATATATTTGAAATGTCCGAACCGATTGAAACTCTTGAAATAAAGTCGTCAACATATAAATACTGTTATAACGGCATGGATTTTCTGACGACGGAATCGAATGTCAAAGCGGTTGACTACTTTGTGCGCGGCATGAAAAAGCTGTTTGATGTGAGGCTTGACCACCGTGACTACGGTGTTGATATTAAAAAAATACACATAAATTGAGGAGGAATTATTTATGAAGATGAATGTTACAATCGCAAGACGATACGGAAGCGGCGGCCACGATATAGGAAAACTCGTTGCGGACTGGCTGGGAATCGATTTTTACGATAAGGAAATTCTCGCAGTTGCCGCAAAGGAAAGCGGAATTGATGTTGCCCATTTTGAAGCGGCGGATGAAAAACCGGCAAACAGCTTTTTGTATTCAATCGCAATGTCGGGGCAGATTTATGCAAACGCAGGCGATTTTCTGACAAACGATAAGCTTTTTGCATTCCAGAGCAATGCTATTCTCAAAACCGCGAAAGAAAAACCGGGGCTTTTTGTCGGGCGCTGCGCCGATTATATTCTGCGCGATTTGCCCAATGTGGTTAAGATTTTCATACACGCCGACGATGAAACAAGAATAAAAAGGATTATGGAAATCAAAAGCGTGAACGAAGCGGAAGCAAAAACTCTTATCAAAAAAGCCGATAAGAAAAGAGTAAGCTATTATAACTTCTATGCAGACGGAAAATGGGGCGACCAGTCGCTTTATGACCTCTCGATTAATTCTTCAAGACTGGGCATCGAAGGAACCGCCGAGGCAATCTGCGATTTTGTAAGACGCATGGAAAACAGATAAAGGGGCAATCCCTCATTTTGTGTAAACCTCAAAATTTGCTCCAAAATGATCATATAATCTAAGTGTTTTTTTGTGGGCTGAGAGCCGAATTTCGGCTTTCAGCCCTTAGCTGTAATTTAGCATGAAATTGCCGGCATGTTAAGGGCGCCCTCGCAAGAGGGCGTTTATTTCACCCTTGATTTGACGGCTATTTTATGCTACTGCGGTAATCTGTCGGCAAAGAATATTTCAAGCTGTGAGTGGATTTGCCCCCAGTCTTTGCGCTTGCCTGTCCACTTTTTCGTAATGTCTATCATTGCAAGATAAAGCATTTTTAATAGACTGTCATCGGTCGGAAATACGCTTTTATTTTTTGTAACCTTCCGAAGCTGTCGGTTAAATCCCTCTATTGTATTCGTTGTATAAATCAAGGTTCTGACCGCCTCCGGATACTTGAAATATGTCGATAAATTAGCCCAATTTGCCCGCCACGAAATAGCTATTTTAGGATATTTGCTGCTCCATTTTTCATCAAAGCTATCAAGCTCCGAAAGTGCCGTTTGTTCGTCAACCGCTGCATAAACCCTCTTCAAATCAGCCATTAAAGCCTTAATATCCTTGTATGATACAAACTTTGTTGTATTGCGGATTTGATGGATTATGCACTGCTGTATCTCTGTTTTAGGATATACTGCTTCTATTGCGTTTGTAAAGCCGGTCAGCCCATCAATGCAGGCGATCAGTATATCTTCGACACCGCGAGCTTTTATACTGTTTAACACCGAAAGCCAAAACTTTGCGCTTTCATTTTCGCCAACTCACATTCCGAGGACTTCCTTTTGTCCTTCCATATTGATTCCGATCGCGATATATACAGCCTTTTTAATTATTTGTCCTTCGCTTCTGACGTGGAAGTGTATGGCGTCCATAAATACAACCGCATAGATTTCTTCAAGCGGTCTTGACTGCCATTCTCGCACTACAGGCAGTATTTTATCGGTTATCCGGCTTATGGTTGTATCGGAACACTCTAAACCGTAAATATCCTTGATGTGAGCTTCTATATCGCTTGTGGTCATGCCCTTTGCATACATTGATATTATCTTTTCTTCAGTATCTCCGGTCAGCGTTGTTTGGTTCTTCTAACCAGCTGCGGCTCAAATTGACCGTCTCTGTCTCTCGGCACTTTAATCTCTGTTTCTCCAAAGCTTGTTTTAAGTGTCTTTTTGGAATACCCGTTACGGCTGTTTTCGCCCTCTTTGTTGCGATAATCATACTTTGTATAGCCTAATTCATCATCAAGCTCTCCGTCAAGACCGTTTTCAAGCATTTCCCCGACCATCATCTTAAACACATCTTTCAGGTCATCAAAATTCTTTACATCCAGCCCTTTCATGATGTTGCGCAAATTCTCCTTGCGTTCTTTTTCTGCTGCCCTCTCGATGGGACTTAATTTGTACCTTGGCATAATTTAAACCTCCAAAATGATATTTTTATTATATATCATCTTGGAGGTTTCGTAAAGAGTTTACACAAAATTCGGGGTTGACTCAAATATTACATCTTACAATCCTGCCATTTTCTTTTTATATTGCATAGGTGTGCAAGAGGTTTTCTTTTTAAACACATATGTCATATATGTTTGCGATGAAAATCCGCTGCTGTAAGCAATGTCCGAGAAGCTTTTATCTGTTGCGGCGAGTAAAAATTTTGCATTGTTTATTCGTTTTGTTAATAAATATTCGTGGGGTGTTTGCCCCGTTAAATTTAAGAATAGGTTGTGAAAGTAAATTTTACTTAAATGCACATATGCGGCAATATCATCAAGAGTGATTTTTTGTGTATAATTTTTATCTATAAAGCTTATTGCTTTATGTATGATTTCGGTGTTTCTGTTTGGGTTTAAAAAGTTGTTTTCCATCGCTAACGGTATCTTTATAAAGAGAGATAAAATTTCTAAAAATTTTATTGTTAAATCAATCTCATTTTGCCTTTTTGGGAATTTTTTTTCATAAAGAAAAGCACGAAAGGCCGATTCAAACTCATTAGCGTTGGGTGGCAAATAAAAATTCGGAACAGAATCAAGCTGAGAGTGAAGTGTTTCATCATCTGTAACAATGTGTATATATAAACACTTGTACGGAAGATCCGTATGCCGTATTTGCCCTGGTTTAGCCAATATAATTCCGCCTTTTTGGATAGAATAAGATTTTTCATCTATATAGCTCGTGCCGCCGTTATATGTTATATATTCAAATTCATACATTGAGGTTCGCCTTAAGTCTGTAGATACAGCGTTGCTATATATTAAAGAAGCGTCATATGAGCCATAATGGATGACCTGTGGTATAGTCTTCATTATTTATCATCCCTTTAGAGTAATATTTCTATAAAATATAATAACATTTTATATTTAATTTGTCAAGCGAATATGATAAAATCAATTTAGGAGTTGATTTAAAAATGCAAATTAAATGGATAGGTCAGGCAGGTCTTTTGATAGATACGGATAAATTCAAAATAATGGTTGATCCGTATTTATCAGATAGTGTTGCGAAAGTAAATCCGGCAAACCGGCGAAGAATGAAAATAAATGAGAATTTATTTGAAGAAAAACCGGAAATTATTTTGATAACGCATAACCATATAGATCACTTAGATCCTGAAACTTTGTCGAGGCTGCTTGGAAATGACAGAAGCATAACGGTTCTTGCACCGCACGGTTCATGGGAAAAGGTGAGAGAGTACGGCGGTAACCATAATTATGTAATGTTTAACCGCAAAACTGTGTGGACATATAAAAATGTTACATTCACAGCTGTTAAAGCCGAACATTCGGATTTGAATGCAATTGGATTTATTATAGATATCGAAAACACAAAACTGTATATAACGGGTGATACGTTATATAATAAAGAAATTTTTGATGACTTACCGGATGATATTTATGCTGTTTTTCTGCCTATAAACGGAGTTGGAAATAATATGAATATCGAGGATGCAAAACGGTTTGCAAAGAAAACAGGTGCAAAATTTGCGGTTCCTGTCCACTGGGGTATGTTTGATGATATTAAGCCCGAATGCTTCGAGGTAAACAATATTATAATACCGAGAATATATGATGAAATAAAGTTTTAAAATATATTTGTAAACAGGAGAAAAAGATGAAAATTAGGGATATTAAAACCTTT